>CAYPZK010000001.1:0-123914 GCA_964415385.1 uncultured Bacteroidaceae bacterium
TGCTCTACCAACTGAGCTATTTCCGCAAAACGATTGCAAAGGTAAGGCTTTTTCTGAACCTGACAAATTTTTGGGGAGAAAAAATGTGCCAAAAGTTCGATTTCGACCTGAAATCGGCTCCGCGGAGGCTGTTCAATGCTGCCGGGCATCGCGTTCGTCCTGGTATTTCTCCTTTTTTCGAAGTGCCCAGAAGAGGAGGACAAGGATGACTACATAGATGATGGCGTTGGGGAGATTGGCCCGCCATGCGTTGTAGGTGATGCCGTAATAGATATAAAATGCCGCCCCGGCCAGCAGGAGCAGGGGTGGCAGAAATTGGGAACGACGGAGTCTTCTCATGAATCGTATAATATAATAATGTGTAGGCGTTGATGATTTATGAATTCTGCAAGGGCCGTGGCGATGCGGTTTCCTTTTTGCGCCAGATGATGAAGGCCGTCAGTGCGACCACGGTGACGATGCCGGCCGCGGTGTCGGCAATGGCGGGGAGGAGGCTGAAGCCTTCGGGAGCCACGAGAATGTAGGAGGTGCAGACGAGCGTCATCCACAAGGCCGGCACCAGTGTGATGTAGAAGTTCTTCTGATGGCGTGTGAGCCAGACGGTGACGGCCCAAAGGGTGAAGACACTCAGCGACTGGTTGACCCAGGCGAAGTAGCGCCAGAGGATGTCGAAGTTGATGCACATGAGCAGCCCGGCGATGAGGAACAACGGCACGGAAAGGAGCAGGCGCTTGTAAATCTTGTCTTGCTTGAAATGGAAAAAGTCGGCGGCGATGAGGCGGGCCGAGCGGAAGGCGGTGTCACCACTGGTGACGGGTGCCGCCACAACGCCGAGAATGGCCAGCACGGCTCCGACAGTGCCCATCCAGGAATGGCAGATTTCGTTGACGATGATGGCCGGATTGATTTTGCCGCCGTCGGTCATGGCTGCCAGCAGACGCTCGTAGGGTGTTCCGTCGCCCGGCAGGGCACTGGCGAAATCTATGGCGGCCGCAGCCCAGATGAGAGCCACGAAGCCTTCGGTAATCATCGCGCCGTAGAACACGGGGCGCCCCATTTTCTCATTTTTGAGACAGCGTGCCATCATCGGTGACTGCGTGGCGTGGAAACCGCTGACGGCCCCGCAGGCAATGGTGATGCAGAGTGTCGGGAAGAGTGGAATGGTGGCAGCCTTCGGATGGTGGTTGGTGAAGGCTTCCGTGATTTCCGGCATGGGTGCCTGATGGGTGAAGATGCCGATGAACACGCCGACGGCCATGATGAGCAGAGCCACGCCGAAGAGCGGATAGATGCGCCCGATGAGTTTGTCAACAGGCAGCAATGTGGCCAGCACATAGTAGGCGAAGATGATGATGGTCCAGAAGAGAGGAGATCCGAACGCGCCCCATGACTTGGTCAGCACTCCCAGCAGGCCGGCGGGCGTGGTGACGAACACGGCTCCCACCAGAATCATCAGCACGAGGGAGAAAACGAGCATGAACACGCGGGTGCGGTTGCCCAGCTCGTCGCCCACCAGCTCCGGCAGGCTCACGCCACCTTTGCGCAGCGAAATCATGCCCGACAGGAAGTCATGGACGGCTCCGCCGAAAATGCAGCCGAGCACAATCCAGATGTAGGCGGCCGGCCCGAAGAGGATGCCCTGGATGGCACCAAAGATGGGACCTGTGCCGGCAATATTGAGGAACTGAATGAGATAGACCTTCCATGTGGGCAGGGGCACGTAGTCCACGCCGTCAGCCTTGGTGTAGCATGGAGTCTTGCGGTTTGGATCCACACCGAAGACACGTTCCACGAACGTGCCGTAGATGAAGAATCCCAGAATGAGCAGCAGAAATGAGGTGACGAATGTAATCATCGATTCAGATAAATGAAATCTTCGTTTGTTTTTTTTGACTTCTTGTCCAAAAACTTGGCAAAATTAGTGAAAATATCCTTACCTTTGCACGAAAGGACACTAAATCCACAGGTTTTTAACATCCTTTTAATTGGGAATCGCCACTTCTGCGGTTTTCGCACTAACGAATTGAAACAAATGACGTGCCGAACATTCTGGATTGTAAGCATTCTGTTTGTCTTTCCTCTTCTAACCCACGCGTGGATACCGGCCACCGAGAGTCTCTGGCCGTCCACCGGACCGAAGCGCGAGGTCAGAGCCGTCTGGCTGGCCACCATCGGAGGCATCGACTGGCCGCGGACCAAGGCGACGGACAGCCGGAGCATCCGGCGGCAAAAGGACGAGCTCATCCGTATGCTGGACAAGTTGCGGCAGGCCAACATCAATACCGTGCTGCTTCAGACCCGCATCCGGGGCACGGTCATCTATCCATCCGCCATGGAGCCGTGGGACAACTGTCTCACGGGACGTTACGGGCAGTCGCCCGGCTACGATCCGCTGGCTTTTGCCATCGAGGAATGTCACAAACGCGGCATGGAACTCCACGCCTGGGTGGTCTGCATCCCACTGGGGACGGCGAAGAAACAAAAGGCATACGGCATGCAGTCCGTCACGCGCCGGCAGCCACGTCTCTGCAAGACGGTGCGGGGCGAAGTGTTCATGCAGCCGGCGGAGAGCGGCACGGCAGACTATATCGCCTCCCTCTGCCGCGAGATAGCCACGCACTATGACGTGGACGGCATCAGTCTTGATTACATCCGCTATCCCGAGGCCGTCTGGCACTATACCGATGCCTGCAATGCCCGCGAGCGGCGGGACAACATCTCGCGCATCGTGCGCCGCGTACATGATGCCGTCAAGGAGGTCGGCCCGTGGATCAAACTATCCTCTTCACCCATTGGAAAATACCGCGACGTGAAACGTTATTCTTCGCGGGGATGGAACTGCTACGACGTGGTCTATCAAGACCCGCAGCTGTGGCTGCGCGAGAACTGGCAAGACATGCTGTTTCCCATGATGTATTTCCAGGGCGACCATTTCTATCCATTCCTGTTCGACTGGGCGGAGCATGACTACGGCCATCCCGTAGTGCCCGGGCTGGGTATTTATTTTCTCGATCCTCGTGAAGGGCGCTGGCGGCTGAGTGACGTGCGGGCCCAAATCCACGCAACCCGCACGGCTGGCATCGGAGGTCAATGCTACTACCGCAGCGAATACTTGGTGCGGAGCTGCCAGGGGCTCTTCGACGCGGTCTGCCAGGAGTTCAACCCCTACCCCGCTCTCCCGCCACGCATGACATGGACGGGCGACACGTTGCCTCCCGCCGCTCCCGCACGACTCCGGCTGGACGAGGGCACGCTCTATTGGGATGCGCCGCAACGGACTGCCGATGACAATTCCCGTGACTATCTCACCTACAACATCTACGGTTCGGACAGCCGGCCCGTGGACACGGACTGCCCCGAGAACCTGCTGGCGACGGGCATCCGCTCCACTCAATGGGCCATTGCCGGACAGGGCTGCAACCGCCGTTTCCTGGCTGTCCGAGCGCAAGACCGCTATGGCAACGAGAGCCCTGCCGTGCAGGTGGAGCAGCCTCAGTTGCGTTCCTTTCCGAGGCTTTTTTGGTAACGCATGATGGCCGCGATACCCATATTCATCCGCAGATTCATTTCGACACAGGGATGGAGCTGCGGATGTTCTTTCCCCGCCACCACCATCATGTCAATACCGACAAAACCTCGGTAACGGCCTGCCAGCATCCGGCGGAGCAACATTTCCTGCGTGTGGCGGACGGCCTCCAAAACGGCTCCGTTGTCTGCCACTTGGAACGCCGTCAAGATGCGCCGGAGCAAGGCTGGCTGGCTTTCCTCGTAATTATGCTCATACCGCCCCGTGGCGGTGGCGGAGAAAACGGAATAGCCCAGAAAACGGACGATGCCGTCAGCGCCAATCTCGTATTCGGTGGCGAAATCGAGTTGTTTCTGATAAAACGGTTCCAGCAGCAGGCCGCCTTGATGACGGAAGATGCCGGCCATACGTGTCAGCGTGCGGCTGTCGAACCCCCACGACAAGCCGCCGGCTGTCTCTTCCGCTTGAGCTGTGGCCATGAATACCCCGCGCCCACTGCTTGACCAAGGTGACTTCACCATATAAGAACGGCATTCCGCAGGCAGCGAGACCTCGTCGGGTGAATGGAAAAAGCGCATCTGCCCGCCGACCAGAAACGGCCGGACTGCGGCCGGTACTGCGTCCAGCAATGCCGTGACGAATCCGACGGCGGACTCGCGGCTGGACAACTGCCGCCATTCCGTCAATTCGGCATCAGTCGGCATCAGTCGGACGGGCACTCCAAAGCGCAGCAGCCGCTGTCTGACAGCCCGGCTCCAGCCCCAGGGAGCGGGTTCCAGTTCGTGTCCCGCCTGCCGGCACAGCGTCTGATAGTCCGTTGTCCAGTCGGTGAGTACCGCATCCCCCTCCGTCGCCCAAGTCCAGGGCAGGAATGCCTGCTCTGCCTCCATCCGCTGGATGGCCTTGGGAGGCTGGTATGGGCTGACATCGGCCGCCAGCGCCATGTCGTTGGACGGATTGAAAATCCAGAGTCTGTGTCTGCCCACCGCCATCATTTTTTCCGGGCAAGCCGCCCGACGATATCCTTGTTGATTTTGAGAATCCTGTTTTTGGAGAGAATATTGTTTTCGAGCAAGTCCTCGCTGCGCAGGTACATGTTGTTGAAATGCTCCACGATGGCGTTCTGGATGTTCTCCGTCACGGCCGTCACGCCTTCGTCCTTGGGACAGATGCAGGACAGCCCCTGCGGCACGATGCTGACGTCGATTTGCGGACCCGTTTCCACAGGGTCGCCGTCGTAGTGAATCACTCCGCTGCCGCTGCGCTTGATGCGCAGGTGTCTGCAACGGAACGTCTTGATGCGCGATCCCTGCTCCAGCGTGCCGTTGAGCAGCTGAAAGGCTATCTGGGGAGCCTCCAGCACGGTGAATGGCTCGATGATGGTGACATCCAGCAGGCCGTCGCGCACGGAAGCCTGCGGGGCTATATAAACGTTGTTGCCGTACTGCGAGGCGTTGGCGCAGGCGATGATGACGGCCTCGTAGCTGACGTGCTCCGCATGCTCGTCCTCCACATCCAGCTCGTATGTCTCCGGATTGTAGCTGAGCGCGTTGCGCAGGATGTTCTCCAGATATGTCAGCGGGCCTCGCTTGCCCGACTCAGCGAACTTCTGCGAGATGAACGCGTCGAATCCCACGCCGCACGTGCAGAAAAAAGGATGCAGGTTGATGAGTCCATAGTCCATCCTGCGCGGCCTTCCGTCGTTGATCAGCTTGATGGCACGAATGGCATCCATCGGGATGTGGAGATGACGCGCGAGTCCGTTGCCCGAGCCGCAAGGGATGATGGCCAGCGACGTGTCGGTGTGGACCAGCCCTCGTGCCGTCTCGTTCACCGTTCCGTCGCCACCGACGGCGCACACGATGTCGATGCCCTGGTTGGCCGCTCCGCGCGCAATCTCGACGGCGTGTCCCGCATATTGCGTCTTCACGATGTCGTAGCTGAACTGCTCACGGTCTATCAGCTTCTCAATCTTGCTCACAATCATGCGCTTTCCGCTGGTGCCCGAAATAGGATTCACCACGAATACGATTCTCTTTTGCTGCTTCATTCTCAGAATGCTTCTGCTTGTTCGTGCGCAAAGGTACGAATAAAATTTTGGAAAGGCGGGCATATCGGCTTCCTTTCTGCGGAGAAAAAGTCGGCGGGCGGTTCAGATTCTGCGGCGGTAGTCCGCCCAGCGTGATCGGATGTCGCGCACGTAATTGAAGGTCTCGCTGCCGCGGAAATAACCATGCTGCACGAGCGGATCGTTGTAGAAACGGCTGTCGGACATCCGCAACACGATACGCTCCACCTCGCCTGTCCAGACATCGGCCTTGCATCCATGCTTGCGAGCCATCCTGCGTGCATCGTCCACATGCCCCGCCCCTGCGTTGTAGGCAGCGAGAACGAAGTTGATACGCTCGTCTGCATTGCGGATGTCGGCATAATGGCTGTCCAACTGCCGGATCAGACGGGCCGCGCCCCGGATGTTGGGCTCGGGCACGAAAATCTCGTGTTGCCCCACTCCCATGTCACGTGCCGTGGATGGCATCAGCTGCATCAGTCCCATAGCACCCATCCACGACACGGCGTGGGAATCGAAAGCGGATTCCTGGTAGGACTGGGCAGCCAGCAGCCGCCAATCCCATCCGCAGGAGGAGGCGTATTTCTTGAACAGGGCATCGTAGATGGAAATCCGGCCGTGCGCAGCATCCAGCATCGGGCTGAGGGCACGACGGCGCGGAGCGTAAACACGTCCGCGACTGTCAGCCACATGGGGGCTGGCGATGGCCAGCAGATTCCGCTGGTGGTCTGTCAGCCAGCTGTCGAGCTGCGCGGACAGATTCGTGGCTTGCCGGCTGACAGCCCAGGCAAAGGTCTTGCCCTTACCATTGCCGATGGACGGATCCACGGACTGGAGCGTGTCCATGAACTGGCTGATTTCCCGCTCTCCGCAGTAGGTCAGCTCGCCCCGGAGCGAGTCCGTCGGCTCCATGTTGCAGGCAATCAGGTCGCCTTCGCCCTCACGGAGCCGCTCCACCAGCTCGGTCGTGCTGCGGCATACGCTGACGCGCACGGTCACTCCGATGCTCTGGGCAAAGGCATCGGCCAGCCTGTACTGGAAGCCGAAGTCCTCGCCACGGAACTCAAAGTAGGTGGCAGGGCCGTACATGGTCAGCACAATCAGTTCGCCGTTGGCCTGGATGTCGCTCAAATCCCACGTCTCTTCCGCCGCCTCCGGCCCGCTGTCGTCCGAACGGAACACACCCTCGGCCACCTTCGGCGTGGGCTCTAAACAGCCCGTCAGAAGAAGAACCCAAAAGGGAAAAAGGAGACAGCTCCGGTTTCTCCCCCAGCCCGACGCGGAGGGAGCTTTTGCCCCGCAAGCTCTTCCATTCCCTTTCCTTTTCCTTCCCATATCTGATTGCATTCTTTCACTTCCTTTTCCGTGCAAAATTACGGAAAAAATCACGCACGCGTAAAAAATCCGCGAATATTCTTTTTCTTTTGGTGAATAATCAATAAATTTGCCATCGGAAAAACTCATAACCAACCATTATCCTCTATATGAAAGAAACGATTCTTGTGACCGGTGGTACAGGCTTCATCGGGTCACACACGACAGTGGAACTGCAGCAGGCCGGCTACAATGTGGTCATCGTTGACAATCTCTCCAACTCCAACATCAAAGTGCTTGACGGCATCGAGAAAATCACGGGCATCCGCCCCGCTTTCGAACAGATTGACCTGAAAGACTTCGAGGCCACGGAGAACATCTTCAAGAAGTATAGCGACATCAAGGGCATCATCCATTTTGCGGCATCGAAAGCTGTGGGCGAAAGTGTGCAGAAGCCGTTGATGTATTATCGCAACAACATCGTCTCCTTGGTGAACCTGCTGGAGCTGATGCCGAAGTACGGTGTCAAGGGCATCATCTTCTCCTCCTCATGCACGGTCTATGGACAGCCGAAGCCCGAAGACCTGCCGGTGACCGAGACGGCTCCGCACCAGAAAGCCACCTCGCCGTATGGCAACACGAAGGAAATCAACGAGCAGATTATCTACGACTACATCCATAGCGGTGCACCCATCAAGAGCATCGTGCTCCGATATTTCAACCCTATCGGTGCCCATCCGTCAGCACACATCGGAGAACTGCCGAACGGCGTTCCCGCCAACCTCATCCCATTTGTCACACAGACGGCCATCGGCATCCGAAAGCAGCTGACCATCTTCGGCAATGACTACAATACGCCCGACGGCACGTGCATCCGCGACTATATCTACGTGGTGGACTTGGCCAAGGCACACGTAGCTGCCATGACACGCGTACTCGAGCAGGACACCGACGCCATCGAATATTTCAACATCGGAACGGGACACGGCAATTCGACCCTGGAAATTGTGGAGACCTTCGAAAAGGCCACCGGCGTGAAACTGAACTGGAAGTTCGGCCCGCGCCGTGAGGGCGACATCGAGAAGATTTGGGGCGACTGCTCCAAGGCCAACCGCGTGCTGGGTTGGCGGGCCGACACACCGCTGGAGGACGTGCTTCGCTCCGCCTGGGCATGGCAGCAACGGCTGCGTGCCGACGGCATTCAATGAAAAAATGTTTTATTTTGTGTTTGTGTTGTGGCTATTCTTCTGCGTGAGCAGCGGAATAGCCTTTTTCTTGATATAGCGTCATGCACAACGATGCACAGGCCCCATGCATACATTCTGCCAAGTCGCTACAACAAAGTCGCTTGTGACAATCGTGAATGAGGAAGACGAAGTCAAATAACGATTCCGGCTAAATGTGCCCATCACGCCGATACGCGTTCATGAAGTCACCGATAGTACGACCCGTCATCTGCTTGAAGAAACGCATCAAGTGGTTCGGCTCCGAGAAATTCAGACGGAAGGCCGTTTCCTTGATACTCGCGTCAGAAAACAGCAATGATTGTTTCACCTCCTGCAGCAACCGTTGCTTGAGCAACCAGCTTGCACTGACACCGAACTCATTCCTCACCGCCTTGTTGAGTGTCACGCGGCTGACGTTCATCATGGAGGCATAGTCTGCCACTCGGTTCTTTTTGCAGATGTTAGCCTCCAAGAGCTGCTTGTATTGATAGGCATAGTTGTTCTGCGGAGGAGCAAAAGGCAGGTTGAAGCGGCAGGCATAGAGACGGTTGAGCTTCAGCAGGAACTCATAGAGATAGGCGAGAATCATCTGATAGCTGTCGGCCACGGGATTGCGCAGCTCGTCCTTCATTTCCTTCAACAAAGCCAGCAAGGGAGCCGAATCATCCCCAGTCAGATCAAAGTAAGTCGGCGTATCGTTTTGATAGCAATAGAGCAACCGGTACATGAAGTACTTGTCGGTGAAGAAATTGTTGATGAACTCTTCTTGAAATACCAAGAAAGTGAATTCCATGTGCAGGTCGTCCGTGTGCCACTCCTGATGCTGGTAAGGCGAGATGATGAGCAGCATACCGTCGTGCAGGTCTATCCGCTCACCATTCAGAATCATCCATCCGTTAGCCTTGCGGAAGAAGTAGAACTCGAAGAAATCAGTCTGGTAGCGCTCACTGAAGTGAAACCACGGAGCCTTCTCCGAGCTGTCGGCGGTATTGAGCAGGAAGTCGACACCGCACGAGGTCTTCGTGTAGCGCATCAGAGCCAACTGCCGGTCGGTCTTCTCCGGGAAAGCGCCCAGCCGGTCATGATTATTTTGAACTTTCAACATTGAACTTTATGCTTTTATTCTTCTGCAAAGGTAATCATAATTATGAATTATGAATTATGATTTTTGAATTAAAAATGCAACTCGGTTGCAAAGTATGGTGCAAAGTGCCGTTTGCAACCCGGTTGCATTCCTTTATGCATAACTTTGCAGCAGAAAAAGAAAGGCAAGATTATGAAAAGGTTACTTATTATTGTTGCAGCCACAGTTTTGGCATTGGTCGGCTTTACCTATTTGTCGCAAAGCAAGGCCACGGAAAGCAGTTCCAGTAAAACGTCCGACGAGACCGATTATTTCAATATTCCACTTACCGCGCGTCAGGTGAAGACCGCCGGATTATCCTTCGGGCAGGCCGAGTATCGCGACATCGATGCCACTCTGTCCGCCAACGGCCAGATTATTCTTCGTGCCAAGGACAAGGGTAATGTGGCTTCGCTCATGGGCGGAATAGTCAAGGCCATCTATGTCAGCGACGGTCAGTATGTCAGCAAGGGTCAGACGGTGGCGATGGTTGAGAACACCGATGTCGTCTCGCTCCAGCGTGAGTATTATTCCGCCAGCAAGGACTGCGAGTTCGCCCGTCTCAACATGCAGCGCCAGCAGACCCTCGACAAGAGCGGTGCGGGCATTAAGCGCAATCTGCAGGAGGCCGAGAAGGAATACCACATCGCACAGGCTAAGATGCAGGGCATTGCCCAACAGCTCGCCCAGATGGGCATCTCGACGGCAAGCGCATCGCGGGGCCGTTTCATAACCACCTTCCCAGTGAAGGCGCCCATCTCCGGACAGGTGAGCAATATCACCGCCTCACTCGGAAGCTATGCCGACATGCAGACACCGCTGATGTCCATCCGCAACAACTCGGCGGTGGAGTGCGACCTCAATGTCTATGAGAAGGATATTAATAAGGTTCAGGTCGGCGACCAGGTGCTCATAACCCTCACCAACGAGCCCGGCACGAAGATATACGGACGCGTATATGGCATGAACCAATATTTTACTGACGGAACAAAGTCGGTTGCGGTGCATGTCAGACTTGACAATTCAAAATTCAAAATTCAAAATTCAAAATTATTCGATGGTGAGTATGTCAACGGCAGTATAGCCATTGGCCGCCAGCGCAGCAAGACCCTGCCATCGAATGCCATTATCCGCTCAGACGGCAAGAGCTACATCTTCGCCCTTAACGGCAAGCCCGACAAGCAAGGCTACCATTTCTCACGCCACGAGGTGACAACGGATGCCACGGGCAACGGCTACACTGCCGTAACGCTCTGCAAGCACATACGTGAAGGACAGGAGATTGTCACCGACAACGCATTCTATCTTGCATCAATGACCGGCGACCACGGGGAGGATTAATATGTTCAAACGATTATTAGATTATTCCATCAGTCACAAGCTCGTCATTGGCGTGCTTGTGCTGGCACTGGTCGCCTGGGGAGTGTGGTCGCTCATAGAGTTGCCGTTCGACTCCACGCCCGACATTACCGACAACCAGGTGCAGGTCATAACGCAGGCTCCGTCGCTTGGCGCACAGGAAGTAGAGCAGTACATCACTACTCCGCTGGAGATGGCTATGGCGAACATCCCGCGGCTGAAGGAGCGCCGCAGCATCTCGCGCAGCGGGCTGAGCGTCACCACCCTTGTCTTCGACGACAATGCCGACATCTACTGGGCTCGGTCGCAAGTGAGCCAGGTGCTCGACGAGGCTGAGAAGGACTTGCCTAAGAATGCCGACGTCAGCATGGGACCTATAGCCACGGCACTTGGCGAGATCTACCACTACACCATTCATGCCAAGAAAGGCTATGAGAACAAGTACTCGCTCACTCAGCTGCGAACCTACCAGGACTGGATCGTCCGCAAGCAGCTCTCCGGCACGCCGGGTGTTGCCGAGGTCAGCGGCTGGGGCGGCTACGTGAAGCAGTACGAGGTGGCCATCAATTCCGACCGCCTTGAGGCATCGGGAGTCACCGTCAGCGAGGTTTACGACACCCTTGAGAAGAACAACGCCAACACCGGCGGCAGCTATATCGAACAAAACGCAAACCAATATTTTATCCGTGGCATTGGTGTTGCCCTAAGTCTTGACAATCTGCGCAACATTGCCGTGAAGACCGTCAACGGCATCCCAGTGAAAGTCTCTGATGTCGCCGATGTGCGTATGGGTCATGCCACCCGCTTCGGTGCTGTGACACGCAATGGCGAGGGCGAGGTTGTCGTCGGCATAGCCATCATGCTCAAGGGCGAGAACTTCCAGCAGGTGAGCCGACGGGTGAAGGAACGTATCGCGCAGATACAGAAATCGCTGCCCGAAGGGGTTGTCATAGAGCCGTTCATCGACCGCACGAACCTCGTCGACAGGGTGGAGGGGACCATCGCCCACAATCTCATTGAGGGCGGGCTGATAGTCATCTTCGTGCTCGTGCTGTTTCTTGGCAACTGGCGGTCGGGATTTGTCGTGGCGAGCGTCATCCCCCTGTCAATGCTCTTTGCCTTCGGAATGATGAAAACGTTCGGCATCGGCGGCAACCTGATGAGCCTCGGGGCCATCGACTTCGGAATGATTGTCGACTCTACGGTAATCATCGTGAGGCTGTGGTGACGCACATCAATACCATGACTCCAGGCAAAGTGCTCACGAGGAAGGAAATGGACAAGGAAGTGGGACATGCTGCCAACACGATGCGGTCGAGTGCGGCCTTCGGTGAGATAATGATAATGGTGGTTTATGTACCAATCATGGCACTGTCGGGTATTGAGGGAAAGATGTTCCGCCCGATGGCACTGACCGTGTTCTTCGCCATACTAGGAGCGTTTAGCCTTTCTTTGACCTACGTCCCTATGGCCAGTGCGCTCTTCCTCAGCCGCAAGGCCAAGAGCCATGAGAACTTTTCCGACCGGATGATTGAAAAACTTCGCTCATGGTACAAGCCTGTTCTTACGTGGGTGCTGGCACGTCGGAAAGACGTCATTACCGGTGCTGTGGCATTGTTCTGCGTCAGCGTGGTGGCGTTCCACTTCCTCGGTGGCGAGTTCATACCGACCCTTGAGGAGGGCGACATCGCCATTGAGGCGAGCATGGCGCAGGGCACGTCGCTCTCACAGATGGTGAAGAGCTGCACCAAGGCCGAGCAATTGCTGAAAAGTGAGTTCCCTGAGGTGAAGCAGGTGGTGAGCCGCATAGGAAGTGCCGAAATACCCACCGACCCGATGCCCGTCGAGCGTGCCGACCTCATGGTGAGCCTGAAGCCGAAGGACGAATGGACATCGGCAAAGACCACCTCGGAACTTATGGACAAGATGCAGGAGGCAATGGAGAACCTGCCAGGCATGGAGTTCGAGATTTCGCAGCCCATACAGATGCGGCAGAACGAACTGATGACCGGCATACAGCAGGATGTGGCCATAAAGGTGTATGGCGACGACCTCGACAAGCTGTCAAGTGTGGCAAATAAGATTGACTTACTGATAAAGAACGTTCCCGGCGTCAGCTCGACATTCGTGGAGAAGGTGTCAGGCTTGCCTCAGATACAAGTAACTTATAACCACGAGCGGCTAGCCGAATACGGCATCAGCGTCGACGATGTCAACCGTGCCATCGAGACAACCTATGCCGGAGCCGTGGCGGGCAGCATCTACGAGGGCGAGCGCAAGTTCGACGTGGTCCTTCGTATGGACAATGCCGACCGCGACAACATAGAGTCGCTGAGGAACTTGTACATTCCATTGCCCCAAGGTGGCAGTGTTCCGCTTCAGCAGATTGCCGACATTGAGTACAAGGACGCACCGGCACAGGTGAGCCACGAGGACGGCATGCGCCGGATTTATGTAGGCTTCAATGTTCGAGGACGCGATGTCGAGAGCACCGTCGCCGACATACAGAAGATTCTCGACGGAAAGCTCCATCTGCCCGAAGGGTATTACTACACCTATGGCGGACAGTTCCAGAACCTCCAGAGCGCCACACAGCGGCTGATGGTTGTCATCCCGATAGCGCTCGTCATTATCCTTCTGCTGCTCTACGCCACGGTGAAGAACGTGCGTGAGACGCTATTCGTCGCTTCCGCAATCCCACTTGCGGCCATCGGCGGCATATGGGCGTTGTGGTTCCGTGGGCTCAACTTTTCAATTTCGGCAGGCGTCGGATTCATAGCCCTCTTCGGTGTGGCAGTGCTCAACGGTGTGGTACTCATCAACCAGATGAATCAATTCCAAAAAGCAGGGATTAAAGATGTCGAGAAACGCATCGTTGACAGTTGCATGATTCGTCTGCGCCCGGTGCTCATGACGGCGTTGGTAGCCTCAATGGGCTTCCTGCCTATGGCACTTTCAAACGGCGATGGTGCAGAGGTGCAGCGCCCGCTGGCCACGGTGGTCATTGGCGGACTGATAACATCGACGCTGCTGACGTTGCTCGTCCTGCCCGCAATTTACAAGACATTCACAAAAAAATAACGGCAAACGGGAATCGTTTTTATGACTGAAAGGAATCAAATAATGAACTAATGACAAATGTCACGATATAGTATGACAATTGTCACGAGATTGGATGTCAATTGTCATCAATTCATAAAAAAGTATAGTTGACAAACAGAACAAGACTTATGAGACAGATAATATTAAGTGTTTTAATTTTATTGCCGGCACTAATGACAGCCCAACCGATTGAGCAGCGGGAGCCATCAGGTTCGCTTGAATGGCCGAGTCGTGAACAAGGAAAACTAAGTCAAACAATGAGCCTTGAAGATTGCTTCAAGTTTGCCGACGCGAACAACATATCATTACAGGCCGCAAGTGCCGCCGTGGAGAGGTCGCGGATAATGGAGGGCACGGCATGGGATATTGACAAGACGGAGTTGTCGCTGTCGCAGGACCCTACATCCGGCGGCAGTCCTGACAATGCGCTCGCACTTTCGCAGACTATCGATTTTCCGACAAGATATGTAGCCCGCCGCCACCTGCTGAAAGCTGAGACAAGCTCTGCACAAAGTGAAGTGGCAGTTGTCGGAAACCGCTTGCACGGACGTATCGCCTCGCTTTATTACCAGCTTGTCTATCAGCGGGAGAAACTACGCATCCTTTATCAGCAGGACACCATCCTTGCGCATTATGAGGACATTGCTACAAAGCGGTACGATGCAGGCGAGGTTCGTCAACTTGAACCTCTCAATGCCAGCCGTCTGCGCCATGAGAACAATTTGAAAATACGCCAGACAGAGACGGATTACGTAAACACTCAGGCAGAACTCGCCCGTTTGTTGGGAACATCCGGCATGGTAAACCCTGCTGAAAGTAATCTGCTGCCTATCGCTTATAACGAGGGACAGGTTTACAACTATCAGCAGACTCCCGAAGGGCGGCTTGCCGATGCACGTCTGCGTACTGCCGACGAACAGATAAAGGTTGAGAAGTCGGTTTACGCACCATCACTAAGCCTTGCCCTACGCACACAAATGGTGATAAAAGGCTGGAATCCGTACCATGTCGACCGCGGCTGGAACGACGGCAACTTCATGGGCTTTGAGATAGGCGTGGGCATTCCGATATTTACAGGCGCTACCAAGGCTCGCGTGAAGGCTGCACGCAAGCAGCGCGAGCAGCTGGAGTTGCAATCGCAAAACGTAGCGGCACAACGCCAGAGCGAGTATGCCATAGCCACAAACAGGATGCTTTCGGCGAAGAACCAACTCGACTATTACACATCTGTTGGAAACGGTGAGGCCTCCGAGACATCACGCATCAGTGCCGCGGCTTACGAAAGTGGTGAGATTAGCTATATTGAATATGTGGGCGCATTGCAGCAAAGTATCGACACAAGGCTTAAGTATGCCGCCGCAATAAATGACTACAACCAAGCTGTCGTTGCTCTCCATACTCTGCAAGGAGATCTGTAATTTTATCATTTTGGCAGTTCTCTGATATTAATTGGTAGCGACATAACCGTTGTTTCCCCGTACCTTTGCACTCAGTAATTTTAAAAGGAAATGAGATTATGACTTTCTACGAAAATCTGGTCATGCAGACCCAGCAGAACTATTCAATGCATTATCACATCTACCAGCAGGGCGGCTCTCCTTACAAGATGAGTACGAAGGCAAAGCTCGGCTGGGACACACAAATCAAGCAATTCAGGGAAGCCGTGGCATGGGCCGACTGCATTCTCGTTGGCGGTGCATCGGGGCTGTCGGCAGCCGGCGGAGGCGACTTCTACTATGACGACACGCCATCGTTCCGCAAGTATTTCGGACGCTTCGCTGAGAAGTATGGCATCAAAGGCGCGTTCAACGGAACGTTCCGCCATTGGGACACGCCGAATGAGAAATGGGCGTTTCTGGCTACATTCCTCCACACCACTCAGAACGCGCCTCTGCGTGAGCCTTATAAGGGTTTGGATGCCATCATCAAGGATAAAGATTTCTTCATTCTCACCACGAATCAGGACACGCAGTTCATGCGGCTTTATCCTGAGGAGAAGGTAGCCGAGATACAGGGCGACCACCGTTTCTTCCAATGCTCGCGCTGCTGCACCGACGATGTGTGGGATGCTGTTGAGCCGGTGAACAAGATGGTGGAGTCGCTGGGAGATGACAAAACCGCCATCCCCGACGGGCTCATCCCCCGTTGCCCTCATTGTGGTGCCGAGGCTTTCCCCTGGGTGCGCGGTTATGGCAACTTTCTTGAAGGGAAGAAATACGAGGAGCAGTATCAGAAGGTATCGGACTGGATTCAGAGCCATGCCAACAAGAAAATCCTCTTCCTCGAGCTTGGTGTCGGCCGGCTTACGCCTATGTTCATACAGGAGCCGTTCTGGAATCTCACCCTCGTCATGCCCAATGCCCGTTATGTCTCCGTGAACAAGCAGTATGACTATCTGCCTGAGCAGATTGAGGAAAAGGGACAGGTGATTGTCGGTGACATTGCCCAGGTGCTGCGGGAAGTGAGAGAAGAAATGAATGAGAGAAGAGATGGATCAATATAGGAGATTGATAATGATGAACAATATTATGAAAGCAAAGGAATGGTTGCAGCATGCTGATGCCATTCTGATTGGTGCCAGCAACGGCTTGTCGATTGCGGAGGAATACCACATTTTTGCCAACAACGAAATGTTCCGTCGGCAGTTCGGTGACTATCAGCAACGTTTCGGAATCATGAACGTCATACAAGGTTGCTTCTTTGACTACCCTGCAGACCACGACCGTAACGAGTTCTTCCGCAGGCTTGTGGCGTATTGGATTACCGACTACAAGCCATCACAGATAATGAAGGATTTGAGAGCAATTGTCGGGAACAAGCCATACTTCATCATCACGTCGAACGGCGATATGCACCTTGAGCTGTCCGGCTTCGACCCGAAACGCGTTTTTGAGATTGAAGGGACGTTTCTGAATGCTTTTGGCTCTATCGATGACAAGTCTGCGCAACTTCATGCGTTCATCAAACAATTTTCGGAGGAAAGCGAAATTAACAAACTCGTTATATTGGAGCTGGGCGTTGGAATGCACAACACGCTCATCAAACGGCCGCTCATGCAACTCGCCGCCCAACTGCCAACGTCGAACTACGTGACCCTCAACCTTGAAAGGGAGCTGTATATCCCCGATGAGATTGCTGACCGCAGCTTGGGACTGGCAGGAGATATTGGCGAGACACTCAAAATGCTTAACAACCCGGAGGGACACCATGCGACAGATCATTAGCCACTTTACCGACGACGACCTTTACAAGTTTTCCATGTGCTGTGCCGTGATAGACAACTATCCACGGGCACAAGTCAAGTACCAGTTTGCCGACCGCGACGACCTCGTCTATCCAGATGGCTTCTCCGACCTTGTGATGGAGCAGATAGGTTATCTGGAGAATCTTGTGATAACCGACGAGGAGATTGCCTTTATGAAGCGGCGCTGCTACTATCTGCCCGACTGGTTCTACATCTACTTGCGCGGTTTCCGGTTCAACCGCAAGTGGGTGAAAGCGTGGCAAGACGATGAGGGACATCTTCACATTGCGTTTGAAGGAGTATGGGCAGAGACAATCCTGCTTGAGGTGAAGGTGCTGGCCATCGTCTCTGAGCTTTATTATATCGTCACGGGGCAGGACAAAAATTTCGATTATGACGCATACTACAAGAAAACTTACCACAAGGCTGAGCGGCTGCTTTCTGCCGGTTGCATCTTCTCAGACTTCGGCACCCGCCGCCGCGCATCCTTCAAGGCAGAGGACACTATCGTCAGGGCTATGGTCGATTGTCAGAAAAACAGGGTCAATCGAATGAGCCGGAATGGACAGTTTATAGGCACGAGTAATGTCTATCTTGCCATGAAATATGACGTCACGCCCGTCGGCACGATGGCTCATGAGTTTGTCGCTGCCATAGGCGGAATGTATGGGCCGCAGATGGCGAACCATATTGCCATGAACGCATGGCGCCATACCTTCAACGGGGCTCTCGGCACGTATCTCTATGACACTTTCGGGTGGAACATCTTTGCATTGAATTTCTCCGAAGACTTTGCCAACCTGTTCAAAGGACTGCGTGTGGACTCCGGTGACAACGTTGATCAGATGATGAGGATTTGCGCAAAGTATGAAAGTCTTGGCATCAACCCGAAGACGAAGCAGGTCATTTTCTCCAATGCACTCGACACCGACCGCGTCATAGCATTGCAGCATGAGGCGGAGAAATACGTGCAACCGTCATTCGGCATAGGCACACATTTCACCAACGACTTCGACGGCGTGCGCCCGATGAACATTGTCATCAAGCTTGTCGCAGTGAAAATCACTGAGTCATGGCCGTTCTATAATGACACCTGCAAGATCAGCGAGGACGACGGTAAGCACACGGGAAAACCTGAGGTCATTCAGCGGTTCATGCAGGCAATACATCCGAATGAGGAAGGCTGAGCCACATGACTACATTTTACGACAAGTCGATAAGAGTGTCCGACCCTCGGAGTGGTTATTACCGCAAGAACGGCAAGGGCGAGACGAGTTACCAGTCGTTTGTGCCGAGTCCTTTGCAGGACATCGAACTGATTGTCGATGACGGGATGAAACGACTGGCCGATGCGGCTTTGCTCCACATCCGCGAGAAAGACAAGGAAGGCATTGACAGGTCGGACGATGAAGTAGAGTCGTCTGTAGCCCTTGCATGGAACATCCCGTCTCTTATGCTCATGCCAACAGAGAATAAGGACACGCATACGATGGTAGCCGACCGTCGGCATCTCCGCAAAGCCTTGGACTATGGAATCGGTCATCTGCCGGCATTACCACTATCGGGCAGGCTCATGAAAGACTTACACTGGATAGCCATGCAAGGAGAGCATAATGAAAAAACTTACCCTAGAGAATTCCGCACATCACCCATCTGGATTGGCTCAGATGAAGACACACTCTCAACCGCACCTTTTGTTCCGCCATCACCCGAGGACATGCTGAAGGCTTTTTATGACCTGGAACAATATATTCATTCCGAAGACAATATCCATCCACTGATCAAGGCCGCTCTCATCCATTGTCAATTTGAGGTAATTCATCCGTTTATTGATGGAAACGGACGCATGGGTCGAATGTTGGTACTCCTTTACCTCATGGATTGCGGAATTCTCAGCGGCTGTACTGTTCATCTGTCGCAAGCCTTACATATCCGCCGGTTCCAATATGATGCCGGCATTGCTTCGGTCGAGATCTCAGGAGCATATGAGAAGTGGGTGCGCTTCTTCGTCAATGCTCTGTTGCAAGTTTGAAACGACAGAAAGAAACGGATGTCGGGCTGAGACCGGCCTTGATAACACGACACGATGAGGGGAAGTGAATTTTGTCGCAAACGATAAATTTCTTAACAACTTTTTGCAGTACAGGATATTATAAATAACTTCAAGTTGAAGCGGCGCGGAATTAAGGCTCAAATAATTTTGCTGTTTGCGCAGAAAGTAGTAATTTTGCGCAATCAAAGAAGTATCAATCTTTTTTCTGTATCATTGTTCCCCTTCAAGACCAATGGAAAACAAAATCAGCCATTCTGCTGTAGTGGAGGCAATTGACGGGCAACACGTCCGCGTGCGCATCGTGCAGACTTCGGCCTGTGCGTCGTGCAAGGCTCAGAGCACGTGCATGGCCGCCGAACGGAAAGAGAAGCTTGTGGACGTGTGGGATTGTCCGCAGGCGGGCCGGCTGCATGTGGGACAGGAGGTGGAGGTGTGCGGCAGCATGCAGATGGGACGCAATGCCGTGGTGCTGTCGTTCGTACTACCCCTGTTGCTCATCGTGGGTGGCGTGATGCTTGCCCTGCTGGGCGTGTCGGAACTGATGTGCGTGGTGATTGCGGCCGTCGCCCTGACGGTTTATTATGCGGTTCTGTCGCTGCTGCGCAACCGTATCGGTCGCAAATTCGCCTTTTGGATAGAAACCATCAACAACTAAAATACCAACAAACTTATGAACGTAATTCTGATTGCTGTGATTGTTCTGGGAGCAGTGGCACTCGTCTCGGCTGTAGTGCTCTATCTGCTGTCGAAGAAGTTTGCAGTGAAGGAAGACCCGCGAATCGGACTTGTCACCGAGGCTCTGCCGGGTGCCAACTGCGGCGGTTGCGGCTTCCCGGGGTGC
Organism: uncultured Bacteroidaceae bacterium; assembly: GCA_964415385.1. Taxonomy (GTDB): domain Bacteria; phylum Bacteroidota; class Bacteroidia; order Bacteroidales; family Bacteroidaceae; genus UBA3839. Next base: position 19,857 of record CAYPZK010000001.1, read on the forward strand.
AGCGGAATGGCTGCGGCCTGTGTGAAGGCGGCTGATGCAGGAAGCCTGGACGGGCTGAACTGCCCCGTCGGCGGCGCGCCGGTGATGACGAAAGTGGCGGCCATTCTCGGCATGGAAGTCAAGGCCTCCGCACCCAAGGTGGCTGTCGTGCGCTGCAACGGTACGTGTGAGAACCGACCGCGCGTCTTGGAGTACGACGGGGTGCTCTCGTGCCGGATTGCCAACACGGCATGCATGGGCGAGACAGCCTGCGCCTACGGATGCCTCGGTTGCGGCGACTGCGTGGATGCCTGTCAGTTCGACGCTATCCACATGAACCCTCAGACCGGTCTGCCCGAAGTCAGCACGGAGAAATGCACCGCCTGCGGTGCCTGCGCCAAAGCCTGCCCACGCACCATCATCGAAGTGCGTGAGGTGAAGGGCAAGAAGAAAATGGGTGTCGTTGTGGAATGCATGAACAAGGACAAGGGAGCCGCAGCCATGAAGGCCTGCAAAGTTTCCTGCATCGCCTGCAAGAAATGCGAGAAAGTGTGCGAGTTCGATGCCGTCCACGTCGAGAACAATCTGGCTTACATCGACCCTGTGAAATGCCGCATGTGCCGGAAATGCGAAGAAGCCTGCCCGCGCGTGGCCATTCATGCACTCAACATGCCGCCACTCAAACCCAAACCGGCTGCACAGCCGCAGGCCAAACCGGCGGGCAGCCCTCAGCCGGTGACCAAACCTGAGGCTGCTCCGGCCGCCCCACAGGCTTCCACAGTCAAAACAACTAATTCCTAACGATCATGAAGACATTTAGAATAGGTGGCGTTCATCCGGCCGAGAACAAAATCTCGGCTGCCGAGCCCATCAAGACAGCCGCGCTGCCCAAAGTGGCCGTATTCCCCATGGGGCAGCATATCGGCGCTCCTGCCAAGCCCATCGTCCAGCGAGGCGACAAGGTGAAGGTGGGCACCAAGATAGCTGAGGCGGGAGGCTTCGTCTCCGCCCCCATTTTCTCGTCCGTCAGCGGAACCGTGCAGAAGGTGGACACCGTGGTGGATGCCAGCGGATATGCCAAGCCCGCCGTCTATATCAGCGTGGACGGCGATGAATGGGAAGAAACCATCGACCGCTCCGACACGCTCGTCACGCTGGCCGACCATCCCGAACTGACCAGCCAGGAAATCATCCACCGCATTCAGGAGGCCGGCGTGGTCGGCATGGGCGGTGCCTGCTTCCCTACCCACGTGAAACTCTCGCCTCCTCCCGGCAGCAAGCCCCAGTGGGTCATCATCAACGCCGTGGAGTGTGAGCCATACCTCACGGCCGACCATCGGCTCATGCTGGAGCACGCCGACGAAATCCTGGTGGGCGTGGAGCTGCTTATGAAGGCTGTGAATGTGAAGAAGGCATACATCGGCATCGAGGAAAACAAGCCGGATGCCATCAGTCTGATGACAGAAAAAGCCGCCCGGCAGACGGATGCAGACATCGAGGTGGTCACGCTCAAGACCAAATACCCGCAGGGAGGTGAGAAACAGCTGATTGACGCTGTGGTGCGCCGCCAGGTGCCCGCCCCTCCGGCACTCCCGGTCAGTGTGGGAGCCATCATCCAGAATGTAGGCACGGCGTTTGCCGTCTATCAGGCGGTGATGAAACATAAGCCGCTCTTCGAGCGCATCGTGACCGTCACGGGCAAGAGCCTCGCCCATCCGGGCAACTTCCTCGTGCGCATGGGCACACCGATGAGCCAGCTGATTGACGCGTGCGGCGGTCTGCCTGCCGACACGGGCAAGGTCATCGGCGGCGGCCCTATGATGGGCAAGGCGCTCCTAGGCACCGACGTGCCTGTCTGCAAAGGATCCTCCGGCGTGCTCATCATGAGAGACACGGAATCGAAGCGTGCTGCCGTGCAGCCATGCATCCGCTGTGCCAAATGTGTGAGTGCCTGCCCGATGGGACTCGAACCGTATCTGCTCTCCAAGCTGGCCGCATTCAAAGACTGGGAGCGTGCCGAGGCCGAGGACGTGACCAGCTGCATCGAGTGCGGCTCCTGCCAGTTCACCTGTCCGTCCCACCGTCCGCTGCTCGACTACATCCGACTCGGCAAGCAGACCGTCACGGGCATCATCAGAGCCAGAAGTCAAAAGAAATGACCCCAACACACGACAAACATACCATCACATCATGAATAAGTTAACAGTCTCATTGTCACCCCATGTCCATTCGGGCGACACGGTGCAGAAGAATATGTACGGCGTGCTCATAGCATTGGTGCCCGCCCTCATCTGCTCCTTCATCTATTTCGGTCTGGGAGCCATACTGCTGACGTGCGTTTCCGTTGCGTCCTGCGTCTTCTTCGAATGGGCCATCAATAAATATCTGCTGAAGAACAACCAGACCACAGTGGCCGACGGCAGTGCCATCATCACAGGCGTGCTGCTGGCCATGAACGTGCCGTCCAACCTTCCTCTGTGGATTATGATTCTCGGCGACCTCTTCGCCATCGGCGTGGTGAAGATGAGCTTCGGCGGCCTCGGCTGCAATCTCTTCAATCCGGCACTGGCTGGCCGTGCTTTCTTGCTCATCTCCTTCCCCGTGCAGATGACCACATGGCCTGTCCCGGGACAGGCGTTCGCCACCTATCTTGATGCACAGACCGCCGCCACCCCACTGGCCATCATGAAACAAGCTATCAAGAGCGGCGATACCAGCGTGCTGGACAACATGCCTGACGCTCTTCACATGATGCTCGGCGACACCGGCGGCTGCATGGGCGAGGTCTGCGAGCTGGCCATCCTCATCGGATTCGTCTATATGCTTGCCCGCCACATCATCACGTGGCACATCCCTGTCAGCATCCTTCTCACCGTCTTCGTCTGCTTCGGACTGCTCCACCTCGCTTCTCCCGACCAGTTCATCGCCCCTCACTACGAGATGCTCAGCGGTGGCCTGCTCCTCGGCAGCGTGTTCATGGCCACCGACTACGTCACCAGCCCTATGTCGAAGAACGGACAGATTGTCTATGGCATTGCCATCGGCGTGCTCACCGTCGTCATCCGCACCTGGGGAGCCTATCCCGAAGGCATGTCGTTTGCCATCCTCATCATGAACGCATTCACACCACTTATCAACAACTACTTCAAGCCAAAACGCTTCGGCGAAGTGGCCGCGAAGAAATAAAACCAATGGAGGACAGAAGATTATGGAAAAACTGAAATCATCACTGACCAACATGGTTCTGGTGCTGACAATCATCGCAGTGGTGGCAGGCGGCATCTTGGCCTACGTCAATCAGGCGACTGCCCCTCAAATCGAGAAAATCAACCAGGAGAACCTGGCCGCCGGCATCAAGAAAGTGATGGGTGGCGGGCAAATCATAGTGGCCGACCCCCAGACGCAGACCGCCGTGGTGGACGGCAAGGAAAAGACCTTCACAATCTACGCTGTGCGTGATGCCGGAGGTAAGGAACTGGGCAATGCCGTCCAAAGCTCCGAGAATGGATTCGGTGGCGAGCTGCAGGTGCTCACCGGCTTCGACACCCAGGGCACCATCCTCGGCTACACCATTCTGCAGAGTGCCGAGACTCCCGGACTGGGAGCCAAAGCCGGACTCTGGTTCCAGAAAGAAAACGGCGAGAAACGCACCGTCGTGGGCAAGAACCCCGGCAAGAGCAACTTCACCGTCAGCAAGGACGGCGGCGACATTGATGCCATCACGGCTTCCACCATCACGAGCCGTGCCTTCCTGAAAGCCATCAAGAACGCCTACGACCAGGTCTATGGACACGGTGTCGATGCCCGGTCGGCTGCCACACGGCGCAAATAACAACGACCCTTCCCACACAAAACACGTATTATATATATGAGTAACCTGAAAATATTGCTGAACGGCATCGTGAAGGAAAATCCCACCTTCGTGCTGATTCTGGGCATGTGTCCCACGCTGGGAACCACCACGTCGGCCATCAACGGCCTCTCGATGGGCATCGCCACCATGTTTGTGCTCATTCTGAGCAACGCCCTCATTGCCGCCGTCAAGAACCTCGTGCCCGACATGGTGCGCATTCCTTCCTACATCGTCATCATCGCCTCCCTCGTCACCGTGCTGCAGATGCTCATGCAGGCCTACGTGCCCGGCATCTATGCCACCCTCGGCCTCTACATCCCGCTCATCGTGGTGAACTGCATCATTCTCGGCCGCGCCGAAGCCTTCGCAGCCAAGAACTCGGTCGTCGCCTCCATCTTCGACGGCATCGGCATCGGGCTCGGCTTCACCCTCGCGCTCACCCTCCTCGGAGCCGTGCGTGAGATTCTCGGCACGGGAACCGTCTTCCACAGCGACGACTTCGGCATCGGAGGCATCCCCCTCCAGGGTGAGAACTACGGCATGCTGATGTTCGTGCTGGCTCCCGGAGCCTTCATCGCCCTGGCCTACCTCATCGCCATCGTTGGCCGCCTGCGCAAGGCATGACCATCCGGTACCTTTTTTTACGTAGAATCATAGACACACAAGAATATGGAATACATCCTGATTTTCATCACTGCCATCTTCGTCAACAACATCGTCCTGTCGCAGTTCCTCGGCATCTGCCCCTTCCTCGGTGTCTCGAAGAAAATCTCCACAGCCTCCGGCATGGGTATGGCCGTCACCTTCGTCCTCACCCTTGCTACGGTCGTCACCTACATCATTCAGAAGTACGTGCTTGACCCCAACGGTCTGGCCTATCTCCAGACCATTGCCTTCATCCTCGTCATCGCCGCACTCGTGCAGATGGTCGAGATTGTGCTGAAGAAAGTCTCCCCTTCCCTCTATCAGGCCCTCGGCGTCTATCTCCCGCTTATCACCACCAACTGCTGCATCCTCGGCGTGGCCATCCTCGTCATCCAGAAGGACTACAGTCTCGTGGAGGGAGTTGCCTACGCCATCGCCACCGCCCTCGGTTTCTACCTCGCCATGGTGCTCTTCGCCGGCATGCGCGAGCAGCTGGCCCTGAGCCGTGTGCCCCGTGCAATGGAGGGCACCCCTATCGCCCTTCTCACTGCCGGACTGCTCTCGATGGCATTCATGGGCTTCAGCGGAGTGGACGGCGGACTGCGCATCCTCTTCGGCCTGAACTGAGCATCCTGCATCTTTTTATATTTTGAACATCATCTTTTTTTTCTCTGTACAAGCGGCACAATGCCGGGCGAGAACAGGTAGTGCCGGCCATGTACAATATTTGTTTTTCTGATTATGAATCTTTATGTAAGGTATTTTGACCACGAGACACTGGCACTGAGCATGGACGACGTGGCAACTTTTCTCACCACGCTGCGCGAGGTGAAACTGAACGATGACATGCTACGCCGCGTTTCTGACTTCTGGCACTCCGACAATGCTTATCCCTACCGGTTGAAGGTGAGCTACAGCAACTATATCCTTTTCCTGAAAACGGAAGCGAAGGATATGGAAGAATTCAAGACACTGGAGCGCCAGAACAAGGAACGTCGCAACGAGGGTCGCATGTCGCTGGCCGAGAAGAAGCGCAGCCAGCTGGAGGTGCTGAACGAGCGGCACGAAGGATGGTACGAAGCCAGCATCCTGTTCAAGCGTGTGGTGCTGAATCCCGAATCGGGCAAATGCCAGTATGTGGACACCTTGTTCCGCGTGCGGCTGAAGGCCACGAGTGCCATGAACTGCTACGAACGCATCGTGGACCACCTGCAAAACCGTCAGGACGTGGATCCACGCAGTCAGTTCCCATCGGCCAAGAGCGCGAACTTCGAGTACAAGTTCCTCGGAGAAGACAAGTCCGCGGAGGAAGAGCCCGCACCTGTTCCTGCCGAAGGAGAGAAACCTCTCACAGAGGAAGAAAAGTAAGAGGAAGACAACGTCCACAGCGAATGCTGTGAAGCATAAAAGTTTTTCATCATGGTGAATACAGAACACAACATCAGCAACATATTGGATTTGTCAGATCAGGAAATCAGCCGCAGAAAGAATCTGCAAGGCCTCCGTGACCTGGGCATCGACCCCTATCCGGCCGCAGAATATCCGGTCAACGCCTTCTCCGCCGACATCACGTCGGAGTTCCGCGACGATGCCCCCCGACGCGAGGTCTGCATCGCCGGCCGCATGATGAGCCGCCGCGTGATGGGCAAGGCCTCATTCGCCGAGATACAAGACTCGCGCGGCAGGATTCAGGTGTATGTCACCCGCGACGGCATCTGCCCGGGCGACGACAAGGAACTCTACAACTCGGTGTTCAAGAAGCTGCTCGATCTGGGCGACTTCATCGGCGTGACAGGCTATGTGTTCCGCACGCAGACAGGCGAGATCTCCGTCCATGCAGAATCGCTGACCGTGCTGGCCAAGAGCCTCCGGCCGCTGCCTGTGGTGAAGGAGAAGGACGGGCAGGTGTACGACTCCTTTGCCGCCCCCGAGCAGCGCTATCGCCAGCGCTACGTGGATCTCGTGGTGAACAGAGGCGTGAAGGAGACCTTCCTGAAGCGAGCCGCCATCATCCGCACCATGCGCGAGGTGTTCGACGAAGCGGGATTCACCGAGGTGGAAACCCCCATCCTGCAGCAGATTCCCGGCGGTGCGTCGGCCCGCCCCTTCATCACGCACCACAACGCCCTCAACGTTGACCTCTATCTCCGCATCGCCACCGAATTGTATCTGAAGCGCCTCATCGTGGGCGGCTTCGAGGGCGTTTATGAGATAGGGCGCAACTTCCGCAACGAGGGCATGGACCGTACCCACAACCCCGAATTCACGTGCGTGGAGCTGTATGTCAGCTACAAGGACTACAACTGGATGATGTCGTTCACGGAACAATTGCTGGAGCGCATCTGCACGGCCGTGAACGGCAAGCCCGAAGTGGAGATAGACGGCCGTACCGTGTCGTTCAAGGCTCCTTACCGCCGCCTGCCCATCCTGGAGGCCATCCGTGAACAGACCGGCTACGACCTCGACGGCAAGAGCGAGGAGGAAATCCGCGCCACGGCCCGCACGCTCGGAATCGAGACCAGCGACACGATGGGCAAGGGCAAGCTCATTGACGAAATCTTCGGAGAATGCTGCGAGGGAACCTTCATTCAGCCCACCTTCATCACCGACTATCCCGTGGAAATGTCGCCACTGACGAAGATGCACCGCTCGAAGCCCGGCCTCACAGAGCGCTTCGAGCTGATGGTGAACGGCAAGGAACTCTGCAACGCCTACTCCGAGCTGAACGACCCCATCGACCAGGAGGCACGCTTCGTGGAACAGATGCGGCTGGCCGACAGGGGCGATGACGAGGCAATGATCATCGACCACGACTTCCTGCGCGCCTTGCAATACGGCATGCCACCGACCAGCGGCATCGGCATCGGCATCGACCGCCTGGCCATGCTCATGACGGGGCAGACCGCCATCCAGGAAGTACTGCTCTTCCCGACCATGCGTCCCGAGAAGAAAGTGGAGCGCGATGCTCCCGAACGCTTCGCCGCCCTCGGATTCGACAAAGCCATCGTGCCCGTGCTGCAAAAGGCCGGCTACAATCTCGTGGCCGACCTGTCCGGTGCCGGAGCACAGAAGGTTCAGCAGCAGATAGGTGAAATTCTGAAGAAATACCAGCTCCAAATACGGAAGCCATCAGTAGAAGAGCTGAATGCCATTCTCGCAAAAATCAGCTGACCATGTCATTCAAATCAGGAGGGAAAGTAGCCGTCATGGGCGGCGGCAGCTGGGCGACGGCCATCGCCAAGATCGTGCTCAACCACGAGGAGCACATCAACTGGTATATCCGGCGCGAAGACCGCATCGAGGAGTTCAAGCGGCTGGGACACAACCCCACCTACCTGACGAGCGTACCTTTCGACACAAGCCGCATCAGCTTTTCCGCCGACATCAACGAGACAGTCCGGAGTTCAGACATACTCATCTTCGTCACCCCCTCCCCCTACATCAAGAGCCACCTCAAGCGTCTCAAGGCCAGCCTGCGCGACAAACTGGTGGTGACGGCCATCAAGGGCATCGTGCCCGACGAGAACGTCACCGTCTCCACCTATTTCATGCAGGCCTACCATGTGCCCGAAGGACAGATTGCCAGTGTCGGCGGCCCGTCCCATGCCGAGGAAGTGGCACTTGACCGCCTGTGCTACCTCACTGTGGGCTGCTCCGACATTGATAACGCCCGCATCGTGGCCGACATCCTGTCCTGCAAATGCGTGAAAGCCAGCGTGAGCACCGACATCGAGGGCATTGAATACAGTTCCGTGCTGAAGAATGTCTATGCCATCGCGGCCGGCATCTGTCACGGACTCAAGCTGGGCGACAACTTCCAGGCCGTGCTGGTGGCCAACGCCGTGCAGGAGATGGACCGTTTCCTGAAGACCATCAAACCCGCCGACCGCCACGTGTCCGACTCCGTCTATCTGGGCGACCTCCTTGTGACCATGTACTCCAACTTCTCGCGCAACCGTGTGTTCGGCACGATGATCGGTCAGGGCTATTCCGTCAAGACGGCCCAGCTCGAAATGGAGATGATAGCCGAAGGCTACTACGGCACGAAATGCATGAAGGAAATCAACCATCACTACCATGTCAACATGCCCATACTCGATGCCGTCTATAACATCCTCTACGAGCGCATCTCGCCGTCCGTGGAAGTCAAGATACTCTCCGACTCGTTCCGCTGAGCCGTTCCGCCCGCACACCATGCACTCCGTTACATCACAACAACAAATCAAATAAAACACATCACAACATGAAACTGGACATCACACAAGCCGCGCAATTCCTGCCGGCAGGCAAAGTAGAAAGCTACGAGACCGCCGTCCTCAGCGCAATGAAATCTTTGGAGAACGCCACCTGCCAGGGCAACGATTTTCTGGGCTGGCTCCATCTGCCTTCCCAAACCTCCCAGACTCTCCTCGACGACATCAAAGCCACCGCCCAAGTGCTGCGCGAGAACTGCGACGCTGTGGTCGTGGCAGGCATCGGCGGCAGCTATCTCGGTGCCCGTGCCGTGATTGAAGCGTTGAGCGACTCCTTCGGCTGGCTCAAGCCTTCCGACAACCCGCGCATCCTCTTTGCCGGCAACAACATCAGCGAGGACTATCTGTCCGAACTCATCGACTACGTGAGCGACAAGCGATTCGGCGTCATCAACATCTCCAAGTCGGGCACCACCACCGAGACCGCCATCACCTTCCGTCTGCTCAAGCAGCTCTGTGAGGAAAAACGCGGCAAGCAGACAGCCCGGAAAGTCATCGTCGCCATCACTGATGCCCACAAGGGAGCGGCACGCTCCACGGCCGACAAGGAAGGCTACAAGACCTTCGTCATTCCCGACAACGTGGGCGGACGCTTCTCCGTGCTCACCCCCGTCGGACTGCTCCCCATCGCCTGTGCCGGCTTCGACATCGATGCCCTCATCCGCGGCGCACAGACCCAGGAGAGAGCCACCGCTACCGACGTTCCCTTCGCCGACAACCCTTGCGCCCTCTATGCAGCCGTCCGCAACGCCCTCTATGCGGAAGGAAAGAAAATCGAGATTCTGGCCAACTTCCAGCCCAAGCTGCACTACATGAACGAATGGTGGAAGCAACTCTACGGCGAGAGCGAGGGCAAAGACCAGAAAGGCATCTTCCCCGCAGCCGTCGACCTCACCACCGACCTCCATTCCATGGGACAATGGATTCAGGAAGGCGAACGCACCATCTTTGAGACCGTCATTTCCGTGGAACACACCGACAGTTCACTTCAAGTGCCGTCCGACACAGAGAATCTCGACGGACTCAACTATCTCGCCGGCAAACATATCGACCAGGTCAACAAGATGGCCGAGCTCGGCACACGGTTGGCCCACGTTGACGGAGGCGTTCCCAACATCCGCATCACCATCGACAAGCTCGATGCCTGCCACCTCGGCCAGCTCATCTATTTCTTCGAGAAAGCCTGCGGCATCAGCGGCATCCTGCTCGGTGTCAACCCGTTCAACCAGCCCGGTGTTGAAGCCTACAAGCGCAACATGTTCGCCCTGCTCGACAAGCCCGGCTACGAAGCCCAGAGCCAAGCCATCCGCGACAGACTGAAGCAGTAGCTCTCTCACCGAAGAATCCATGCAGCAACACCCCATCTCCCCATCCCTGCCCAGCCACCTGCAGGCCGTGCTCTTCGACATGGACGGCGTGCTCTTCGACTCCATGCCCTATCATGCCCGCTGCTGGCACGAAGCCATGCAGCACTTCGGCCTCCATCTCCCTGAGCAGGAAGCCTACCTGCATGAGGGGCGCACCGGTGCGGGCACCGTCAACATCGTCTCGATGCGCGAGCGCGGCCGCCCCGCCACCGAGCAGGAGATTCACGACATTTATACCTACAAGTCGCAGCTCTTCAACCGCTGTCCGCCCGCTCCTCCCATGCCCGGCGCCCTGGAACTGCTCCAGAAGGTGAAGCAGTCCGGCCTCACCCCCGTTCTCGTCACCGGCTCCGGTCAGCAGACCCTCCTCGACTGCCTGCAGCAAGCCTTCCCCGGCATCTTCCGGCCTGAACACATGGTCACCGCCTTCGACGTCACCCACGGCAAGCCCCATCCCGAGCCCTATCTGAAAGGACTCGAGAAAGCCGGCCGACTTCGTCCCGACCAGGCCGTGGCTGTGGAGAACGCCCCTCTCGGTGTCACCGCAGCCGTCGCCGCCGGCCTCTTCACCATCGCCGTCAACACCGGCCCCCTGCCCGATTCCGCTCTGACCGGTGCCGGAGCCGGTCTCCTCTTCCCTTCCGTGCAGGCCCTCTCCGACGCATGGGAAGAACTGCTCGCGGCTGGGCGCACCAACACACCGCTACCGCAATGAAGCGTTTCCTTGGTTACTCGTTGCCTACCTTCGGCAGTTTCGCCAGCGACTCGGCAATGGTCTCATCGCTCGGAATCACATCCGTCATCGTCTTGTTGTTGTACTGCTCATAAGCGACCAGATCGAAGTACCCCGTTCCCGTGAGCCCGAAGACGATGGTCTTGTCCTCGCCGGACTCCTTGCATTTCAACGCCTCGTCGATGGCCACCCGGATGGCATGAGCCGACTCCGGCGCAGGCAACGTTCCCTCCACACGTGCGAAGAACACGGCCGCATCGAACACCTTCGTCTGCTCCACGGCGCAGGCCTCGATGAGCCCGTCGTGATAGAGCTGCGACAGGATGGGGCTCATGCCGTGGAAGCGGAGACCGCCGGCGTGGTTCGGCGACGGGATGAACTGCGAGCCGAGCGTGTACATCTTGGCCAGAGGACATATCATCCCCGTGTCGCAGAAATCGTAGGCGAACTTGCCCCGCGTGAAACTCGGACAGGATGCCGGTTCCACGGCAATCACCCTGTAGTCAGCCTCCCCGCGCAGCATCTCTCCGATGAACGGACTCACGAGCCCGCCCAAATTGGAGCCGCCACCGGCACATCCGATGATGATGTCGGGCTTGATGTCGTATTTTCTCAGAGCCTTCTGAGTTTCCAGACCGATCACCGTCTGATGGAGCAGCACCTGGTTCAGCACCGACCCCAGCACGTAGCGGTAGCCGTGCTGACTTTGGGCAGCCTCCACGGCCTCGCTGATGGCACACCCCAATGAGCCGGTGGTTCCCGGAAACTCCTCCAATATCTTCCGTCCCACGTTCGTCGTCATGCTCGGCGAGGGTGTCACCTCGGCACCGTATGTCCGCATCACCTCCCGCCGGAACGGTTTCTGCTCGTAGGAACATTTCACCATGAACACCTTGCAGTCGAGCCCGAAATAGGCGCAGGCCATGCTCAGTGCCGTGCCCCACTGGCCGGCACCGGTCTCGGTGGTGACACCCTTCAGCCCTTGGTGCTTGGCATAGTAAGCCTGCGCAATGGCAGAGTTGAGTTTGTGTGAGCCCGACGTGTTGTTTCCCTCGAACTTATAATAAATCTTCGCGGGCGTTCCGAGCGCCTTCTCCAGAAAGTAAGCACGCACGAGCGGCGAGGGTCTGTACATTTTGTAGAACATGCGGATTTCATCCGGAATGTCGAAAAAGGGCGTTTCATCGTCCAGCTCCTGCTTGTTGAGCTCCTCACAGAAGATGGGAGCCAGGTCGTCCGCCGTGAGCGGTTCACCTGTTGCCGGACTGATCAGTGGAGCCGGTTTGTTTTTCATGTCCGCCCGCACGTTGTACCACTTGTCGGGGATTTCATTCTCCGACAGATAAATCTTGTAAGGAATTTGCTGTTTCATAGCGCTTGATGTATAGGGTTGATAAATAAAGTAAGTCCGTAGCCGTCGTGCCGCAGCACCAACTTGGAAATCTGCAAAGATACATATTTATTTTTGAACCCTCACTCCTTTTACAGACAAAAAAAATGCAGCTTCTGACAATCTGAAGAAAAAAATCAGGAACAGCGCAGAGAAAATCACCGGTCTGCAGCGAATACATCAGCCCAACGCGCCGATGACGGGTTCATCGGACGCGTTCGTTTTGCCGGACGGACACACTCGTTCCAAAAAACGAACGCGTTCGTTTTTCCGAAAACCAGCCTGGAAAAGTATTTGATGAGCCACATTTCGGACATAAAAACTTCCGAAGACGGTTCCGGCGTGCACGCGACAAAGATACCGGCTCAAAAAAACTCAAAAAAGACTACCCCTTGCGGCGGCACAACTGATGGCGCACCGTTCACAGATGTCTGTGACCAAAGCCCCGCCGTCGCGCAAGCGATAGAACTGGTTTTCGCCTATAAGCACGTACTCCCATTCCCTTGACATGCGCTTTTCTGCGGGCAACTCATTGATTTTCCGAATCCATTCTGTTGCAGCTATCTGCTTCTGCCGTACATTGCCGTCATCTGTTTTATCCTTGCCCTTTGTTTCGATGAGGTAAACTTTTTTGTCCACCGCCACATCCGCATCAAGGCCGGCACACAGTCCAGCACGAAAATCCGCTTGAAAGGGAAAGGACAGCAGATGCCTGACGGCACGGCCACCGACCTCATCTAACCTTCAACGTGCAGATACCGATGACACTCACCGGTCAGCAATGTCAACTGTTGAAGCAGACCCGCGTGGCTCGCTGAGTGTTCCTATCTCCATGTCCTGACGGACAAACGACAGTATATGAAAGGCAACAGGCACATGCTACCTTGCGTCTGCCGCCTTTCTATATGTTTTCTATTGCTACTACAAAGATTTCGCTCTATGCCACAAGTTTTCAAAATTAGGAATGTGGAATTGCTTGATTTGTGGAATACGGTTGTGCTTGTCATATATTAGCCTTCTCTCACCTGAATAACGGAATATGGCATCGGCTATATAGAATCCAAGGTTAACAGGCACCGCATTACCTATCATTTGCTCAATATTTGTTTTTGTCCCTTCGAAAGTGAAATCTTCTGGAAAAGTTTGAATCATGCTACGTTCACGTGAAGTTAATGGTCGAATATTAGTTAAGGTAGTAACAGGATCACCTGAATGTAGCTTATAACCTTTCGGCATCGGTCTGTTGACACCGCGTATGGTAGCACTTGGCTCATGAACACTAAATATTCCACGTCTGACATAACTGCGAGGATGTCTGTAATAGTATTGAATATCTAATTTGTCTCCAAAATATTCGGCAACCGTCATTTCATGGTCGGACAAATTTTCTAAAAGTGTATCTTTCATGAAATCATTGCAAGCCCCCAATTTGCCTATCATGACAAATCGTTTACGTCTTTGGGGTACACCACACAATGCAGCATTTAATATAGTATATGTTACCCCATAGCCAGCATGATGGAATATGGCCAGAGCATCTTGAAGTTTCTGTGTTTTTAGGATTCTCTCCACATTTTCCATGACAAACCATTGTGGCCGCACCTCAGAAATGATATGTGCAAACGACACCGTCAAGCTTCCCTTTCCATTATTCTCATTCCTTTTACCTGCCGATGAAAAATCTTGACATGGAGGGCCTCCTATAATGATGTCTGGCGTAAATGTCTGTATGGTGGATGCCGCAGTTTTTACATCCATCAAATCTATTTTTAGAGCAGGATGAGGAAAGTTATGTCGATACACAGTCAGTGCATCATCCCAATTGTCAATGGCTGCAACAAGTTCCATGCCCGCTTTCATGAAACCAAGACTTAGGCCACCACATCCGCAAAATAAATCTACAACTCGCATTTAACTAAACAATTCAGGATGACTAACAAGGTAAGCGTCAAAACGTCGTTCCGGGCGCAGTAATTTTTGACCATCACCTAATATAATGTTTTTTATCTCAAACTTTGTGATACGGGGCTTCTCCAATGCTTCACATCGCATCATTGGATTGGTCAATCTGCCATTGATGGAAAAGGCTTTATCTGTTTTGTAGTTGTATGCCAAGTCATTCACGATATCTGTATAATTAAATTTACCATATAATGTGAAATCCCAAAGCATCTTATAGAGCCAAATTATAGTTCGTTGATTCCTCGAAATATCGTCTTTCAGAGTATCTTCTCTTAAAGCCATCTGAATCACAGCGAGATTAGACCATACAAAAACATCCAAACAATACTCTGCCAAATCTGTCAGACTTTTGTCTGTCTTCCAGATGGGCTGAATGATTAATGGTACTTGTTTATGACTGATGTCTGTAGATATACCGAGTATAGCCCTTTTGATGGCATTATAATGAGGTACAACATCCTTAATGGTACTCCAATTCTTGATTTCTGTCCCTATCGTATTCAATAAATCATGCAGTCTGGTCTTTTCCATAGGTGTATCATAGCATGAACAAATACTACAAGCCAAAAATAAAATCGTTGGTGAGCGCACCACAATTTCACTTCCATACTCAGTTTCCGGAAAACTCTTTGTGGAGTTGTCGGGCAAGGTTGTTAATTTTACTTCGAGTCCAGATACAGGCGTTTGAGAACATCGGTTAATCATAACCAAATCGATTTTTTCTTTCTTGGCTGCCGTATAATATTGCTCATACGGGTAATAGCCTGCCTCATAGTCATAATATGCTTCTTCACTGAGAGGGTCAACTCCCAATAATTCAGTTGCAGAGATGGTTGTATGTCGAATCACATTTTGCTCGTTTGTACAAATGTAAATTGGTTCCATTCTCTTGGCACCCATATACGCGACCAAAGACGCAGGAAAGGAACTATTAAACTGGTTTTTTCCCCATGCCTCTTCGTATCGATAATCACGGCTCGAGTATTTTTGTCCAAACAAGCCTAGATATGTACCATTCACGAGCTGAATCAAGTTTTTTTGCTTTTTGCCATAAAATGTTATATATAAATCCTTGATTTCGTTTTATATTGAACACTTATTTTCGATTGCAAAGATACGAAAATCTCTTGAAATGGAATTTATTTTTTTCTTTCTTTCTGCAAATAGATGCAGTCTTCATTTCTTCATTTTTGCGGATTGACACCCAACGAATTCCAAGAGGTTTACAATGCCTATCATGAATGGGAGGAAACAGAGTATCGTGGAAGCTGGGAACGTACCAGGATGTTGGCGGCGATTGTCATACAACCGCACGCGGAAAGTAAGATGACATCACAAAAACTGTTGCCGTTTCCATGAGAAGAGCCTGAAAAGAAAAAATCAGACCGCCCACAACCGAGACCGCGCAGGAAGATTTAAGGAGGTTTGAGAGGGGGATAAAGTGATAGACACACTCCTATCCATCTTCTTCTGAAAATCGTTTTCTCCGCATGTGTTCATGCTTGGCGTAATTCTCGCCACTCGAATCAAAGCCAAAGATACACAAAAGTAGGAAGGAAACGATAGCCGTTATAAACGAAAATGAATAAACATGGTAAGACTTGACACAACACCCGATGATGAACATAGGAAGTGAAATAGCGAAAAAGAGTAATGATATTACCGCTATATTTGCCTTGATTCTTTCCGTTGTATATTTCTTTTCATACTGCAAACATAAACATTTTATTTGAGATAATCATGTAAACCAATAGTTAAAAATGTCTAAGGATGTCCGCTTCAATGCAAAGACACGGGGAAATGCGGCATATGTCGGTTCTCTCTTCCTGCCGTCAAGCTCCCCCGTTCAGGTGAGTGGTTCTGATGCGCCACTCGGCGGGGAAGAGGTTGTTGGCCCGTGAGCCGAGGTTGTTGACGAATCCTAATGGCAAGTTTTGACAGGAGATGAGGACGTAGCCGCGCGGGACGGAGGACGGCAACGGGAACGACTGTCCCTGAAGATAGGCGAGGGCCTGCGCGACGGGGAGATTGACGGTGGGGAAGGCTCCGGGGCGGAGGGCCGTGGAGAGCGCAAGAGCCGGATGCGGTTGCCACTTACGCCCCTTCTGCCGCGCCACGGGGACTCCGGCATGGAGCATGCGGAGGGGAGCGGCGCGGAGGGTGCTGATGGCGGCGGACAGGTCGGGGGGACAGGCGGCCGGATCTTCGCCCGGGAGCCAGACGTAGTCATCGGGCAGGAGGCTGGCCGGCAGGTCGCGGGGCGGAGCCACAGGGCGGTCGCGCAGCGGTGAGTGCGGACGGGGTGTCGGAGAGGCGGAAGAGAGCGGTTTCCGCAGGACGGAGAGGAAGAAGCCGTCGCCGCGCGTGAGGTGGGGATAGAAATGGTAGGCGTGGAGGGCACGGCCCGAGGCGGGACTGACGTGCCACTCGGCGGGCGGGTCGAGGCTGACGCTGTCGGCGGGCAGGGAGGAAAGCAGGAAGTCCACGTTGCGCTCGTTCTCTAAAGTGTTGTAGGTGCAGGTGGAATAGACGAGGAAGCCGCCCGGACGGAGGGCGGGCCAGACATCGCTGACGATGCTGCGCTGGAGGTCGGCGCACTGACGGACGTGGGAGAGCGACCAGCGGTCGAGAGCCTGCGGCTCTTTGGCGAACATGCCTTCGCCGGAGCAGGGCACGTCGGCGATGATGATGTCGAAGAAGGCGGGCAGGCTGCGGAAGGCGGCCGGGGGAGCCTGGGTGACGACGGCGCGGGGGGAGCCCCACTTGGCGATGTTCTCGCGCAGAACGGCGGCGCGGGAGACCACGGGGTCGTTGGCCACGAGTAGGGCATCGGGCGGCAGCTGGGAGAGGGCAAGGGTGGACTTGCCGCCGGGGGCGGCACAGAGATCAAGCACGCGCAGGGGGTCGCCGGTGGCGATGGCGGCCGTGATGCGGCTGAGGGCATGGTGGAGGAACATGGAGGAAGACTCCTGCACATAGTAGGCGCCGGCATGGAAGAGGGGGTCGAGGGTGAAAGCGGGGCGTGCGGGGAGCCAGCGTCCCGTGGGACACCAGGGAACGGTCTGGGCGGCAGAGAAGAGGCCGGCGGGAGCCTTGGCGGGATTGAGCCGCACGGAGACGGTGCGGGGACGGTCGGAGAGTGCGGAGACGAAGCTGTCGTATTCGGACGGTTCGAACTGCTCGTGCATGAGCTGCAGGAAGTCGGCTGGCAGGGTCATGAGGATGGGGAAATGGGAAGGATGGTGTGTGTTGGTTTATTGATTTGATTTTGCAAAAATAGTGAATTGGCGCGATATGTTCATTTTTTGCGGGAGAAAAAGGTGGTTTTGGAGGAAAAACCCGTAACTTTGCAATCGTCAAAAGACAAAAACTGTAACTCAAGGGAGATTTTTATGATGCAAGCTACGACATTGGACGCGCTGGACCGCAAGATTCTGAGGATGATTGCGGGCAACGCGCGTGTTCCGTTTCTGGAGGTGGCCCGCGCGTGCAACGTGTCGGGGGCTGCCATCCATCAGCGCATTCAGAAGCTGACGAACCTCGGTGTGGTCAAGGGCACTCACTATGAGCTGGACCCGGAGCTGATGGGCTATGAGACGTGCGCCTTCATCGGTCTGTTTCTGAAAGACCCGGGCACGTTCGACAACGTGGTGGAGGCACTGAAGAAGATTCCGGAGGTGGTGGAATGTCACTACACGACGGGGGGCTACGATATGTTCATCAAGATCTATGCCCGCAACAACCATCATCTGCTCTCCATCATCCACGACCGTCTGCAGCCGCTGGGGCTGAGCCGCTCGGAGACGATTATCTCGTTCAACGAGGCCATCAAGCGACAGATGCCCGTTCCGGCGGAAGAGGACGACCGGCTCTGAGGAGAGGAACCCTTCCCTCCTCCACCGGCGGCCTGTGGGCGCTACTCTGACGTGGGGAAAGGGGGCTCGAACACAACGACCGACCCGTAGGGGGGAACTGAGAAGGACTGTCCCTGCCAGGTGCGGGCGATGGCGAGGATGCCGCCATGGGTGAAGACGGCCACGGGGGAGTGATGCTGCCGTGACTTTTCGCGGACGAAAGCAGCGAAACGCGCTTCTTGGTCTTGCAGGCAGTCGCCGCCGGGCGCACGCATCGTCCAGTAGTGGTCGCACCACAGGGCAAAGCGGGGGTCGGTGGCATAGAGTGTGTCGAACGGCTGCATTTCCCATTCTCCGAAGTTGAACTCGATGAGGCGTTCGTCAACCACGGCACGGGGAAAGCCGCAGAAGCGGGCGAGCCGGCGCGTGCGGCTGAGGGGGCTGCAATAGGCGGCCTCGAAGGTGACGGCGGACAGCCGCTCTCTGACGTGCCGGGCTTCCTGCTCGAAGGTGGCGGCCGTGACGGGCACGTCGGTCTGTCCGTAGCACACACCGGGCGGCACATCGACGCTGGTGTGGCGGATGAGATAGAATTCCATGGTGCAAATTTAGGGATTTTTCCAAAAATACACTGCGCGAAGCCGCGTATTCTGACAAAAAATGCGTAAATTTGCAGCTCAAAAAATCTGAAATCCACACAAGATGCATTGGCTCATGGACTTGATTACGGACGGAACGTCCGTAGCCCACATTGTGTTTCTCTATTCGCTGGTCATCACCATCGGCGTGCTGCTCGGCAAGATCAAGATTTTCGGCGTGTCGCTGGGAGTGACGTTCGTGCTCTTTGCCGGTATTCTGGCGGGACACCTGCTCCATCAGGGTGTAGTGCAGTTCGG
Organism: uncultured Bacteroidaceae bacterium; assembly: GCA_964415385.1. Lineage (GTDB taxonomy): Bacteria > Bacteroidota > Bacteroidia > Bacteroidales > Bacteroidaceae > UBA3839. The sequence continues at coordinate 38,789 of CAYPZK010000001.1, forward strand.
GTTCACGCCCGAACCGCTGAGCGTGATCAATTTCATCAGCGACTTCGGACTGATTCTCTTTGTCTATTCCATCGGACTGCAGGTGGGGCCGTCGTTCTTCACCTCGCTCAAGGGGAACGGCATCCGGCTGAACATGGCGGCGGGAATGGTGGTGGTGCTGAACATCGCCGTGATGCTGGTGCTCTACTATGGTTTCATGGACACGCAGAACCCGTCGAACCTGCCGATGATGGTGGGTGTGCTGTGTGGTGCCGTGACGAACACGCCGGGGCTGGGCGCCGCCAACGCCGCGCTCGACCAGATTGGGGCGGAGCACTTCGGCGGACAGATTCCGGTGATTGCCAACGGCTATGCCTGTGCCTATCCGCTGGGCGTGCTGGGCATCATCGGTTCGATGATTCTCATCCGCTATCTGTTCAAGGTGAATTTCCGGAAGGAGGAAGACCAGTTCAACGAGCACTGGCGGAATCAGGCGGCGGTGAAGCCTCACCTGATGCACCTGAAGGTGGAGAATCCGTCAATGGAGGGCAAGAACATCCTGCAGGTACGCAAATATATGGGGCGCGACTATGTGTGCTCGCGGCTGATGCACGAGGGTCACGTGGTGTTGCCGACCAAGGAGACCACGCTGCATGTGGGCGATCTGATGTACATTGCCTGCGCCGAGGAGGACGCGGAGTCCATCATCGCCTTCATCGGCCATCCCGTGCAGGTGGAATGGGACAAGCAAGACCTGCCGATGGTGAGCAAGCGGCTGCTGGTGACCAAGGACAAGATCAACGGAAAGACGCTGGGCTCGCTCCATTCGTCCAGTATCTACGGTGTGAACGTGACGCGCATCTGGCGTGCGGGCATCGAGCTGTTTGCCTCGCCGAGCGTCACTCTGCAGGTGGGCGACCGCCTCGTGACCGTGGGGCCGGAAGATGCCGTGGAACGGTTCCGCACGAAAATCGGTGACCAGGCCAGCCGTCTCGACAAACCGAATCTGGTCACGATTTTCTTCGGCATCCTCGTGGGCATCCTCGTGGGCAGCATGGAGTTCAACGTGGGCATGTCGATGCCGGTGAAGCTGGGGCTGGCGGGGGGACCGCTGATTGTGGCCATCCTCGTGGGTCGTTTCGGCTATAAGCTGCATCTGGTGTCCTACATCAACAACTCTGCGTCGCTGATGATCCGCGACATCGGGCTGGTGCTCTTTCTGGCGAGCGTGGGCATCAAGGCCGGCGGCAATTTTGTGGAAACCGTGATGAACGGCGGTCTGCTCTATGTGTTCTACGGCTTCCTGATTACGACCATCCCGCTGCTGGCGGTGGCCATCTTCGCACGGCTCTACTGGAAGCAGAACTATTTCCTGCTCATGGGACTGATTGCGGGTTCCACGACCGATCCGCCAGCTCTGGCCTACTCCACCGCCACCGCCAACAACGACATCCCGTCGGTCGGCTACAGTACGGTCTATCCGCTCTCCATGTTCCTAAGAATCATTTCGGCTCAGATTCTGATTCTCACGCTCTGTCACTGACGGCTGCAACGACAGCCTCGGGGACGAACTCTCCATCCTCTCCTCACTAAAAACCTCACGGTTCCTTTGATGTTCACACCGCTTCTACAGATGACAGCCCCGACGGGCGATTCCGTCTGGCTGACGGTTCTGGCTCTGGGGTTGCTGACCACGCTCAATCCTTGCCAGCTGGCCATCAACGTGTCGGCCGTCACTTGGCTCTTGCAGCATGCAAGGCCGTCTGCTGCCGCAGGGCAGGCACCGGCCCGCCGGAGGGTGGTGGCGGAAATCGCAGCTTTCGTCACGGGACGCGTCGTCACTTATATCTGGCTGAGCTGGGGGCTGATGACGCTCATCCGCCTGACGGGCCGTGTGCAGTTTCTGGAAGAATGGCTCCATGGCCGTGGCACGGTGTGGCTGGAGCGCATCCTGCCTTTTCTCATGCTGCTGGTAGGATTGTTCTTCCTTCTGCGTGCCGTGCATCCCCACCATCCGCATGACAGTTGCCACAACAGCACGTCCGTCATCCGGCGGAGGGGGCATCTCGGTGCGCTGTTCCTCGGGATGATTCTCGCTCTCGCTTTCTGTCCCGAGAGTGCTTTTTTCTTTTTCGGCATGATGATTCCTGTCAGCATGGCCTCGCCGCACACGTGGGCCGCCCCCGTCATCTATGCCCTGGCCGCCGCTCTCCCCATTCTGGCCGCCGCCTGCTGCTGTGTGTGGGCCCGTCAATATCTAGAACGTTTCCGGAATCGGATGGAAACGTTTCAGCGCATCGTTGACGCACTCATGGCCATCGTGTTCGTAGGATTCGCCGTCTGGATCTTCATGGCCGGCTGACGCGCTCCGTATTTTTCCCGAAGGCGGAATCAATGTGCAGCAGTGCGGAAACGACAAACGTGACGGCACAACTCACCATGACGAAGATGAAGAAACGGGTATAGCCCAGCACGTCGGCCAGCCAGCCGGCCATCATGCCCGGCAGCATCATGCCCAATGCCATGAAGGCGGTGCAGAGAGAATAGACGGAAGTGGAGCTTTCGCCCCGCGAGAAGTAAATGAGATAGAGCATGTAGGCCGTGAAGCCGATGCCATAGCCGAACTGCTCGATGAACACGCAGGCATTGACCGTCAGCAGGCTGGCTGGCTGGCTCATGCTCAAATAGATATACACGGCATCGGGCAGACTGATGCACATGACAAGAGGCCAAAGCATCTTCCGGAGGCCGTGACGCGCCACGAGGAATCCGCCAAGCAGACCGCCAAGGGTGAGCCCGATGATTCCCACCGTGCCGTAGGCGAACCCCACCTGTGCCGTGGTCATCGACAAGCCGCCGTTCGCTGTCGTGTCCAGCATGAACGGCGAGGCAATCTTGGTCAGCATCGCCTCGGGAAAACGAAAGAGCAGCATGAAGAGCAGAGCCTGCACAATCTGCGGCTTGGTGAAGAAGATGCGGAAAGTCTTTCCGAACTGACGCAGGCTACCACCCTGCCGGCCGGAACGTTCCACCACGGGCAGCGCACGCCGGTGGTAGGCGAAGAGCAGGAGAAAGAGCCCCGCCATCACATAGAACGTCAGTGACCATGCGCGAGGCACGGCATGGGTCTGCTCCAGCCGTCCCGCCAGCATCACCAACAGGCCCTGGCCGAAGATGGTGGCGATGCGGTAGAATGTGGAACGGATGCCCACATAGAACGCCTGGTCGTGGCTGTCGAGCGCCAGGATGTAGAAGCCGTCGGCGGCAATGTCGTGCGTGGCACTGCTGAATGCCAGCAGCCAGAAACACGCCAGCGAGGCCTGCAGCCAGCAGGAGGTTTGGAGGGTGAAGGCGATGCCGGCAAATCCCGCTCCAATCAGCAGTTGCATGGCCAGAATCCACCAGCGCTTCGTGCGCAGCGCATCGACCAGCGGGCTCCACAGCGGCTTGATGACCCACGGCAGATAGAGCCAGGCTGTATAGTAGGCCAGGTCGGTGTTCGACAGCCCCATCCTTTTATACATGGTCACCGAAATCACCATCACGGCCACATAGGGCAATGCCTCGGCAAAATACAAGGAAGGAATCCAGAAATATCCTTGATGACTGACGTTCTGTTTCATGGTTCGAAGAGGAAAAATGAGATTTTCATGGATGGATGCGTGCCGCATTTCTGCGTTTCGGACGCAAGGCCGGCAAGATTGTCCGCCGGGAAACCCACAGAACCATCCAGGCCGGCAGAGCTGTCAGGGTGTCCAGCAGAAAGAAACGCCGGAAGCCGAGCACCTCGGTCAGCAGTCCCGAGAGTGCCCAAGGCACAATCATGCATGCCACGACGAGGGGCACGCCGAGCAGCGAACTGACATTGCGGTAGCGGTTCATGGAGAGGTAGCGCACGACGCTCATGCAGATGTTCAGACCAAGCCCGAAGCAGAACTGCGCCGCTCCCGTCATCACACAGAGCGCAAACATATTGTCGCGCTGTGGAAACCAAGCCATGAGCAGATAAGCCAGCGGTGAGAGCGTGAGGGTGACAGACAACGGGACAAAGAGCGAGTCGAGCCGCGAATGCTGCATGAAGTAGCGTCCCAGACTCGTGCCAATCATGAATGCCGTCACACCTATCGTTCCCTGCGCGAATCCTACCTCCTGCAGCGAGCAGCCCAGTCCGCCGGACTCCGGCGAGGCCAGCAGGAAGAACACACGTGGGCAGAACATCAATGCCTGCGGCAGCAACAACAGGAAGGTGACGAGCAGGATGAGTCGCACATGAGGCTTTTCCCTCATCATCCGAATGACATGCCACTCACGTTCGATGGATGCCGTCGTCTGATGATGATGCACACGCTTCCTCGGCCGTGGCAGCCAGAGCAGATTCAGCACCACGCATACCAGCATGCCGCCTGCCAGCAGATAGTTGGCCATTGCCCAGGCACGGTTGATGCTCCGGAAGAATATTTCCAGAAATCCCACGCTCATAATCAGTACGCCATAGGTCACAATGGCCGTCAACTGGGAGGTCAGATGCCGCGTTTTGTTGTAGAGCCGCTGCTCGCGCGGCGTGAGCACACATTCATAATAGCCCAGGGACTGCAGGCTGTGCCAGGCGCACAACACCGACAGGAGGAAGAAACAGACGAACACCACGGGATAGACAGCACGGAAATCGTTCAGATAAACAGCCGTCGATGCCAGCAGCAGGAACATCAACAGCTCGGCCACGTCAATCCCCAGGCGGCTGCCGGACGTTTCGCCCGCCTTGCGCCGCAAGAAAGATTTCAGCATCCAGGGCAACATGAGAGACGCACTGAGGAGTGCCGCCACGGCATAGCCGGCATCGAACTGGATGAACAGCAACAGGGACACGTAGCAAACCATGACAGAGGGTATTTCTTCTGCCACGAACAGACTGGGAATCCAGAGCCAGGGGCTATGCCGACGTGTGTTCATCAGGTGAGAGAAATTAAAGTCCGTAGGCCGTCACGATGTCCGCACCGGGATAGTAGTGGAGGAGGATGTCGCGGTAGCTGTACCCCTGCTCCCCCATCACGGCCGCACCTATCTGGCACAGCCCTACACCATGCCCCCACCCTGCCCCATGCAGGACAAAGCCTGCGGCAGTCTTTTCCACCACGAAAGCCGAGGAGAGCAAGTGCGTGTCGGAAAGCACACGCCGAATCTCCAGTTCCTTGCCGATGGTGAGCGACTTCCTCGTGCCGACGATTTTCAGCAGGATGATGCGGCCGGAAGGACCACGTCTGACAGGTATCAAGTCGGTGATGCGGCCGAAATCCATTTGCAGGTTCCCCGCCACAAGTGCCGACAGCTCCTCCGTCGTGTATTCCACCGTCCAGCGGTAGAAATCTTGTGTCTCCCGGTCGTAAGTATTAAGCACCTGCGACAGGATGCGGGCATCGTGAGTGTTGCAGAAAGCAGGAGGCGAAGCAAGTATCCACCGGCAGGCCTCCTCTTCATTCCGAATGCGGTCATCGCCGCTTTCGCCGTGCGCATTCCCAGCTTGAGGATGCTGAAGAGAAGACGTGTCATCGCGTCTGCTGCTCAAATAAGAATGGTGCACATCCTCCCAGCACGATTCGAACTCCTCCGTGATGCCGCCGCAGCATTTGGAGAAACGCGCATCGCAAATCTCGCTTCCGGACTGCAATACCTCTCCGCAGGTCTCGGCTACAGCCCGACGCACTCGGGGGCTGGATACCCGCGTGATGCCCTGATAGCGCTGGCAATGATCGTCGGCACAGACATCATAGCGGGTGTGCGCCTCTCGGTCGTACCAGCGCACCCACATGTCATCGTTCTGTATGCCCTCTGCGGCCGGTCGCAAGGCGGCATCTCCTCTGCCACGCTTCTGCATCTGTGCCAACAGCCAGCTTCGGGAAATCACTACCTGTGCTTTCAGAAACTGCAGGGATGCCGTGGCGCTCATCTCGCTGCTGCACACACTCAGCAGATACTCTTCCACCGGCAGGATATTGACGGCACAGAGCTTTCCGTCGTCCACGACCATCAGCTTGAGCGCACCGGAAAACACCTGCGCCTCGTGCCGCTCCCAGTGGAAATGGATGCCGATGGTGACATCATCGAGCCGGAACCGGCAATCTCCCGCTGAAGGCTTGAAGAGCAATTCGCGGTGCAGCTGCCCGTTCCATCGGATACGGCCGTCCACACATTCCGCCTGCTGATTGCCCGTCACATCCGTGCCGCCTGTCTCATAGCTGCCATACAAGGTGAATTTCATTTCCCGGGCATTCACGATTCCGACACTCACGCTCGGCTCTTTCATGACTGCTCCGCTGATTGCAGGTTGAGAATGACAGCATTGAGGTCTTCCGGCTGAAGTCCCACTTCCTTCAGAATGGCCACAATGCCGTGCGGCGTGCTACGCTTGAAATCCGTCTCACGCACCGTAATCACCAGTCCGCCCATGTCCAGGGCTCCGGCACTGATGAGAAACTGATTGTCGCCGGTCTGGAAATAGCAGTCGGGGCGATGCTTATGGCGCGGAAAACACAGACATACGCAACGCGTGTCGTCCTCCGCCAAGCCCTTCTCCCGCCAGACCAGCAGATTCATCATCGGCTCGTCCTGTCCCGCCGGCACCGGCAGGGCAGCATAGAGTTTCCGGAACAACCGGACACTAGCTTCTGCCGTCCGCGTCACGATGGCAAAGACCGGCACCACATAGTCTGCGACTATCGAAATGCCCGTATCGGCTGCCGCCGGCTCGCCTGCGGGCGAAGGGCAGATGGGCCGGCACCGTGGGCGATAGATTCTCTGCCAGTCGCGCTCCATAGGCACCACACCGCGCGAACCGGCTTGAAAGTGCATGTGGTCGGGCGCACTGGCTCCACAGCATGGGCCGTTGTAGAACAGGAGCAGCTCCGGCAACTGCATGGCCATTGCCATCAAGTCCGAATAATGGTCGCGGATGGCCTGTGGCTCATGGTTACGGAGCGCGATGGTGAAGTGCACCGGCAAAATAGGAAACGGATTGACCAGCAGCGTGTAGCGGCCGTCTATCGGACACTCTTCCTGCACGTCGGGACGATTTTCCGCACACAGAAAGCAGGGACGCTTCTCTATCGCCTGCTTAGCCACATCCGCACCGGTACTCACGATGCGGTCGGGATTGAACTGCACGGTGAGCGTGTTCGGTCCGTCGATGATTTCGCTCACCGATACTTTCTTCAGCTGTTCGAACCGCTGCGCCGCTTCCGGCCACACCTCCAGTTGATGTCGGAACATGGCCGCAGCCTTCTGTTCGTCAGCCGGCTGATTCCAAAAGACATTCAGCCGCTGGCGGGCCAGGATTTCCGTCGTCCGCAGACTGTCCTTATACAGATTGTTCGCATTCACCCGCTCGGGGCTCAGGGTCGCATCGCTGTTGCCCTCCCAGCGGCGGCAGAGATACAGTTCGTCGAAGATGCGTCCGATGCGGAAACGACGGCTGAACCGCAGGCCCTGTGCATAGTCCTCCCCATAGCTGGTGTTGGGAAAAGCATACTTGCGGACAAATGGAGTAAAGAATGCACGAGGAGCACCCAGCCCGTTGATTCGCAGCGCGTTGTTGCGTCCGTTCTCATCTGTCCATTCCCGATGGTCGATGAGTCCCGCGCCGAGCGGTCTGAGCTGGAAATCGCACAGGCGATAGGAACCGATGACCATGGCGCAATGTTCTTCGTAGAATTTGTCCACGATGCGCTGTAGCGTGGAAGGACTGCTGTAGAGGTCGTCCGAATCCAGCTGTATGGCAAAGCGTCCGCACCGTGCGTCCCTGACGGCCATGTTCCAGCAACCGCCGATGTCCAAGTCGGTGCGTGTCGGCTGCAAGTGGATGCAACGCGCGTCAGCGGCCGCCATGCGGCTGATGACATCGCCCGTGCCGTCCGTGCTGTGGTTGTCCACCACAATCACGTTGAAGGGAAACGTGGTCTGCTGTTCCAAGGCCGAGCGGATGGCATCGCCGATGGTGCGCACGCGGTCGCGCACGGGGATAATCACACTGGCCTCGTTGGCAAACGACGGACGGCTCACATCCACACCACCCACATCACGCCGGTCGATGAATGCCCCGATGGCCTTCAGATGCGCTGTCACCACCCGTTCATTCTCTATCTGCGCCTCACGATTGCGGGGATCCACATAGTCGAACTGTTTCTGCCCGCTGGTCCGCAGGTCTGCCTCCTCCTCCGTGTAGAGAAACTCATCCACATGACAGATGCTCTCCACGCCCCATTTGCGGCTGACGTACAGACGGAAGTCATAGAGAGCCGCGTATCTGAGCGACCGGTTGTCGGGAGCGGACTCAGCCACATAGTTCCGCAGCGCATCCGCACGGACGAGCACAAGAGAGCCGAAGTCGAAGTCATCGCGCACGGCCCCGGCCCGATAGTCAATGGTCGGTGCGTCCACCGTCCGGCCACCGCGCACGCTCCGCCGGTTGGCATACAGCCAGCAGGCTCCCGTGTCGGCCGCAACGGCGGTCAGCCGCTCCAGTGCCCCGGAGCCCAAAGTCAGAGGCCGCGCCGATGTCAGCAGCAACACCCAGCCGGCCGTGGCAGCCTTCGCCATGTCGGCCAGCGTCTGCCACGTGCCCACGCCCGCCGTCAGCAGCATGCCGCAACCATTCATGCGGGGCAGGAGGGCATCCTGCGCCAGCAGGAAAATCCCTCCCGTGCAGGACGACCCACGCAGCTGTGCCACCATGTGCGCCGCATCCTCCTCGTCCATATAAGGAACGAAACAATCCATCCGATGCCGCATCTGTCCAATCAATGTTTTTTACCGTCGAAGAAAAGGGCGATGCCCACCTTGGCACCCACCTCCGTGTTGTGGCTGAAATCCGAACAGCTCAGGTCGAAATAGACCGAAGGCTGAATGGCCACCGTCCGGCTCACGAAGAAGCAGTAACCCACTTCGGGTGTCAGCACGAAGTCGTTGTAGCTCTTGAACTCGTGCTGGAACCGTGCGCCCGCGCCTACCCAGAGGCCGTTCTGCTCAATGTAGTAGCGTCCTTTGGCACCAAAGCCTATCGACTGCCAATCGCTGTTGCGGTAGTCCAGATTGCACTCTCCAATCAACAGCCAGTCGCGGGCCACGAAGCGTCCGGCCTCCAGCCCCACGCCCAGTGCCAGGTCTTTGCGGTCGCTGTAGCTGATGCCCGCGCCCGTCAGGTTCGCGCCGAAATACACCTTGCCACTCTCGAACTGGGCGTAAGCGCCCGTCGCAGCCGCTACAGCCAGCAGCAGCGAGAAAATCCGTCTTTTCATGTTTCTTTCAGATATTGCTTGTGAAATCATGGAGCAAAAATAAAAAAAATATCATTCTCCTCCAAATAAAAATTCGGGAAACCCGCATCAGTGCCCACAATTTCCCAACAAAATCGAGTCACGGAATGTTATTGCTGCATTCCGTTTGAGCATAGCTGTTTCAAGTGTTCTTGACTTTTTAAGTCCGCCCAAATAGATAATTGCCAAAGGAAAGGTAGTTAAAATCCGATGAAAGAGAGGGTGTTTCAAGAATTATTCGTACCTTTGACGCACACCCCAAGAGGTGTATGACCCATTTGATTTGCAAAAACATGGAAAATGTGAACAAGCAGGCGCATCGAAAGGCCGCCGGCAATTGGAAAACACACCTGTTCCCCCCTTCGTTATGGAATGAAGACACTACGGCAGCCTTTGTCTCACTGCTCGTTTCGTTGCTCACTTTCGACGTACTGTGGTGCGTGCAGATGTCGTTCACAGCTTTTCAGTTTCCATTACTGTATGTGAACGCCGCCTTCGTGAGCCTTGTCCTCATGCTCCCTTACATGCTTTCACAGAGCCGGGGGCTGCATGTGGTGGTATTGGTGCTGTTCGATGTCCTGCTGCTGGCCAACCTGATGTATTGCCGTACATACTATTCGGCCATTCCGCTTGACAGCTATACACGGATGGGAAACCTCAACGGCTTCATGTCAGCGGCCCTCGATCAGTTGCGATGGCAAGACATCTGTTTCGCTGTCGGAATCATCGCATACATCGTTTGGTGCCTACGCACCAAGCCTGAGCGTCTGTCGTCAGGCCGGTGGAAGGCCTGGCTTGCCACTGTTGCGGGCGTTGGTCTCGTCGCCATCGTGCCGGTTGCTTGCGTAGGCGGCATCGACAAGGCTTTCCAAAACATGAAAACAAAGCATGGACACACCTGTATGCCGGCAGTCTATACCGTCTTTGGCTGTATGATTTACGACATGCAGCATCAACGGGAAGTGCCAACCGAGGAGGCCAAGCGCGAGATTGACGAATGGATGAGCCAAAGGCCTGCCTACCAGCTTCTGCCCGACAGCATCGGAAAGCGCACAAACCTGGTGATTGTTTTTTGTGAATCGCTCGAAAGTTGGGTGCTGGAGAAACGCATAGAGGGAAAGGAAATCACACCGAACCTGAACAAGCTCATCGGTGAGACGACGACCCTTTATGCGCCCAGAGTGCTCACACAAGCCAAGGGAGGCCGTTCCATCGATGCCCAGCTGTTGCTGCTTTCCGGCTTGTTGCCCATTGAAAGTGGCAGCTACGCTTTTCTTTACCCCGACAATACTTACCCTTCCATCGTGAAGGCCATGAAGGCGGAAAGGGAAACAAAGTCCATATTGATGACCGTCGACAAGCCTACGATATGGAACCAAGCGGTAGTGGCACGCGATTTCGGCATCACCGACATTTATGCGCAAAAGCAATGGAAATCCGACGGGCAGGGTGTGGGGCCTCGCAAAAATCTGGCCGACGCCAACTTTTTCGAACAGGCAACCGCACTGATGGATTCTGTGGTGTGGACGGCAAACGAGAATGTTTTCCTCCAGTTGGTCACTTATTCGGGGCATGCGCCCTTCAAGCTCCCCGAAGAGCTTCGCCGCCTGAAGCTGGCAGGCACCTATCCCGAGAAGCTGAAAGACTATATCATCACGGCCAACTATACTGATTATGCACTGGGAAAACTCATGTCCTATCTGAAAGGACTTGAGAACTATGAGCGCACATTGGTCGTGATTGTAGGCGACCACGAGGGACTGGCCTCCGACAGGGAGTCGCTGTGCCAGTCGGCGGCAGGCAGAGGGTTGGTGAGCGACAAGCCCTTCACGCCCTTGATAGTCGCCAACTCGCCGGTGTCCATGCGCTACGACGAAGTGATGGGACAGATTGACATCTATCCAACCCTGTTGAACCTCATGCATCTCGACCATTACGAATGGAAAGGACTGGGACAGAGCCTGCTCGACCCGGCGAAGACCCCGGCGGCAGTCGCACCCGACTTGCAGATGGAAGGCACTTGCGGACAGCTCCGGGGCGAGTGGATGACCGAAGCGTATGCCGTCAGCGACCGCCTGATACGCTACAACTACTTTGCCGATGAATAGATTGGCAACACTTTCCTCTACTCCGCGCATCCCATTCACGAACTCCGCACACAAAATTCATCAACTGCGAAGAGAAAACTCATCAACTTCGGCGATTTGCCGTCTGCCGATGGCCTTCGTTTGGCGGAACGGAGGCCATCGTTCTGTCCATCGAAGGCCTTCGTTTTTCTATGAATCAGTCTGACATATATATTTTTTTGCCGGAGTTTGAAAATTTTGTCGCGCTGATTGGGTGTGGAAGAAGGGGCAAGAAGATAAGACGCGTTTCTCCTTCATGCGGTTCATTCGGAAAATCCGGTCGCAAACTTGTTTTTCATGCAGTAGATTACGCAAGAGGTGGAACAAAAAAATCCCGTTTTCTCCGGATGGGGAGGAAACGGGAAAGAAGTGACGGGGAAAGGACTTCCCCGGAAAAGGGTTTTCAGCCGAAATTGTCGAAACGGATCATGTCGTCCTCCACACCGAGTGAGTGGAGCAGGTCGAGCACGGTCTTGGCCATCATTGGAGGGCCGCAGAGGTAGTACTCCACGTCTTCGGGTGCCTCGTGCTGGTTGAGGTAAGTGGCACCGAGCACTGGGGCGATGAATCCCGGAGTGTATTTCACGCCCAACTTGTCGGCCTTCGGGTCGGGACGGTCGAGAGCGAGGTGGAAGTGGAAGTTCGGATATTCTTTCTCAAGTTCGAGGAAGTCGTCCATGAAGAATACCTCATCGATGCCACGTGCGCCGTAGAAGTAGTGCATTTCGCGGTCGCGTGTGTGGAGCGTGCGGAGCATGTGCATGATTTGTGCACGCAACGGTGCCATACCGGCGCCGCCGCCCACCCAGATCATCTCGCGCTTGGAGTCGAACACAGGATGGAAGTCTCCGTAAGGGCCGCTCATGGTGACTTTGTCGCCGGGTTTGAGGCTGAAGATGTAAGAGGAGGCGATGCCGGGGCTGACGGGTTGGAAACCCACCTGCGGCTTCGGCAGGAACGGCGGGGTGGCGATGCGCACGGTGAGGGTGATGATGTCGCCCTCGTCGGGGTAGTTGGCCATGGAATAGGCGCGGACGGTCGGCTCCGGGTTCTCGCACTTGAGGCTGAAGATGTTGAACTTCTGCCAAGTCGGCACGTAGAGGTCGCCGATGAGACTCTTGTCGATGTCCTTGTCGTAGTCCATCTTGTAGGCCGGAATCCGGATCTGCGCATAAGAGCCCGGGATGAAGTCCATGTGCTCGCCCGGCGGGAGGGCCACCTTGAACTCCTTGATGAAGGAGGCTACGTTGTTGTTCGAAATGACGGTGCACTCCCATTCCTTGACGCCCATCACGGACTCAGGCACCTTGATGCTGAGGTCGCCTTTCACCTTGCACTGGCAACCCAGGCGATAGTGCTCCTTGATTTGCTTGCGGGTGAAGTGTCCTTTCTCGGAATCGAGGATTTCGCCTCCGCCTTCGAGCACCTGGCACTTGCACTGGCCGCAGGAGCCTTTGCCGCCGCAGGCGGAGGAGAGGTAGATGCCGTTGGCGGCGAGGGTGGAGAGAATGCTGTTGCCCTGCTCCACCGAGAGTTGATGGTCTCCGTTGATGGTCAATGTGACATTACCACTTGGGGAGAGATACTTTTTCGCAACGAGCAGGATGATGACCAACACGAGGATGATGGTCAGGAACACGCCGATGCTCGCTAATATAAGATTCATATCCATAGTTCAAAAAACGGTTTTTGTCACACAAATTAGAGTTTAAGACCGGAGAAGCACATGAAAGCCATTGCCATCAGTCCCACGGTGATGAACGTGATGCCGAGCCCCTGCAGGGGTTTGGGCACGTCGCTGTATGCCATTTTCTCGCGGATGGCGGCCAAGCCGACGATGGCCAGTGTCCAGCCGATGCCGGAGCCGAGCGCGTAGGCGATGGAGTCCCACACGTTGCCGATGGCCTGCGTGGAAGTGGCAGGGTCGAGCAGGATGCGCTGTTGCATGAAGAGGGAAGCTCCCATGATGGCGCAGTTCACGGCAATCAGCGGAAGGAAGATGCCGAGTGCGGCATAGAGCGACGGGGAGAAGCGTTCCACTACCATCTCGACCAGCTGGACGATGCCGGCAATGACGGCGATGAAGAGGATGAAGCTCAGGAAGGTGAGGTCAACACCCTTGACAATGGCTCCGTCGGCCAGCACGCGGGTCTGGAGCAGATAGTCAACGGGCACAGTGATGAGCAGCACGAAAGTGACGGCGATGCCCAGCCCGAGGGATGTTTTCACGGTCTTGGAAACGGCCAGGTAAGAGCACATTCCCAAGAAGAACGCGAAGATCATATTGTCCACGAAAATGGAGCGGACGAACAGACTTAAAAAATGTTCCATAATTTTCGGATTTTGAATGGGAGTGGATTACTTGGTTTCTTCTTTGTTGACGGAGCGGTGAACCCAAATCACACACGCCAGCAGGATGAGCGCCATGGCAGGCATCGTCATCATGCCATTGTGGAGGTAGAGGCCTCCGTTGTCGAGGAGCCAGCTGTCGGGCACAATCTGGTAGCCCAGGAGACTGCCGCTGCCGAGCAGCTCGCGCACCACACCGACGATGACGAGCACGAGCGCGTAGCCCAGTCCGTTGCCGATGCCGTCGAGGAACGACTCCCAGGGGCCGTTCTGCATGGCAAAGGCTTCCAGACGCCCCATGAGGATACAGTTGGTGATAATCAGTCCGACATAGACGGAGAGCTGCACGCTCACGTCATAGACGTAGGCCTTGAGGATATTGCTCACGATGGTCACCAGTGCGGCCACGACCACCAGCTGGACGATGATGCGGATGCGGTTCGGAATCGTCTTGCGGATGAGGGAGATGATGACATTGGAGAACGCAGTGATGACGGTCACGGACAAGCCCATCACGATGGCCGGCTTGAGCTGCGAGGTGACGGCAAGAGCAGAGCAGATGCCGAGAATCTGAACCGCAATCGGGTTGTTCAGATTGAGGGGATTCGTCAGGACCTGACGGTTTGCTTTGGAAAATAATTGACTCATATTGCTTGCCCTCCTTATTGTTTCTTAGCTTTGAGAATGTCGATATAGTTGTCCAGACACTTCTGAATCATGTCGTTCACGCCGTCCGAGGTGAGTGTGGCGCCCGTGATGCCGTTCACATAGTTGTCGGCGCTCAGGTTGCCCTCCTTGCCTTTCTTGACAACGCTCAGAGCCACCTTCGAGTCGTCACCGGCGGCATAGAGACGCTTGCCGTGGAAGCTGGTCTGGAAGCCTTCTTCCGTGATGCGTGCGCCGAGTCCGGCCGTCTCGCTCTCATGGGAGAAGTAGGTGCCGTAAACTGTCTGGCAGTCGGAGTCCAATGCGATATAGCCCCAGATGCCGCCCCAGAGACCTGCGCCCGAAACGGGAATCACATATTTGGTCTGGCCGTCGGTCTCGGCAATGTAGAGCGGACGGTTGTCAGGCGTGATCTTTTTGGCTTCCACCTTGAAGCCGCCTTGGTCGTGCTGGTTCAGCGTGCCTGTCTTGTCACCTTTGTCGATGGGTATGGACGCATCTGTGCCATAGATTTCGTCGGCCTTGATGACTTCGGCGTATTTGGCCTCGGTCTCGGCCGTGGAGATGCCGCGGATATTGAGCGCGGCGAGAATCTGCTGCTTTTTGTCGATGGCAACGTTGGCATCCTGCGTCGGCTTGAGTGCTGAGGCTACGAATGCGAGGAGGAATGCGACGATTACCACGATGACGGCTGCATAGATGATGGTGTATGCGTTGCCGTTAGTATTGATTTTTGCCATAATCAGTGTCCTCCTTCCGTTTTGAGCGCACGCTTGGCGCGCTTGTTGATATTCGATTGAACCACGCAGTAGTCGAAGAGCGGAGCAAAGACATTCATCAGCAGGATGGCGAGCATCATGCCCTCAGGGTAGCCCGGATTGAAGACACGGATGATGATGGCCATCGCCCCGATGAGGAAACCGTAGATGTACTTGCCCGTCTCCGTGCGTGGGCTGGTCACGGGGTCGGTGGCCATGAAGACCGCACCGAAGCAGAAGCCGCCCACTGTGAGGTGTTCATACCACTGGAAGTTCTCCGTCACATGGTTGCGGCAGAGAAAAGCCATCAGCGCACCACCCACGAAGACCGAAATCATGGTCTTCCAACTGGCCACGCCGCTCCAGAGCAGGATGACGGCGCCGATGGCTATGGCAATTACACTCGTCTCGCCGATGGAGCCCGGAATGAGACCGGTCACCGTGTCGCAGAAACTGGCACTGACGGGCTCGCCGGCAGCAAGCTGTCCGAGCGGAGTGGCCTGCGTGATGGCATCCGTTGCCGTGCCGCTCACACCGTTGATGCAGTCCAGGTAGCGGCCGTTCACCCACACCTTGTCGCCCGACATCATGGACGGGTAAGAAAAGAAGAGGAACGCGCGCGTGACGAGAGCCACATTGAACACATTCATGCCTGTGCCGCCGAACACCTCCTTGACGAAAATCACGGAGAAGGCCGTGGCCACGGCAATCATCCAGAGCGGGCAGTTGACCGGCACGATGAGCGGAATCAGCATACCGCTGACGAGGAATCCTTCCTGGATTTCCTCATGCTTCCATTGGGCAACGGCGAACTCGATGCCGAGGCCGACCACATAGCTGACCACGACTTTCGGCAGCACGGCCGCCAGACCGTAGAGGAAACTGACCCAGAAGGACGGAGTCGCGCCCGCTGCCAGTTCGGCCGCCGTGAAAAGATGGAGATAGTGCTGATAACCGACATTGTACATGCCGAAAAGCAGGGCCGGAATCAACGCTATCACAACAAACGACATGATGCGCTTGGAGTCAATCGCGTCATGAATCTGTGCGCCGCGCGCTTTCGCCGTGTCGTTCGGGACGAACATGAACGTCTCAAAGCCTTCGAAGACCGAGCGGAATGCGTGCAGCTTGCCGCCTTCCTCGAAGTTCGGCTTTATTTTGTTGAGATAATTTCTTAACGCACTCATTTTTTAATGGATAAAAAAGATACTTTGGGAATGATTTTCAATCGTCATTTTCTTTGCGCAGCATGTCGAGCCCCTCGCGCACGATGCGCTGAAGCTCCAGCTTCGAGCTGTCGACGAACTCAGCCACTGCAAAGTCCTCAGGGGCAACCTCATAAATACCGAGAGCCTCCATGCGGTCGATGTCGCCGGCGATGATTGCTTTCACCAGCTGCTCGGGATAGATGTCCATCGGGAACACGCGGTCGTACTCGCCCGACATGATCATGTGGCGCTCACCGCCCTTCACGCGTGCATCAAGCACATACTCTTTCTTGTTGCCCTGCAGCCAGGAGCAGTAGGTGCGGCTCACGGAGAACTGGTCGAGACGCGGCCGGATCCAGCCGAAAGCCTCGTCGGCATCATCTCCCTCGGGAATGGCCGTCACCTCGGTGGAGTGTACGCCCAGGAAATCGTCAGCCGTCACATGCAGTCCCGTGAGCGGATTCCCGTCAATCAGCCGCACCTTCACGTCTGACTTCAGATTATTCTCCACGATGGAGCCTATCTGCTGACCCACGCGCACCTTCACATACGCCGGCCGCTTCACCTCGCTGCCGGCCACGGCTATCGTGCGCGTAAAGTCCGCGATGCCTTGGTTGAAGAGACGGCCCACAAAGAGCACCTCCTCGGCTCCCATCGTCCACACGCGCTCGCCCTTGTTCACGGGGTTCACGTGGTTGATCTGCACACCCACATTGCCTGCTGGGCATTTGCCGTCGAACACGGTGAGCGTGGCGTTCTGCGTGCCGGCCAGAGCCGCACACGCGCCGGGCATCAGCCCCACATACACGGGCGCGAGCTTCGACAGTGCATCGATGCCTGTCTGCCAATCAGCTTCCTGTCCCTTGACCACCACCTCGAAGTCGGCAGCCAGCGGCATGTCGCTGAAGGTCGAAATGAAGATGCCTTTCGGCTGGTCGTCAGGATTGGCGGCCACGGCATATGGGCGCTGCAGGAAATAGCCGAACACGCCCGACTCCAAGAGAGCCGTCTTCACCTGCCCGGCCGACAGACTGCCCACGGCTTTTTTGCCGAACTGCGCATACGTCTGCTGACCGTCGCTTTCCACTTGGACGCTCAATACCTTGCGGCGCTCACCCCTGACAACGGCCTTCACGGTTCCGCTGACCGGCGAGGTGAACTTCACTTCAGGATGCTGCTTGCTCACAAACAGCGCATCACCGGCCTTGACCATGTCGCCTTCCTTCACCACGACCTTCGGTTTCACGCCTGCGAAACCATCGGGCACGAGTCCGAAGACCGCCGACGGCTTGGCTGCTGAAATCTCAGGAACGGCCCGTCCGGCAAGGTGGATGTTCAAGCCCTTCTTCAGTTTTATTACATTCGCCATAGAATTGTTGATAAATATTGTTGAATTTTTCGGAAAATTCATGCACCATCGGTTCCTTGATGAAAAGAAACGCGGTCATCATTGAAACTTCCTGCAAAGATAGCGCAAAAAATTCATTTTCTGCCTCACATCCACAAAGATTTTTCCGCCACCCGCTCCAAAAACGTTCTTTTCCCGTCTCCGCAACCGGAAGGGGAATCTGAAGAGAGTGTGCATGTACGGGGAGGGAGCGTGCAGGCATTCTGGAAAAGAGAATCCCCGCAGCCGGAAGACGGCCACGGGGATACATGCGGAAGGACTAAGCCTCTGGGTGGGGGGTGGGACTCGAACCCACGACATTCAGAACCACAATCTGACGCTCTAACCAACTGAACTACGCCCACCATGTAAGTGTGTTTGCGTTCCCTTTCGGAAAGCGAGTGCAAAGGTAGGTATAATTCCGGACACTGCCAAACTTTCGTCGGATTTTTTTCAGTTGTGTCGTTTGGAAGGGGTGCGGGAGCGTGTGTGCGGGGTGCTCACTTCTTGCCGAAGTAGCGGCGGAAGAGGCCTTGGAAGCCGGCTCCATGACGGGCTTCGTCTTTGGCCATCTCGTGAACGGTGTCGTGGATGGCGTCGAGGTTGAGGGCTTTGGCCTTCTTGGCGATTTCCATCTTGCCGGCGCAGGCACCTTTAGAATTGTGAAACGATAAATTTGTTGCGTCCGGCCATGCCGGCGGGTCAAAGGTACGGAAAAAAACGCAGCTCTGCGCAGGAGGACGGTGAAAAAATGACGGCTTTAAGTTTTTTTTTCTGAAATGGAATTCCGGGGAAGGGATTGCCCGTCCGTCAGAGGGGAAATCCGTAGGTGAGCTTGAGCGTGCCCATGACGAAGATGGACTGGATGTGGCCGATGTGTGGGAAGGAGCCGATTTTGTTCAGTACGAACTCCTGGTATTTCTTCATGGAGGAAACGCAGACCTTGAGCATGTAGTCGCCCTCGCCGGACACGTTGTAGCACTCCGACACTTCGTCCCACTCCTGCACGGCCAGTGTGAAGTCCTGGGCAATCTCGTGGTTGATTTTCGCCATTGAGACGTTGCAGAAGACTACGAATCCGCGCTCCAGACGGTCGCCGTCGAGCACGGCCACGTACTTTTGGATGAATCCCATGCGCTCCAGCCGTTTCTGCCGCTCGAAGGTGGGCGTGGTGGAGAGATGAATCTCCCGAGCCAGCTCTTTCGTGGTGAGCTTGGCGTTCTGCTGGAGGAGTTTCAGAATCAGCAAATCGATGCTGTCTAGTTCCTGAATCATAAATTACCGGTATTTACATCATGCTGTTTTCGTGTGTTGTGCTGCGGTGGAGAGGGTCAGTTTTTTCCTTTCTTTCCCACCCGCTCTCCGACCTGCCGTGCGATGGCCCGCATGCCGGCGATGGAGGGATGGCCGTGCTGCTTGTCGATGTCGTGCAGCTCGATGACATCCACACCGTAATGGGCGCAAATCGTGCGGCACGACTCCGTAATCGCATCGGAAAGCTCGCTGTTGAGAATGAAATGCAGCTCCACATTCGGATAGCGGTCGAGAATATGGCTCAGCAGGTAGGCCAGCGCGGGGCGGAACTGGTAGAGATCGGCCCGCGTCTGCCCCTCGTATTTGTACTGCCCGATGGGCGACTTGGCCCAGCTGTCGTTGGTTGCGCCGAAGATGAGTATGATGTCGGGGCTGCCCAGATGGTTCATGCGTGCGATGAAAGAACGGCGGGAATAGTCCTCATTGTTGTAGCCGGTGTAGCAGATGGTGGATCCGGAGAAGGAGTTGTTGACGCACAGCCGGTAGCCTTTTTGTCTGATGAGCTGGTGCCACCAGGTCTGGCGCACGTTGGTGACATCGTTCTTCGGGTTCACCGGCTGATACCACACGTAGTTGGTGTCGGGTTCCAGAAAGCCCTCGAAGGTGGAATAGGAGTCGCCCAGGATGGAGATGGAACGTCCGTGCTGTGCCCACACCGGGGCGGTCAGCAGGCAGACAAACAAGCAGAGGATGGCCGTCTTCTTCATATCACGATGATGATTTTTCTGAAAAGATGGGCAAAGATAATGAAATTTTTCTGACTTACAGCAAAGTTGTAGGAAAAAATTCAGAAAGCACGGCGCAAATACAGGATGAGTGGCACGAGATAGAGGATGGCTGACACAAACATCATCGGCATGGCATGGCCGGCAGGCGTGGGAAGGACGAAGGTGAGGCAGCCCACCAGCTGGGCGGCCAGGAAGAGGGTGAGAAAATAGTCGGCGACACGCGACAGCAGCCAGCCGGCGGCATGAATCAGGTCGGCGGCTGTGAGAAAGCGTCCCGAGGTGGTGCCGAACACCACGCCCACGACCATCAGCAGCAACAGGAGAAGCGGGAACAGCCCGTGCTGAAGCGCCGAGCCACCAAACGTTCCGAATGCGCTCAGCAACAGTGAATGATTGAAGAATGTCAGTGAAAGCGTCAAGGCGATGCAGAGGATGACGGCCAGCAGGGACAGCTGGAAGGCGCGCTGCCGCTTGAGCGAGATGTCCCGGAGACTGTGGTGCGGATGGAGGAAGTCGATGAGCGTGCGGCAGAATCCCGACTCGGTGAGAATACCGAGTGCCAGGAGTGCGAGGAGGATTTCCGCCAGCGGCGCATGACGGAAGTTGGCAAGCACATTCGAAACGCACCAGCGCAGCCCTTCCCCGCTCAGCAGATTGTGCACATCGAGCCCATACACGCTTCCAATCCAGGAAACGATGGCCAGCACAAAGATGCCCAGTAGATAGAGGAGCGGAAAATATTTCAAGGGGGAGGAAAAAGGTTGAAAAAGATTCGCTATTCTTCGTCGGGTTCGAGATGGTCAATATCGAGGATGCGGAGTTCGAGGGCACGGGTGACGAGGCGGGTGGCGTTGACCCCGGTGCGCTCCGTTCCCTGAAAGAGACGGCTGACGAGGTCGTTCTGCCGCTTCTCCAGGGATTTCACTCCGAAAGGCATGCCCTTGAGCTGCGCAATCATGTCCTTGGTGTAGCCCAAAGCCAGATGACGCAGGAAGCGTTCGTCGTATTCGTCGATGTCGTAGTCCACGAGTGCGGCAGCCCGTCGGGATTCGTTGAGGACGGACTGGCGGAAGCGTTGCAGGATTTTCTCCAGGATGGGCTGGTTGAACACCATGCGTTTGCCGTCCATCACGGCCTGCACGTCGCCCTGCGTGAGCAGTTCGCCAGTCTTGAGAATAATGCCGTCGGCTCCCGCGTCGAGTACATCCACCCACAACTTCTCGTTCAGAATCTCTCCCGTGAAGATCAGGATATGCAACCGCGGGTGCTGCTTACGCAGCTTGCGGCAGATCTCCACGCCGATGGTGGTGGAGCCGCCCAGACCCAGGTCCAGCAGGACGAGGTCGGGCACCTGCCGGCTCATGAGCTGCCAGAAGGCCTCCTCGCTCATGGCTGTTCCGATGACTTCGGCCTGCGGTATTTCGTTTCGGAAGATTTCCTCGGTTCCTTTCAACTCGAGTTTCACGTCTTCCACGATAATGACAGTGAATTTGTCCATTTTTTTGGTGAGATTTCAGTTGTTTGTGTCGCGCCCGTGTGAAGGTGCGGGAATGGTGAAGCACACCTGCAGTCCCGGGTCTCCGGCCTGCGATGTGGCATAAATCCGGCAGCCGCGCCGCACGTGCTCGTCGTGTTCGCGGACGATTTGCCGGGCAATGAGGAACTGCGCTCCCGTCAGCTGATTGTGCTCCGTGTCGTAGCTCAGGCTCTCCGGATAGAAGAGGCTGCCAAGCCTTTCGGCTGAGAGTGTGATGCCCTCAAAAGACATTGCAAACTTAACAAATTCTTCCGAATTGTCCAAACGCAGCGACATTCTTCCGCAGTTTTCGTCCTGCATGCCGACGGAGAGAAGGTTGTCGAGCAGATATTCGAGCAGGGTGCGGTCGCCCAGCACGCAGCCGTTGCCGTCGGCCGTCGCCTCAAGGCGGATGCTGCGCCCGGGAGTGGTATGCTTCAGCTGCCGACGGAAGGACTTTTCGGCATAGTGCGTCAGGTCGGTCAGTGGGATGTGCTGACGGCGGAAGAGCACGGTGTCCACCTGGCGGGCGGCGCAAGCACTCAGAATGGTGAACACCTCCTTGTAATAGGTAAGGAGTTCGGCCAGGTCCGCCAGTTGCCGTGCATCGCAGCTGCGGGCCTTCAACATGCCATCGGCCACTTGCTGGATGCGGCTCGGATAGTACATGGTTTCATGTTTGATGGTGGAAAGGCAGTTGTCGAGCACCATGTTCTGCACATGCACGGCATTGGCCTCCTGCTCTGAACGTCGCCGCTCATCCTGAAGAATCTCGATTTCGTTGCGCAACCGTTCGAGGCGCACCGAGGAAAAATAGAGATTCGTGGCCGTGTACTGCGCGATGAGCTCAAAGAGCGCGTCGTCGTCCTGATGGCCGGCTGGCTGATGGAGGACCAGTGCCAGTGCACCGATGACGTGCTGCTCCGGCTGCCGGCCTTCCCCGCCCGCTTCTGTGTCCGCCGGTTCCTCAGGCCGTGCCGTGAGCGGATAGATACGTACCTTCCCTTGCTCCAGCACGATGGGCTGACTGCCCTGCTTGTCCATGCCGGCATGCATCACCTCGCGCAGGTATTCCTGCTGTGGACAGCCTTCGGAAAACTGCAACCGCCCGTTCTGGAACAGCAGGCACACCCCGTCCGTGCGGCGGATGTCGTTCACGCCGCTGCAAATGATGTCGGCCAACCGGCTCTCGTCGTTCCGGTTGAAGATGCGGCGGCTGAGCTCAAGAATCTGCCGCATGTTGAACATCGTGAGAATGTTGTCGCGGTAGTAGATGGTGAAATACGCCAGTCCGGCCAGCAGCACAAGGAAGAGCATGAAGATGAGCGCCGTGCGCTTGTTGGCGTTGGCTTCCTTCACAGACAGGCAGAACTGGTCGAGCTGGGTGTCCTGCGCCATGAGCTTGTAGAGGCGGGTGTAGATTTCGTTGTTGTAATAATACACATTCCACAAGTGCAAGGCCAGTGCGGCGATGGCCGCCTCGTTGCGGATGTCGAGAATGATGTGGTAGTCGGTGTTGAAGCCTTCGCCCCAGAGCGTGATTTCCGGCATACTGTCGGTGGCGCACAAACGCATGAGGCGTGTGCCGCCCGGGTGTGACTGCAAGTAGAAAGCATTGAGATAATGGCAGGCGGAATCCACATATCCGAGTGCCCGCTCATAGAATCCATCCACATTGGCATAGTACACGCTGTCGGCAAACTGTCCGGCCCGCAGCAGCAGTGGATTGCGGGGTGCCTGTGGAGTGTGCGGCAACGAATCCGTGATGGTGCTGAAAGGTTGCGGGACTTCCGTCTCCTGCGAGGAGGCAGCACGCAACACCGCTGCCGGCAACAGCCACAGGCCGACCATCAGCAGCGCACGCGTCACGCCCTTCGGCAGGCGGAAGAAGAAACGGCTCCCCTGCCCCAACCGGCTTTCCACACTGAACAGGCAGACATCGAAGAGCGGATTGACTTTCTTATATTGCTCAATGATGCCGCGGCAGTTCATCAGGCCGAAGCCATAGCCCTTGTTCTGTGCGAGGTCGGCATCATGCTCCACATCGCCTATTTTGCCCGAATCATACACCTTCCCGTCACGGATGAGGTGGAGGTCTTCGTTGCTCAGCCCCCGTCCCGTATCGCTCACCGAGATTTCCACATAGCGTTCCGTCGTCTCGGCCGAGAGCCTCACACTGCCGCCCTCCTGTGTATATTTGCGTGCGTTCTCCATGAGCGTGTTCATCATGAAAAGCGTGAGAGCCTTGTCCGCCTTCACGATACCTTGGGTCGGTTCGATCCGGAGCTGGAGCCCCTTGTTGAGAAAGAGCCGTTCGCTCTTGGCCATAATGTCGAAAAGGGGTTGCAGGGCAAAGTTCTCGATGTGGAGCGAGACGGTTCCCCTGCGTACCTTGATCCAATGTGCCAGAATGTCATTGTAGAGACTGATGCGGCCCGTCAGTTCCGACACATACTGTAGCCGCTCCAGATTCGGTTGCAGCCGTGTGCCGCCGGTGATTTTCCGTACTTCGCAGAGAACCCTGTCCAGGAACGGCGTGATGGCATAGACAATGGACAGGCACGTGGTCTTGTCGATGTACTGCCGCTTCTGTTCGGCCAGATGCCGCTCGTTGTTGAAGCGTTCCACCTCTACGCTCTCCTGCACGTCCTCCAGCGAGGCGAAGCTCCGGTCCGTCCGCTCGCGCCATCGTGCCATTTCCGCCTCCACGGCATTCCGTTCGCGCTGATAGTTCGAGGCATAGTTGGCTCGGATGCGACGGCTGAGCACCACGAGCAGCAGCACGACGAGCAGCACGCTCATGCCCGCCACCAGAATCGTCCGGTTCACCGTCTTTTCCTCCCGGGCCAGAGCCTCGGCACGCTGTTCCATGCGGCGATCCTGACGGGTGGCATCCAGAATGTCGAGATAGATGTTGCGGTTGTAGTCCGACTCGTGCTTCATGCCCAGCGCGCTATAGACCAGGCAGAGATGTTCGCGCACATCGGCCATCCACTCCGGCACGCACATCGTGTCGTGCGAACCAATCCACTGCATTTCCGTGCTCACCGCACCGGCATCCGGCTCATAGGTCAAGAGCTCAGGCGAGAGGGTGTCGGCGGGATTGGCCAGGGCATGGTGACGGTTGACGAGTTCGAGAGAGTGTCGCAGTGCCTCCAGTGCCTGCAAGCTGTCGCCACGATAGAGGTAGAAATCCGAGATGGTGATATAAGTCTCCGACATGTCGAACAGCGAGCCATAACGTTCGAAACGTCTGAGCGCCGACCGGCACAGCGCCAGGCTCATGCCGTCACGGCCCACGGTGTCGGGGATGCCCGGCAGCTCACGCAGATAGATGAGCAGGCTGGGGCGCAAGGGAGCATTGTGGACGAAATCCTGCGCCAGCGTGGTCATAGCCTTCGAGAGAATGTAGCTGTAGCCCTTCGCCTGCGCGATGGCCAGACCACGCATCACATAGTCCAGATGCACAGTGCCCAAGCGTCCCGCCACCGTGCGTGCATTCCCCGCCAGAAAGCAGTAGAGCGCCAGCTGCGCCGAGTCGTGCTCCACCATGCTGATGCTGTCCGACAGGATGCGGTATTGCTCCTCCGCCTCCGGCTCCTGCCGCAGATAATAATAATAGGTACTGAGGGTCAGGTGGTAATCACTCCGTGCAAAGTTCCACAGCAGCCGCTGATGAGGTGTCATGCTCCCCGCCTCCGCCCGGAGCCGCTCCATGCGTGTCAAGGCCGAATTGCGGTAGTCATAGAAATCCTTGTTGGCCGACCGTCGCTGGCACACGCGCATCATGCCCACGTCGGCCACCAGCTTCAGCAGCTCGTTGCGGCTTTCTCCGAGCACCAGTCCATAGAGCGAGTCGGCACGGCGGAAGTCCATGCGCATCGATGCCGCAAAAGCCAGATGACACAGCGCTTCCTGCTGCCCGTCGGCCCATTTCCCCCGTCCGGCGGCGTGCCACGCCTGCTGAGCCAACCGCTCCGTCGAATCCAGCGACACATAGTGCATGTGGTATGCCCGTTCATTGAGCGAATCGGCCACATTCTCCCCGCCCGGGGAGGAGTGACTTCCTCCACAGGCCGCCAGCAGCAGGGCCACACAGAGTGCCGGCAACAGCAGCCGGAGCTTGCACGTCATCTGAATCGACACCATTCCGTCTGCAAAAATAAACAAAACTTGCGGCACCGGCAAATATCTCATCCGCCAAACTTACGTTTTTGCCACGAACATTGCCTCCGTTTGGCAAAAAACAACTAATTTTGCACGGAGAAACCTTTATTTCTCCATCATCACAATTCTCATCGTTAATCATGAACAGACCCCTTACAGCAGCAGCCCTCGTACTGCCCCTCCTCCTGGCCGGTTGCACCTCCTCTCCCCAATTCCATGTCCAAGGCACCATCGACGGCGCATCTGGCTCCATGCTCTATCTGGAGGCCAACACCCTCGAAGGCATACAGCTGCTCGACTCCACCCGGCTCGACGCGCAGGGACGCTTCAGCTTCACGGCACCCGCACCTCCTGACTGCCCCGAGTTCTATGCACTCCGCATCGGCCCCTCGCGCATCCACTTCTCCATCGATTCCACCGAGACGCTCCACTTCGCGGCTCACTATCCCACGATGACGACCCAATACACCGTCGAGGGTTCCGACAATGCCGTCCGCATCCGTGCCATCGCCATCGCCCAGCAGCGGCTGCAACAACAGATTCAGGCCATCGAGGCAGACGAGAGCCTGCTTCCCGGCGATGCCACCGACAGCATCGATGCCCTCATCCGGGCCTACAAAGAACAGATGAAGCGTACCTACATCTACCAGGCTCCTGAGAGCGCGGCCGCCTACTACGCCGTCTGCCAGTCCGCCTACGACCGCTACGGTGCCCGCCAGCTCTTCAATCCGCTCTATGACCGCGCCGACGTGAAGTGCTACGCCACCGTGGCCACGGCCTGGGACGGACGCTGGCCCGACGCACCACGCACCGTGCAGCTCTGCAACATGGCCTCGCAGGGTATGGCCAACACGGCTCCCGTCCGGCAGCGGGAGCTGACCGTCGATGCCTCCAAGGTTCATGAATCGGGACTGATTGACATCCAGCTGCCCGACATCGAGAATCACCTCCACCGCCTGTCTGACCTCAAGGGAAGCGTTGTCCTGCTTGACTTCACCCTCTATGGAGCACCACAGTCCGCCCGGCGCACCCGAGAGCTGCGCAGCCTCTATGACCGCTATCACGGCCAGGGATTCCAAATCTACCAGATCTCGCTTGACGACGACATTCATTTCTGGAAATACTCCTGCGAGAAACTGCCTTGGATCTGCGTACACGAGACCGACGGCACGTCCACCAACCTCTATGCTGTCAGCTCTCTCCCTACCTTCTTCCTCATCAACCGTAGCAACGAAGTCGTCAAGCGCAGTACCGACGTCCGGAATCTCGAAGAAGAAATCAAACAACTCCTTTAGCTTCCTTTCCCTCCGGAAAGGGAATATAATTCCCTCACTCCCTTCCGGAAAAGAAATAAAAGGAAAAGGCCTCCACCTTTTTCATCCTCTTCTCTTGAAGGAGGAACGAAGGGTGGAGGCCTTTTTCAGAGTACGCCCACTGGGAATCGAACCCAGAGCTGAAGAACCGGAATCTTCCATTTTATCCATTAAACTATGGGCGCATGGCTATGTTTTTTTCTTATTTCATTTTCTGATTCTGTATCTCATTTTCCAATCAGGGTCTCACTTCCTGATCAGTTGAAAATCACCGTTCGGTTCTTATACGTCAAAATCTTCCGGTCCATGTGCTTTTTCACAGCCCGCGAGAGCACGATTTTCTCCAAATCCCGCCCCTTGAAGGCCAAGTCCGCCGGCGTGTCCTTGTGCGTGATGCGCACCACGTCCTGCTCAATGATGGGCCCTGCATCCAGCTCCGTTGTCACATAGTGACTGGTGGCCCCGATAATCTTCACGCCCCGCTCCCATGCCTGATGGTAAGGCTTGGCTCCCGCAAAGGCAGGCAGGAACGAATGGTGGATGTTGATGATTCGGTCGGGGAAAGCCTCGATGATTTGTCCGCTCAACACCTGCATGTAGCGTGCCAGCACGATGAACGACACCTGTTCCTTCCGCAGCAGCTCCAGTTCCCGTGCCTCCTGCTCCGCCTTGTTCTCCTTCGTCACGGGGCAGACATAGAACGGAATTCCAAAGCGCTCCGCCACCGGCTGCAGGTCGGGATGGTTCGAGATGATGAGCGGAATCTCGCAATTCCACTCTCCCGCCTGGTGCCGAGCCAGCATGTCGTAGAGACAATGGCTCAGCTTCGACACGAAGATGGCCATACGCGGTCTGATGTCGGAGAAATAGAGCCGCAACACCATTCCGTATTTCTGCGCATAGAGCGTCGAGAAATAGTCCAGAATCTTGTCGCGCGGAATCGTGAAGCCCTTCAGCTCCCACTCGATGCGGGCGAAGAACACCTGCTCCACGTGATCCACATACTGATCCAAATCCACGATGTTTCCCCCGTTGATGGTGATGAAATTCGTGATTTGCGCCAGTATCCCCGGTTTGTCCGGGCAATGCAGCAGTAGTGTCGCTGTTACTCCCATTCCGGCCATGCGTCGCTTGCGGTCATTTCTGTTTTCGGGGTGCAAAGATAGCGTTTTTTCCCCGCACCGCCAAATCTGCACACGAAAAAAAAGCTATCGGGGCAATTCGATGCGGAAAGTCGTGCCCTTGCCCGGTTCGGAACTCTTGACGAAGATGCGGCCCTTGTGGTAATCCTCCACGATACGTTTGGCCAGGGAGAGCCCCAGTCCCCACCCTCTCGACTTGGTTGTGAATCCGGGCTTGAAGACAGAGCTGAAGTTGGACTTGGCGATACCCTTGCCCGTGTCACTCACTTCGAGAACGACGAGTGAGGGTGTCTCGGAGAGCGTGAGGTCAATGCTGCCGCTGCCCGACATGGCATCCACGGCATTCTTGCAGAGATTTTCCACCACCCATTCGAAGAGCGGAGCGATGAGGTTGACGACGACGGGTTCGGAGGGCAGCCGGCACGTCAGCCTCACCTTGCTGGACGTGCGGTGATCCATGTATTCAGCCACCCGTCCGACAACCGCACAGAGGTCATCGGGGCGTGGCTCGGGAATAGAACCGATCTTGGAGAACCGCTCGGCGATGCGCTCCAGCCGCTTGACGTCCTTTTCCATTTCAGGCAGGAAAGGGTCGTCGGGATGATTCTCGCGGAGCACCTCGTTCCAGGCCATCAGCGAGGAGATGGGAGTGCCGAGCTGGTGTGCCGTCTCCTTCGAGAGTCCCACCCACACCTTGTTCTGCTCGGCCTTCATCGAGGAGAAGAGGGCGAAGATGGCAACAAGCACGAAGATGACTACCACGCCGAGCTGGATGTAGGGATAAGAGGCGAGCCGGCGGAGCATGAGCGATTCGTCGTAGCAGATTTCGATGAATTCGTTGTCGGTCTGTGCACCGGCAGGCCGGGTGGGAAAGATACGGATGCAATGGCCCGAGGCTTTCATTTCCCGGGCCATTGCACGCAGCACGGAAAGGGAGTCTGCCCCCGCGTCGAAGTGGACACCGAGGTTGCGGTGGGTCTGCACGTTGCCCTCCTTGTCCATGACTATCACGGGGATGGTATTGTTCCCGTTGATGACAGTCAGGACGAGGGAGAGGTCGGTGGATTCGTCGGCATCATTGAGCGAGCGCATGGCTTCCGCCCACACTTCCATATTGGTTTTTTCCTCCAGTTTGAGGTCGCGAATCAGGTAGTTGGAAGTGAGCAGCGAGGCGATTGCGATGACTACGGCCACGACAATCAGCACAATCTTGAGGTTGCGGATGCGCTCGAAGAAGTCCAGGGCGGAGGGTTATTTCTTGTCGTATTGCTTGAATTCCTTAGCCTTTTCCGTCTGGCCGGAATTGTTGTAGCAGGCATAGAGCGAATAGCCCCACTTCTCGGAGTCGTCGGGAGCGAGCTCGCGGGCCTTCTCGAAGTTCTCGATAGCCTTGGCATACCAGCTCTTGCTCACGTCCTTCTGCGTGGCATGGGTCTGGGCCAGCTTCCAAGCCGTGGTGCCGGCGTTGGTGTAGGCCTCCACGAAGTCGGGCTTGACGGTTGCGGTGGTCTCGAAAGCCTTGTAGGCATCCTCATACTTCTCCTGAGAGAAGAGCGACACGGCCTTGAAGTAGTATGGCCATTCGTCCACGGAGTTGGCGGCCTTGTTGCGCTCGATGAGCCTGTCGGCCAGTGCGTCGCACTTGGCCCACTCGCTGTCGTTGACATATTGCTGCATGAGCAGCCGGCCGAAGACACCCTCGTCGGGGTACTGATCGATGGCTTTCTCGCAGCGGGCTTTCCAAGCGTCCATGTTACCAGCTTCCTTGTCGGCATCCATCAGCTCGAAGGCGGCATTCTTGCCGTAGCTCTTCGATGCCAGCGACTTTTCCAGATACTCATTTACGCGGCTCGAATCGGCCTTGATGCCTCTCAGGGCAGTGGCATAGATGTAATAGGTGTCGGCGATGTCAACAGGATTCATGACCTTCTCGCTCACCCCCACGAAGAGGGAATCGTTGGCCGAGGCATAGTAGAGGTCAAGATACTTGATGGTCTGTGCGGGGGCGTCGTTTACCGACTGCGATGCGGCGGACACCAGATTGGTGCGGGCCTTGGCGGCGTGCTGCTGCCAGAACGTGCGTTCTTTTTGCCGTTCTTCCGCCTTCATCTTGATTTTGCCTTTCTCGTTCGGCGTGTTGATCAGTGCGTTGTACTTTTCCAGATAGGTCACGACATCGGCCTGGTTCTGGAAGAATGCCTTAGGATCCACAAGCTTGTTGCCGTTGGCGGTGTACTGCTTCAGCATTTCGTTCATGTCGTAGATTTTCAGGCGCGAGGCGTATTTCCAGAGGAGCGGTTGGTCTTTCGACTCGTCGTTGTCGAGAGCCTCCGTGATGAGCGTGCGGATTTGCTGGATTTTCTCCGGTTCGAGATTGCTGTAGTCCATGTTCACCGGATGAGTGGCATAGTCAATCATCCCTTCCAACTTCCGCACGTTGGACTTCTGGGCGAAAGCGGCGGCCGACACGGTCAGTGCGGCGCAGAAAAACAATGTTCGTTTCATACTCACAGAATTATTAGATAATATAGTGTTCAGATTCTACAGTTCGGGAGCGGATTCGTCCGTGTCTGCGTCCGCATCTGTTTCATCCACATGATCCACCTTGCACACGCTGCTGATGACATCGTGACGTTTCTTCAAGTTGATGAGCGAAACGCCCTGCGTGTTGCGTCCCTGCACGTTCACTTGGGAGAGGGCGAGCCGGATGGCCACTCCACTCTTGTTGATAATCATCAGGTCGTCAGCGTCGGTCACGGCCTCGATGGCGATGAGCTTGCCGGTTTTCTCCGTCACGTTGATGGTCTTCACGCCTTTGCCGCCACGCTTGGTGATGCGGTAGTCGGCCAGTTCCGACCGTTTGCCGTAGCCCTTTTCCGACACGACCATGATGGTTTCCGGGAAGTTCTCTGGGGCATCCGTGCCGCTGTCGGCCACATCCTCGTTCAGTTCCGGCAACGCGTCAGAATCCTCTTCCGTAACGTCGTCCGTTTCCGAAGCCTGAGCGTCCAGCCTGTTCCATTGCTCCTCGGTGAGGTCGGGATTGCAGTGCATCACGAGCATACCGACCGCCGCGTCGTCGCCATCATCCAGACGCATGCCCCTCACACCCGTGGCGGTGCGTCCCATCAGGCGCACGTTGTTCTCGTTGAAGCGGATGGCACGTCCGTTGTGGTTGGCGACGATGATGTCGTCGTTGCCCGCCGTGAGATGTACCTCCACCACTTCGTCACCGTCGGCCAGATTGATGGCTTTCAAGCCGTTGGCACGTGGATGGGCATAGCATTCGAATCGGGTTTTCTTCACCGTGCCGCGCTTCGTGCAGAACATCAGGTTGTGGTGTTTCACGAAAGTTTCATCGTTGATGTTCCTGATGCAGATGAAGGCCGTGGCCCTGTCGTCGGAGTCAATGTTGAGCAGATTCTGCACGGCGCGTCCCTTGAAGGTTTTTCCCCCTTCGGGAATGTCATAGACCTTCATCCAGAAGCAGCGTCCCTTGCTTGTGAAGAACATCATCGTGTTGTGCGTTGTGGCGGGATAGATGTGCTCGATGAAGTCTGTGTCGCGCGTGCTGCCGCCCTTCGCGCCCACGCCACCGCGCCCCTGCCTGCGGAATTCGCTGAGCGGCGTGCGCTTGATGTAGCCCAAGTGCGATACGGTGATGACCACGTTGTCGTCCGGATAGAAGTCTTCCGGGTTGAAGTTCTCGCTGGCGGTGTAGTCGATGGTGGTCTTGCGGTCGTCGCCCCATTTCTCCTTCACCTCGTTCAGTTCGTCCTTCATGACCTTCTTGCAGAGCTCGGGGTCGTCGAGGATGTTCTGGAGAGAAGCGATGAGTTTCTCCAGTTCGTCATATTCGGCATGCAGCTTGTCCTGCTCCAGTCCCGTGAGCTGACGGAGTCGCATCTCCACGATGGCCTTGGCCTGCACGTCGTCGAGAGCGAAGCGTGCCTTCAAGTGGTCGATGGCCTCTTGTGGCGACTTGGCGGCACGGATGATGTGCACGACCTCGTCAATGTTGTCGCTGGCGATGATGAGTCCCTCCAGAATGTGTGCCCGCTCCTCGGCCTTTTTCTTGTCGAACTTGGTACGGCGGATGGTCACTTCGTGGCGGTGCTCCACAAAATACCTCACGCAGTCGCGGAGCGAGAGCAGCTTCGGCCGTCCCGAGTTGTGTGCACCGGCTCCGACGAGCGCGATGCAGTTGACACTGAAGCTCGACTGCAGCTCGGTCGATTTGTAGAGTTTGTTGAGGATGACGTTGGCGTTGGCATCTCGTTTCAAGTCGATGACGATGCGCATGCCCTCGCGGTCTGACTCATCGTTGATGTTCGCAATGCCGTCCAGTTTCTTCTCGTTCACGAGTTCGGCAATGCGTTTGATGAGCTCGGCCTTGTTCACGTTGTACGGAATTTCGTGCACGACAATCTTGTCGTGGGCGGGTCCTGTCTCGATGTCCGTTTTCGAGCGGATGACGATGCGTCCGCGTCCCGTCTCATAAGCATCCCTCACTCCGTCCAGTCCGCAGATAATGCCTCCCGTCGGGAAGTCCGGTGCCTTGATATACTGCATCAGTTCTCCCGTCGTGATGTCGGGATTGTCAATCATGGCCACACAGCCGTCAATGACCTCGCGCAGGTTGTGGGTCGGGATATTCGTGGCCATGCCCACGGCGATGCCCGTGGCACCGTTCACCAGCAGGTTGGGAATCTTCGTCGGAAGCACCTTTGGTTCCTGCAACGAGCCGTCGAAGTTGTCCTCGAAGTCCACCGTGTCCTTATAGAGGTCGTCCATCATGGCCTGTCCGATCCGTGTCAGCCGTGCTTCCGTATAGCGGTAGGCGGCGGCGCTGTCACCGTCCACCGAACCGAAGTTGCCCTGTCCGTCCACCAGACAGTAGCGCATGGCCCAGTCCTGTGCCAGTCGTACCAGTGCCCCATAAACGGAGGAGTCGCCGTGCGGATGGTACTTGCCCAGCACGTCACCCACGGTCTTGGCGCATTTGCGGTAAGGTTTGTCAAATGTGTTACCCTGTTCCATCATGTCGAAGAGGATGCGTCGATGGACGGGTTTGAAGCCATCTCTCACGTCGGGGAGGGCGCGTGCCACAATCACCGACATCGCATAGTCGATATACGACTTGCGCATGCTCTCGTTGATGTCAATCTTGATAATTCTGTCTTGGTCGATTTCTGCCATATCTCTGAGATAAAAAAAATTCCGACAGCTCTCCGTGGCAACTCTCACCGGCTCCTTTCGGCCCGTGCGTCCCTACGGTCTCTGTTCCGAATGGCAAAGATAAGCATTTTTCGCGACATGGAGCCTCCCGCTCGATGAAAAAGTTTCCTTTTTCCGTCCCGCACGCCCACATTAGGGCGCATCAGAGCACTCGAACCGCGTATCTCGACAACAATTCCCCAAAACTCCCAAACGCGGGAAACGGCTCTGGAAGCGGATTCCATCCATGTATCCCCCAATTCCCTATTTTACGATGCAGCAGGACAGGGTGTCGGGGTCGAACCAGGTGCGGGCGATGCGCAGGATGTCGAGAGGCGTGGCGCGGCGGATGGTGTCGCTCTCGCGCTCCACATCGTCGAGGGTGCGTCCGGAGGCAAGAAGGCGCAGGAGGGTGTGGGGAAGGCCGGCACCGGGTTCGTAGCGGCGCAGAAGGTCGCCGGCCATGTAGTTCTTGACACCGTCCAGCTCGCGCTGTCCGACGGGCTCGGTGCAGAGCCGCCGGAGCTCGTGCCTCACCTCGCGCTCCACCCGGACGGCGTGGCGGCAGGGAGTATCGGTGGAGATGAGGAGGAGGTCGTGGAAGGGAATGGTGAGCAGGCGGCTGTGGATGTCATAGGTGTAGCCTTTCGTCTCGCGGATGTTCATCATCAGACGGCTACCGAAATAGCCTCCGAGAATCACTTGTACGAGCTGCACGAGGGGGCGGTCGGCGGCGGGTACGTGCGACAGCAGACGGCCCAGCACGACGGCGGACTGGACGGACGGACGGCCCAGGGACTGCGTGAAGGTGAACGGCTGAAGCGTGCGGACGGGCACGGGAGCGGGGAACGGGACGGACGAGGCGGGGGGTGCGCCCCACGGTGCACGACCCAGGGCGCGGCAGACATCATGGTGGTCGGCCTCGGTGAGGCCACCGGAGAGGAGGAGCGTGCAGGCGTGGCTCGAGATCTGTTGGCGGTGGAAGGCATGGAGCGCGGCGGGCTGCAACTGCCGGAAGTCTTCGGGCTGCACGAGGCGGCCCAGCGGATGTGCATCGCCCAGCAGACGGTTGAGGAGGAGCTCGCGAGCCACGGTTCCCACCCGCTCATGGTCTTCCTGCCAGGCCGACAGACCCTGGGCGAGAGCTTGGGCGAGGCGGTCGGAATCGTAGGCGGGCTCAGTGAGCACGGAATGGATGAGGGGCAGGATGTGGCTGAGATGGCGACGCAGGCAGACGAACGAGAGGGAGGTCCAAGCGAGGTGGCACGAGCCGGCGGCCGTGGCACCGAGAGAGTCCAGACGACTGCTGAGGACGGCGGGAGGGAGGCTGCGCGTGGCGCGGAGCATCTGCTGCATGGCATAGCGTGCCTGAAGGGCTTGGGTCTGCACCCATTCGCCGCCGGGGAAAAAGAAGTCGAGCCGCACGAGGGATGTGTCGGCGCGGGGAAGCGTCAGGACGTGCATGCCGCCGGGCAGCTCGCTATGGACGGGCCGGAAGGGGATGCGGACCGCGAGCTCGTGGGTGGGCGGCGGTGTACGGCGGTCGAGAGCCGTCATGGCCGTTCCTCCTGTTGCAGATAGGCTTCGGCGCGTGCCAAGTCGGCTGGCGTGTCGATTCCGATGGTTTCCTCATGGGTAATGGCGCAGCGAATGCGGTAGCCGTTCTCCAGCCACCGGAGCTGTTCGAGCGATTCAGCCCGTTCGAGGGGGGATGGCGGCAGCTGGGTGATGGCGGTCAGCACGGGGGCGCGGTAGGCGTAGAGCCCGATATGCTTGTAGAAGGTGTGGGCGGAGAGCCATGCATCGCCTGCCTCCGTTCCCCGCAGGAAAGGGATGACGGAACGGGAGAAATAGAGAGCCTCCATGCGGGCGTTCACCACGACCTTGGGCGAATTGGGGTTCTGCAGGGCGGCGAATCCGTCGGCAGGGGTGAAAGGCCGCACAAGGGTGGCGATGTCGGTGGCGGGGTCTGCGAAGCAGGCTGTGAGTGCCTGCAACTGCCGGGGACGGATGAAGGGTTCGTCGCCCTGTACGTTGACCACAACGTCGAAGGGACGGAAGCGGCTGCCCCCAGTGATGCGCAGGTCGGCCTCCACCTTCGTCAGTGCCTCGCGGCAACGGTCGGTGCCGCTGCGGTGACTGGGGTCGGTCAGCACGCAACGGCCACCGAAAGCGCGGACGGCCGAGGCTATCCGCTCGTCGTCGGTAGCTACCACCACGTGATCCATCCGCCCTTCCACGGCGTGATAGACACGCTCTATGACTGTTTTGCCTCCCAGAATGGCCAGCGGCTTGCCGGGGAAGCGGGTGGAGGCATAGCGTGCCGGTATGATTCCGATAAATCTCATCTGTGTGTTTTTATTTTTTTCGTCAAAGAAGTGTCGCGGGGCAACTTTGTTTTGTTCAATAAAAGCTCTCGTCGATGCCGGGGCCGTCGGGGCCGTCGTTCTGCGACTGGGATGCGTGGGCGGAGGAGAGCCGGTCGTAGTCTCCGCTGCAGATGTCGAAGTCGCGGGGAATATCGAAGGTGTCGGTCTCGGCGATGCCGAGGTCACGCCGGACGGTGGGGTCGGCATAGACTTTCGTGATGAAACGGGCGTAGATAGGGAGCGCGGCTTCAGCACCCTGTCCGTTGGCCATCGTATTGAAATGGATGTCGCGGTCTTCGCCGCCCACCCAGCAGCCCACGACCAGTTTGGGCACGAATCCCATGAACCAGCCGTCGGCGTTGGAGTTGGTCGTGCCGGTCTTGCCGCCCATGTCGGCTTCGATGTGGTAGCGCAGGCGGATGCGGCGGCCAGTACCCTCGTTGATGACGGCGCGCAGCATGTCAATCATCTTATAGGCTTCCTCTTTCTGCATGATGTCTGTCATGCGGGGCGAGAAGGTGTCGATGACGGTGCCGTCGGCATCCTCGATGCGCGTGACCAGGAGGGGAGCCGTGCGCACGCCGTAGTTGGGGAACGTGGTGTAGGCGCTGACCATTTCTCCCACGCTGATGTCGCACGGGCCGAGGCAGAGCGACATGGTCGGCGAGATATTCATGTTGGAGATGCCCATCTGGTGCATCAGGTTGATCATGTTCTGCGGATTGAGCTGCGACATGACCCATGCGGAAATCCAGTTGTTCGACTGCGACAGCCCCCACTTCAGCGTCACCATCTCGCCCAGCCGCGCATGGCTGGCGTTGCGGGGCGACCATCCCGCGTAGCTGTGGGGCTCGTTCGGGGCCACGTCGCACGGGGTGAAGCCGTTCATCATGGCCAGCGAATAGAGGATGGGCTTGATGGTGGAGCCCACCTGGCGGCGGCCGCCGCCCAGCACGTTGTCGTACTGGAAATGGGCGAAGTCAAGCCCGCCCACGTATGCCACCACGGCTCCTGTCTGTGGGGTCATGGCCATCATGGCCGTGCGCAGGAATTTCTTGTAGTAGAGAATGGAGTCGCGTGGCGACATTTGCGTGTCGAAGTCTCCCGCATAGGAGAACAGCGTCATTGGTATTTTCCGGGTGTAAGCCTCCCGGATTTCGGTGTCCGACGCGCCGGCCGACTTCATCACGTTGTAGCGTTCGCTCTGGCGGAAGTAGCGCCAGAGGATTTGCTCGACACGGGAGTGGCTCAGCCCGGAGAAGATGCCTGACCCTTTCTTCTCTGCCTCGAAGCGCGGCTGGAGGGTACGGGCCACATGCTGATATGAGGCCTCCTCGGCGTAGGCTTGCAGGCGCGAGTCGAGCGTGGTGAACACCTTTAGGCCGTCGGTGTAGATGTTGTAGTGGGAACCGTCCTTCCGGGTGTGTTTGTTGCACCAGCCGAAGAGCGGATCCGTCTCCCAGGCCAGCGAGTCGTCGTGATATTGCTGGTATTGCCACGAGGCATAGTTCTCGCGCTCGGGCGGTTGCGCCATCATGATGCGGCGCAAGTGCTCGCGGAAGTAGGGCGCCATGCCTTCCTGATGGCTTGCCACGTGGAACTTGCTCACGTCGAGCGGTTCGGCACTGGCGGCCTGCATGTCTTCGCGTGACAGATATCCCGCCTTCACCATCTGCGACAGCACGAGGTTGCGTCGCCGCCGGCTGCGCTCGTTAAACCGCACGGGGTTGTACATCGAGGGGTTCTTGCACATGCCCACCAGCGTGGCGCATTCCGTGAGCGAGAGGTCGGCGGGGGACTTGCCGAAATAGGTCATGGCCGCGTTCTTGATGCCCACCGCGTTGTTCAGAAAGTCGAAGTAGTTGAGATACATAGCCACAATCTCCTCCTTGGTGTAAACCCGCTCCAGCCGCACGGCGATGTACCATTCCACGGGTTTGCGCACAAGACGGCCCCACGCCGTCGTCCGCGCCGTCACGTTGGAGTAGAGCTGCTTGGCCAGCTGCTGCGTGATAGTTGAGCCGCCACCGGCCGACTTCCGTCCCAGCATGCCACGTTTCACCACCGCGCGCGCAACGGCTCTGAGGTCGATGCCCGAGTGGTCATAGAAACGCTCGTCCTCCGTAGCCACCAGCGCATGCACGAGATTCTGCGGCAGCGAGTCGAACGGCACGATGACGCGGTTTTCCGAAGCATAGCTCCACGTGCCCATCAGCTTGCCGTCGGCCGAATAGACGCGCGAGGCATACTTGCTGATGGGGTTCTGCAAGTCGGAAATCGGAGGCAGCTTGCCCAGCCATCCCTGCGAGATGGCCAGCACGACCAGCACCCCCAGCAGCAGCAGCACGACCACCGTCGTCCACACCACGCGCAGGCCACGGCCGATTGAAGACATTTCTGATTTCATGTTTTTTCCACTTCTTGTTTTGTTACAGGTTGCAAATGTACGGATTTTTTCTGACATCGTCACAAATCATCCTTCCCGTTTCTGACAGACGTGCCGTCGGACGATGACTGGCCATAGCGGCGCGGATGGCGGAAAAGGATGGCCAGCACGACGGCGGGTATCAGCAGGAACGGATAGTAGAGATAAGGCAACACGTGGAGCGGACTGACAGAGGCGAGCGTGGCGGCAATGAGCATCTGCGCGCCGTAGGGGAGCAAGGCCTGGGTGAAGCAGGAGGTGGTGTCGAGAATGCTGGCACTCATGCGTGGGTCAATGTGGAAGCGTCGGGCAATGTCGGCGGCGATAGGACCGGTGGTCATGATGGCCACGGTGTTGTTGGCCGTGCAGATGTCGGCCACGCAGACGAGGACAGCAATGCAAAGCTCTGCTGCCCGCTGACCCCGGATGTGACGGGTGAGGTGGTGGATGATGACATCGATGCCGCCACCATGCTGGACAACGGCGAAGATGCCGCCGGCAAGGAGCGTCATGATGATGAGTTCGGACATACCGAGCATTCCGTCGGCCATCGACCGGAACCAGGTGAAGGGCGTATAGCAGCCATCGGCCATGCCGATGACGCCCGTGAGCACGATGCCGAGCACAAGGACGGCCATGACATTGACGCCGAGAACGGCGGTAAGCAGCACGACGAGATAGGGAAGCACCTTCCAGAAGCTCAGGGCGGAAACGACCGGCGGCTGTCCGACACTACGACCGAGCAGGGCATAGACAATCACCAGGAGGAGGGCCACAGGGAGGACGATGCGGCAATTGACACGGAACTTGTCGCTCATGCGGCAACCCTGTGTCTGCGTGGCTACGATGGTGGTGTCGCTGATGAAGCTGAGATTGTCGCCGAAATAGGCTCCGCCGAGGACGATGGCCACGACGAAGGGAACGGAAAGGCCGGCACTGTCGGCTATGCCCACGGCCACGGGCGTGAGGGCAGCAATAGTTCCGACGGAGGTGCCGACGGAGAGACTGATGAGGCAGGCGGCGATGAAGATGCCGGGCAGGAGAAAGGATCCGGGCAGGAAGCGGAGCGTGAGACTGACGGTGGCATCAACGGCTCCCATGTCTTTGGCACTCTGGGCAAAGGCTCCGGCCAGAATGAAGATCCAGAGCATGAGCATGAGGTTGCTGTCGCCCGCCCCCGCCGAGAAAACCTTGACACGCTGGCTGACAGAGCCGGGCATGATGGCCACGGCATAGACGGCGGCTACGAGGAAGGCCACGGTGACTGGCATCTTGTAGAAGTCGCGACAGGCAATGCTCGTGCCCAGATAGAGGACGATGAAGACGAGCAACGGGGAGAGTGAGAGGATACCGGCGGGACGAGTCATAGGGTGATGCCGTTTTTGAAGATACTGATTTCCTGATAGCCGTTTCGCTCGTTCCGGGTAAGCCGTCCGCTCGCAGTGTCGAGAATCAGGACGGCCAAGTCGTGGAAGAGGGCGGCCATGGGGGTGCCGGTGACCAGCGTGCCTGCATCGAAGTCAATCCACGAGGGTTTGCGGGCGTAGAGCGAGGAGTTGGAGGAGATTTTCATGGTCGGGACAAAGGAGCCGAACGGCGTTCCGCGCCCCGTGGTGAAGAGGATGAGATGGCAACCGGCGGCGGAGAGAGCCGTGGAGGCCACGAGGTCGTTGCCCGGGGCGGAGAGCAGGTTAAGACCGGGCACGCGCAGACGGTCGGCGTATGCCAGCACACCGCGCACGGCACTGTGGCCACATTTCTGTGTGCAGCCGAGTGCCTTATCCTCCAGCGTGGAGATGCCGCCGGCCTTGTTGCCGGGCGAAGGATTCTCGCCGACGGGTTCGCCATGACTGAGAAAGTAGGTTTTGAAGTCGTTGATCATCTTGACGGTCTGGTCGAAGAGGCTGCGGTCGGCACAACGGTTCATCAGGATGGTTTCGGCTCCGAACATTTCCGGCACTTCGGTGAGAACGGTGGTGCCGCCACGACCCACGAGAAAATCGCTGAACAGGCCGAGGAGCGGGTTGGCCGTGATGCCGGAAAATCCGTCGCTGCCGCCACACTTGAGTCCCACGCGCAGACGGGACAGGGGCACGGACGTGCGGTGGTCGTGGCGGGCTGCCGCATAAATCTGACGGAGCAGGCGCATGCCTTCCTCGATTTCGTCACCCTCCACCTGCTGGCACACCAGCAGGCGGATGCGCTCGTGGTCATAGTCACCGAGCAACTCCATGAAGGCTTCGGGCTGGTTGTTCTCACAGCCCAGACCGACGACGAGTACGCCTCCGGCATTGGGATGAAGCACGAGGTCGCGCAGAATCTTGCGTGTGTTCTCATGGTCGCCGCTGAGCTGCGAACAGCCGTAGTTGTGGGGAAAGGCCACGATGCGCTGAATGCCCTCCGCTGACTCCCC
Source organism: uncultured Bacteroidaceae bacterium (assembly GCA_964415385.1). Taxonomy (GTDB): domain Bacteria; phylum Bacteroidota; class Bacteroidia; order Bacteroidales; family Bacteroidaceae; genus UBA3839. The sequence goes on from CAYPZK010000001.1 coordinate 79,171, forward strand.
CACCTCGGCCTTCATCCGCTCACACAGCTGCTGACAGATGCCATTGACACAGCCAACGGTGGGGACAATCCACAACTCGTTGCGGATGCCGACTTCGCCGCCTGCACGCTGATATCCCTCGAACGTGTCGGGGAGGTCGGACGTGTCGAACGGCAGACGGGAGTCGGCACGGGCGGCCAGCTGGGCATCACTGAAGACAGGCTGATAGGTGTAGTCAAGCACACCGGAGAGGTTGGTGGCGATGTGCCGTTCATCGACCCAGTCGCCCGCTTGATGATCCTCGCGCAGATGCCCGATGGGGTAACCGTATTTGATGACCTGTGTGCCTGCGGACAGTGCGGTCAGCAGGATTTTGTGACCGGCGGGCACGTCGGTACGGAGCCGGATGTCGGTGCTGCCTGTGTGAATCTGTTCCCCGGCCTGGAGAGGCCGGAGCGCGACGGCCACATTGTCGGCAGGGTGAATCTGAAGAACATCATTCATCATGATAAAGGGGTTTGTGCTCCCGGGCCTCGCCGAGGGAGATGGTACGGCGTGTCTGCTGCCGGTATTCTTCCCGCAAACGGGCATAGCGCAGAGAGAGTTGACGGGCATAGTCGTCCCGCGTCTTCGGATTGAGAATGGCATGAGCCGCCGGCACGTTTTGCGAAGCATCCTTGAGCCAGATGACAGGAGCGTCGTAGGCAGGAGCGATGCGGAGTGCCGTGTGGAGCTCACTGGTGGTGGCCCCGCCTATCATGAGCGGGATGTGCAAGCCCTGCTGCTGGAGCAGTTGGGCCACATGCACCATTTCGTCCAACGAGGGGGTAATCAATCCGCTCAGTGCCACGATGTCGGCCTGACGGGCAACAGCCTCCTGCACGATGGTCTCGGCCGGCACCATCACGCCGAGGTCTATCACCTCATAGTTGTTGCAGGCAAGGATGACACCGACGATGTTCTTGCCGATGTCATGTACATCGCCTTTGACCGTGGCCATCAGGATGCGGCCGGGACTGAGGGAGCCGGACTGATGGGTGTGGGCTTCGATGTGGGGTTGCAGGATGGCCACGGCTTTCTTCATCGTGCGGGCGGTCTTGACCACCTGGGGCAGGAACATCTGGCCGCGCCCGAACCGCTCGCCGACGGTCTGCATGGCATCCATGAGCGGACCTTGGATGATGTCCACGGGATTGGGCCAGGTCTGAAGAGCTTCGTTCAAATCCGGCTCCAGATAGTCGGCATTGCCATGCACGAGGGCAAATGCGAGACGCTCCGGCAGGGAACCATCCCGCCAGGTGGCTCCCTGTGCAGCCGCATGACCACTGTCCGCCGTCTCGTTCTTGAGTGCCGCGGCCATGCTGATGAGATGCTCCGTAGCATCGGGACGACGGTTGAGCAACACGTCGTCAATGGCTGTCAGGAGGGGCTGCGGAAGGTCGCTGTAGGTGACTTGAGCCGAGGGATTGACAATGCCGAAATCCTCGCCTGCCTGAATCGTGTGGTAGAGAAATACGGCGTGCATGGCCTCGCGGATGTAGTTGTTGCCACGGAAGGAGAAGGAAAGGTTGCTGATGCCTCCGCTGACATGCGTGCCCGGCAGATGCCGGCGAATCCAACGGGTGGCGCGGATGAAGTCGAGCGCATAGTCGTTGTGCTCCTCAATGCCGGTGGCGACGGACAACACATTGGGGTCGAAGATGATGTCGCAGGGATTAAATCCCGCCTCGTTCACCAGCAGCGTGTAGGCCCGCTGGCAAATGGCAATCTTCCGCTCGTAGGTCGTGGCCTGACCCTGTTCGTCGAATGCCATGACCACAACAGACGCGCCGAAACGGCGCACTTCGCGGGCATGACTGAGGAAGATGTCCTCGCCTTCTTTCAGCGAGATGGAATTGACGATGCTCTTGCCCTGCACGCACTTGAGGGCAGCACGGATGACGTTCCAGTCGGACGAGTCAATCATGACGGGCACGCGGGCTATGTCGGGGTCGGACATCATCAGATTGAGGAAGTTGACCATTTCGGCCTGCGTATCGAGCAGGGCATCGTCCATGTTGACATCGAGCACCAGTGCTCCATCTTCCACTTGCTTGCGGGCAATGGACAGAGCTTCGTCGTATTTTTTCTCGTTGATGAGCCGGAGGAACTTGCGCGAGCCGGACACGTTGCAGCGTTCGCCGATATTGATGAACCGCCGTTCGGGAGTCAGTTCCAGCAGTTCGAGTCCCGACAGCCAGAGGTTTGCGGGAGGTGGAACCGGCACATGGGGAGGCTGACCTTCGACCAGCGCAGGGAAACGTGCGATGAACTGCTCGGTGGTGCCGCAACAGCCGCCGATGATGTTCACCAGCTGCTCGTCAATGCAGGTCTTGACTTGGGAGGCCATCTGCTCCGGTGTCTGCTCGTATTGTCCGAGCGAATTGGGCAATCCAGCGTTCGGATAGATACTAATATAATAAGGTGCTTTCTGTGCGAAGATACGGATGAAGGGAATGAGTTGCTCGGCTCCGAACGAGCAGTTGATGCCGACGGAGAAGAGGGGCGCATGCTGGATGGAAGCGAGAAAGGCCTCGGGAGTCTGTCCCGAGAGGGTGCGACCGGCCGTATCGGCAATGGTCATGGAGAGCATGAGCGGCACGTGATGCCGCGTGCGCGACATCGCCTGTTCGGCTGCATAGATGGCAGCTTTTGCATTGAGCGTGTCGAACACGGTCTCGATGAGGAGCGTGTCCACGCCGGCTTCGAGCATGGCCGTCATCTGCTCTTCGTATGCCTCGACCAGCTGGTCGAAAGTGATGCTGCGGAGCGCGGGGTCCGACACATCGGGGCTGATGGAGCACGACTTGTTGGTCGGCCCGACGGAACCGGCCACGAAGCGCGGACGGTCGGGATTGGCGCGGGTGAACTCGTCGGCCACGCGGCGGGCTATGCGGCAACCGGCAGCGGCCATTTCGGCAGCATACTCCTCCACATGGTAGTCTGCCATCGAGATGCGCTGCGAAGAAAACGTGTTGGTCTCGATGATGTCGGCTCCGGCTTCCAGATACCGCTTGTGAATGTCGGCGATGATGTCGGGACGCGTCAGATTGAGCAGGTCATTGTTGCCCTTCATCACGCCGGGCAGCCGGGCGAAGCGGATTCCCCGATAGTCCGCCTCTTCCTGTCCATAGCTCTGAATCATGGTGCCCATCGCACCATCGAGGATGAGGATGCGTTGCCGGATGATTTCTTCTATCTTATACATGAAAAATCGTTCTTTTCAGTGCTTCATGGCGCGTGCCATTTCCCTACGGTCTTCTTTTTCCTTCAGGGTCTGCCGCTTGTCGAACTCTTTCTTTCCCCGCGCCAGGGCGATTTCCAGCTTGGCCAGCCCCTTGTCGTTGATGAACAGGCGCACGGGCACAATGGTGAAGCCGGGCGTGCGGCTGTCGGTCTGGAGGTTGCGCAGCTCTCTGCGGTTGAGCAGCAGCTTGCGGTCGCGGCGCACCTCGTGGTTGTTGTAGCTACCTTGCGTATAGAGCGAGATGTTCATGTTCTTCACCCACAGCTCTCCGGCCACGAAATAACAATAGGTGTCCACGAGGCTTGCCTTGCCCATTCGGATGGACTTGATTTCGGTGCCGGTGAGCACGATGCCCGCGATGAACGTGTCAATGAAGGCGTAGTCGAAGGATGCCCGCTTATTCTTGATGTTGATTCTTGTGTTCTTGTGTTGTTTCTGCTGTGCCATAAAATCTTTGTCACTCTTAAACGAACTTGTCTTCGTGGTTTCTTACGTATTCCGCTACCATCGGCGTGACCACCTCCTGATAGTTGTCGAGAAACTCGTCTCCCAGCTCGTTCATCTTCTCTTGCTGTTCATAGAGGGCCATGAACTGCTCGTCGTTCAGGTCTGCCTCCAGCTCGGCGCGGTGGAGGTGGTACTCCTTGCGCACGTCGTACATGAAGTTGCCGAACTCCTTCAGTTCCCACTCCTTTTTCATCATCATCGGGAAAGGGCCGTCCAGCACGTAGGGTCCCAGCCCGTTCTGGATGAGCTGGATGAATCCGCCCTGCATCACTTCGTCCAGCAAGTAGCGGTAGGCCAGCAGCGTGTGCTGGCTGGCCGTCAGCTCGTCCATGTTGTATTCTGTCAGCTGGCCGTCCAGCAAGTCCAGATAGGCATCGGTGATGAATACGATGTATTCCTCGGGGCCACGGTTCCAGGCCGCGTCCAGCTCCTGCGGTGTGATTTGGAATTTGTCGTCTTCGTTCATGGAGTTCACGGTGTTTTAGATGATGGGAAAAAAGGCTGTTACTATTTCGAGATTTCTTTGATGTAGCCGTTGCGGTAGGCGTAGAGCAGTTTCTTGAGGTCGGCCACTTTCTTCATCAGCGTCTGTCCCTTGTCCGTATCTCTCACGAGCATGCGCTTGCTGCTCATTTCCACAATCTGCGTGCTGCTCTTGATGTCGTCTCCACTGATGATGGCTTCCTGTGCCGAGCGGAAAGGCTGGTGCTGCACGAGATCCAGTCCGCGCGAATGGAACGTGAGCGTGTATCCGGCAATTCCTGTCTCGGGCTGGTATGCCTTCGAGAATCCGCCGTCGATGACCAGCAGCTTGCCATTGGCTTTCACGGGGCTCTCGCCTTTGATGGCCTTCACGGGCACGTGACCGTTGATGATGTGCCGGTGCTCCCCTTTCACCCCGAAGTTGTCGAGAATCATGTCGATGGTCTTCTCGTCGTTCTGGTAGGCGTAGTAGTACCCTTTGGTCTCCACGTGAGCCGTCTTGTCAGCGATGAAGTAGCGTTCGAAGGTCGTCATCTTGTCTTTGTCGAACAGCGGAGAGTCCTTGCCGCACCAGAGATACCAGATGTAGTCGGTGGCAAAGAGACGTTCGTCGTCGGGCACGTCGTTGCTGAAGGCCTCCCGCACGATGTACCCCGTTTTCTTCATCAGGCTGAGACCCTTGTAGAGCTTGCCTTGGATTTCCACCTCCTTCAGCGAGCCGTCGGCGTTGAGAGGCACGGAGGCGTGATACATCAAGTTGGAGTTGGCGATGGAATACATGCATCCGTGGGCCAGCAGGCAGTCCACATGGCGGCGGAGCTTGTCGCTGACGAGGAACGAGTGGACGATTTTGTCCATCATCTGCGCCTCCTCGGCGGTCAGCTCGTAGGGATGCTGCGGGTCGATGGTCGGGAAATTCGTGTCAAGCAATTCGTATTCGTGCCCCTGAATCGTGACGGTTCCCCGTTCGCGGTCGATGTGGTGGAGCAGTTTGCGGTCGGCCATGCCGAATTCGGGACGACGGTCGATGATGGCCGCCTCTTCCTTGAACTGGATGATGGTGATGGCCTTGTGCATCATGGCGGTCAGCCGCTTCGTCTTCTCGTCGATGTTCAGTTCACGGCCGAGGGAGCGGATGTCGAAGAGGGTGCATGGGTCGTTGCCGTAAGTCTCGATGGCAAAGGTGGCGAGAGGCAGGAGGTTGATGCCATAGCCCTCCTCGATGGTGGCCAGGTTGCCGTAGCGGAGGGAGAGACGGAGCACGGTGCAGATGCAGGCGCGGTTGCCTGCGGCGGCTCCGAACCACTCGATGTCGTGGTTGCCCCACACGATGTCCCAGTGACTGTAGTTGCAGAGCGTCTCCATGATGAGATGTGCGCCGGCACCGCGGTCGAAGATGTCGCCCAGCAGGTGGAGGCGGTCGATGGCCAGCCGCTGGATGAGACGGCTGATTTCCACGATGAACTCGTCGGCCCGCTGTGTGTCGATGATTGACTCCACAATGGCCTGACAGTAGCGGCGTTTCTGCTCGCCGTAGGCTCCCTCGCTCTCGTGCAGCAGCTCCTCGATGATGTAGCCGAACTCGCGGGGCAGTTCCTTGCGGATTTTGGAGCGCGTGTATTTCGACGACACCACCCTGCACACCTTGATCAGCTGGTTGAGCGTGATGGCATAGAAGTCATTGATGTTCTTTTCGGCAGCCTTGATGAGGCGGAGCTTCTGTTCGGGATAGTAGATGAGCGTGCACAGTTCCCGCTTCTCCTGCATGCGCAGCGACGTGCCGAAGATTTCCTCCACTTTCCGCCGGATGTAGCCCGAGGCATTGCGGAGCACGTGGTTGAAGGCATCACTCTCGCCGTGCGGGTCGCTGATGAAATGCTCAGTCGGCTTCGGCAGGTTCAGAATGGCCTGCAGATTGATGATTTCCGTACTGGCATCCGCAATTGTCGGATAGCTTTGCGCCAGCAGTTGCAGATAGCGCAAATCCGCCCGGATGCTCTCCTCGTTCATGGCCGTCTCGTTCATTCCTCTGCCTCCCTTTGCTTCTTTTCGCCGATGAGCTGGAAATCCTTCGGTCGCAGCACGAAGTTGGTTCCCAGATATTTGTCCCTCACCACCTGGTTGTGCGCTAACTCCGGCGGCGTTCCCTTGAAGAGGATGCGCCCCTCGAAGAGCAGGTAGGCGCGGTCCGTGATGCAGAGCGTCTCCTGCACATTGTGGTCGGTGATGAGGATGCCGATGTTGCGGTCTTTCAGTTTCCACACGATATACTGGATGTCTTCCACGGCAATCGGATCGACACCGGCGAAAGGCTCGTCCAGCATGATGAACTTGGGGTCGATGGCCAGGCAGCGCGCGATTTCGCAGCGGCGGCGCTCTCCGCCGGAAAGCTGGTTGCCGTGGTTCTTGCGCACCTTCTGCAGCCGGAATTCCTCCAGCAGGCTTTCCATCTTCTCGTGCATCTGGCGGCGTGTCAGTTCCTTGCGCATCTCCAGCACGGCCATCAGGTTGTCCTCCACACTCATGGTGCGGAACACGCTTGCTTCCTGAGCCAGATAGCCCACGCCGCACTGAGCGCGACGCGCCACGGGGAAATCGGTGATTTCCATATCGTTCAGAAACACCTTGCCGCCGTTCGGCACCACGAGTCCCGTCGTCATATAGAACGAAGTCGTCTTCCCTGCCCCGTTCGGTCCCAGCAGCCCCACGATTTCGCCCTGCCGCACGTGGATGGACACATCGTTCACCACCGTCCGCTTGCCGTAGGTCTTCACGAGATGCCGCGTGTAGAGCGTCTGCCGCTCCTCCGAATACTCCGGCACCGCGTCGTCGCCTGCGTTCGGCGAAGCCGTCTGGCCCGTCAGTTCCTCATTCATAGTCGCTTCGTTTTTTTCATTCTGCATGCAAAGATACTAATTGTTCCTCAATTTCGCGCACACTAAGGTCAAAAATTTGGCGGAACGATGACATCTTGTCCGATGCGGAATCCACGCATCGGAGAAATTCCGTGCGGCAATGGTGGAGTTTTTCTCCGGTGTTTCGAGTGCGGCGAAGCGAAAAGGAGGGGCTGGATTTTCTTTTTCGGCGGTTTTTTCTTACTTTTGCAGCGAGTTTGTTTCGTAACACGCCGGCAACACGGCAGGAGGTCATATATGATAACACTTCGGAAAAGCCTGACGGAGGTGGGCAGATATGTGGAACTGATGGGACGCGTGCTCTCGCGACCTGACCGTTTCCGCATGTTCCGCAGACGATATGTGTCGGAGATGTATCAGCTGGGATACAAGTCCATCGGGCTGGTGCTCATCATCTCGTTCTTCATCGGAGCTGTGATTTGCCTACAGATCAAGCTGAACATCCAGAGCCCGTGGATGCCACGGATGGTGGTGGGCTATACCACGCGCGAAATCATGCTGTTGGAGTTCTCCTCCTCCATCATGTGTCTGATTCTGTCTGGCAAGGTGGGGTCGAACATCGCCTCGGAACTGGGAACCATGCGCATCACGCAACAGATTGACGCACTGGAAATCATGGGCGTGAACTCGGCCAACTACCTCATTCTGCCGAAGGTGCTGGGGCTCATCACCATCATGCCGATTCTGGTGACGCTCAGCGTGTTCAGCGGCATTATGGGAGCCTATGCCACGGCACTGATGGGCACGACCACGGTACCGGAGCTGAACGAGGGATTCCGTTATTCCTTCAACCAGTGGTTCTTCTGGTGCGGCATGATCAAGGCCCTGTTCTATGCGTTCATCATCTCCACCGTCTCGGCCTACAAGGGATACACGGTGGAGGGCGGCTCGGTGGAAGTGGGCGTGGCATCGACCGATGCGGTGGTGACATCCAGCATCCTCATTCTCTTCGCCGACATCTTCCTCACGCAGATGCTCACGTGAGCCTGCCGGAGAGCCATTTGCCAACTTTTTTTCAATAAACATCATTCATCATTCCATGATTGAAGTCCGTCATCTCTACAAATCCTTCGACGACCGCGAGGTGCTGCACGACATCAACGCCCGTTTCCCGGGCGGGCAGGTGAATCTGGTCATCGGGCAGAGCGGCAGCGGCAAGACCGTGCTCATCAAGAACATCGTGGGGCTGCTGCGTCCGTCGGCCGGCAACGTGCTCTACGACGGCCGCGACTTCTGCGCCCTGGCGGGACGGGAGCGCGTGCGGTTGCGGCGCGAGATGGGCATGATCTTCCAGAGTGCCGCACTCTTCGATTCGCTGTCCGTGCTGGAGAACGTGATGTTCCCGCTCGACATGTTCTCCGACATGCCGAGACCCGACCGCGTTGAACGTGCGCGCACCTGTCTCCACCGTGTGGATCTGGACGGCGTGGAGGAAAAATTCCCCGGCGAACTGTCGGGCGGCATGCAGAAACGGGTGGCCATCGCCCGTGCCATCGTGCTCCAGCCCCGCTACCTGTTCTGCGACGAACCCAACTCCGGCCTCGACCCCAAGACCTCGCTCGTCATCGACCAGCTCATCCAGAGCATCACGCACGAGGACAACATCACGACCATCGTCAACACGCACGACATGAACTCCGTGATGGGCATCGGCGAGAACATCCTCTTCATCTGCAACGGCAAAGCCGAATGGCAGGGCAATAACAAGCAAATCATGGACACCGACAACGAACGGCTCAATGACTTTATCTTCGCATCCGACATTCTCCGTCAGGCCAAAATCGCTTACGACGAGGAGCGGAAAGCCTCCCGCCGATGATTCTTTCACTCTTTCATCCTCATAAAAACAATGTTTTCTAAAATTCTCCCCCTCCTGTGCCTGATGTTGCTGTCACCATCCTTCTCTTCCGCCCAGCAGGTGATTGACCTGTGGCCCGACGGCCTGCCCAACTCCAACGGTATCGACACGACGCTCCCCTTCGACGATGCCACCCAGAACTTCAAACCGCGCCTTACGGTGTTCCATCCGGCCGACTCGGTGAACAACGGGCGCACGGTGCTCTGTCTGCCGGGCGGAGGCTACAGCCATCTGGCCACCGCTCACGAGGGCACGGACTGGGCCCCGTTCTTCTGTCAGCGCGGCTTCACCTTCGTCATGCTTCACTACCGCATGCCGCATGGCCACACCGAAGTGCCCGTCAGCGATGCCACGGAGGCTCTGCGCGTCATCCGCAGCCACGCCACCGACTGGCACATCGACCCGCAGCGCGTGGGCATCATGGGCTCCTCGGCCGGCGGCCATCTCGCTTCCACCATAGCCACGCATGCCGACAGCACCACGGCTCCCGCTTTCCAGATTCTCTTCTACCCCGTCATTACCATGCAGAGCGACTACACACACCAGGGCTCGCGCGACAACCTGCTGGGGCGCACACCTTCCGAGGCCGAGGTGCAGGCTTACAGCAACCAGCTGCAAGTCACGGCACATACGCCGCGCACCCTTCTCCTTCTGTCTGACGACGACACGGTGGTGCCGTCACCCAACAGCGTGAACTACTATCTGGCCTTGCGCCGCCACCACGTGCCGGCTTCCCTCCACATCTATCCGTCGGGAGGACACGGTTGGGGCTTCCGTCCCGCCTTCCGCTACCACCGGCAGATGACCGATGAGCTGGCTGCCTGGCTGCAGACATTACCATGAGACGGCTGTTCCTGCTGCTCTTCCTCTGCACATCTGCGGCAGCTGCGCAAGCGCAACATTTCACGCTACTTGCCTATAACACAGAGAACACATTCGACACGTTGCCGCCGGGCACCGCTCCCTCTGCCGGCATCTACTACCGCAAGCTGTCGCACATCGCACAGGTGGTACTCGCGGCCGACACGCTCCATCCCGCCGACGTGGCCCTGCTCTCGGAAGTGGAGAGCGACACGGCGGTCAGCCACCTGCTCAGCCGCACGCCGCTGGCATCCGTCGGCTACGACTATGTCATCACCCATTCGGCCGACGCCCGGGGCATCAACATAGCCCTCGTCTATCAGCCCCGCACCTTTCACCTGCTGAACTGGCGCAGCATCCGGCCCGATGCCTCACAAGCACAGGGGGCGACCACGCGCGACGTACTCTGCGCGTCGGGCACAGTGGCCGGCGGCGACACGCTCGACATCTATGCCGTACACCTGCCCTCACGTCTCGGTGCGGCTCGGGCACAGCACCTCCGCCGGCAGCTGCTCCGGCAGCTCGCCGACGACATCGACTCCGTGGCTGCGCACCGGCGGAATGCTGCCATCGTGGTGGCAGGAGACTTCAACGCAGAACCAACATCGGCCGACCTGCGGATGCTGGTCAGCCGATGGCATGATGAAAAAAATGTCAAAAGGAAGGGGAAAACAGTCCATCAAGGCTCCCCGTCCGGCACGCCACGCCTTGTGAATCTGATGGCCGGCCTGCCTGGCGGTTCCTACAAATACCGCGGACGTTGGCAGTGGATTGACCAAGTGCTCGTCTCCCTCGCCCTGCTGGAGCCGTCGCGCAGGCCGACGGTGGATGTGGCCACACCGTTCGCCATTCGTTCGCCATTCCTGTTGCAGGCCGACGAGACCTACGGCGGACAGAAACCCTACCGCTCCTTTCTGGGCGCGACGTACATCGGCGGCTACAGCGACCACCTGCCCGTCGTGCTCCGGCTGGAACTCGGTCAATAGGCCCGGGCAATAATCACGCGGCACGTGGCCGGACGGCCGCTCACCATGTCGGTGCCCGGTGTCTGCTCATAAGCGAACGGGATGCAGCGGATTGTGGCTTGTGTCTCTTCCTTGATTCTGGCCTCCGTCTCCTCCGTGCCGTCCCAATGACAGAGGAAGAAACCTCCCTGCTTGATTCTCTCCTTGAACTCCTCGTAGTCGTCGCACTCATAGACATGCGCGTCGCGGAAGCGCACGGCCTTCTGGTACATGTTCTGCTGAATGTCGTCAAGCAGTTGCCTCACATACGTTTCGATGCCTTCGAGCGCCACGGTTTCCTTCTCCAGCGTGTCGCGGCGCATGACCTCCACCGTGCCGTTTTCCAGGTCGCGCGCGCCCATGACGAGCCGCACGGGAATGCCCTTCAGTTCGTAGTCGGCGAACTTGAATCCCGGACGCTTGTTGTCGGCGTTGTCGTATTTCACGCTAATGCCCAGATTCCGCAGGTTACGGCAGACAGTCTCCGCCTTTTCGTCTAATTGCCGGAGCTGCTCTTCCGTTTTCCAGATAGGCACCATCACCACCTGTATCGGTGCGAGAGCCGGCGGCAGCACCAGCCCGTTGTCATCGGAATGCGTCATGACGAGCGCGCCCATCAGACGGGTAGACGACCCCCACGACGTGGCCCAAGCGTATTCGGGCTTGTTGTCCTTGTTGAGGAACTGCACGTCGAAGGCTTTGCCGAAATTCTGTCCGAGGAAATGGCTCGTGCCGCTCTGCAGAGCCTTGCCGTCCTGCATCATCGCCTCGATGGTATAGGTGTCGAGCGCACCGGCGAAACGCTCCGTCTCGCTCTTCACGCCCTGCACCACCGGCATGGCCATGTATTTCTCGGCAAAGGTGGCATAGACCTGCAACATCTGTTTGGCACGCGTCACAGCCTCCTCACGCGTGGCGTGGGCCGTATGGCCTTCCTGCCAGAGAAACTCGCTCGTGCGCAGGAACAACCGCGTGCGCATCTCCCAGCGCATGACGTTGCACCACTGATTGCACAGCACGGGCAGGTCACGGTACGACTTGATCCAGTTGCGGTACGTGTTCCAGATGATAGTTTCTGATGTCGGACGGATAATCAGCTCCTCATCGAGCTTGGCCGCCGGATCCACCACCACGCCGTCATGTGTTTCGTTGGTCTTCAGACGATAGTGGGTTACGACCGCGCACTCCTTCGCAAAACCCTCCACATGCTCCGCCTCGCGGCTCAGGAAAGACTTGGGGATGAGCAGCGGGAAATAAGCATTCTGCACTCCCGTCTCCTTGAACATGCCGTCCATGATGTGCTGCATCTTCTCCCAGATGGCATAGCCATAAGGCTTGATCACCATGCAACCACGCACGGCCGACTGCTCGGCCAACCCCGCCTTCACCACCAGCTGGTTGTACCACTCCGAATAATTGACACTGCGTCGCGTCAGTTCCTTCAATTCTTTTGCCATAATGTATCTTTTGAAAAACTTTGCAAAATTAGCAAAATTTTTCCTTTCTTCCGCATGTTTCTCAGAATTAAAGCATAACTTTGCAGTGATTTCACAAAAACCAACAACTCCTTAACAACAGCAAGAACAACATGAGACATTTGAAGATGAACGCGCTCCTGATGAGCGCATTGCTCCTGTTCTCGGGATGCAACATGAACAACACGACGAAGGGCGGTCTGATTGGCGGAACCAGTGGTGCCGCCCTCGGAGCTGTGGTCGGCAACCTCATCGGCAAGAATGCCGGCGGAACGCTCATCGGAGCCGCTGTCGGCGGAGCCGTCGGCACCGGCGCAGGCGTGCTCATCGGCAAGAAAATGGACAAGGCCAAGGCCGCAGCCGCAGCCGTGGAGAACGCACAGGTGGAGTCCGTCACCGACGCCAACGGTCTCCAGGCCGTGAAGGTCACCTTCGACTCCGGCATCCTCTTCGCCACCAGCAGCTCCACCCTCCAGAGCAGCGCCAAGACCTCGCTGACCGAGTTCGCCACCAACGTGCTCAAGAAGAACACCGACATGGACGTGGCCATCCAAGGCTACACCGACAACCAGGGATGGAAGAACTCCACAGCCGCCGAAAGCGTGCAGAAGAACCAGACCCTCTCCCTCCAGCGCGCACAGGCCGTGTCCACCTACCTCACGGCGCTCGGTGTCAGCACCTCGCAAATCAAGTCCGTCGAAGGTCTCGGCGAATCGAACCCCGTGGCCGACAACACCACGGCTGCCGGACGTGAGCAGAACCGTCGCGTGGAAATCTACCTCTACGCCTCTGAGGCCATGATTCAGGCCGCTGAAAACGGAACTCTCAACTGACCCTACCCACCACTGCCCCTTCCCCACACCTCCTTCTTCACCAACTATTATAAAAAAAGGAGAAAGACGGGAAGGGGCTTTTTCATGATGAAGAAAATCGGTTCTTTCCTCAAATGGCTGCTCATCCTCTTCTTCGGCAGCAGCCTGCTTGTTGTCATTGCCTACAAGTACCTGCCCGTTCCTCTCACTCCACTCATGCTCATCCGCCTCGGGCAGCAACTGAGCCGGGGACAGCAACTGAGGCTCGTTCACAAATGGGTGCCGCTTGACAGCATCTCTCCCGAGCTGCCCTTGGCTGTCCGCGCCAGCGAAGACCAAAAATTCCTGGAGCACAACGGATTCGACTTTCAGGCCATCTCGCAGGCCTACGATGAGGCGCAGCGCGGCGGCCGGCGACGCGGAGCCAGCACCATCAGTCAGCAGACAGCCAAGAACGTATTCCTTTGGCCCACCCCATCATGGCTTCGCAAAGGGTTCGAAGCCTACTTCACCGTGCTCATCGAAGTCATCTGGGGCAAAGAACGCATCATGGAAGTCTATCTCAACTCCATCGAAATGGGCAACGGCATCTATGGAGCCGAGGCTGTCGCCCATGAGCACTTCAACTGCCGCGCCGACCAACTCACGCGACAGCAGGCCGCACTCATCGCCGCCTCACTCCCCAACCCAATCCGGTTCGACAGCGCCCATCCCTCCCGCTACATGCTGCGCCGCCAGACGTGGATTCTGCGCCAGATGCGCTTCCTTCCCCGCACCGAAAATCCCTGAACTCCACACTTGACATAATCGACATCTGCGGATCTACCGTCCGGCGAAGGCGTTCGTTCCGCCGAACGAACGTATTCGTTTCGGAAAACGAACGCGTTCGTTTTTCCATAACTCAGGCTAAAATGAATCATTCCTTGCCTGACTCCGCTATTTTTTTTCGAAGAACTTGACAACGGGCTGCGTGGATTACTTTTTTTGTTGCACAGGCGGATGGTTTTTCTTCAGCTTTTATTTGGTCACCTCGCAAATATCATTTAATTTTGCATGAGAAAAAATCTGGAAAAAACATCCACCGACTCACAATCGGAACAACAAACAAGTCAACACACATGGGAAAAGTATTGATTATCGGTGCCGGAGGCGTGGCTTCGGTAGCCGCCCACAAGGTGGCGCAGAACCGCGACGTGTTTACGGAGGTCATGATAGCGAGTCGCACAAAACAAAAGTGCGACGCATTGGTCGCAGCCATCGGCGACCCGACGATTCGGACGGCGCAGGTGGATGCCGACAACGTAGAGGAGCTGGTCAAACTGTTCGACAGCTTCGGGCCGGACATCGTGATGAACCTGGCGCTGCCCTATCAGGATCTGACCATCATGGAAGCCTGTCTGAAATCCGGTGTCAGCTATTTAGACACGGCCAACTATGAGCCGCGCGAGGTGGCACACTTCGAATATTCGTGGCAATGGGCCTACAGGCAGCGGTTCGAGGAGGCGGGTCTGACGGCCATCCTCGGCTGCGGATTCGACCCCGGCGTGTCGGGCATCTACACGGCATACGCCGCCAGGCATCATTTCGACGAAATCCGGTATCTCGACATTGTGGACTGCAATGCGGGAAACCACCACAAGGCGTTCGCCACGAACTTCAATCCGGAAATCAACATCCGCGAAATCACGCAGAAGGGACAATACTACGAAGACGGGAAATGGATTGAGACGGAGCCGCTGGCCATCCACAAGCCGCTCACCTATCCGGGCATCGGCCCGCGCGAGTCCTATCTGCTGCACCACGAGGAGCTGGAGTCGCTGGTGAAGAACTTCCCGACCATCAGGCGCGCCCGCTTCTGGATGACTTTCGGACAGGAATACCTCACGCACCTGCGGGTGATTCAGGACATCGGCATGGCCAGCATCGAGCCGATTGACTATCAGGGCATGAAAATCGTGCCGTTGCAGTTCCTGAAGGCCGTGTTGCCGAATCCGCAGGAACTGGGTGAGAACTACGAGGGCGAGACCTCCATCGGATGCCGCATCCGCGGAATGAGGAACGGGCAGGAGCACACCTATTATATCTATAACAACTGCTCGCACCAGGAGGCCTACCGCGAAACGGGCATGCAGGGCGTGAGCTACACCACGGGGGTGCCGGCCATGATTGGCGCGATGATGTTCCTGAAGGGCATCTGGAGGAAACCGGGCGTGTGGAACGTGGAGGAATTCGACCCGGATCCGTTCATGGAGCAACTGAACCGGCAGGGACTGCCGTGGCACGAGGTATTCGACGGTGACCTCGAACTCTGACACCTTCGTCATCAATCATTCAACATAACACAGATACACACAATATGGAGAGACAAGCACCCAATGCAGAGAAGCTGAAGGCTCTGCAAGCCGCGATGGACAAAATCGAGAAGAGCTTTGGCCACGGCTCCATCATGAAACTGGGAGACGAGCATATCGAGGACGTGGAGGTGATTCCGACCGGTTCCATCGGCCTGAATGCCGCGCTCGGAGTCGGAGGCTATCCGAAAGGCAGAATCATCGAGATCTACGGTCCCGAGTCATCGGGAAAGACCACGCTGGCCATCCATGCCATCGCCGAGGCGCAGAAGCAGGGCGGCATCGCGGCGTTCATCGACGCGGAACACGCTTTCGACCGCTTCTACGCCCAGAATCTGGGAGTGGACGTGAACAACCTGTGGATCTCGCAGCCGGACAACGGCGAACAGGCACTCGAAATCGCCGACCAGCTCATCCGCTCATCGGCCGTCGACATCATCGTCATCGACTCCGTGGCCGCCCTCACTCCGAAAGCCGAAATCGAGGGAGACATGGGCGAGAATAAGGTAGGCCTGCAGGCACGTCTCATGAGTCAGGCCCTGCGCAAGCTGACGGCCAACATCAGCAAGACCAACACCACGTGCATCTTCATCAACCAGCTGCGCGAGAAAATCGGACTGCTGTTCGGCAATCCCGAGACCACCACGGGCGGCAACGCGCTCAAGTTCTACGCTTCCGTCCGCCTCGACATCCGCCGCGTGACAGGCATCAAGGACGGCGACAAGGTCATCGGCAACCAGACACGCGTGAAGGTGGTGAAAAACAAGGTGGCACCGCCGTTCCGCAAGGCTGAGTTCGACATCATGTTCGGCACGGGCATCTCCAAAAGTGGCGAGCTCGTGGATCTTGGCGTGCAGCTCGGCATCGTGAAGAAGAGCGGCAGCTGGTTCTCCTATGACGGTCAGAAACTGGCACAGGGACGCGATGCCACGAAGCGCCTCTTCGAGGACAACCCGGAACTCTCGGAGGAAATCGAACAGAAAATCATGGCCGGACTTACGGGCAAGAAGCTCGACACCATCGAAAGCCAGGAGGATATCACCGACGAAACCGACTGACTCATCCCCACTGCCGGCCACACAGATGATTCCACGCATAGCCATTATCGACGGGAATACGCTGGAGACCCTCGGGCTGAAGTCCATGATTGACGACATCATCCCGAAGGCCGATGTGTGCACGTTCAGCTCGTTCGAAGACATGGAAGCGGAACAGGCTGCTTTCTTCCATTATTTCGTCTCGGCCTCCATCCTGCTCACACATTCCGACTTCTTCCTCCGGCATCCCCACCAGACCATTGTGCTGACCACCCGACCGCAGGCAAACTCGCTGTTCGAGCATTTCCACACCCTCAACACGGGACAGATGGAACATGAACTGATCAAGTCGCTCCTGCAACTGCACAAGACCGGACACGCCAACCCCGACGGACACGGATTCCACCATGCGGGATTCTCCGACGCACAACTCATGGGGCAGCAAATCCCCATCAGCCAGCGCGAGGCCGAAGTGCTGGCACTTGTCGTGAGGGGATTCATCAACAAGGAAATCGCCGACCGCCTCTGCATCTCCCTGCCCACCGTCGTGTCGCACCGCAAGAACATCTGCGAGAAGCTCCACCTGCGCTCCGTCTCCTCCCTGACAATCTGGGCCGTCACACACGGCATTGTCAGCGTGGACGAAATTTAGGGAGGCGGCGGCAACGCACGTTTTTTGGAATGATTTTTCAACTATCACCGAAATGAGCAACAACTATCTTGTTTCCGCACGGAAATACCGTCCGATGACGTTCGACAGCGTAGTGGGGCAATCCGCCCTGACCACCACGCTGAAGAACTCCATCGCCTCCGGCCGTCTGGCACACGCCTACCTCTTCTGTGGGCCGCGGGGCGTGGGCAAGACCACCTGTGCCCGCATCTTCGCCAAGACCATCAACTGTCTTCATCCCAAGCCCAATGGCGATGCCTGCGAAGAATGCGAGTCGTGCAGAGCGTTCAACGAGCAGCGTTCCTTCAACATCCATGAACTGGATGCCGCCTCCAACAACGGGGTGGACGACATCCGCCAGCTCATCGAGCAAGTCAACATCCCGCCCCAGATAGGGAAATACAAGGTTTTCATCATCGATGAGGTGCACATGCTGTCCACCTCCGCCTTCAATGCCTTTCTGAAAACGCTGGAGGAACCGCCCGCACATGCCATCTTCATCCTGGCCACAACAGAGAAGCACAAGCTGCTGCCGACCATTCTCTCCCGCTGCCAGATTTACGACTTCAACCGCATGACCATTCAGGACATCGTGGGACATCTCGAAAAAGTGGCACAGCAGGAGAACATCGCCTACGAGCCCGCCGCACTGAACGTCATCGCACAGAAGGCAGACGGCGGCATGCGCGACGCTCTTTCCATCTTCGACCAGGTGGCATCGTTCTGCCAGGGCAACATCACCTATCAGCAGACCATAGCCGACCTCAACGTCCTCGACTACGAATATTATTTCAAGCTCGTGGACTATTTCCTCGGTGGCAATATCCCGGCCATCATGCTCACCTTCAACGACATCCTGTCGAAAGGCTTCGAAGGCAGCCACTTCATAGGGGGCCTCAACGAACACTTGCGCAACCTGCTCGTCAGCCGTGACGAACAAACGACCAAACTGATTGAGGCTTCGGACGAAGTGCGCAAGCGGTATGCCGGACAGGCACGTCGCTGCCAGCCAAAATTTCTCTACGCCGCCATCCGCAAATGCACGGACTGCGACCTCAATTACCGCGCCAGTCAGAACAAGCGGCTGCTGGTGGAACTGACTCTGATTGAGATTGAGCAACTGGCTGCCGATGACGGCGCTGGTTCTGGGCCTGGCCCTACGCGTATTCTTAAACCCATCTTCCCGAAGGGACAAGAGCACAGTGCTTCCGCCCCTTCACTGGCGACGGCACAGGCTGCCGACACCCAAGCATCGCCCCGACCTGCACAGCCCTCCGCGCCACGCGCGACACAACCGGCATCACGTTCCGCCGCTGCCGCCGCCCATGCCACCCCGCAACGCGGAACGGCCAACACAGCCAAAGGATTCTCCATCAGTCTGAGCCGTGGTCAAGACGCGCCGTCTCCACCGGCTCCGGCCACTCCCTCCGGAACCGACACGGCACCTGCGCCAGATGCCGGCAAGCCGCAGATGACGCTTTCCCAGCAGACGCTGATGATTGCCTGGAAGACCTTTGCTGCAAGCCTGCCCTTGGAACAAAAAGCCATGGCCACGCGTATGGAGAACATCCAGCCGGCCTTGCTCGCCGACCGGCAGCACTTCGAAATCGTGGTGGACAACCCCATCGTGGAAAAGCAATTCCGGGAATTTTCCTCACAACTGCTCCCCTACCTGCGGCAACAGCTGCAGGCTCCCGGACTCGACATGCTGTTACGGCTGCGGCAGGATACCGACAAGCCGGCCGTCTATAGCAAACGGGAACAATACAAATATCTGTGTGACGAGAACGAGACGCTCATGCGGCTCAGCGAGACATTCGGACTGGAGTTGACGAACTGACCAGCCGCACTGCTGGGGTCTGAACAGCTTCCGCCTCCAGTCACAACACAACTTCACAAGCATCTCACCCATGCTTGTGGAAACAGCGACAGGGGGATTTCTCCAATCAGTCTATACAGCGAGAAATCCGATTTCCGTCCATTCGTCAATGACTTGCTGACAATCGGCACGCGCCGCCGTCTCTGCCACCTCATAGACTTCGGTCAAAGCCTTGACCATGTCATCAAGGGTGAAATCTTTGCCGACAACGGCTTTCCATATCTCTGCGGCGGACTCATTGAGAGAAACCACTTTCGTAAAATTGATGTTCTCCACGCCTGTGGCGACAACCATATTGACACCACAAATCGTCTGAAGCTCAAATCCTTTCTTGATTCTCATTGTTTATCATAAATTAGGACGGGGAAGAAGTGCAGACACGCCTCACTTCCCCGTCATGGATTTCCTACAAAAGCGACGGGGCCATTGCCCGAGCCACAGCAACCGGTAGATGGCAAGCAGGTAGCGGCGGACTGGCAACAAACGCATCCACGCATGGGAATAGATCCGCCAAACGCGGGAGTCCGTGTCCCAGGTCTTCCCCTTCCGCACAAACTGCCGCGCCACGGCGCGCAAATCCTGTAGCAGACAATGTTCCGTGCCAAATGGATTGCCGTCCCCGCGAAGCGTAACCCGCGCCTCAGGATTGTCGCAACGCTCACCCCGATAGAGACATGTTCCGTCGGGCAAGCGGATGGAGTCAATGCGGTGCAAGACGAAATGCCCTTTCTCAATCTCTCCCAACACGACATCGCCCACGCCAAAATCATCGGAACGCGAGAGTATCGCAATGTCGCGCCCGCTCTCCAGAAACGGCCGCATGCTGTTTCCTTTGGCGCGGATGGACACCCGATGTCCTTGTGCTACGAGTTGGCAGACATAAGGCAGGAATTCGGCGTTGGGCAACTGGAGCGTGTTCATGGCAATGTGTTTCCAGTGACTGTCGCATAAGAGAGACGAACGGCAACCTCATCCGGAAGATTCTCAAGCAGATAAGTGGGCGTGGATTCGATGATGCTCCCCACGCTGCTGCAAATGCCGAGATAGACCCGCTCGTCCCATTTCATCACCGAACATGAAGTCAGCAGAGAGGCAAAGGCTTCCACGACGCTCTGCCGCCGCATGGCATTGAAAGGAGCTTGCTCCAGCTGTACGAACGCACCAACCGGAGCCTCCACATTGCGGTAGCAAGGAGTCTTTCCGCTCCAGGGAGAGCCAAATACGACGGGACGGCCGTCTATCACGCGGACGACCGGGTTGTCGTCGTTCATGAGATCTGTATCCGGCACGTACTTCAGCCAGTTGGCTGTGTGAGTGCTCTTGCCCGTGCCGCTCACACCGAGAAAAGGATAGCCCTTGCCTTTCTCTCTCACCACCGAGGCGTGCATCAGCAACGTAGCGCGGTCGGCCGTGGAAAAAGCATACATCATCATCAGCGCATTGTTCAGACCATAGACACGCATGTTGGTATTTCCGTTGAGTGCCACATGCCCTTCGCTGAAATCAGGGCTTGCCTCCAAAAGGCTGCACTGACGACCCAGCACATCCGAAATCTGGAACTGATAAGTTCCTTCAGGCGAGCGATATACACCATGATTGCTGCCGCCGCAATCGAACTGACCGATTTCTTCTCCACGTCGGGCGGGGCGAAACGAATCATCCACCACCAGGCGGAAAATCAGCGGTTCGTCATCCACGGAAACCTCAAACGGCGCAGACGACGGCAGCAGATGCTGCCCGTTTTTCGCGTTCCCTTCCGCGAATTGTATCTGATAAGCCCAACGGCCCACTTTGTATTCTTTTATCATATAATTTCTGTTGCGTTCCATCATCATCCTGTTCCGTTCCCGTGTCAGTACCACACCGCCTGTGCCCACGAGGTCTGTGCAAAGGCATCGTAAAAAGCTTCGTGCCGATTCTCATATTTCTCCAACGGCACAAACATGGAGATGCCTCCATACTGGCTCTGGTCAAGCGACAGAAAGCCATTCCCCTCCAATCTGTTGGCATACATGCTGTACCACATCGGTGTGCCGTCACGCACCGCGAGGGCATCGAGGCGGGACTTCCATGCGGTGTATTCCGCCTGCGGCAACACATTCCTCATGATTCCCTGCATGTCAAAATAGTCGGGCAAGGCCGCCAACGAGCGGTAGCGGTCGTAATTGAAGTAATTCTGCACGCTGTCATAATCAGCCTCAAGCAACATCTGC
The DNA here is from genome assembly GCA_964415385.1 of uncultured Bacteroidaceae bacterium. Taxonomy (GTDB): domain Bacteria; phylum Bacteroidota; class Bacteroidia; order Bacteroidales; family Bacteroidaceae; genus UBA3839. Next base: position 100,501 of record CAYPZK010000001.1, read on the forward strand.
CGATAAGCCTGCACCAATATGCGGGTGGCGGCGGCAAAGTCATCCATCTGGCTGCAATCTACTGCGGAGAACAGAGCTCCCATATCGTTTCGATAGAAGTTGACATAGCTGTCGGTCACGGCAGACGGCGAAAACGTGCGGGCAAAGAGCAGTGGCAACACATTCTGGTAGGGTGCGCCGTCGCCTGGAATCTCTGCGGGAGCTCCCAGCAGCCAGGCCGTGCAGTCGCGCAGTTCGTAGGCCACTTCCGCACATTGCATGAAACAGGCATCAAAAAGCATGAACTGGAACTTCGGGAACTGCGACAGGCAACGGGCCATGTCATCCACGTTCATCTGCCATCCCACGTCGCTCTGTGTGTTCAGACCATTGTCGATGCCAAAAGACTTCCGAGGCGTACCCTTCCCCGCCGACCGCCGCAATGGGGCGGCCGAGGACGTGCTGTCGGCGGAATAAGTGGAGGGAATCCATCCAGACGCGTGGGACCAGAGCACCAGCCCATAATCGGCATTCGGACATTTATCTTCGGCAAAAGCCACTACTTCCTGCAACACTTCCGCCGATGCCGAATTCCAGTCAGCATCGTAGCTCTTGACAGGCGTGAGGTCGCTCAGCGTCGTTGCCTTCGTCTTGTTGGTGACAATATAGACGCGCGGCAACAACGTATTGTCCAAATAAATCACCAGCCGGTCGTCATCCCCCATCTGTGCAGCTGCGCTCAGCATCTCGTTCACATCGGCATAAGCGTAGGAGGCAAGAGAATTCTCGGCCACCATATAGACAATCACCGTGCGCCCCGAAGGAGGTTCATTCGTGCCGCCATCGTCCTTATCGCAGGATGCGAGCACTACCAAAGCCAACACGGCCAAAATGACTCGTGCCGGCACGCAAGGGCCGATGTGCCTGATGAAGTCTTTACATGGCGACATTGTCGATGTCTGGTTTTTGGAAGTTGAACTGCCCCGATTCAATGATGACCATCTTCTTGTCGCCGGCATCCAGATAACGTTTCTTCAGCTTATAATAATGTCTTGACACCTTTCTCCGCTTGTCTCCGAAGAAGATGCATGTGGTCTGATTGTTCAGCCCCAGGCTGCCTTCCAGATACTCCTTCAGCTGGAGACTGAACTCCGCACGGTATGGCAGGAATTTTGTTTTCTTCTCCAATCGGATGGCACGGAGCTCGCAAATCTCGGTGACATACAGGGTGGAATCGTTCAAATCCGTCCCCACGCCGAACAGGAAGACACGGTTCTTGTCTGTAGGCTGGTGCGCCTGCACGTATGCTTTCCGTTTGGCCTCCTTCGCCTCATTCTTGGCTATCTGCTTGGCCGCCGCTGCTTTTTCGCGCGCTATCTGTTTTTCGGTGGGAACCTTTCCTTTGCGGTTTCCGTCTCCAGCTGGCTGCTGAGCCAAGGACAGGGTCGATGTCGTCAGCACGAGCATGGTTGCCATGATAAGTCTCAAACGTTTATGTGTCATACGGTTTCGGGTGATATTTGAGGTGGGCAAAGTTACGACTTTTTCCGTTTATAAACAAAAGAATCGCCGTGGCAGCGATTTTTTTTAATATAAATAAAGAAAAGAAGCCCATACGAACCTCTGTCCGTACAGGCTTCCTGCATGTTTTGTTTCCGTAAAGATGGTGTGTGTGACGGAGGTCGCTCCGGCTCTCACCCCAGATAGCTCTTCAGCAATTTGCTGCGCGAGCTGGCCCGCAGACGACGGATGGCTTTCTCCTTGATTTGGCGCACACGTTCGCGCGTCAAATTGAATTTATCGCCAATTTCCTCCAGTGTCTTTTCCGGTCCGTCAATGCCGAAGAACATCTTGATGATTTCCTTCTCGCGTTCGGTGAGCGTGTCGAGTGCCCGGTCGATTTCCTTCGAGAGTGACTCGTTCACCAACGTTTTGTCGGCCATTGGCGAGTCATCGTTCACCAGCACATCGAGCAATGAGTTGTCTTCGCCGTCCACGAACGGAGCATCCACCGACACGTGGCGGCCCTGCACCTTGAGCGTGTCGGCGATTTTGTCCACCGGCAGCCCCAGCTCGTCCGCAATTTCATCGGCCGACGGACGGCGCTCATTCTCCTGCTCGAACTTCGAGAGAGCCTTACTGATTTTGTTGAGCGAGCCAACCTGGTTCAGTGGCAGGCGGACAATACGCGACTGCTCGGCCAGAGCCTGCAGGATGGACTGGCGAATCCACCACACGGCATAGCTGATGAACTTGAATCCACGCGTCTCGTCGAATTTCTCAGCTGCCTTGATAAGACCCAGATTGCCCTCGTTGATGAGGTCGGGAAGACTCAGCCCTTGGTTCTGGTACTGTTTTGCCACAGAAACGACGAAACGGAGATTGGCACGCGTCAGCTTGTCCAAAGCCTTACGGTCGCCCTTGCGGATACGACCCGCAAGTTCAACCTCCTCCTCCACTGTGATTAAGTCCTCACGCCCGATTTCCTGCAAGTACTTGTCAAGTGATGCACTCTCTCGGTTCGTGATGCTTTTCGTAATCTTTAATTGTCTCATTCTCTTAAATCACCATTTTAAGCGTGCAAAGTTACAAAAAAATCTGCACATGTCTGATATGAAAACGTCAAATCTTGCGTTTTATTGCCTGCAAAGTCTGTTCCAGACATTCCGCCGCCCGCTTCTTGCCTGATTCGATTGCCAGATTCATGCCATTCTGACAAGCTTTCTATCTTTCTATCACCTGCGATGCCCACCTCCCATGTCTGTTTCTTCATCTTTCTGCCATTGTCTTACTGCCTTTCTACACCTTCCGAAAAATGAAAAGTTGACTTTTCATTTTGTAGTCCGCTCGGCTTGCACTAACTTTGCAGGGGAAAAGGAAGAGCGAATGAGAAAACAAGAATTATACGACCGCGTCGTGGCTTGGTTTGAGCAACAGATGCCAGTGGTGGAGACGGAGCTGAAATATGACAACCCGTTTCAGTTGCTGACGGCGGTCATCCTCTCAGCACAATGCACGGACAAGCGGGTGAATCAGATTTCGCCGGCTCTCTTTGCGGCTTTCCCGACACCGGAAGTGATGGCCGTCTCCACGCCCGAAGCCGTGCTGGAGTATGTGAAAACCGTCAGCTATCCGAATTCCAAGGCACGTCATCTGGTTGGCATGGCACAGATGCTCGTGAAGGACTACGGAGGGCAAGTGCCCGACAGTCTCGACGAGCTCATCAAGCTGCCGGGCGTGGGACGCAAAACCGCCAACGTGGTGCAGGCTGTCATCTTCAACAAACCGGCAATGGCCGTTGACACCCACATCTTCAGGGTGAGCCACCGTCTCGGACTCGTGCCCGACAGCTGCACGACCCCCTACACCGTCGAGAAAGAACTCACGCGCTACCTATCCGACCGCGTCATTCCCCGTGCTCACCACTGGCTGCTACTCCACGGGCGCTATGTATGCCAGGCTCGCAGGCCGAAGTGCGAGGAATGCGGCCTCAAGGAACTCTGCAAGTATTTCCGACAGACCTACAAAGTCCATCCCCAATAAGGCTCATTGAGAATGACAAATCAAGAATCCACCCCTTTGGTCAAGTCTAAACGCTACGCCATTCATCTGGCTTATGACGGCGGCCGCTATCATGGATGGCAGGTGCAGCCCAACGGAACGAGCGTGCAGGAGGTGATGCAACAGGCTCTCGGCATGTTGCTGCGCCATCCTGTCAATGTGGTGGGCGCGGGACGCACGGATGCCGGAGTGAACGCAAGCGGAATGGTGGCACACTTCGACACGGAGTGCGACATCGAAGACCCAGACCGCCTCGCGCACAGGCTCAACCGACTCCTACCCTGCGACATCGCCGTGCAGCACATCGAGCGCGTGAGCGACGACTGGCACGCACGATTCTGGGCGACTTCACGCACATACCATTATTATATAGTGCAGGAAAAAAGCCCGTTCCACCGCCATTATGCCTACTACGTGCCGCAGCCGCTCGACTTCGAAAAGATGAACCAGACGGCTCAACGGCTCTTCGACTACACGGACTTCACGTCGTTCAGCAAGCTCCATACCGATGTGAAAACGAACAACTGCCGCATCATGAAGGCGGTTTGGGAGGAAACGGAACCAGGGCTGTGGCGCTTCACCATTCAGGCTGACCGCTTCCTGCGCAACATGGTGAGAGCCATCGTGGGTACGCTGCTCGACGTGGGGCGCGGCAAGATTTCGGAAGAGGACTTCTGCCAGATTATCGAACGCAAAGACCGCAGTGCGGCGCGGGAAAGCGTGCCGGGGACATCCCTGTTCCTAAGCCAGGTGACCTACCCCGAGCCGCCGGCCTCTACGTCTGAGGAGCAGAACCGCTGACAACAGGGGGAAAAACGCAACAAAGAATCTGAACTAATAGGATATGTGGTTGTTATTAGCCTTTCTCTCAGCGGCCTTGCTGGGATTCTATGATGTTTTCAAAAAGAAATCGTTGAGCGGTAACGCGGTGATTCCCGTCCTGCTGCTCAACACCCTCTTCTCTTCCCTTATCTTCCTTCCTTTCATCGTACTCTCGCACGAAGGCAAGATAGACGAAGGGTCGTTGTTCTTCACGCATTCGTATGGATGGGAAGAGCACAAATACATCCTGCTCAAATCGGTCATTGTGCTCAGCTCGTGGTTATTCGGCTATTTCGGCATCAAGCATCTGCCTCTCACCATCGTGGGGCCTATCAACGCCACCCGTCCCGTGATGGTACTCATCGGCGCACTCACACTGTTCGGCGAACGGCTCACACCGTGGCAGTGGGCTGGTGTACTGACAGCTATGGTAGGCCTGTATCTGCTTTCGCATAGCGGGAAAAAAGAGGGTATCGACTTCAAGCACAACCGCTGGATTGTGTTTGTTTTCCTCGCGAACCTGCTGGGAGCTTGCTCGGGACTCTACGACAAATATCTCATGGCCTCTCCCGAGAATGGAGGTGTGGGGCTCGACAAGATGGCCGTGCAGTCGTGGTACAACATCTACCAGTTCTTCATGATGCTTGTCATGCTCCTCCTGTTGTGGTGGCCGACCCGCCGGCACACCACCCCGTTCCATTGGGGCTGGTGTATCATCGGCATTAGCATTTTCCTCTCCGCCGCCGACTTCGTCTATTTCTACTGCTTGAGCCTCGACGGTGCCATGATCAGCATCGTGAGCATGATTCGGCGCGGTTCCGTGGTGGTGTCCTTCCTCTTCGGCGCACTGCTTTTCCACGAGAAGAACTTAAAAGCCAAGGCGACCGACCTTGCGCTTGTGATTCTTTCCATGATTTTCCTCTTCATCGGTTCTATGTAAAAACTCTGCCATTCGGAAACTTTCAAGCTGGGGAACGGCACCTTTTCCGCGCAGAACGTAAAACTTTTCGATGGCGTAATTATTGAAGAAAAGTGAAATAATTTCCTAATTCTTGCCTACTTGTCAGAGAAAATCTGTATCTTTGCAAACAATCGTTTTATCAAGAAAGCAGAAATGAGTATTCTCTCACATATCTTCAAGAAGAAAGAAACCGACAACGTGGGGGGCATGGAAGATTTCATGACCCTTATCCGCGTTTATTTCCAGAGCGCACTCGCTGCCAATCTCGGCATCAACACGCCGGCCTCGCTGCCCGACATGATGGCATTCAAACGTTCACTCCACGTACAGACGGTCAACAACAAGCTGGGTGTGGGTGAGCGGAAGGCCTGCAAGAACATGCTCCAGAGCCTTTACGGCATCAGTGACAGTTTCTTCAAGGAAATCGATGGCAGCATCAAGAAGAACTGCCGCCGGCAGCAGGACGTGCCCAACTACCTCTACCAGTTCCAGGGGTACGTGCAGGAACTGATGATGCTGATGGGCAACCTGATGAAGTGGAAATTCCGCATACCGGGATTTCTGCGCAAGGCACTGAAAACTGTCACGGACAAGACCGTGGACGACGTGTTCAACAAACAGGACTGGACAGACGAGGCTACCCGCAAGGCGGTGTTCGCAGTGCGACGTTACCAAAAGACCCTGGGATTCACGCAGGCGTGGACCTCAGAGTTCGTTTACAACTTCATTATTCTGGCCAAACGGGAGCCGCAGCCGTCGCAGGCCGAGGTGAAACAGGCTGAGGCCAAGATGAAGGACAAACGATGAATCCACCATGACCGAGAACGAGAAACGACAAATGAAATCCTTCGAGGCGAAAGCCCGGCAAATTCTCTCACTTTATCAGGTGATGAAGCGGGAGAACGCTGACTTGTATGCTGAAATTGAGCGCAAGGAAGAGGAAATCGAACGTCTGAACTCGGATCTGCGGCAGTGCCAGAGCGACTATGCCAATCTGAAAATCGCCAAGATGATTGAAATCAGTGACTCGGAACTCAAGAACGCCCGACAACGCATCTCAAGACTGGTGCGCGAGGTGAACAAGTGCATAGGCATTCTTAGCACTGAGTTTGAAAATCAGTAAGTATGAGACACAATGGACATGAAATTGAACATAAAAGTCAACATCGAAGGTGTGGAGCTTCCCCTCATGGTGCACAGCCCCGAGGAGGAAAAAGTTTACCGCGACGCGACGTCGCTCATCACACAGCGGCTGCGCACCTTGCGTGAAACCTACCCCAACCTTCCGTCCGACAAATATTACTATGCGATGGCCATGCTCTACACAGGTGTCGATGCCATTCAGGCAAATGCCAGTGCCAGCACGGAGCCTTTCATGGAAATGATGGCGGATCTGGACAAAGAATTTGACGAGGTGCTCGCAAAGAAATAACAGCACCTCCTTTCTACAATATCACAAAAACATCCCTTTTTCTATTTTTTCATTATGATTGAAACCATCATCCCTGCTGTGGCAGGACTCCTTGTGGGCGGCGCAGGCGGCTATGCCCTATTCAGATACGTGATTAAGAAAAAATACAACCAGACACTTCAGGAAGCTGAAACGCAAGCAGAAACCATCAAAAAGAACAAACTTCTCGAAGTGAAGGAAAAATTCTTAAACAAGAAGGCGGAACTGGAAAAGGAAGTGGCTGCACGCAACCAGAAGCTGCAACAGGCGGAGAACAAACTGAAGCAACGCGAAATCTCACTCAACCAGCGGCATGAAGACCTGCAACGCAAGAAAGCGGAAAACGACTCTACGCGGGAGAATCTGGATCGTCAGGCCAAACTTCTCGAAGTGAAGGAAAGCGAGCTGAACAAGCTGCAGGAGCAGGAACGGACCAAGCTCGAAGCCATCAGCGGTTTGTCGGCCGAAGAAGCCAAGGAACACTTGGTGGAAAGTCTGAAAGACGAAGCCAAGACCCAGGCACAGCAATATATCAACGAAATCGTGGACGATGCCAAGATGACAGCCAACAAGGAAGCCAAGCGCATCGTGATTCAGAGTATCCAGCGTGTGGCCACAGAAACGGCCATTGAGAATTCCGTATCCGTGTTCCACATTGACTCCGACGAAGTGAAAGGACGTGTCATCGGACGCGAAGGACGCAACATCCGCGCACTCGAAGCCGCTACCGGTGTCGAAATCGTGGTGGACGACACGCCCGAGGCAATCGTGATTTCCGCCTTCGATCCCGTCCGCCGCGAAATCTGCCGTTTGGCCCTCCACCAGCTCGTGGCTGACGGACGAATTCATCCGGCACGCATTGAAGAAGTGGTAGCCAAAGTGAAAAAGCAGGTGGAAGAGGAAATTATCGAAACAGGCAAACGCACAGCCATTGACCTCGGCATCCACGGCCTTCATCCAGAGCTGATCCGGCTGATTGGAAAAATGAAATACCGTTCCTCCTACGGGCAGAACCTCTTGCAGCATGCCCGCGAAACCGCCAACCTCTGCGCGGTGATGGCCTCCGAACTGGGACTGAACCCGAAGAAGGCACGCCGCGCCGGCCTGTTGCACGACATTGGCAAGGTGCCGGATGAGGAGCCGGAACTGCCGCACGCACTCTACGGGGCCAAGCTCGCCGAACAATATAAGGAGAAACCGGACATCTGCAACGCCATCGGTGCTCATCACGACGAAATGGAAATGACCACGTTGCTGGCTCCCATCGTGCAGGTCTGCGACGCCATCAGCGGTGCACGTCCGGGTGCCCGCCGCGAGATTGTCGAAGCCTACATCAAGCGTCTCAACGACCTTGAACAGCTGGCCATGTCTTATCCGGGCGTGACGAAGACCTATGCCATTCAAGCGGGACGCGAACTGCGTGTCATCGTCGGAGCGGACAAAATCAGTGACAAGGACACGGAAACGCTCAGCAACGAAATTGCCAAGAAGATTCAGGACGAGATGACCTATCCGGGGCAAGTGAAAATCACTGTCATCCGCGAAACCCGTGCGGTCAGTTACGCCAAGTAACCCATCCGTCTGCATCATCCACCAACCCCCAATCCCATGCTTCTTCCATCCGGACAGCAAGCATGGGATTTTTCTTTACGCTGGCAGACCCATAGCTGTACTTCGAATGCCGTTCTGTCAGATTTTCAGACATTTTGACCGTCCAACGCGCTCGGTACAACATTTGCACAAATCATGTCGATTCGACTACGCAACGCCGAAGAAAAACAAGCAAACGAAAGGAGAACAAGATATGAACTTTAACAACTTTACAATCAAGGCACAGGAAGCCGTGCAGGAGGCTGTAAACCTCGTGCAGCGACAAGGTCAGCAGACCATTGAGCCTGCACACCTCATGGCGGGCATCCTGAAAGTTGGCGAAAACGTGACGAACTTCATCTTCCAGAAGCTCGGCATCAACGCCCAAAACTTCCAGAACGTCGTACTGAGCGAGGCGGCATCCTACCCGAAGGTATCGGGCGGAGAACCATACTTGAGCAATAGCGCCAACCAAATGCTGCAACGCGCCATCGACCTCTCCAAGGAGATGGGCGACGAGTACGTGTCGCTGGAACCAATGCTGCTGGCCGCACTGCTCGTTGACAGCAACGTGTCAAAAATCATGAAAGACATGGGCTTCACGGAGAAGGAACTGCGGCTTGCCATCCAAGAACTGCGGAACGGCGAGAAAGTGAAGAGCCAATCATCGGAAGACACCTACCAGGCACTCTCGAAGTACGCCACGAACCTCATCGAGGAAGCCCGGAGCGGTAAGCTCGACCCTGTGATTGGCCGTGACGAAGAAATCAGACGAGTGTTGCAGATTCTGTCGCGGCGCACCAAGAACAACCCGATTCTCATCGGAGAACCGGGCGTGGGAAAGACCGCCATCGTGGAAGGCCTCGCCAACCGAATTCTGCGCGGAGACGTGCCGGAGAACTTGAAAGACAAACAACTCTACAGCCTCGACATGGGTGCCCTCATTGCCGGAGCAAAATACAAAGGTGAGTTTGAGGAGCGGCTCAAAAGCGTCATCAACGAGGTAACCAAGAGCGATGGCAACATCATTCTCTTCATTGATGAAATCCACACGCTCGTCGGTGCGGGAAAGAGCGAAGGGGCAATGGATGCCGCCAACATTCTGAAACCGGCATTGGCACGAGGCGAGCTCCGCAGTATCGGCGCTACCACGCTCAACGAATACCAGAAGTACTTCGAGAAAGACAAAGCCCTCGAACGCCGCTTCCAGACCGTGATGGTGAACGAGCCGGACACGGTGGACAGCATCTCCATCCTGCGTGGCTTAAAAGAACGTTACGAGAATCACCACAAGGTGCGTATCAAGGACGAAGCCATCATCGCAGCCGTGGAACTCTCCAACCGCTACATCACAGAACGCTACTTGCCAGACAAGGCCATCGACCTCATGGACGAAGCTGCCGCCAAACTCCGCATGGAGCGCGATTCCGTGCCGGAAGAGCTGGACGACTTGAGCCGGCAGATCAAGCAATTGGAGATTGAACGCGAGGCCATCAAACGGGATGTGGAAAACCCCGGCATAAGTGATACGCAGGCATCGGCCGATGCCACCACACGGCTCAAGAGCACCGAGAAGAAGATTGCCGACCTGAAGGAGGAAGAAAGTTCCTACAAGGCCAAATGGCAGGCCGAGCGTGACCTCGTGAACCAGATTCAGCAGAACAAACAACAAATCGAGCAGCTGAAATTCGAAGCCGAACGTGCCGAGCGCGAAGGCAACTACGGAAAGGTGGCAGAGATACGCTATGGCCGGCTGCAACAGCTCGAACAGGAAATCCGCAAGATTCAGGAACAGCTTGCCCACACACAGGGCGGCAACGCCATGATCAAAGAGGAAGTCACCGCCGACGACATCGCCGAAGTGGTGAGCCGCTGGACGGGTATCCCTGTGAGCAAGATGCAGCAGAGCGAGCGGGAAAAGCTTCTCCATCTCGAAGACGAACTTCACAAGCGCGTCATCGGCCAAGACGCAGCCATCAAGGCCGTGGCCGACGCAGTGCGCCGCAGCCGTGCCGGACTTCAAGATCCGCGTCGCCCTATTGGCTCGTTCATTTTCCTTGGTACCACGGGTGTAGGTAAGACGGAGCTGGCCAAGGCACTGGCCGACTATCTCTTCGACGATGAGTCACTGATGACCCGTATCGACATGAGCGAGTATCAGGAGAAGCATAGCGTCAGCCGCCTGATTGGAGCCCCTCCGGGCTACGTCGGCTACGATGAGGGTGGACAGCTCACCGAGGCTGTGCGTCGCAAACCTTACTCTGTCGTGCTCTTTGATGAAGTTGAAAAGGCACACCCCGACGTATTCAACACGTTGCTTCAGGTGCTGGATGATGGACGGCTCACCGACAACAAGGGGCGCACGGTGAACTTCAAGAACACCATCATCATCATGACCTCCAACCTCGGCAGTCAGCTCATTCAAGAGAAGTTCGACAAGGTGGAGCTGTTGGCCAAAAACGGTACACTCTCCCCTGCCCAACTGACGGTCAAGCGCGAGGCTGCGGCCGAAGAGGCCAAGACCGAGGTGCTGGCACTGCTCAAGAAGACCATCCGTCCCGAGTTCCTCAACCGTATCGATGAAATCATCATGTTCCAGCCGCTCAACGAACAGCAAATCCGCGACATTGTGAAGTTGCAGGTGGCAGGCGTGGCCAAGATGCTCAAAGACAACGGCATCACGCTCCAGCTCACAGACGCAGCCATCAGCTTCCTCGCCCGTGCCGGCTTTGATCCCGAATTCGGTGCACGGCCGGTGAAACGCGCCATCCAGCACTATATGCTCAACGACCTGTCGAAACGCATCCTCGCTGGAGAAGTGAACCGCGAGAAGCCTATCACGGTGGACGCTCAGGGTGACGGACTCGTATTCAACAACTGACACCGAAAGACCACATATATTCATGACAAAAGGGAAGATGTCCGGCCGACAGACCGGGTGTCTTCCCTTTTTTGTGCATCAATTCCACCCAGAGGGAAATGTTATTGTGCATCCTCCTCGGGCGGCAAGTCATCGTTCTCATGCAACACGTAACGCTTGTAATAGGAGAAAATCAACGTAGTGAGCGGCAGGGCGATAATCAGCCCCACAAAGCCGAGCAGCGTTCCCCAGATGGAGAGCGAGAGCAGGATGATGGCACCGTTCAGCCCGGTCACATGTCCCATGATGCGCGGAGTCAGCACCCAGTCTTGAATGGCCTGCACGACGCACACGGCCAAAGTGAAAACAAGGATAATCATCCAGAAGCTCTGCCCTGTGTCGTGCGCCTTCAGTAACGCGAGGATGATGGCTGGCACGAATCCCAGCACCTGCAGATAAGGCACGAGGTTGAGCAGCCCCATGAAAAGGCCGAGCGGGATAGCCATCGGAAATCCAATGATGAGGAACGCGATGGAGAAGAGGATGCCCACGCAAAGAGCAATCAGGCTTTGTCCACGGAAATAGCCATTCATGCCTTTTTCCACGTCAAGTAACATACCGCGCACGAACGAGCGGTGTCCCTTAGGTACCAGCCGGATGACTCCCCTGCTCATGTTTTCATAGTCCATCAGGATGAAGAACAGATAAATCACGGCGATGAGGGATGCGACGAGACCTATCAGTCCCTTCAGCGACCCCGTGATGATGGAGAACAGCTGCGGAACCCTTTCTTCAAGAAAACTCGATATATCGCTGAAAGTGAACATAGTGCTCAGCTTGTCGATGTTCACATATTCATTCACGTATTTCTCGATGATGGCCGGAAGGTCGGAGTTCGTGGCCTGCGAGCTCACCCAACTCACGATGATATCCTGCAGCCGTTCGTACTCCTCCACGATAGGGGGAACCATCAGCCATCCCGCGCAGACAATCACGCCCAGCACCAATACCAACGTAACGATGATGCTCAACGCACGATAGCGGAGCTTGCAGCGGTATTGGAAAAAACACACGATGGGATAGAGCAGATAGGCGATGAGCCACGCCACGGCAAACGGAATCAGTACGCTACTGAGCTTTTGCAACAGAACATAGACGACAACGGCGATGACGATTCCGCCCAAATATCTGACAAAGCGGTCGAAGGTGATTTCTTTCATAAAGACGAAGGAAGTTGTTTTTATGTCTGCGAAAGTAGTAAAAAATTATCGTTATGCGGTTCCTTTCGTCAAAAAAAGTTATCATGAATGCTAAAAAAAGTTTATTTTGCCGGCAAACTACATTACTTTCGCATTTCTTTTATAAATTTGCCACTCAATCATCGAACCAGTCACAGGAAATGGCGAAGCTGTACGTCGTTCCGACTCCCGTCGGCAACTTAGAAGACATGACATTCCGTGCGGTACGTGTGCTCAAGGAGGCCGACTTGATTCTGGCCGAAGACACGCGCACGTCGAGTGTTCTCCTCAAGCACTACGACATCCACAACGAGCTCCTCTCCCACCACAAGTTCAATGAGCACGAAACCACGCAATCCGTCGTGCAGCGCATCCTCAGCGGAACCACGGTGGCACTCATCAGTGATGCCGGAACCCCCGGCATCAGCGACCCAGGCTTTCTGTTGGTGCGCGAATGTGTGCGCGAGGGCATTGAGGTGCAGACCTTGCCGGGCGCCACGGCATTTGTGCCGGCGTTGGTGTCGTCAGGATTGCCAGACGAACGCTTCTGCTTCGAAGGTTTCCTGCCACAGAAGAAAGGCCGCCAAAGCCGGCTACACGCTCTGGCCGACGAGGAACGCACCATGATTTTTTACGAATCGCCCTACCGTCTGGTCAAAACACTACGACAGTTCGCCGAAGTATTCGGAGCTGAACGCCGCGTGAGCGTCTGCCGTGAAATCTCCAAAATCCATGAGGAAAGCGTCAGAGGCACCCTTCAGGAAGTCATCACACATTTCGAAGCCGAGGAACCGCGCGGCGAAATCGTCATTGTCCTCGCCGGCACAGCCAGCGAGAAAGTGCACGTAGAACAAAACAAATCCAAAAACAAATACAAAGAATCATGAAAAAACTGATGCTGATGCTGGCCTGCGCTTTGGCGCTCACGGCCTGCGAACAACAGAACAAGTCAAACGGCGTACAAGAGAAATCCGTTGAAGATTCATTGCAGAATGTCATAGACCAGAAGGAACAGAGTCTGAATGAACTTATGGGCACGCTCTCCGAAATCAATGAAGGATTTGCCCAGATCAACGAAGCCGAAGGTCGTGTCAACACGCTGAACCAGAACGCCGAGAGCAGCACTGCCAAGGCCAACATCCAGGAAAACATGGAGTTCATTCAGCAGACGCTGGCATCAAACCGTCAGAAAATTGAAGAACTGCAAAAGAAGGTGCAGGAAAGCGGAAATGCTTCGGCCAAGCTTCGCGCCATGATTGAGCAACTCAACCAGCAACTCACTGACAAGAGTCAGGAAATCGAGGCATTGCGCGCCCAGCTGGCCGAGAAAGATATCCAGATTGAAGAGCTCGACAAGTCCGTCACGGCCTTGCAGGAAGAGAACTCCAAAGTGAAGGCCGAGAGCGAGAGCAATGCCCAGATTGCCCGCAACCAGGACGCGCAACTCAACACCGCCTGGTACGTTTACGGCACCACCAAAGAGCTGAAGGAGCATCGCATTCTCGCATCGGGCGAAGTGCTCCAGACCAACGATTTCGACAAGGACTACTTCGTGAAAATAGACATCCGCACGTTCACTGCCCTTCCGCTCGGATCCAAGTCCGCCAAGATTCTCACTTCCCACCCTGCCAATTCCTACACCTTGCTCAAGGACTCGAAAGGCGAATATACTCTCCGCATCACGGATGCCTACAAATTCTGGAGTGTATCGAAATATCTCGTTATCAGAGTGAAATGATGTGTGGAAGACTTTCGTTTCTCATCCCCGCCCTGCTGTTTTCTGTCTTGAACATCAAGGCACAAGTGCTGGTGACGGACACGCCTCAACAGCAGAGCGAAGAGGATGCCCGCTGGATTCCGACCGGTGAATGGCCTTTTCTCAACCGCCGTTTCCTGCCGGGCGAAGTGGTCACGGGCATGTTCACCAAACACAAGACCATCGTGCCCTGCAACATCCACGTGGCCAAGCAAACACTCTGGTACGTGCAGAACGACACACTGATGGAAGCACTCCCCGGCTCTGTCGCGATGGTCACCTTCAAGAACGGCGATGTCTTCATCCCCATCACCTCCTCCAAATTCGGCAAACTCGTCCACGAGGACTCCATCGGCAAGGTGGTTCGTGTGCGCGAAATCGATGCCGACAAGCTGCATGAGGAATCCAACGATGCCAGTCGGATGGCCAACTTCAACCTAAGCGGCAACTTCGGCTCGCTCAACATCGACCTCAGCAGTCAGTACAACGGCAATCCCGAGGCCAATCCCCTACCCGTCACCGACACCTATTATTTCATCTATAAACTGGAGATTTTCCCCGTCACCGACAAAGAAATCCTCAAGCGCATCAATCCGCAGCGGCGCAAAGAATACAGAGCCTTCACCCGTAGCGCGGAAATTCTGACGCACAACGAGTCGTCTGTCATGAAAATCTGGAACAACTTCTTTGCCAGATACTAAAATCTCCTAAACGGAAAGCGAAGACTATTTCTTCGCCAACTGATTGAACTTATTCATCACGCGCTGGTAATAACCCTCCGTGCGCGACTTGCGCCTCATGCAGTTCAGGTCGCCGGAGTTCCAGAGCCGGATGGCCTTTTCCATATTGCCCTCCTTATTGAAATATTCCTGATAGACAATAAACATTTCATGGCTCTTCTCCTTATCCAGACGATCCTGATAAGTGTATTTCTTGTATCCGAGAATCTGATTGCACTGGCGAACCAAAATTTTGGATATTTGCAGGCAGCCAACATACAGGCCGTTCTTCGAAACCGCATTGCTTCTTCCCTCGCTCTCCACTTGTTCGATGGCATCCATCACGAGTCCCCACTTCTTCTGCAAGTCCACGGGCTGCGGACTGAGCGCTGACAGCGAACTCGCTGTAAAAATAATCAGAGTCAATAATACAATCCTTTTACGCATAAAATTCAATTTAGTCCAACAATAGGCACATACACCTGCGTGAGCAGGATTCCGCGATTCATAACGCCTATGAATCAGTACCTTTTTTACTATCGCTTTCTTTGCTTTGCCGTATCCGGCTCAGCAGTTATCTTGAAAAACGCTGCAAAGGTATGCAAAAAATCTGAATAGACCAAACATTTTATGCAAAAGAGTGTGAATGGACACGTTGCATCGCAAGAAACGGCAGAAGTTTCCTGTGCGCTCAAGTCAGCGGGTGTAGGCTCAGAGCCTAACCTTGACACCCTTCGACTCATTCTGCAAACGGTTGAGGGCGGTTACGACCAAGGTGTGTCCATGCAGATGGGCGGGTAGCGGACAATGGGTGGAACGCGTGACAGCGAGGATGTGGGAGGCATCGTCCAAGTCGATACGCTCTCCGCTACCGAAATCGTAAACCACGTAGGTTACCGCCTGCTTGAGCGGTGAACTGCCGCGTGGAGCACGCCATGTCAGGTATGTCCGTCCATCGACTGTCTCCACGTTGATGTGCTCCGGCCGGGCGGGACGCTTGGAGCTGATGAACGGCATTTCAGGCTGGAGCGCGGGATAACGGAAATATTTGCTTTCGAGCAGGGCGCGGTAGTTGCCAGGATTGTTGACGAAGGCGGCAGCATACCACTGGCAAGTGCCGCTCACATGGGGAAGCTGGCGCAGTAGCGCGTATTTGGCATCCGTCTGGTTCTGCCGGCTGTCCCGCAGATCGGCTTCCTTCGTGGTGCGCTCCACGTCCTGACCGATGAAGAGCGGACGCTCATGACAATAGTTGTTCCACCACCGGCACAGCACTTCGTAATCGGCGGCCTTGGTTCCAAAGTTCCAATAAATCTGCGGTATCAGGTAGTCCACCCACCCTTTCTGCTGCCACAACACGACATCCGCGTAGAGCTGGTCGTAGTTCTGCAAGCCTGCGGTTGCACTGCCTGTCTTGGAATTCTTGCCGTCTTTCGAATTGCGGTAAATGCCGAAAGGAGAGATGCCGAATTTCACCCACGGCTTGCGGCGGTGAATCAGCTTGTGCAGTTGCTTGACCAGGCGGTTCACGTTGTCCCGCCGCCAATCGCCGATGTCCTTGAAACCATGTGACGACTTGCGGAAATCGACCTCATCGGGAATCTCTTGTCCAGCTACAGGGTATGGGTAGAAATAATCATCCATGTGGATGCCGTCCACGTCGTACCGCATCAGAATATCCTCCACAATCCGGCACGTGTAGTCGCGGTTCTCCTTCAAGGCGGGATTGAGAATCAACAAGTCACCGTAGCCAAATGTACGCTCGGGATGAAGGGCAGCCACGTGATTCGGAGCCAAAGCCGTCGTGCCCTTGGTCTTTGCCCTGTAAGGATTGATCCAGGCGTGGCACTCCATGTTGCGCTTGTGGCATTCCTCCACCATCCACGCCAGAGGATCCCATCCGTCGGCCGGTGTCAACCCTTGCGTGCCCGTCAGGTAACGGCTCCAAGGCTCATAGCTTGACCGATAGAGCGCATCACATTCGGCTCGCACCTGAAACATGATGGCATTGACATGTGCACGCTCCATCACATCCAGCTGTTCCGTCAGCATCTGACGAATCCGGGCAGGCGACTTACCGAGGTATTGTCCGTTGACACACTGAATCCATGCGCCTCGGAATTCACGTTTGGGATATGTGGCAGCGGAAGCCTGCAGGCAGACATACATCAGAATCCATGTTATCAAGTATTTCATCACACTGAAAATTAAAGGAATGAGAAAAGGGAATTAAAGGAACGGTGTAAGCATGTTTCCGAACCAGGCCACGAACTTTTTCCAACCGGATTTGTGTTTCCAGTACTGGCGGGTCATCGGCAAGGACTGCTGCAGGTCGTCATCGAACATGGTGTCCAGCTCATCGGTCTGCTGCTTGTTGAAGATGACCGTATTGACCTCATAGTCGCAGCGCAGACTCCGACTGTCGAGGTTGGAGCTGCCCACTGTGCAGAAAGTGTCGTCAACCATCATCATCTTGGTATGATGAAAACCGCCTTGGAAGAGATAGACCCGCGCCCCGCGCTTGGCCAGTTTGTTGCCCACATAATGGGAGGCATCGGGAGTGAGCGGGATGTCGCTTTTGGCCGAAAGCATGATTTCCACATCAATGCCCCTATCCACGGCCCGCTTGATGGCTCGCCGCACCTTGTGGGTCGGAACGAAATAGGGATTGATGATACGCACGTGGTGCTGCGCATGGTCCAGCATGGAAATGTAGAGATTGCGGATAGCCTTGTTCGTGCGGTGCGGCTCACGGTCAACAACAGCCACGCGCATGTTGGCCGCCTGTGGCGTATGGAGCGGAAAATATTTGGCTCCGGCCAGTAGTTCGCCCGTCTCCTGTGCCCACATCTTCACAAATATCTCATGCAAGGCGTTGACGGCCTCTCCCTCGATGTGCATGTGCATGTCACGCCAAGGCCCTATGCCTTCGATGCCGTTGATGTAGTAATCGGCCACATTCATGCCGCCAGTGTAGGCCACACGTCCGTCAATAACCACAATCTTGCGGTGGTCACGCGGAAAGATATGGTTCACCCAAGGAAAACGGATGGGGTCGAATTTCACAAGATGTATGCCTAAACGGTTGATGGAGTCGTGTTCTGCCTTCTTGATGGGACGGTTGTTGGACGAATTGCCGAAGGCATCGTACATCACTCGCACTTCCACCCCCTGTTTCACTTTTTGATGCAGCAAATCAATGAGCAGATTATTGATGGAGTCATTGCGGAAGTTAAAATACTCCATGTGGATGAATGTCTGTGCCTGTCTGATGACTTGGAACATGTCTTCGAATTTCTGTCTGCCGCTCTTCAGCAACTGCACGTCGTTTCCGTCCGTGATGACGATGCCGGAGCGCCGCAAGTCCTGCGCCACCAATGAATCCGCCCTGACGGAATCCACCGGCAGTTGCGGCTGGGCAAAAGACAGCAACGGCAGCCACAGCGCGAGGCAGAAGAAGAAGTGAATCAGTCGTCCCATGTTCCTTCTCATGAATTGTGCTCGCCCAGCAGCCGGCTGAGGTTCGGCATCCAGTCTTCGTTCGCCGGAACTTCCAGTCCCAGCATGCCCACTTCGCGTGCCGCTGCCACATTCCGGGGACCGTCGTCCAGAAAGACGGACTCTGCCGCGCTGATGCCGGCGTCGCGGAGCATCGTCTCGAAGATGGAATGCGAGGGCTTGTAGTCCTTCATGCGGTAGCTGTAGTACACTTGATCAAAATAATAGGTGATGGGATGGCCGTCTCCGCTGAAATCTTCGCTCTCCGCCCAGCGCATCAGGAAGGGATTGGTGTTGCTCAGCAGGTAAACTCCATACTTTCCGCGCAGCCGCAGCAGATGAGCCAATCGTGCAAGCGGCACTTCCTTCACATAGCCGCACCAAGCCCATTGTGCCTGCTCGAAGCTGAATACCGGCTCACGGTCGCTGCCGAAATAGTCCGACTGTTCCTGTGCCTGTTGCCCCAACCGACGGCAAAACTCTTCAGCACTGATACTTCCGTCTTCTATCTGCCTGAAAATGCCTGTCTGACCATAGACACCCATTTGCACCCGTGCATTCTTGATGCCGAGCGACTCGAAACGGTTCCATGCCACCTCGGGCGACAGCGAAAGTATCACTCCGCCCATGTCGAAAATCAGGTTCTTGATCATGATTCGAATAGATTCATACTTATGAATTTCAGCGTCCGCTCCCTACCATGCGATGGGTTCTTCCCCATGCTGCTGCAGATAGGCATTGGCCTGGCTGAAATGGTGATTGCCGAAGAAGCCTCTATAGGCTGAGAGCGGCGACGGATGGGCCGAACACAGCACCAAGTGGCGCGACGTGTCTATCAGCTGCCGCTTGCTCTGCGCATAACTACCCCATAGGATGAATACCAGATGCTCGCGCTCGCGGCTGAGAATTTGGATGACGGCATCGGTGAACTGCTCCCACCCGTGCCGCTGGTGGGATCCCGCCTGATGCTCACGCACCGTGAGCGTGGCGTTGAGCAGCAACACGCCTTGCCTCGCCCATCGGCTCAGGTCGCCGTTCTGTCGCACGGGAATGCCCAAGTCGTCTTGAATTTCCTTATAGATATTCACCAACGAAGGCGGCAGCTGCATGCCGTCCGGCACGGAGAAACTGAGCCCCTGTGCCTGTCCTGGCTCATGATAAGGATCCTGCCCGATAATGACAATCTTCACGCTGTCGAACGGACACAGATTGAAGGCATTGAAAATCAAACGACCCGGAGGATACACCCGATGGTGAGCATATTCCTCCCGCACGAAGGCGACCAACTGCCCGAAATAAGGAGCGTCAAACTCCCCTTGCAGACGTTCACGCCAAGATTTTTCTATCTGAACTTGCATACTGAAATCACTTTTGAATCCTGAATGACGACTGCTGTGGTGTGTCGGCATGATACCGGATGAGTCCTTCCATCGGAGACTGCACGACACGTCCCACCTCATAGCCACATCGTCCGGCCGCCTCCCGCAGTTCGTCGCGATAGAACCACGCCACCGACCCGATGAAGTGTGACGGCAACTCCGGCCGCCCGTAGCGTGCCACATTCCGCGAGAAAAACTCATGGAAACAATCCACAAGAAAACGGTGGATTTCCGTCATATCACGATGCCGTGCACAAAACGGTGACAGGCTGGCCAAGAAACGGTTGGGAAACGGTTCGCGGTACACTTTCCGGACAATCGTCTCGGACGAAAGCCCCGTTTCCTGCCGGAAGAGCCGGCAAATCTCTTCGCTGAACTGCCCCTTCAGACAGTCAGCCGCCAACCGCTTGCCGATGTACGCCCCGCTGCCCTCATCGCCGAGGATGACCCCCAGCGGAGCAACCTGGCAGACAATCGCCGTCCCATCGTAGAGACAGGAGTTCGACCCCGTTCCCAGGATGCAGACGATGCCTTCGTCGTGCTTCGCCAAAGCCCGCGCCGCGCCCAGCATGTCGCTGGCCACATGAACCGGTGCATGCTCCGCGACCGTATCATTTAATGCCGAAGCCACCACCGGCGACATTTCCGCCGTGCATCCCGCGCCATAGAAATAGACTGCATCAATCGGCCACCGGCCTTCGGGAAACATCCGTGTCAGCTCCGGCAGCAGCTCCACCGTCACCACACGCGTCATTTCCTCCTTGTCCTGCTGATAGGGATTCAGTCCCTGCGTCGTCCAGAAGTGACGCTCACTCCCGTCCGTCAGGCACCAGGACGTCTTCGTCGAACCGCTGTCAGCAATCAGTATCATGGGTCAACAAAACTCCTTCCGGCCTGCCTCAGTCGGCCGAAAACTCCTTGATGCGCTGTTCCTCCGACAGACGGCATATCAGCAACGTGCCGTCCTTGGCCGCCACGATGTAGCCGTCCAGCCCTTGAATCACCACTTTCTTCTCCTGCGGCACATGCACCATGCAGTTTGCCGATTCGTAGAGCTTCACCCCGGAGCCTACCACAGCGTTGCCCCGCTCGTCCTTCTCGGCCAGCGAGAGCAGCGAGCCCCATGTGCCCACGTCGCTCCAGCCGAAGTCCGCCGGCATCACGAAAATCTCATCGGCCTTCTCCAGAATGGCATAGTCCACGGAGATATTCGGACATTTCGGAAACTCCTCGTCAATGCGTTCCTGTTCCTCCGCCGTGCCGTAATACGGCAACATATTCTCAAAAACCTCCGAAATCTCCGGCGCATAAATGCGCAGCGCGTTCACAATCGTCCCCACGTTCCACACGAAGATGCCCGAGTTCCAGAAATATTCCTTGTGGCGGATATACTGCATGGCGGTGGCGAGATCCGGCTTTTCCTTGAAACTGTCCACGCGGAACACATGCCGGTTCCGAAGCGATGGCGCGCTCAAGTCGGCCTGGATGTAGCCATAGCCGGTTTCGGGACGCGTCGGGCGCATGCCCAGCGTGATGATGGCATCACTGTCCGCCGTGAAGTTCAAAGCCGACTCCACCACGCGGCGAAACTCCTCGCGGTCGCGGATGAAATGATCACTCGGACTGACCACCAGATTCGCCTTCGGATCCTGCGACTTGATTTTCCAGGCCACATAGGCAATACAAGGAGCCGTGTTCCGGCGGCAAGGCTCCAACAGGATATTCCCCTCGGGAATCTCCGGCAGCTGCCGCTTCACAATGTCGGCATAGCGCCGCGAGGTCACCACCCACACGTGCGCCGCATCCACAATGTCCTTGAAGTTATCGAATGTCTGTTGGATAAAGGTACGTCCTGTGCCGAACACGTCAATGAATTGTTTCGGACAGTCCTCCGTACTCATCGGCCAGAATCGGCTGCCGACTCCGCCCGCCATGATGACCACATGCTGATGCTCTTTGTCCATGTCTTGTATTCCTCTTCTTTCGTTGAATCTTTCTGCAAAGATAGCGCAAGCCGAGCGGAATACAAAATGAAACGTTGGAAAACTTTCATTTTTATTCCCGAAGCGAAGCCTAACTTCACGGCAACCCCGTAACGATAGCGCAAGCCGAGCTAAAAATATTGGAGCAGCGAGTGCAGAAAGCATGTTCACACGCTTTTTGCCGAGTCGCGACAATATTGTTGTATATCAACAATACAAAGGAAAAATCAATTTTTTCATTGACTGGAGTGCGGAGGAGCGACTGCCGGAGTGCAGAGAATAATCGCAGACTCTGCACATCCCAAGGCCACATCTCCGACAGAAGGGTTAGCGGAGTTTTCCGATAGGTGCGACAGCGGAGCCAGGAGTATAGTGCTATCGGTCTGAACATGAAGAATCTTTGTCGCCTGCATCTCGGAACCGAGTTCGAAAGTTTTTATGCCCGAAATGTGGCTCATCAAATACTTTTCCAGACTGGTTTCCGGAAAAACGAACGCGTTCGTTTTTTGAAACGAATGTGTCCGTTCGGCAAAACGAACGCGTTCGATGAACTCGTCATCGGCGCGTTGGACGGATGTACTCGCTGCAGGCCGGTGATTTTCTCTGCGCTGTTCCTGATTTTTTCCGCCACTCTCTCCAAAGCCGATATGAAAGTACTATTTTAAGGTGAAACGGGGAATATATAATAATAAGGTTCGTCAAGAAGCACGTTGTAGGCAATATCCATCGGTTATAGAAATGAATGTGGTACAATAGGGAAACAATTTTGCAAAATTGTTTGGCAGAAAGTATTATTATTACTATCTTTGCGAAGTCAAGAAGAAAGTAATTCTGACATGAAGAGATATAAGGTCATTGAAGTGATAAGGTTATTGGAACGTGACGGATGGGGCTTGTGTTATTACAAGGGAGACCACCGCCAGTTCAAGCATCCATCCAAGAAAGGAAAGGTTACTGTCAGAGGAAAAAACAGCGACGTGCTGAGCCAATTTCTTCTGAACAGTATTTGGAAACAAGCTGGATGGAAATAATAAGTTTCATTAAGAAATGAAAGGATTTTGAGATATGGAAAAAATTGATGTTTATGTAGATTGGTGCGACAAGAACTTCGCAGGCTCGTTCGGTAACAATGTTCCTGGGGCTGTCGTATTTACAGCCCACACATGGGAAGAAGTGCAGAAAGAGGCTAAAGAAACCCTTGACTTCCATGTCGAAGGAATGCTAAAGGACGGTGATGAAGTTCCTGCATGGCTGCGCAACGGCGACTATGAATTAGTTTTTCATCCTGTCAGTACTGCGGCATTGCTTCGTTGCAGCGAGGACTACACTACTATGGCGGCCATTGCCCGTGCATCAGGCGTGAACCAGCGTCAGCTAAGCCACTATGCCAACGGGCTGAAGAATCCGCGCCCGCAGCAGCGCCAGCGCATTGTTGCTGGTCTGCACAAGATTGGCAAGCAACTTATGGCTGTGGAATAATTGCTTTGATTTTTCAAGCTAACAAAAGGTCTTTCGCTAAGTAGAGCCTAATCATTCTCGGCCTAACGAAAGACCTTTTGTTATTACAACCCGTTGGCGGAATTAACAAAGTGCGTACTTAATTCTGCCGATGGTTTTCC
>CAYPZK010000002.1:0-122708 GCA_964415385.1 uncultured Bacteroidaceae bacterium
CTTGTGAAAGTCAGGGCTTTGTTTCATGTTTTACAGCATGTTACGAAAAAGAGGCTGCGCCTATTTTGACACAGCCTCGTTTTTCGAAAAATGAGCCGAAAATGGAATTTCTTAGCCGCATTTTGGAAATTTTCTCCGCAGTGTTTGGATTTTTGCCGTGCGCGGAAGGAAGAAGCGGGTAGGGCTGTGCGGAAGAAGAGACGAACGAAAAGGAAAGAAGAAGGAAGAAGATAGAGGAGGAAGGGAAAGGAGAAAGAGGAGGGAGTAAGGAAGAGTAAGGACGAGAGTGGACTGTATGGCGGCAGGGTCATTTTTCCCGCAGGACACAATAAAAGGCGGAAACGCGCGTTAATCAATTTGATGGGCTCGAAACGGACATCGGTATGGGGCGTGCTGCTCGCGCTGTTGCTGGCGGTATGGCCGGCGGGCGTGAGGGCGCAGATGGACGTGCAGTTTTCCGACTACACCCGTCTGAAGTCTTATTTCAACCCGGCTGTGTCGGGTACGGACGGGCAGCTCAATGTGGCTGCCGCCTACAGCATGCAGTTCGTGGGCTATGACAACGCTCCGGCCACGATGTATGTGGGTGCCGACCTGCCGGTGTATTTCCTGAATTCCCATCATGGTGCGGGCCTGAACTTTATGAGCGATGCCATCGGCATGTTCACCCAGCAGCGCATCGGTCTGCAGTATGCCTACAACGTGCATCTGTCGCAGAAGGTGCGGCTGGCCGTGGGCGTGCAGGTGGGGCTGCTGACGGAGAAGATTGACCCGAGCGACGTGGAGCTGGAAGACCAGAGCGACCCGGCTTTCCCCTCGTCGGAGGTGAGCGGCAACCGCATGGACTTCTCGGCAGGCCTCTATTTCTATCACCCGCGGTATTGGGCGGGATTCTCCGTGCAGCATGTCTCGGCACCGACCGTCGAGATGAACGAGCAGTACGAGTATGAGATAGACCGGATGTATTATTTGATGGGCGGATGCAATATCCGCATCAAAAATTCGTTACTTTCTGTGGAACCGTCTTTTCTCGTGCAGTCCGACTTCCAGAACTGGCGCGAGGATGTGCAGGTGCGGCTGAAGTACGAGTTCGAGGGGCGTATGTTCTACGCCGGCGTGGGCTACAGCCCCGACATCTCGACCACGTTTCTCGTCGGCGGCAACTTCCACGGCGTGAGTCTGGGCTACAGCTATCAGATGTACACGTCGGGCATCGGGCTGGTGAACGGCTCGCACGAAATCACGCTGGGCTATCAGACCGACCTGGACCTGTTCAAGAAAGGGAAGAACCGGCACAAGAGCGTGCGGTTTCTCTGAGCGGAGAGCGTCAGCGCCCCGCTTCGTGCGGTGGCAGGCCGCTCCGGCAGTTGATTTGACATTGAAATCTATCCATCTTATCAGAATATGAAAAAGTTATTGATCATAAATTCAGTTGCAGCCCTGCTGCTCCTCGTCTCGTGCATGGGCGGCACAAGCCGCTCGGGCGCAGGCGGCAGCGGCGGCGAAGTGACCGGCGTGAGCGGCAGCTCGATGCAGGAGCCGGCGCCCTATGGCATGGTGCTGGTGAAGCGCGGTTCCCTCAAGATGGGTTCCGAGAACACCGACTCGCTTTGGGGCAAGAACGTGCCCGTGCGCGACATCAGTGTGGATGCCTTCTGGATGGACGAGCATGAGGTGACCAACTCGATGTACCGCCAGTTTGTCTATTGGGTGCGCGACTCCATCATCCGCGAGCGTCTGGCCGACCCGGCTTACGGCGGCGATGAGTCCTACAAGATTGAGGAGGACAAGAACGGCGACCCCGTGAAGCCTCACTTGAACTGGAACAAGGCCATTCCGTGGAAGAATCCGGACGAGGACCAGCAGCGTGCCATTGAGAGTGTCTATACCTACCATCCGTTCGACGGGACGCGGATGCTGGATGCCAGCCAGATGAACTACCGCTACGAGACGTTCGACTATGCGATGGCGGCACGCCGCAAGTACCGTCTCAATCCCGAAGAGCGCAACCTCAACACCGACGTGACGGTGGATCCGGACGAGGTGGTGATGATTTCGAAAGACACGGCATACGTCGATGACGAAGGCATCATCCACCGCGAGACCATCACGCGTCCGCTCTCCTCGATGTGGGATTTCGTGAACACCTATATCGTGAACATCTATCCCGACACGACCTGCTGGGTGAACGATTTCCAGAATGCCGAGAACGAATACTACATGCGTACCTATTTTAATAGTGCCAACTACAACGACTTTCCCGTGGTGGGTGTCAACTGGGAGCAGGCGAATGCCTTCTGCAACTGGCGCACCGACTATCTGATTCGCGGCCTCGGGTCGAGTGCCAAGTTCATCCAGCGCTACCGCCTGCCCACCGAGGCGGAATGGGAATTCGCGGCGCGTGGCAAGGACGGCAACGAGTTGCCGTGGAATCAGGAGGGCGTGAAGAGCGACAAGGGCTGCTTCTATGCCAATTTCAAGCCCGACCGTGGCAACTACACCGAGGACGGCAATCTCATCACGTCGAAGGTGGGCATCTACAGCGCCAATTCGAACGGGCTCTATGACATGGCCGGCAACGTGGCCGAGTGGACTTCCACCATCTACACCGAGGCGGGCGTGCTCTCCATGAGCGACATGAACCCGCAGCTTTCCTACAATGCGGCCAAGGAGGACCCCTACGCGCTGAAGCGCAAGTCTGTGCGCGGCGGCTCGTGGAAAGACCCCGAGAGCTTCATCAAGTCGGCCTGGCGCACGTCGGAATATCAGAACGTAGGCCGCTCCTACATCGGATTCCGCTGCGTCCGCACCCAAGTTGCCTCGGGCAGCCGCGTGAAGAAGGCCCGGAAGTGACCGTTTCCTCCCCGCCCCTCAACCCATTCACTCCATTTTCATTCCTTTATTATCCCAATCAATCATGGCAAAATCGAAAAAGAACTTGTCGGCCATTCAAGCCTGGATGGATTCCAGAACCGGACAGATGTTCTTGAACTACGCATATTCGTGGGGTGCCTCCATCGTCATCCTTGGAGCACTCTTCAAACTCACCCACATCGCCGGTGCCAACCTGATGCTCTTCATCGGAATGGGCACCGAGGTTGTCGTGTTCTTCCTCTCCGGCTTTGAACGTCCTTGGACGGACGACGGCAAAGCCGACACCGAGGAAACCGCCACGGCCGAAACGGAAGCCGCACCCGCCGGGGATGCCCGGCCGGCTGCCGGAGGAACAGTCGTGGTGGGCGGCAGCGGCATGGGCGGCGGCACCATCATCATCAACGGCGGCGCAGGTGCGGGCAGTGTGGCAGCTGCTGCCGCTCCGCAGGGCAGTCCTGTGGATGCCGCCGAGCTGGCCGAGAATCTCTCCGAGCTCTCCATCCCGCAGCCGGCGGGAATGAGCCCGGAGATGTCGGAGGCCACGGCCGCCTATGTGGTCCAGCTGAACGAGCTCACCGACACCCTCAAGAAGGTGGCCGAACAGTCGGCTCGCCTCACCCGCGACAGCGAGGAGATGGAGACCATGAACCGCACGCTCACGGGCATCAACCGCTTCTACGAGATGCAGCTCCGCTCCGTCGGCCAGCAGAGCGCCACCATCGACGATGTCAACACGCAGTCGAAGCGGCTGGCCGAACAGCTCGCAGACCTCAACGATGTCTATGCGCGCATGATTGAGGCCCTGAAGCTGAAGGTAGGATAAATCCCGCAGCGTTCAAACTCTCAACGACAGAATACCAATGGCAATACATAAAAAGAAACTGTCTCCGCGTCAGAAGATGATCAATCTGATGTACATCGTGCTGATGGCCATGCTTGCCCTCAACGTGTCGTCGGATGTGCTCAACGGATTCTCGCTGGTGGACGAAGGGCTCAACCGCTCCACGCTCAATGCCTCCAGCCAGAACGAGGCCATCTATGCCGAGCTGGAGAGCGCCATGAAGCAGAATCCGGAGAAGGTGCGCGAGTGGTACGGCAAGGCACGGCAGGTGAAGCTGATGTCCGACTCGCTCTTCAACTATGCCGAGGAACTGAAATACCGCATCGTGCGCGAGGCCGACGGCAAGGATGCCGACGTGAAGAACATCCAGGGCAAGGAAGACCTTGAGGCTGCCACGCACGTGATGCTCGCACCGGGGGTGGGGCAGGGCGGCAAGCTCTACCGTGCCATCAACAACTACCGCGAGAGCGTGGTGAAGATGGTCAACGACCCCCAGCAGAAGAAAATCATCGGCGACAACCTCTCCACCGCCGTTCCGAACAAGGGACGCGCCTTGGGCCGGAACTGGCAGGAATACATGTTCGAGGACACGCCCGTGGCCGCAGCCGTCACGCTGCTCACCAAGTTGCAGAACGACGTGCGCTACGCCGAGGGTGAGATTCTCCACCAGCTCGTGGCCAACATCGACGTGAAGGATGTCCGCGTGAACCAGATCAACGCCTACGTCATCCCCAGCTCGCAGACCATCGTGCGCGGCGGCAAGTTCTCCGCCCAGATCATCATGGCCGCAGTGGACACCACCCAGCGCCCCGACATCTACATCGGCGAGACGAAGCTCACGTCGCCCAACGGCCTCTATGAGACCATCTGCAACCGCACGGGCGATTTCACCCTCCGCGGCTATCTCACCACGCCCAACGGCGACGGCGAGATGATCCGGCGCGAGTTCGAGCAGAAATACACGGTCGTGGAGCCGTCGGCCACGGTTTCCGCCACCATGATGAACGTGCTCTATGCCGGCTATCAGAACCCGATTTCGGTCAGCGTGCCGGGCGTGCCGGCCGGCCGCATCAGCGCATCCATGTCCGGCGGCACCCTCACGAAGACAGCCGACGGCCAGTATGTGGCCGTGCCGTCGTCCGCCTCCGGCGATGTCACCATCACCGTCATGGCGCAGAACGAGGGACGACAGCAGGAAATGGGGCAGTTTACCTTCCATGTGCGCAAGCTCCCCGATCCGTCGGCCTACATCGAGCTGGCTGACAGCAAGGGCGGAGTGAACCGCTACAAAGGTGGACGGCCCGTCTCCAAGGCCGCCATCCTCAAGGCCGAGGGCGTGAAAGCCGCCATCGACGACGGACTCCTCGACATCCCGTTCCGCGTCACCAGCTTCGAGTGCGTCTTCACCGACAACATGGGCAACTCCGTCGTGGAGAAATCCCTCTCAGCTGGATTCTCCGACCGCCAGCGCGAAATGTTCCGCCGCCTCTCCCGTGGCAAGCGCTTCATCATCTCCCGCGTACATGCCGTCGGTCCCGACGGTGATGACCGCACACTCCCCTATGCGATGGAAGTCATCGTGAACTGACAACCTCTGATGATTCAGACAAAAATTCCCCGATATATCATGAAACGACTCTTTTTCCTTGCCCTTGTGCTTCTCGCCCCGGCGGTACTGACCGCCCAGCCGAAGAAGTCGCGGGTGGCTGCCAACAGAGCGAAGGCGCAGTCGGCGCAGACCGTCTCCCGCGCCAGCCTCATGTATCCCACGGCCGTCGCCGTGCCCGACGAAGTGCCCTGGCGGCGCGACATCTACCGTGAGCTCGACCTGACCGACGACCAGAATGCCGCCCTCTATTATCCCACGGAGCCGCGCGGAAACGAGATGAACCTCTTCACCCTCCTCTTCCGCCTGCTCAACACCGGCAAGATTCCCGCCTACAAATACGACATCAACACGGGGCTGGAGAACTTCACGCAGGACAACCGCATGCACTTCAAGGACATGCTCGACTCCTACGAAATCCCTTACGAGGTGCAGGGCAACTCCATCCAGGTGCTCGACTACGACATCCCATCGGCCGAGGTGCTCAGCTACTATGTCAAGGAGAGCTCCTACTACGACGAGGAGACCGCCACCTACCACACCCGCGTCGTGGCCTTCTGCCCTGTGCTCCACCGCAGCGACGACTTCTCGATGGACGAGCGCAAGTATCCCCTCTTCTGGGTCAAGATAGAGGATGTGGAGCCCTATCTCAGCCAGCGCATGATCATGGTGTCCAACGTCAACAACGCCGCCCGCATGTCGATGGCCGATTTCTTCTACATGAACCGCTATAAGGGCAAAATCTATATGACCACCAACATGCAGGGACGCTCCCTGCGCCAGATGTATCCGTCGGACAGCCTCATGACCCGTGAGCAGAAGCGCATTGAGCAGGAGATGTCGGACTTCGAGAAGCACATCTGGGCTGCACCTGTCGATAGTGCCGCACTGGCGGAGAAAGACTCCGTCGAGGCCGCGGCCGCCGCTTCCAAGAAGTCGAAGAAACGTGCCGCCTCGTCGGCTTCAGCCTCCACCTCCCGTTCCGCCCGCCGCGCCACGAAGGCGAAGAGCAAGGACCAGTCCTCCTCCTCTTCCTCGTCAAAAGCCGCGTCCGCACCGCGCGTCAGCGTGCGCCGCCAGCGTCATTGAGGTATCTTTTTCCCCGAATAAACTTCTTTTTCATAAGCCCGGCTTCGGATGTCCTTCGCGGACATTCGGAGCTTTTTTTGCGGTCGTCATGTTGCACGATATTGACCTTCTGCATCACAATTCGGGTTATGGAGTTTGCACGTCAGAGAATTATTGTTTATATTTGCAGCAACGTTTTGCCGGACAGCCCGATGACAAGAATCGGATGCACGGGCAGAACCCCATATAAACACCAACCATCACTAATTTTTCCTGACGCATGAAGAAATTTCTTTACCTATCAGCCTGCCTGCTGACATTCAGCATGGCGGCAAGTGCGCAGACGTGGACCAAACCGGCCGCTCCGGCCAGCACGCCGCTGGCAGTGGGCGAGACACGCTATCTCTACAACAAAGAGGCGGACGGTTTCTTCCTCGGAGCCAACGACTGGAGCACGCGCGCCAGCTACAACCCGACCCGTGGCTACAAGGTCAGCATCGACAAGTATGAGCTGAACGATGTGGCTTGGGACGGCGAGTCCTATTTCATCACCGACTCCATCGAGGACGGAACTCCGGCGGGCCAGGTGCTCTGCCTCTTCATCAGCGATGTGAACAGTCTCTGGGTGGACCAGGCCAAGACCACCTCGTCGGAGAAGGGCTTCACGTTCATTGACCAAGGCGACGGAACGTACAAAATCGGCCTTTCGCCTCAGAACGCGAACTTCAATCCGACGGTGTATGAGGATGTCTATCTGGGCGTGTCGCCGAGCAAGAAAGACACACGGCTCTATCTCATAGACACCAACGAGGAGACCGACGGCCAGATTATCTGGTACTTTGTCATGCCTGCCGACTACGAGGCTTATGTGACGGCTGTGAAGCAGTACAACGCCGCAGTGGCTCTGGGGGGGGCTATATCTGACGCACAGACACGGTTCCCGTCGGTGGACATATCCGCCGTGACTGCCGTTTATGACAACCAGAACAGCACGGCCGAGGAGCTGACGGCTGCCCGGTTGCAGTTGTTGGAAATCCTGCTGGACTACGCCAGTGCCGACAATCCTGTGGATGCCACGGATCTCATTACCAACCCGTCTTACGACAATAACGACAACACGGGCTGGAGCGGTACTGTGCCGGCATTCCAGCAGTATGGCAATGCCGAATTCTTCAGCAAGAACTACACTTCCAGCCAGACGCTGAGCGGACTGCACGACGGTGTCTATGGCGTGCGGCTCACCGCCTTCTACCGTGCCGGAAGCAGCGACAACGATGCCGTGGCACTGACGGCTCTGAACAACCGCAACCGCCAATACCAGAACGCGAAGCTCTATGCCACCGGTGCCGTGCCGACGTTGACAGCTCCACTGCCGTTCATCAGTACAGGTGCCACGGAGGAGGCACTCGGCTCGGGAACGGTCAAGAACTCTTTCGGCTATATTCCGAACGACATGGCCACGGCTGCCACCTACTTCGACGCAGGACAATATCAGCCGACTGCCGTCGTCGTGCCTGTGGCCGACGGAACGCTCACGTTCGGCCTGTCGAAACAGACGGTCATTGAAAACGACTGGACGCTCTTCGACAGCTGGCAGCTCACTTACTATGGCAGTGGCGATGATGCTTACACCTACCTGCGCGACACCACGCTGGCCGCATCGGTGGACTACGAGGCACTCGTCAATGCCAGCGACACACTGGTTTACTGTTCACATGCCGCCTATGAGGGCTATCTCGCCGCCCGACAGGCACTTGCAGCTGCCACTACGGCCGATGCCGTCACGACGGCTCTGGCCGACTTCGTGGCTGCCAACGATTCGCTGCAGGCCAGCATCGACGCCTACGCCACATACGCCGCTGCCGTGCTCGAAGCCACCGATTTCATCGAAGAGCGCGGAGACGAACTGATGGGCGAGGACATGGACATCCTGTCCGACTATCTGACATTGGACGATGGTCCTTCGGCCGACCTGCCGGAATTGCCGAACGGATCTGCTGCCTATATCCTGACGAACGGCTCGCTCACCACGGTCGAAATCATCGCCGAAACTGCTTTCTTGGCCGAACTCAGAAACAAGGCCGTGTCCAACGGCATGTCGGACGGTACGGACTGCACGGCACTCATCCAGAACCCTCACTTCAGCGAGACCGGCGGATGGACCAAGGTGGGACTGCCGGAATTCCCGCTCGGTACCGACACGTATAAGCTGGCTCAGGGCTACTCCATCGTCTTCGATGTCTACCAGGAAATCACCGGTCTGCAGGAGGGACTCTACGAACTCACGCTCAACGACCTCTACCGTCCTGCCAACTACGACAATGAAGGGTATGAGACCAACCACAATGCTTATGTCTATATGAACGACTTCGAGGCCAACCTCAACACCATCGAGTCGGGGGCAACGGAAGAATCCGCCAGCGATGACGACACTTTCATCGACGGAACGGGCTACGTGCCGAACTCGGTGACGGGAGCTGCCAATGCCTTCGAGGCCGGCCGCTACGGGCAGACACTCTACGGACTTGTGACCGACGGCAATCTGAAGATAGGCG
Source organism: uncultured Bacteroidaceae bacterium (assembly GCA_964415385.1). Classification (GTDB taxonomy): domain Bacteria; phylum Bacteroidota; class Bacteroidia; order Bacteroidales; family Bacteroidaceae; genus UBA3839. Next base: position 8,945 of record CAYPZK010000002.1, read on the forward strand.
TGCGCAACGACCTCCGCTACGAGGGATGCTGGGCTGTGTGGTCGGACTTCAAACTCACCTTCCGTGCCAAGAATCCGGAAGTGCTCGCCGAAGTGGTCAACTCGATGATACCAAGTGCGCAGGCATTGCTCACCAACAAGTGCGGACAGCCGGAACTCTCTACCCTCTCCACGGCCATCACCGCTGCTCAGGAGGCTGCGGACAACGACCGTTACGACGCGCTGGTCAGCCTCAAGCAGGCAATGGATTCCGTGACGGTCTGCACCGATACGTATGTGACGCTCAATACGGCCATTGCCAATCTTCAGCAGACCATCTCTGACTATTCGTCCTCCGACCAGATAGCCGACGCCCAGGCTCTCTACACCGAGGCATCGGCTGCTTACGAGGCCGGCACCTACAGCAATGCTGAAGCATCGGCCAAGACGCTCGAAATCAATGCGCTCATCGTCTCCATCAAGCTTGGTGGCAACACGGGCGGCGGCACGGAGCAGGATGTGACCTCGCTCATCGTCAACCCTACGTTCGACCCGTCCCGAGGCTCGAAGGACAGCGGCACCATTGAAGGCTGGACGACCAGTGCCATGAACGGTTACAAGGAAAACACCGTATCTTACAACCGTGCCGGCATCGACCTCTATCAGACGCTGACGGGACTGCCGAAGGGCAAATACAAAGTCACCGTCCATACGTACTACCGTGCCGGCTACGCCGATGAGGACTATACGCTCTGGCAGGAAGACCCGTCCAAGTCGCACCTCACGACACTCTACGCCACCACGTCCGACTCCACGGCATCGACCCTCGTGATGAACCTCTGTGAGGATGCTCAGAGCACGCAGGTGGGCGACAGCAAGTGCGACCAGCTCAGCAACGGCCTCTACGTGCCGAACGGAACGAGTGCCACCGTCATCTGGTTCAACGCCGGCTACTATCTCAACGAACTTGAGTTCACCGTGCCTGAAGACGGCACCGTGACCATCGGTCTGAAGAAGACGGAAGTGCTGGCCAACGACTATGAGGTGGTGGGAGCCTGGAACCTCTATTACTACGGCGATGAAGACGAAAAGCAGGATGTGACCTCGCTCATCGTCAATCCTACGTTCGACCCGTCCCGAGGCTCGAAGGACAGCGGCACCATTGAAGGCTGGACGACCAGTGCCATGAACGGTTACAAGGAAAACACCGTATCTTACAACCGTGCCGGCATCGACCTCTATCAGACGCTGACGGGACTGCCGAAGGGCAAATACAAAGTCACCGTCCATACGTACTACCGTGCCGGCTACGCCGATGAGGACTATACGCTCTGGCAGGAAGACCCGTCCAAGTCGCACCTCACGACACTCTACGCCACCACGTCCGACTCCACGGCATCGACCCTCGTGATGAACCTCTGTGAGGATGCTCAGAGCACGCAGGTGGGCGACAGCAAGTGCGACCAGCTCAGCAACGGCCTCTACGTGCCGAACGGAACGAGTGCCACCGTCATCTGGTTCAACGCCGGCTACTATCTCAACGAACTTGAGTTCACCGTGCCTGAAGACGGCACCGTGACCATCGGTCTGAAGAAGACGGAAGTGCTGGCCAACGACTATGAGGTGGTGGGAGCCTGGAACCTCTATTACTACGGCGACAAGACAGCTACCGGCATCCGCGATACAGACATCGACGCAGCCGCACCGTCAGGCAATGCCACTCCGATGGACTATTACTCGATTTCGGGCACCCGTCTCACCCGTCCGCAGCCGGGACTGAATATCGTCCGTATGTCAGACGGCACCACACGCAAGATCTTCATCCGGTGACTCTGTCATCCGCAAGATACTATCTATTGGCGAGGGCGACAACCGCACGACGGTTGTCGCCCTCGTGCTGATTGGAGGAAATTTCCCATTTCCCTCCTTCAGGAAGTTTTTGCTCCTTTTACACCTCCATCATCCCCAACAGGAAAAATGACGTTTCCTTACGGCTGAATGGAAAAAATGTCTTAACTTTGCAGCCGGCTAATGGCCAATGACTTGGCGGCCGATGCCAAGATTCAACCTCTGCCCAACTTAAACAAATCATTTGCTCACATGAATATCGCAATTGTAGGAACAGGATACGTGGGACTCGTCAGCGGCACATGCTTTGCCGAGATGGGCGTAAACGTGACCTGCGTGGATGTCAACGAAGAGAAAATCAACAGCCTGCTCAACGGTCAGGTACCTATCTACGAACCCGGCCTCGACGAGATGGTGCTGCGCAATCACCGCGAGGGACGGCTCCATTTCACCACCGATCTGACGACCTGTCTCGACAGTGTACAGATTGTCTTTTCCGCCGTGGGTACGCCGCCCGACGAAGATGGCAGTGCTGACCTACAGTATGTGTTGGCCGTGGCGCACACGTTCGGCCAGAATATCAAGAAATACACGATGCTTGTCACCAAGTCCACCGTGCCTGTCGGAACGGCCAAAATCGTGAAAGAGACCATCCAGGACGAGCTGGACAAGCGCGGCGTGCAGATTCCGTTCGACGTGGCCTCCAACCCCGAATTCCTTAAGGAGGGCGCTGCCATCAAGGACTTCATGAGTCCCGACCGCGTGGTGGTGGGCGTGGAAAGCGAGCGGGCCCGCAACCTGATGACCAAGCTCTACCGCCCGCTGCTGCTCAACAATTTCCGCGTCATCTTCACGGATATTCCTTCGGCAGAGATGATTAAATATGCCGCCAATTCCATGCTGGCCACGCGTATTTCCTTCATGAACGACATCGCCAATCTCTGTGAGCGCGTGGGAGCGGATGTCAACATGGTGCGTAAGGGTATCGGTGCCGATACCCGTATCGGCAGCAAGTTCCTCTATCCGGGCTGCGGCTACGGAGGCAGTTGCTTCCCGAAAGACGTGAAGGCTCTGATCAAGACGGCTGAGAAAAATGGCTACGAAATGAAGGTGCTCCGCGCGGTGGAGGACGTGAATGCGCAGCAGAAGACCGTGCTCTACAAGAAATTGGAAAGCTACTACGGCGGCAAGGAGAACCTGAGGGGGAAGACCATCGCCATCTGGGGACTGGCATTCAAGGCCGAGACCGATGACATGCGCGAGGCCACCAGCCTTGTCACCATTGAGAAGTTGCAGGAGGCGGGATGCCGCATCCGCGTGTTCGACCCCGTGGCCATGAACGAATGCCGCCGCCGCATCGGTGACACCGTGGAATATGCCAAGGATATGTATGATGCCGTGCTGGATGCCGATGCCTTGCTGCTCCACACGGAATGGAAACTGTTCCGCCTCCCTTCGTGGGGTGTCATTCAGAAGTCCATGCGCAAGCCGCTCGTCATTGACGGACGAAACATCTACGATCCGGCCGACATGCACGAGCTGGGCTTCGATTATCTCTCCATCGGCCGATAAGGCGTGCAGGCACTCCGGCTTGTTGCCCCGCCACTTCCTGTCCTTCAAAAGGGGTAGGGAGGTCTTCTTTTTCCATGAAGAATGGTGGCAACGGAATAAATGCAACCATTGATGAAACATTTCTCGCGGCGGGATTCCGCCTGGAATCTGTACCTTTGCCGCCGGAACATCATCATTAGTTGTCATCATGAACAGACTACTTTTCACAATCCTGCTGCTGATGGTCCGGATGGGAGCATCGGCACAGGTGGAGACTTACATCGCGCCGCAGGGAGCGGAGCTGAACAGCCTTTTCGAAGTGAGCATCGGACAGGGGGGCCGGACGTGGCAGTCTCCCGTTTACAAGGTACAGGTGGACCGCGTGGATCAGGCGCAGCACAACGTGGAGGCATCCGGCGCCTCGCAATTCAGCTTCGGCGGAACCGTCACGGTGCATGTCCGCTACAACGGAGATTCCATCAAGTCGGTGCGTATCCGCCCGCTCTCGCGCGGCATCCGTCCCGAGGTGAATGGACGGGACATCTCGTTCACGCTGAGCCAGCCTGAGAACTTGTCGGTGGAGGTGAACGGGGACATCTACCATGACCTCCAGCTGTTTGCAAATCCGATGGAAGAGCTGCCGGAACGGATTGCGAATCTGAACCGGAAGTATCTGAACAAGCCGCAGACCAAGCCCGTATGCATCCACCGGCCCGGGCTCATCTACTTCGGCCCCGGCATCCACAGCTTGGAGGGAGATACGTTGTCGGTGCCTTCGAACACCACCGTCTATGTGGCAGGCGGAACCGTGCTGAAAAGCCATCTGCTGGTGAAGGATGCGGCCAACGTTCGCATTCTGGGACGCGGCTTGATTGACTACCATGTGCGCGAGGCCATCTACGTGAAAAACTCGCGGAGGGTGGAGGTGGAAGGGTTGCTGATGACCCAGCTTCCCGTGGGCAACAGCGACAGCGTGCGCATCCGCAACGTGAAGGTCATCAGCTACTACGGCTGGGGTGACGGGTTGAACGTGTTCGCTTCGAGCCATGTGAGCTACGACCGCTGCTTTGCCCGCACCAGCGACGACTGCACCACGGTGTATGCCACGCGCAAAGGATTCACGGGCAGTTCACGCCATATCTGCATGGAGCGGAGCGTGTTGTGGGCAGACGTAGCGCATCCGATTTTCATCGGCCTGCATGGCAACGTGGAGCAGCCCGATACGATTGAGCACCTCGTTTACCGCGACATCGACATTCTGGAGCAGGCTGAACGACAGGTGGACTATCAGGGCTGCATGGCCATCGGAGCCGGCGACGAGAACACCGTGCGCGACGTGCTCTTCGAGAATATCCGCGTGGAAAACATCCGCTGCGGCCAGCTGGTCAACATCCGCACCACCTGGAACCGGAAATATTGCAAGGCTCCGGGACGGTTGGTGGAAGATGTACGGTTCCGCAACATCAGCTACACGGGCTCCCTGCCGAACCTTTCCATCCTCGCAGCTTACGATGCCGAACACTGCATCCGTAACATCACGTTCGAGAACCTGACGCTGAACGGCACGCACATCGCTGACGACATGGAGGGAAAACCGGCATGGTACAAGACCAGTGACTTCGCCAATATGTATGTGGGAGAGAACGTGAGCGGCGTGAGATTCGAATGAAAGCAGCAAAGAATCTCGCAAACTTTTGCGTAATTCACCGAGAAAGGCTAACTTTGCAATGGGGACAAGGTCAGCCTTTCTCTTTTGTTCAACAATTCTTCATCTTCGTCTCAGTGCATATCGCCATAGCAGGTAATATAGGAAGCGGGAAAACAACCCTCACCCGCATGCTGGCCAGGCAGTACGGATGGGAACCGCGCTTCGAGCCCGTGACCGACAATCCATATCTGGCTGACTATTATCAGGACATCCCCCGGTGGTCGTTCAACTTGGAGGTGTTCTTTCTCAAGCAACGCTTCCACGACCTGCTCGACATCGTCCATGCCGACCACACCATCATCCAGGACCGATCCATCTATGAAGGGGTCTATGTGTTCACGGCCAACAACCACAACATGGGCAGCCTGTCCGACCGCGACTTCCAAACCTATATGGGGCTCTTCGAGTCGATGATGATGATTGTGAAATATCCCGACCTCATGGTCTATTTGCGGGCTTCCGTGCCGCATCTGGTCGGCAATATCCAGAAGCGCGGACGTGACTATGAACAGACCATCCAGCTCGACTACCTGAAAAACCTGAATGCCCTCTACGAGGACTTCATCTTTCACCAATACAAGGGCCGCGTGCTGGTGGTGGATGTCGATTCGCTCGACTTCGAACACCGTCCCGCGGATTTCGCCCGTATCAGCGACCGCATCGACGCCGAGCTCTTCGGACTCTTCCCCATTCTCCACACGTAACCTCCACAATCTTTTCGCCCCATGCACATCGCAGTAGCCGGAAACATCGGCAGTGGCAAGACCACACTCACCCAATTGCTCGTCAAGCGTTATGGTTGGACTCCCCGCTACGAGCCTGTTGACAACAATCCCTATCTCAACGACTTCTACGCCGACATGGAACGTTGGTCGTTCAATCTCCAGATTTATTTCCTCAACAAACGTTTCAAGGAGGTTGTGGAGATTTCGAAAAGCCAGGACACCATCATCCAGGACCGCACCATCTTCGAGGACGCACGCATCTTTGCTCCGAACCTCCACGACATGGGCATGATGTCCGACCGCGACTTCGCCAACTACAACGACCTCTTCGAACTGATGATGTCGCTGGTGGGATTCCCTGATCTCATGATTTACATCCGCACTTCCATCCCCACCATCGTGGGACAAATCCAGAAGCGCGGTCGCGAATACGAGAAGTCCATCCGCATTGACTATCTGCAAGGGTTGCAGCAACGCTACGAGGACTGGATTGCCGGCTATCAAGGCAATCTTATCGTTGTGGAGGGTGACACGGTGAAGTTCGAGAACAACCCGCAGGACTTGCAGACCGTGACCGACATGATTGACGCCAACCTCTACGGCCTCTTCTCCCAAAAGCCGTCTCAGCCGTCTCGCTGACTTTCTCGGAATCTCCGGACGGAAAGCCTTCCTGCATAGGCCTGCCTACGCAGGGTGAAAATTCTCCAATAAACCGCTCGGGGAGCGATATGTGCGCCTGACAGGACTCGAACCTGCACGTCTGAGACACCAGATCCTAAGTCTGACGCGTCTACCAATTCCGCCACAAGCGCGTGCTTTTGTTTGCGGTGCAAAGGTAGTACTTTTTTTTTGATTATGCCCTTTCGCGCCTGCGAAATTTGCTGGTGGCCGGGCGGGTGGATACGGAAAAGGGTCATGGAAAAGGGTCATGGAAAAGGGTTACGGAAAAGGGCCGGCACCTTGGTTGGATGCCGGCCCTCTGTGTGTGGTTCTGTACTGGAATCAGAAGCTGTAGTAGCAGCCGAACTGAAGGGCGTTGCCGTCAGCGTTGAAGCCGAAGTTGTTCACGTTCGACTTGGTGTAGCGGCTGAAGCCGAGACCGCCGATGGAGGCAACGAGCGTCACCTTGTCGGAAGCGGCGTACTTGATGCCCGGACGAACACCGACACCGAACTGGGTCTCGTCTTCCTTAGCACCGGATACGGAGTATTTCACCATGTCGGTGTAGTTGCTGTTATTGCCTTCCACATACATGTCGCCGGTCTTGATGGAGAAGCCGAGATCTACGAAGAAGCCTACCTTGCCGGTGGTGAAGAAGGTGTAACGGGCGTATGGGTTCACCACGAATACGTTCATGGCGTCGTCGTCAGTCCGCTTGCTGTATTCGTCACCGACCTTGATGGCGAGATCCCACTTGTCGGAGAGCGTGTAGCCTACTTCCGGCAGGATGGCGAAGTGTGTAACGGTGGTTGCGTCGGCAGACGGGGTAACGCGATAGCGGGTGAAGTCGAGACCTACGTTGCCACCGACCCAGATCTGTGCATTGGCTGTGATAGAAGCCACAGCAACAAGTGCTGTAAGAATCATCTTTTTCATAATCTTTTGTTTTTTTGTTGTGAATAATAGGTTTAGTTTCGTCCGGCGGTCCTGTAGAAATTCTTCATCGGGGAAGCCCCGGAGTCATCTTCTCTGAAAACGCTGCAAAGGTATTGAGTTTTCGGAATACGGCCATAGGAAATTCCATCTTTTTTGCCAAAATAAGACATTTTGAACAATTTTTGCTCACTAATAACGAATTCTCACGCGAAAAAAGCTTGGATTCACGGAAGAAAGGACAGAAATTATTTACTTATTTTGTGTTGCAAAACATTTTGTGTTCGGACACACATCCGTTCGGTGGGTGTGAATGGCTCATTTTGGTCGAAAAGTAGAGTGGAATGGGGAGAAAAACTCTTTTTTGCCCATTTCTCACCGGTTCAAGAGGGCGCGTGCGGCCTCGATGAGGGTATCCTTGTGACGGAGCACGTCGAGGCTGTCGAGCGTAACCAGCGTGTCGGGTGCCACGCCGAACTCCGTGTGGTGGTGGCGTGCGTCGTAATAGACTACGGCGGAATAGCGCACCGACCAGCCATTGGGGATTTCCTGCGTGAACGGCATACCGCTGCCGCCGCCTGTGGTGTCGCCGAGAATCGTGACTGCGGGGAATTCCTGCATACATTTCACGAAATCGTTCGTGGCACTGTAGCAGGAGCGGTTTGTGAGCACGACCACGGGCTTTTGCCAGCGGACACCGCTGCTGGGCGACACGTATTCGGCATCGGGCGTGGAGAAATCGGAGCGGCCTTTCCCCGTCTTGTGGGCGACATAGCCCACCAGCGTCTTCTCATTGGTGAAGCGTGCCGCCAGCTTGCGTGCGTTCGACAATTTCCCACCGCCGTTGTCCCTCACGTCCACGATGAGCCCGTTGCAGGTCTTGAGCGCGTCGAGCATGACGGAAAGGTTGCCGTCGCCCATGCCGTCTTCGAAGGACTCACAGCGCACGTAGCCGATGTTGTCGTCCAGAATGCGGTATTTCAGGGCGGAGGCGATGCCGTATTCGTTGCCTTTCCCCAGATAGTCGTCAATCAGTTCCGCGTCGTAGTTCCTGGCGTAGTCCTCATAGAAGCTCCAGTTGCGTCCCAAGTCGAAGGAGGCTCCGAGATTCACGTGGCCGTCGCGCAGTTCCCCCAGCATATTGCAAAGCACCTCGAAGAGCTGCCGGCCGGTCATGCCCGGATGCACGACTGCGCCGTAGCGTGCGTGCACCTCGTCCCAATCCACTCCCAGCACCTGCTTCTTATAGTCGAAGAAACAGTAGTGTTTGTCCATCAGCTGCCACAACGCCTCGAAGTTGCCTTCGGGCGTGTTGTCCGACGGCAATTCCTCGCCCACGCAGGCTTGAAGCATGAGCAACGCGTTCAGTGAACAGCATATACCTATTATATATAGAAGGAAGTGGCGGTTCATGGTCGGAGAAATTTCTTGGTGATGCCAATCATCAGCGCGTGCGTGTAGGAATGGTAGTGGAGATGGTTGAAGGTGGTCTGCATGAACTGTCCCGCATAGCCCACGCGGAAAGCCGTCCGGCACCGGCTGCCGACGGGAATGTCGAGGGCGAGCAGGAGGCGGGTGGAAGGCATGTTGAAGGGATGGGCGAACACCACGTTGTGGTCGTAGTTGCCGAGCGAGAAAGCCTCATAGTACGACTGGCCGTAGTTGGGTGAGAAAGCCACGCCGGCCAGCGGCACGGCCACGCGGGCGGTGAGCAGCGTGGGGCGGCGGAACAGGCGCAGGCTCCAGCAGGCCGAAGTCGTGGCATCCAGCATCAGGTCGGCCTTGGCCTGTGCGGGATTGTTGCCGTTCCGCTCGTTATAGACACACCCCAGGTAGGAGGAGATGCCGGGTCCGGCGGCCAGCACGAGCCGTCCGTCGGCCAGAGGGCGGAAGGCATATTGCCACATCAGGCTGAAGCGCACGCCTCCGGCCCATTCGTTCACATTGCCGGCAGGGTTCTCGAGCGCCTCGCCGTCGGCATCCACCGAGGCCGTGAAGCGGATGACGGGCAGCGCGGTGGAGTCATGCCGGAAGCTCCGTGTCCAGCGGCTGTTCTCGTAGTAGAAACGTGCGTGTGCTCCCGTATAGGAATAAGGAGAGAGGTAGGTGTCGAGCACATTGCCGAAGCCGCCGCCCAGCATCGTGCTGTGCGTCCGTTCGTTGAGCGGGCGCGGCTGCGTGGCGGCGATGGAATCACGGGTTGCCGTCTGCGCCTGCACGCAGACGGCAACCGTCGGCAGCAGGAGGATTGCCACCGCGGTGTGTCGGATATGTGTCCAGGCGGATGTCATCAGTCTTCAAGGATTCCGTTTTCAGCATTACAATAGATTACGATGTCTTCCCTGCGCCGTTCTTCTCGTTTCCGCAGGTCAGAAGAGGCGGAGCTGTCCGGTGAGCTCGTCGCGCACCTCGTCGTCGCTCTGGCCGGGTGCCGGAGGCGTGTCGGGTGTCTCCTGCCCGTCGGCCGGTGCGTCAGCCGTTGTCGCGTCCGTCTCCGGTTCCGGCGCATCGCCCTCGTCCGGCTCCTCGTCCTCCGGCTCGGGCACGTGGGTCGGCTCCAGTTCCTTCACCTGGTCGAGCGCAAAGGTGGTGAGCCGCTTTCCCTTCGCCTTGAATCCCTTCACGGCGATGAAGTCCTCCGCCTCGATTTCCACGGGTCCACGGAACGTGTCCGGCTCGGCGAAGGTGAGCTCGAAGCGCGGGTACGGCGTGTCGGTGAGCAGCAGGAGGCGTGAGTGTTCGTTCTCGCCCACGAAGTTCTGGTGGCGGGTGCCGGCGTCCATGAGGAAGCGTTTGATGTAGGGATAGTTGTCGTTGTCGGCATCGAAGAGAATGGCCGTCCACACCTTGTGCGGGTCGTACTGCTCGATGCGCAGGATGTTCTGCTCGTAGTGGTTGTTGGCATCGAAGTCGGTCAGGTAGAACTGTCCGTCGGGCAGCACCACGAGAATCATGTCGCCGTTCTGGAATTCGCCGAGGAAGCGTCCGTGCTCGTCGTAGTTGATGCGTTGCACGTCGGGGTCGAACCACACCTTGCGTCCTCCCAGCGTGCTGCCTCCGTGGCTCTTCAACTGGATGCGGAACACGTCGTGCTTCGAGAGGATGTTGCCGCGCGAGGCACGCCCCTTGATGGCGATGTCCGAGAAGTCTTTCTCGAAGGTGAGCCGCCGGAGCTTCTCCTGCGGTTTCAGCGTCACCCGGATGACTTCCGCCTCGCCGTTGGAGTTGGCCGTGAAGTAGGTGACGCGTGACTTCGGCGTGCCCGTCGTGACATCGTATTCCCGGTCGCGCGTGACGGAGGTCACGTTGAAGCGCTTGATATAGGTGATGCCCGTCTTGCCGTCCTTGTAGCAGACGTTGTAGATGGTGCGTTTGTCGCTTTTCTTGAACACGTCGATGTGGATGATCTCGGCTTTGCGTTTTTCCCGCTTGCTGCGCTCCGTCTCTCCCACGAACACCTTGTCGGCCACCTTGATGACCTTGTAGGTGCCGTCGCGGTAGAAGAGGATGACATCGTCGATGTCGGAACAGTTGCACACGAACTCGTCCTTCTTGAGGCTCGTGCCGATGAATCCCTCGGCGCGGTTGATGTAGAGCTTCTGGTTGGCCTCGGCCACGGTGCTTGCCTCGATGTTGTCGAACGAGCGGATTTCCGTCAGGCGCGGATGGGCATCACCGTATTTCTTCTTCAGATAGCGGAACCATTGTGCCGTCACTTCCACCAGGTTCGCCAGGTCGCGGTCGATTTCCTCGATGTCGGCCTTGAGCCGTGCGATGAGCTCATCGGCCTTGTCCTTGTTGAATTTCAGGATACGTGCCATCTTGATTTCCATCAGCTTCAGGATGTCGTCCTTCGTCACCTCGCGCACCAGTTGCGGATAGAACGGAGTGAGCCGCTCGTCCACGTATTCGCAGGCCGCGTCCATGCTCCTGGCGTTCTCGAACTCACGGCCTTTGTAGATGCGTTCCTCGATGAAGATTCGTTCCAGCGAGGCGAAGAAAAGCTGCTCCATCAGCTCGCCCCGTCGGATTTCCAGTTCCCTTCTGATGAGCTGCTTTGTGTTGTCCACCGAGCGGCGCAGCACGTCGCTCACCGTGAGAAACTGCGGTTTCCGGTCGTCAATCACGCAGCAGTTGGGCGAGATGCTGATTTCGCAGTCGGTGAAGGCATAGAGCGCGTCGATGGTTTTGTCGGACGACACGCCCGGCATGAGGTGGATGAGGATCTCCACGCCTGCGGCAGTCATGTCCTCCACCTTCCTCACCTTGATTTTTCCCTTCTCGGCCGCCTTCAGGATGGAGTCGATGAAAGGGCTGGGCTTCTGCGGTGAGCCGGTGGTCTTGCCGAAAGGAATCTCGGTGATAGCCAGCGTCTTGCTGTCGCGCTTCTCGATTTTGGCCCGCACGCGCACCACCCCTCCGCGCATTCCGTCGTTGTACCGGCTCACGTCGATGCTGCCGCCCGTGGGAAAGTCGGGGTAGAGCTGGAACGGCTCTCCGTACAGGTAGTGCACGGCCGCGTCGCAGAGCTCGTTCAGATTGTGCGGCAGAATCTTGCACGACAGCCCCACGGCAATGCCTTCGGCCCCCTGCGCGAGCAGGAGCGGGAATTTCACGGGCAGGGCGATGGGCTCCTTGTTGCGTCCGTCGTAGGAGAGCTTCCATTCCGTCGTCTTCGGGTTGAACACCACGTCGAGCGCGAACTTCGACAGCCGCGCCTCGATGTAGCGGCCGGCAGCCGCGTCGTCGCCCGTCAGGATGTTGCCCCAGTTGCCCTGGCAGTCGATGAGCAGCTCCTTCTGCCCCAGCTGCACGAGCGCGTCCTTGATGCTCGCGTCGCCGTGGGGGTGGAATTGCATGGTGTGTCCCACGATGTTCGCAACCTTGTTGTATCGCCCGTCGTCCATGCGTTTCATGGAGTGCAGGATGCGCCGTTGCACCGGTTTCAGTCCGTCCATGATGTGCGGCACGGCCCGCTCCAGAATCACGTAGGAGGCATAGTCCAGAAACCAGTTCTGGAACATGCCGCTCAGGTGGTGCGTGATGCCGTCCGTCATCCGCGACGGGTCGTAGTCCGACTTCGGCGGCAGTCCCGCCGCCTTCTCCTCGTCCTGCAGTTCGATTTCCGAATCCATTCCTTCCGTTCTTTTCTTTTGTACTTTTGTCGCAAAAGCGACATTCTTGTTTTTCCTGCAAAGTTAACATTTTCTTCCGAAATGCAGCGAAAAATCCGCCGATTTTCCATAACTTTGCAGTCCGGCCTCTCCCCCGTGGAAGGCTTTCCGGAAAATCACATACAAGAAAAAAAAGAACACACACATGAAACTGACCATCATCGGCGCGGGCAATATGGGCGGAGCCCTCGCGCGGGGCTGGTACAAGTCCATCTCCACTGCCGGCGGGCGTGCCTGCTTCGCCGGTGCGTCCGACATCTGCCTCACGGCCCGCACCTCCTCCACGCTCCGGCGTCTGCAGGAAGCCTGTCCGGGCGTGCGTACCTCGCTCCGCAATGCGGAAGCCGCCGGCGGAGCCGATGTCATCGTGTTGGCCGTCAAGCCCTGGCTGGTCGAGTCCGTCGTGGCGGAAATCGCCCCCGCGCTCACTCCCGGCCGGATTCTCTGCTCCGTGGCCGCCGGCATCCCCACCGCGCGGCTCGGTGCCCTCCTGCAGGCTTCTTCGTCCGGCGCTCCCTCCAGCGGAGAGCTCTTCTACTGCATGCCCAACATCGCCGCCGAGTTCGGTCAGAGCATGACGTTCATCGCCCCCGGCAGCCGGGCCTCCTCCGCCGCGCTCGAGCGCGTGCAGGGCCTCTTCCGGCTCGTCGGACAGGCCGAAGTCTGTCCGGAGCAGCTCATGGGCGCGGGCATGACGATGGCCGGCTGCGGCATTGCCTATGTCATGCGCTTCCTGCGGGCCCAGACCGAAGCCGGGGTCGAGATGGGGTTCCGTCCGGCCGAAGCTCTCCAGATAGCCCTTCAGACCATGCAGGGAGCCGTGTCGCTGCTGCGCGGCACCGGTCTCCATCCCGAAGCCGCCATCGACCGTGTCACCACGCCGGGCGGCACCACCATCCGCGGGCTCAACGAGCTCGAACATGCCGGCTTCACCTCCGCCGTCATCCGCTGCCTCAAGGCCGGACTTTCATCCCGTTAGAAAGAACCTGATTTCTCCTCCCTTTTTTCATCGGAGCCGTCCGCCAGTGTCAGTGGCAGCCGGCTCCGATGGCTTCTTTTTGCCCGCTGCGCCCTCGCGGTTGCGGGGTTCTGCGCAAAAAGCTCCGGAATCTGCCTCCAAAATGTCCGTTTCAATCTGAGTTTTGGAAAAACGAACGCGTCCGTTTTCCGGAACGGACGTGTTCAATCCGCGGAACGAACGCGTTCGCAGGACGCGGAATCTTCGGAGTCCGGATTAGCCGCGTGCGGAGGCTGTGGATTTTCTCCGCAGTGTCCGTGACAAATGTCGCGCCGTCACCGTCAAGAAAGGGATGGAAGGGGTGTTGAAAAAAGGAAATGGAAGGGAAGTGGCATCAGCCGGAGATGGAAAGTTGAAATGAAGGGAATGGAAAGAGAGTTGAAGGGGGTATGTTTGCTGATACTTCTTCAGAGGGTGAGCAGGGAGGTGAGGAGGAGCTGCATCCATCGCCTACAGCGGCAATCGTGACGTTGCCACCTACATCGGCGAAGACTGACCCTGCACAGCCTCTTTCTTTTCACTCTTTTGTCAAACACTCTCTCCCTCGGGAAAGGGTGTTTTTCCGTATTTCCCTTTAACTTCTTTCATTTTCAATCTTCATTTTGTTGGGCGAAAGTAGGGGATTGTTTGCGGAAAAAGTGTAAATTTGCAGCAGGAACCATCTTCAACATGAATACTGACCTACGGACGATGAAACGACTGACTTGGATGTTGGCGGCTCTGACTGTGGCCGCCGTCGCCGGTGCACAGAACCTGCAGAAGGGCGACTATGGTTATCTGTACTGCCACATGAGCGACGGGGGCGAATGGACGGCATACGCGCTGAGCCGCGACGGCTATCACTATGTGGACGTGGACAGTGGCCGTCCTGTCTTCGACCCTGCGGAGCATGCCCGCATTGAGAGCGGCACACGCGACGCTTACGTCTGCCGCACCCACGACGGCAGGGGCTATCTGATGGTGACGACAGACATGTGCGTGGCCAAGTCGCACAAGTGGGACAACTATGGGATTGACCTGCTGCGGAGCCGTGACCTGATTCATTGGGAGTCCGTCACGTTCGACTTCCGCCAGGGACCCGGCATATTCTGCGACCCAGACGCACCGGATGTCTATCAGGATTGGAGCACGGTGAACCGCGTGTGGGCGCCGCAGATCTTCTGGGACCCGACATATGTGTGGCCCGACGGACGACAGGGTGGCTACATGATTTACTATTCGCTCTGGAACCGGTCGGAGGAGGCCTACGACAGGATGTACTACAGCTATGCGGACGAGAGTTTCACGCAGCTCACGAAGCCGCGTCTGCTCTTCGACTGGGGCTATGCCACCATCGATGCCGACATCAACTATGTGGCGGCCGACGGACTGTTCCATCTGCTCATCAAGAAGGAGGGGGGAAAGCCGGGCATCTATACGGCCACCGCACCACGGCTGACGGGACCCTGGAGCGAACCGTCGGAGGATGACTACGTGGACTTCGAGGGAAGGAAGAAATGCGAGGGGGCGAGTGCCTTCCAGCTCATCGGCGACAGCACGTGGCGCGTGGCGTACATCGAATACAGCTCCCGACCGAAGCATTACCGCATCTGTCAGGCCGACGCGCACCTGCGGAATTTCCACGACCCTGTGGACATTGAGGGCGTGACAGGGCCGCAGCATGGTTCCTTCATGCGCCTGACAAAAAAGGAATACAAGCGGCTGGCAAAATGGAAACGAAACGAAGGAAAACAGAAGAATCAATGAATACGGCAGCAGACAGCGGAAAACATTTCTTCGCCGTGGATCTGGGCGCGACAAGCGGACGCACCATCCTCGGCAGCATCAGGGAGGGAAGACTGACACAGCGCGAACTGACGCGCTTTCCCAACCCCATCATCCAGACGGGCGGCCACTACGTGTGGGACATTTTCGCGCTTTACAACGAGGTGGTGCGCGGGCTGCGGTTGGTGGCACAGGAGCATATCTCCATCACGTCTGTCGGAATTGACACGTGGGGCGTGGACTTTGCCTTCGTCGGCAAGGACGGCGGCATCCTCCGCAATCCCTACTGCTACCGCGACCCATATACGGAGGGCGTGATGGAACAGTATTTCGAGCTGGTGCCGAAGGAGACGGTATATCGCAAGACGGGCATCCAGTTCATGAATTTCAACTCCCTCTTCCAGCTCTTCGCGCTGCGCCGCCTGCATGATTCGGCTCTGGAGGCGGCCGACAAGATTCTGTTCGTGCCGGACGCGCTGACCTATATGCTCACGGGCGAGGCGGTGTGTGAATACACGGTGCTGAGCACGAGCCAGCTGCTGAACCCGCGCACGCGGCGGATTGACGACGAACTGGCCGACTCGGTGGGGCTGCGTGAGGCAAACTTCGGCCGCTATGTCAACCCGGGCGACCGCGTGGGGACGCTGAGCGAGGAGGTGCAGCGGCAGACGGGACTCGGACCTGTGGCGGTGGTGGCCGTGGCAGGCCACGACACAGCATCGGCCGTGGCTGCCGTGCCTGCCTGCGACGAGCGTTTTGCCTATCTGAGCTGCGGCACGTGGTCGCTCCTCGGCATCGAAACACGCAACGCCATCATCACGCCCGACAGCTATCGTTATAATTTCACCAACGAAGGCGGCATCGAGGGCACCACGCGTTTCCTGAAGAATATCTGCGGCATGTGGCTGCTGGAGCGTTGCCGGAAAGAGTGGGAGAGTGACCCGACGGTGCCGAAAGACGTGAACCAGATCAACAGTGATGCCATGACGGCTCCGGCGTTCCGCTCATTCATCAATCCCGACGATGCGCGCTTCGCCAATCCCACATCGATGGTGAAGGCCATCCGTGACTATTGCCGTGAGAGCCGGCAGCCCGTGCCGGAAACCTATCAGCAGACGGCGCGCTGTATCTTCGAGAGCCTGGCCCTCCGCTACCGTCAGGTACTGGCCAGCCTGACGGCACTGGCACCGTTCCCCATCGAGCGGCTGCACGTCATAGGCGGCGGCACCCACAATCACCATCTCATGCAGTTCACGGCCGACTCCATCGGCATGTCGGTGGTCGCGGGACCTGTGGAGGGAACGGCCATCGGAAACATCATGATACAGGCCAAGGCAGCCGGTCTGGTCGGCGACCTGTTCGACATGCGCCGCATCATCGCCTGCTCCGTGGAGCCGCAGACCTATGAGCCTCGGGAGCACGACCGCTGGAACGAGGCCTACAGGCGTTTCGAAGACATCACATCTGAGACAGCATTTTAGAAATAAAACAGATACATAGTACTGACATCAAAACATCTGAAAACCATGAAGGAAGAACTGATTCACAGAGCTTATGAAATTGCCCGCGAACGCTATGCGGCCATCGGTGTCGATACGGACGCAGCCATCGCCCAGTTGGAGAGAATCCCGATTTCGCTCCACTGCTGGCAGGCGGACGACGTGGTGGGATTCGAGCGGAACGAGGCGCTCTCCGGCGGCATCCAGACCACCGGCAATTACCCCGGCCGCGCACGCAACATCGATGAGGTGCGCCAGGACATCACATTCGTGAAGTCGTTGCTGGCAGGCAACCACCGGCTCAACCTGCACGAGACCTACGGCGACTTCGGTGGACAGTTCGTGGACCGCGACCAAGTGGAGGTGAAGCATTTCCAGAGCTGGATGGACTGGGCCAAGGAGCAGAACCTCAAGCTCGACTTCAACTCCACGAGTTTTTCACACCCGAAGAGCGGCAGCCTCACGCTCTCCAATCCCGACCCCGCCGTCCGCGAGTTCTGGATTGAGCACACCAAACGTTGCCGCCGTATCGCCGACGCGATGGGAAAGGCGCAGGGCGACCCTTGCATCATGAACATCTGGGTGCACGACGGCAGTAAGGATCTCACGGTGGAACGCAAGCGCTATCGCGAGATTCTATGCGCCTCGCTTGACGAGATTCTGGCGGAGAAACTGCCGCACATGAAATCGTGTGTGGAGGCGAAGCTCTTCGGCATCGGCCTGGAGAGCTACACCGTGGGCAGCCATGACTTCTATGCCGGGTACTGTGCCAGCCGGCAGGTGATGTACACGCTCGACACGGGACACTATGAGCAGACGGAGAATGTGAGCGACATGATAGCCTCGCTGCTGCTCTTCGTGCCGGAACTGATGCTGCACGTGAGCCGTCCCGTGAGATGGGATTCCGACCACGTGACCATCATGAACGATCAGACACTCGACCTCTTCAAGGAGCTCGTGCGTGCCAACGCGCTCGACCGCGCCCACGTGGGGCTGGACTATTTCGACGCCAGCATCAACCGCATCGGCGCTTACATCATCGGAACACGCGCCACGCAGAAGTGTATCTTGCAGGCTCTCCTCGAACCGCTGCCGTTGCTCCGCCGCTATGAGGACGCGGGACAGGGATTCGAGCGGCTCGCGCTCCTGGAGGAAGCCAAGAGCCTGCCGTTCGGGGCGGTGTTCGATGAGTTCAATCTCAAGAACGGCGTGCCTGTCGGCGAGGACTATATTCCTGCCATCCAGCAGTATGAAAAGGATGTCACCTCAAAACGCTGAGCGGAATGGAACAGAAAAACGGGAGCCTGAAGAGCACGATAGCCGTGTCTCTTACCAATTATCTGGATGCCGGAGCCATCGTGGCCGGTGCGAGCGGACTGACACTCTGGCAGAAGTATCTGGGGCTGGCGGAGGTGCAGCTGGGATGGCTGAACTTCATCAGCGCCAACTGTCTGGGAGCTGCGCTGGGTGCCATCATCGGCGGATTCCTGGCCGACAAGTACGGACGGAAATTTATCTACACCTACAATCTGCTGGTCTATATGTGCGGCGTGCTCATCGTGATGCTGGCCGTCAACTTCCCCATGCTGCTCGCGGGATTCCTGATTACGGGCATCTCGGTCGGCGTGGGCGTTCCTGCCTCGTGGACCTATATCTCGGAAAGCTCCGGAATCGGCACGCGCGGACGCAATATCTGCATCTCCCAGATGTCGTGGGGCATCGGCCCGATGATTATCCTGCTGCTGGGCATGTGCTTCGCCCCGGGCGGTTATCTGTTCGGCTGGGTGGAAGCGTTGGCTCATGCGGTGGGCGGTGCTGACCTGTCGGTCAGTGCGCTCAACGTGTTCAGCTCGCGAGTGGTGTTCTTCTCCCTGTTCATCGTGGCTTTCATTGCCTGGAACCTGCAGCGCGGGCTGGAGGAGAGCAGTGAATGGAAAGACGCGCGGGAGCAGGCCAAGGCCAGAGGCGAGAGCACGGGACTGCTGCATGCGTTCGGAGTGCTCTTCTCCAACAAAACGGCCGTGAAGACCGTGTGCTATCTGGCCACCATCTATCTCACGTGGAACCTCGTGGCCTCGGTCATGGGATTCTTTCAGCCTCACATCTATGAGACGGCTGGCGGCGTGAGCAACGAGCAGGCCAACTGGATGAACTGCATCCAATGGGCCATCATCGTGGCCGTCACGTTCGTGCTCTCTCATTTCATCGACCGCATGAGCCATCGGCTCGTCTATGTCTTCGGCCTGCTGGTGGCCATCAGTGCCTGGCTCATCATCGTCACTGTCGGTGTGAACGGAACGGTAGGTCTCTGGACCTTCGCGGTGCTCTGGGGCGTGCAGGGCGGCACTTCCGTCCAGATTTTCTATGCCCTGTGGGGCTCTGAGCTGTTCCCTGCCCGGTTCCGTGCCGGCGCACAGGGCTTCATGTTCTTTGTCGTGCGCGGTCTCTCAGCCGTCTGGGGATTGCTGTTTACCTATATCTACGGTGAGCACGGCGAAGGCTTCACCGTGGCCGCCTACTGCATGATTGGGCTCTTGCTCATCTCGCTGGTGGTGGGCGTAGCGGGCATCCCCGACACACGGGGCAAGTCGCTGGCACAAATCACGCGTGAACGTTACGGTGACGATTCCACAACCTCCCTTTAACCCTTAAATTCCCTTTTTTTACTTCCATTCATCCATGAATAGTATTCTATACGACAGACCGGCTCTGAAGGCTGAAATCGACAAAGTGGCTGAGGTGGCCGGATACCTCTGGCAGAAAGGCTGGGCGGAGCGGAACGGCGGCAACATCACCGTCAACGTGACGGAGCTGCTGGACGAGGCGGCAAAGGCTCTGCCGCCCCTCTCGCCTGTCATTCCGATAGGAACCACGCTGCCCCACCTGAGAGGCTGCTACTTCTACTGTAAGGGCACGGGCAAGCGCATGCGCGACCTGGCCCGCCGGCCGATGCAGAACGGCAGCGTCATCCGCATTCTGGACGACTGTGCCTCCTATGTCATCATCGCCGACGAGGCCGTGATGCCGACCAGTGAGTTGCCGTCGCACCTCTCCATGCACGACTACCTCATAGGCAGCGGGTCGAAGTACAAGGCGTCGCTCCATACGCATCCCATCGAGCTCGTGGCCATGAGCCACAATCCGGCGATGCTGAAGAAGGACGTGATGACGCACCTGCTGTGGTCGATGATTCCCGAGACCCTGGCGTTCGCCCCCCTCGGACTGGGCATCGTCCCCTATGAGCTGCCCGGCTCCGTGAAGCTGGCCGAGGCCACGCTGGAGCAGATCAAGGACTACGATGTGGTGCTGTGGGAAAAGCATGGCATCTGTGCCGTCGGGCTTGACATCATGGATGCCTTCGACCAGGCCGACGTGCTCAACAAAGCCGCCACCATCTATCTGCGCGCCCGCAGCATGGGATTCGAACCGGACGGCATGACGGACGAAGCCATGAAGGAGGTGCAGCAGGTGTTCCACCTGCCTACGTCCCGCCCTTGCTGAGGTGCGGCACGCCGGCGACGGATTGCGACTGAAAGGGATGTTCTTCTGCGAGGGAGACAACATCCCTTTCAGATTGTTTTTATTTTTTTCCGGCCACGGACGTGTCCGTGCCGTCCATCGTAATCGTTCGTCTGACGGCTGACGTGCGGGGACGGCATGTGCGGCGTGCGGAGGCAGTGGCGGAAATGGCGCGTCGGCGTGACTGAAATGACGCGGAAACCTCGGCGTGGACTGTCCGAAATGGCTTAAATGATGCGAAAGTTGTCGCTTTTTAACTTTTTAAGGAGGAAATGTTGCACAGCTGGAGATTTTGATGTAATTTTGCCAAGCGATGCGGGCAGTCTCGCCGGATTACCCCGTGTTGCACCCATCCCGTCGCATCATTTCGAATTCATCATTAAGACATATCATATTATATGGAAAGCAAAATCGAAGAATTGACCAACAAGCTCCTGCAAGAGGGAGTGGAGAAGGGCAAGGCGGAGGCCGACAAAATCGTGGCTGAGGCCAAGGCGGAGGCTGCCAAAATCGTGGAGGACGCGCAGGCGCAGGCTGCCGCCATCAAGGCTCAGGCAGAGAAAGACGCCAAGGCGCTCGACCAGAATACGAAGTCGGAGCTGCGAATGTATAAGGATCAGGCTCTGAATGCCCTGAAGACGGAAATCACCAACGTGGTGGACGATCGGGTGGTGAAGGATGCGGTGGCCGACGTGACCGGCGACAAGGCTTTCATGAATGAGTTCATCCTGAAGCTCGCCGAGAAGTGGGGCGCACACGAAGACATCGTCATCTCCACAGCCGACGCTGCCGGTCTGAAGTCTCTGTTTGCCAAGAAGGCCAAGGCACTGCTCGACAAGGGCGTGAAAATCCAGGAGGTGAACGGACTGAAGACCAACTTCGTGGTGGAACCTGCAGACGGCAGCTACAAGGTGAGCTTCGGTGCCGAAGAATTCGAGGAATATTTTAAGGGCTTCCTGCGCCCGCAGCTCGTCGAGATGCTTTTCGGAAAATAAACGGATATGGCTGATTACTATTGCCTGATGGCTGGCGTGCCGGACATCGCTATGGACGATGGCAAGGCGGGCGGGATAACCATAGAGAACTTCCGCGACCAATGCGACGAGGTTCTGACGGAAAAGGACCGCCAGCTCCTTTTCTATTTCTACTTGAAGCAAGACTGCCTGAACGTGGTGAGACTGCTCAAGAATCCCGATGCGAAGGTGCATCTGTGGGGCAATTACTCGATGGAGCAGTATCAGGACTTGATTACGTCGGCCCGCACGATGAACTTCAACGTGCATCGCTATCCGGCATTCATGTCGATTTTTGCCCGCGAATACACGTACAACAAGGACAAGGAAGGTTTCTTTGCGGAAGACCAGATGATGCTGGCCTACTACAACTACGCCATGAAATGCCCGAACAAGTTGATTCGCCATTGGTACAAGCTCAACTTCGACATCACGAACATCCTCACCGCCTTCATCGCCCGCAAGAACGGATGGAACGTCTCGCAGTACATCCTGGGCGACAACGAGGTGAACGAGATGATACGTACAAACAACACGAAGGACTTCGACCTGACGCATGAGTACGACTACGTGGTCGATCTCATGAAAATCGTGGAGACCCCCGATCCCGTGGAGAAGGAAAAACGTATTGACGCATTCAAATGGAACTGGCTCGACGACCAGATTACAGATATCTTCTCCATCGAGGCCGTCTTCGCTTATCTCTGCAAGCTGGAGATGCTGACGCGCTGGGAAATCCTCGACCCCGAGACGGGCAAGGAAACGTTCCGCCGGATTATCGAAAACCTGCGTGCGGACGCCAAAGTGCCGGAAGAGTTCGTGCAGCCGAATCCCTTTGCGCAGCAGAAGGCCACGGCCGCAGGATAAACAACCGAAAACGAGAAATCAACAACAGAACAGATAGATTATGACGAAAGGTACAGTGAGTAGCGTCATCTCGAACATGGTGACGCTGAAAGTGGACGGGCCGGTGAGGCAGGGAGAAATCTGCTACATCACGACCGGCGGCGACCGCTTGATGTCGGAGGTGATCAAGGTGGTAGGCTCAGACGTATATGTACAGGTGTTCGAATCCACCCGCGGACTGAAGGTGGGTGCTCCGGCCGAGTTCACCGGTCACATGTTGGAGGTGCAACTGGCACCGGGCATGATGTCGAAGAACTATGACGGCTTGCAGAACGACCTTGACAAGATGGACGGCATCTTCCTCAAGCGAGGCCAATACACCGACCCGCTCGACCGTGACCGCGAATGGGACTTCACGCCGCTTGCCAAAGCCGGCGACGAGGTGCGCTCAAGCGACTGGCTGGGAGAAGTCCCGGAGAACTCTGAGATGCTCAAAATCATGGTGCCGTTCCAGATGGAAGGTACAGCCAAGGTGAAGAGCATCGTGCCTGCGGGAAAGTACAAGATTGAAGACACCATTGCCGTGCTCGTCACAGAGAGCGGCGAGGAACTGAAGGTGAACATGATTCAGCACTGGCCTGTGAAGTTCGCCATGACTAACTACAAGAACAAGCCGCGCCCGTTCAAGCTGCTGGAGACGGGCGTTCGCACCATCGACACGTTCAACCCGATTGTGGAAGGCGGCACGGGATTCATTCCGGGACCTTTCGGAACGGGCAAGACCGTGCTCCAGCACGCCATCTCGAAACAGGCAGAAGCCGACATCGTCATCATCGCCGCCTGCGGCGAACGTGCCAACGAGGTCGTGGAAATCTTCACGGAATTCCCCGAACTCGTCGACCCGCATACTGGCCGCAAGCTGATGGAGCGGACCATCATCATCGCCAACACGTCAAGCATGCCGGTGGCCGCACGTGAGGCCTCGGTCTATACCGCCATGACGATGGCCGAATACTATCGCTCAATGGGCTTGCGCGTGTTGCTCATGGCCGACTCCACCTCCCGCTGGGCACAAGCACTGCGCGAGATGTCAAACCGCATGGAGGAGCTGCCCGGACCGGACGCGTTCCCGATGGATCTCTCGGCACTGATTTCCAACTTCTACGGACGGGCCGGATACGTCTATCTCAACAACGGACAGGTGGGCAGCATCACCTTCATCGGAACTGTGTCGCCTGCCGGCGGAAACCTGAAGGAGCCGGTGACGGAGAACACCCGAAAGGTGGCCCGCTGCTTCTATGGACTCGAGCAGGCCCGTGCTGACAAGAAACGCTATCCGGCCGTGAATCCGATAGAGTCCTATTCCAAATACCTGGAATATCCGGAGTTCCAAGAATACATCAAGGAGAAAATCAACGACCAGTGGATTCCGAAGGTGAACAACCTGAAGACGCGGATGCAGCGCGGAAAGGAAATCGCCGAGCAAATCAACATTCTGGGAGACGACGGAGTGCCGGTGGACTATCACGAGACTTTCTGGAAGTCGGAAGTCATCGACTACGTGCTGTTGCAGCAGGATGCCTTCGACGAAGTGGATGCCGTGACCTCGCTGAAGCGGCAAGAGGCCATCATGAATATCGTGACCGCAATCTGCGAGCACGAATTCAAGTTCAACGTGTTCACGGAAGTGTCCGATTTCTTCAAGAAACTCATCAACCTCTGCAAGCAGATGAACTACTCGCAGTTCCATTCCGAGCAATATGAGGACTACGTGAAGCAAATCCGCGAAATGGTCGAACAACAACAGTAATACGACGGATAAAAACACCCCAAGACAATGGCAAAAGCATTTCAGAAAATATACACCAAAATCAGTCAGATCACCAAGGCCACTTGCTCTCTGAAGGCAACGGGCGTGGGATATGACGAACTGGCCACCATCGACGGAAAACTGGCGCAGGTGGTGATAATCAAAGGTGACAATGTCACACTTCAGGTTTTCGAAGGAACAGGTGGCATTCCGACCAATGCGGAAGTCGTATTCCTCGGCAAGGCTCCGACACTGAAAGTGAGCGACCAGCTGGCCGGCCGTTTCTTCAATGCCTATGGACATCCGATTGACGGCGGCCCCGAGATTGAGGGGGACGAAGTGGAAATCGGAGGCCCGTCGGTGAATCCCGTGCGCCGCAAACAGCCGAGCGAGCTCATCGCCACGGGTATTGCCGGCATCGACCTGAACAACACGTTGGTGTCGGGTCAGAAGATTCCGTTCTTCGCAGACCCCGACCAGCCCTTCAACGAGGTCATGGCTCTCGTGGCCATGCGTGCCAAGGCCGACAAAATCATTCTCGGCGGTATGGGAATGACGAACGACGACTACTACTTTTTCCGCAACACCTTCTCCAACGCCGGTGCGCTCGACCGCATCATCTCTTTCATGAACACCACGGAAGACCCGGCTGTGGAACGCCTGCTGATTCCGGACATGGCACTGACTGCTGCCGAATATTTCGCCGTGCAGAAGCACGAAAAGGTGTTGGTGCTGCTCACCGACATGACATCCTATGCCGACTCGCTGGCCATCGTGTCGAACCGCATGGACCAAATCCCTTCGAAGGACTCCATGCCTGGCTCGCTCTATTCCGACTTGGCCAAAATCTACGAGAAGGCCGTGCAGTTCCCCGAGTCGGCCGGCGGCGGCTCCATCACGATTATCGCAGTTACGACTCTCTCGGGTGGTGACATCACACATGCCGTGCCAGACAATACGGGCTACATCACGGAAGGCCAGCTGTAT
The DNA here is from genome assembly GCA_964415385.1 of uncultured Bacteroidaceae bacterium. Taxonomy (GTDB): domain Bacteria; phylum Bacteroidota; class Bacteroidia; order Bacteroidales; family Bacteroidaceae; genus UBA3839. Next base: position 33,978 of record CAYPZK010000002.1, read on the forward strand.
CTCCGCCGCGATTCCGACATCGGCAAGGTCATCGTGGATCCTTTCCGCTCGCTCTCACGTCTGAAACAATTGGTGGCAGGAAAGAAAACACGCAAGGACCACTCGCAGGTCATGAACGCCGCCATCCGGCTCTATTCGGACGCAGCCAATGCCAAGACAAAGCAGGAAAACGGTTTCGACCTGACGGACTACGACAACCGCTGCCTCGAATTTGCCAAGGAATACGCCGACAAACTGCTGGCCATCGATGTGGATCTGGATACCACGGAAATGCTCGACGTGACCTGGTCGCTCTTCCGCAAGTACTTCAAGCTCGAAGAAGTGAACATCAAGAAAGAGTTCACAGACATCTACTGGAAGTAAGCAATCACATCATTTCTTAATTCAAATATCGTGGCAATAAAGTTTCAATATAACAAAACGTCGCTCCAGCAAATCGAAAAGCAGCTGAAGATGCGGCAGCGCACCTTGCCCATCATCAAGAGTAAGGAAACCGCTCTGCGTCTTGAGGTGAAGAAAAGCAAGCAGGAGGCACAGGATTTGGAGAAGAAACTCAATCAGCAGATTGCCGGCTACGAGTCCATGTACGCGCTGTGGGGCGAGTTCGATGCTTCGCTTGTCTCTCTGAAGGACGTGGAGCTGAATGTCAAGAAGATTGCGGGCGTGCGCGTCCCCGTCCTCTCCAACATTCAGCTCGCCGTAAAGCCTTTCGGCGTGTTCAGCGCACCCAAGTGGTACTTCGACGGAATCCACCTGCTACAGGGATTGGCCAAGACCGCCGTTGAACATGAGTTCGTGGTGGCCAAGCTGGGCCTGCTTGAACATGCACGGAAGAAGACGACGCAAAAGGTGAACCTGTTCGAAAAAGTGCAGATTCCAGGCTATCAGGAGGCTGTGCGGAAGATCAAGCGCTTCATGGAAGACGAGGAGAACCTGTCCAAGTCGAGCCAGAAGATTCTGAAGGCATTGCAGGAAAAGCGTGCAAAAGAAGAGTCGGGCAGCGCATCGGACACGGCATCTGCTGCGGACATGAGAGGAAAGGAGGGTGCAGTATGATTACCAAAATGAAAAAACTCACTTTCCTTGTCACAGTCAAGGAATATGACCAGTTCATCGCCGACATCCAGCAAATCGGAGTGGTGCACGTGCAGGAGTTGCAGAGTGGTTCCACCAGCCCTGAGTTCGAGGCCGGCAAAGACTTGGCGGCGCGCTACAAGAAAGCCCTTGCCGCCCTTGACTTTGCACAGGAAACCTACAAGGTACCTCAAGCCGTGGCGTGGCATCCCGTAGATTTCTCGCAAATCCACGATGTGGCCGCCCGTGGCCTGCAGGTGCTCCAGCGTGTGGAGAACTTGCAGGAGAAGGAAAACTCGCTCAAGCATCAGATTGACGAGGCGGAGAAGAACATCGGTCGGCTTGAGCCGTGGGGCGAATATGATGCTGGACGGTTCAGCCAACTGGTTGTTGCCGGTTATCAGGTGAATTTCTTCATCTGTCCGTCGAAGATGTTCAAGGCCGAATGGCAAGAAAAGTACTATGCCACAGCGGTCAATGAGCTTGAGAATAAGACCTACTTCGTGACCTTCTCGCCAGAGAAGCCGGACATCACAGCCGAGAGCATTGAACTTCCGTCGCGTCCGCTTTCGTCATTCGTCGAGCAGAAGAAGCATCTGGAAGCCGACTTGAAAGCCGTGCAGGCCGAATACCTTCGCATCAATGCGGAGGAACGCGAGGTGTTGCAGGCAGCTCAGGTTGAGAACGAGAATGCCATCTCTCTCTCACGGGTGCATCTCAGCACGGCATCCATCGCCGCCGACGCGGTCAAGATGCTGGTGGGATGGGTGCCGGAGGAGAGAGAAGCGGAACTCTCGCAGTATCTCGATAGCCACAAGATTTTCTATGAGTCGGAGCATCCTACTTTGGAAGACGACGTGCCTGTGCAGATCAAGGACGGAAAGTACAGCTCGCTCTTTGAGCCGATTCTCCGCATGTACTCCCTGCCGAGATACCGTGACCTGGACATCCTTCCGTTCCTGGCTCCGTTCTTCATGCTCTTCTTCGGCCTCTGCATGGGAGATGCCGGCTATGGTCTGCTGATTCTCGTGGCCAGCGCGATTGTACGCCGCAAGCTGAAACCCGAGCAGAAGTCCTACGGCACGCTCGGCATGGTGCTGGGCGGCATGACCATCGTATGCGGCCTGCTCACAGGATCGTTCTTCGGCATCGACCTGTCCAAGCAGAACTGGGCGTTCCTCGCACCTTTCAAGGACTACTTCATCAACGACAATCATAAGATTTTCGGCTATTCGCCGATGATGGTGATTTCGGTCATCATCGGATTCATCCAGGTAATGGTCGGCATGGTGCTGGCCGCCTGCAAGGCTGCCCGGAACTATGGCTGGAAGTATGGCATCGGCAAGTTCTCATGGGTGGTGGCCCTCGTCACGGCTGTGGCCGCCTTCGGCCTCCCTGTCTGTGGAGTCGCCATTCCGCAGTTTGTGCAGTACGTGCTGTGCGGCCTGCTCGCCTTGAGCGTCATCGGCATCTTCTTCCTCAACAGCCCGGGCAAGAACGTATTCTTGAACTTCGGCACTGGCCTCTGGAACACCTATGGCATGGCTACAGGTCTGCTGGGCGACTTGTTGAGCTACATCCGTCTCTACGCGCTCGGTCTGACGGGCGGCGTGCTGGGTGGCGTGTTCAACAGCCTCGCGCTCATGACGGGACAGTCCATGCCTTGGTACATCGGCTGGCTGCCGATGTTGCTGGTACTGCTCATCGGACACGGCATCAACTTCGGCCTCTGCATGATTTCGTCGTTCGTCCATCCGATGCGACTCACCTTCGTCGAGTTCTTCAAGAACGCCGACTTCGAAGGCGGCGGCAAGGAGTATTCCCCGTTCCGCGTGAAAACCTATCATCAATGAACCGGACAACCATCCATCGAACAATCACAATTCATAAAACATAACAAAAACCACAAAAAAACTATTATGGAAATTATTTTGGCTTATTTGGGAGTAGCCCTGTGCGTGGGTCTCTCCGGCATTGGTTCCGCTTACGGCGTGACAATCTGCGGCAACGCAGCAATCGGTGCTTACAAGAAGAATCCTTCAGCCAGCGGCTCCTACATCGCTCTGGCGGCTCTGCCGTCCTCCCAGGGACTATACGGCTTCGTGGGTTTCTTCATGCTTCAGGGGCTTCTGCCCGCAGCTGCCACCAACATGACAGTCGCAGCCGGCGTGCTCGGCGCAGGTCTGGCATGCGGTCTCGTGGCTCTCTTCTCCGCCATTCGCCAGGCCAAGGTGTGCGCCAATGGTATCTCAGCCATCGGTGGCGGCCACAACGCGTTCGGTACGACGATGGTGCTCGCCGTGTTCCCTGAGCTTTACGCCATCCTCGGTCTCCTCGTGCTCATCCTCATAGCCAACTCCCTGCCGGTCTGATGGCATAGGTCGTCTCAGAAGAGAGGAACCGGTGAACAGATCCCCGCGACCTGTTCCGATTCCTCTCTTTTTTTTGCTGCGGCTTGCCCGAAGCCCTTCCTTCGTTCCTCCGGTTGCTTCTCGGCGCAAGGCAACCTTCATTTTCCCCATCAGTCTCAGAGAACATCATGATTGTCTGCATTGCAGAGAAACCCAGCGTGGCCAAAGACATCGCCCGCATCATAGGCGCCTCCCGTCCGATGGGCGGATATATGGAAGGCAACGGCTATCAGGTGACTTGGACGTTCGGCCACCTGTGCGAGCTGAAGGAGCCCCACGAATATGCTTCGCAATGGAGACAATGGGATCTCTGGTCGCTGCCGATGATTCCTCCCCGCTTCGGTATCAAACTGAAGGACGACGAAGGCGTTCGGAAGCAGTTTGCCGTCATCCAGCGTCTCATGCAGGCAGCCGACGGCATCATCAACTGCGGCGATGCCGGCCAGGAGGGAGAACTCATCCAGCGCTGGGTGATGCAGAAGGCCGGTGCCCGCTGTCCGGTGCGCCGGTTGTGGATTTCCTCCATGACCGACGAGGCCATCCGTGAGGGCTTCCGGCATCTGCACGACCAGGCCGAATTCCAGTCGCTCTATGTGGCAGGCCTCTCACGCGCCATCGGCGACTGGCTGCTCGGCATCAACTGTACGCGCCTCTACACGCTTAAGTACGGACAGAACCGCCAGGTGCTCTCCATCGGCCGCGTGCAAACCCCTACGCTCGCCCTCATCGTGCGCCGCCAGCAGGAAATCGAACAGTTCGTGCCCGAACCCTATTGGGTGCTGACCACCGTCTATCGCGACGTCACCTTCCAGTCCACGCGCGGCAAGTTCAGTTCCGAGGCCGACGGGCAGCAACTCCTTGAACAGGTGCGGCACGTCCCCTTCACCGTCACCGGCATCGTCTCCAAGAAAGGACGTGAAGCACCGCCACGCCTCTTCGACCTCACGTCCCTCCAGGTGCAGTGCAACAAGAAGTTCGGTTACTCCGCCGATCTCACGCTCAAGCTCATCCAGTCGCTCTACGAAAAGAAATACACCACCTATCCGCGTGTGGACACCACTTTCCTCACCGACGACATCTACTCCCGCTGCCCCGACATCCTGCAGGGCATCCGTGGCTACGAGCAATTCACGGCACCCCTCTACGGCACGAAACTGCCGAAGTCAAAGAAAGTATTCGACAACGCCAAGGTGACCGATCACCACGCCATCATCCCCACCGGACAGCCCGCCACATCGCTCACCGACATGGAGCGCAACGTCTATGACCTTGTCACCCGTGCCTTCATTGCCGTCTTTTACCCCGACTGCCAGTTCCTCACCACCACCGTCCAGGGCAGTGCCGGAACCGTCGGGTTCAAGACCTCGGGCAGGCAAATCACGGCACCCGGCTGGCGTGCGCTCTATCCCACCGCCGGCGATACCGAGCACACCCTGCCCCCGTTTGCCGAAGGCGAAAGCGGCTCCCATGCTCCCGCCTTGACGGCCAAGACCACCCAGCCTCCCGCCTACTACACCGAAGCCACGCTCCTGCGTGCGATGGAGACAGCCGGCAAACTCGTGGACGACGACGAGCTGCGCGACGCGCTCAAGGACAACGGCATCGGCCGTCCCTCCACCCGAGCCGCCATCATCGAGACCCTCTTCCGTCGCCAGTACATCCGCCGCGACCACAAGCGCATCCTCCCCACACCCACGGGCTGCCGGCTCATCTCCCTCATCCAGGAAGAACTCCTCAAGAGTGCCGAGCTCACCGGCATCTGGGAGAAGAAACTCCGCGAAATCGAGCGCAACCAGTACGATGCCCGCCGGTTCATCGACGAGCTCAAGCAGATGGTCACCCACATCGTCCAGACCGTCCGCAACCTTCCCGACAGCCGTGCGGAGGAATGTGTGGAACAGGTTGCCGGTGAGCACGTCGGAAAATGATGATTGACTTCTCGTTTTTTTTTTCAGGCATGGTGTGGGGGAGAGATGTTTTTTTCGTATCTTTGCCAAAACTCGCAAAAAAAGGAAAAATGATGAGATACAGCTTTCAGTCTATGACGGCGGTGCTGTGCATGGCCGTGGCGGCATCCGTTCCGTGTGCCGCACAAAACAGAGCCTCCGATGTCATGCAGGCATGGGGAAAGGGAGTGATGATGCCTTTCGCCTGGGACGACACAGGCACCGACTTCTCGTCGGTGATGTGGGGCATCGACACGGCATGGCAGTGGGAATGGTGGCACCGGCGCACGGTCAACCACATGAGGGAATATGCCGAAATAGGCCGTCTGTGCATGAACGCCATCCGCACGAGCGGCACATACACCTCGCTGCCCGACAGCGTGACGGACTTTCTGGATATGGAGCTCAAATGGCTCTCTGACGCCCGGGGGGTGAGGAGTTTCTTCATTCTCGGCGGCGTGTCGGGTGGCTGGTCGGGCAGTGCGGCGACCTACGCCAATGACCTGGCTTTGGCCGCACAGTATATCATCGACAAGGGCTACACGGTGGTGGGCATCACGCCTTTCAACGAGCCCGACTGGCAGGGACCCTGGAGCACGGAGCCGCTGAACTCCGTGGCACAGGCGTTGGCGGGCAATGCCATCGTCAAGGCCGGCAACATCCACATCGTGGGGCCCAGCTGTCTGAACAACGACAACAGCCTGTCGTGGTGGGCGGGCATCAGTGGGAACTACACGATGGGCAATACGCACCAGCTGGGAGGCAGCGCGGGCAACTTCATCAACTTCTACCAGACGGTGTCCAACGCCGGTAAACCATCGGCGGGCGACGAGATGCACACGGCCAACGACGCGCTGATGGGCATGCAGTATGGCATGGACTATGGCATCTGGTGGTCGGACTGGCAGGCCAGCGGCTATACCCAGGCTGAGACAGGGCGGGCCGCCAAGAGCGGAAACCGCATCGCTTATAGTGAGGACCGGACGCACTTCGCTTCGGCTGCCATCTTCAAGAACAACACCGACGCCGACTTCGGCGAGGCCATCGCCTCCAGTTCCGAGCGACAGGGTTCGGCAACGGCTTTCTCATACGTTTCCAAAGACCGTATCGTCTATTTCGACGGTCAGGGCCCGCTCTACGACTATACGGTTCCCATCAACGGCGGCTACTCCGAAACCGTGACGGAGATGTCATACGGTGAGGATGTTCCCATGACGGGGGTGGGCGGCACGTTCAAAATCGTGAACAAGGCTTCGGGCCGACTGTTGACCAAGACCTCGTCGGGGCTCGTGCAGGCGGCCGATGACGGGAAAGCGTCGCAGACCTGGAATGTCAACCGATTGCCGGCTACCCAGGGCGGTGACCGTGCCTACGCCACCGTCGTGCTTAAGGGAACGGGCTACTACCTCGATGCCACGGCATACGGTGCCTCGAACGGTTCGGGCGTGAGCGTATATCAAGGCGGAGGCAACGGCAACGAGATATGGCATTTCCGCTATGCGGGTGACGGATACTACATACTGACCAACCACCAGACGGGTCTCTCGCTGGAGGGCAGCTCCGACAACACCGATGCCACGAGCACCCAGGTGTGCATGTGGGAGCGGACGGGTAGCGACAGGCAATTGTGGAGGCTCATACCGGCCGACGGCACTTGGGATGCCACGCCACCTGCCGTACCGGCCCGTCTCAGGGCCACAGCCGCCACAGGCAGTATCACCCTGACGTGGGAAGCCGTCAGCGATGCCTATTCCTATCAAGTCTCCCGCTACAACAGCCGGTTGGCTGTCTGGGAAACCATAGGCCGCAACATACAGGACACGACTTTCGTGGACAATATATGCAGCAAGTCCACGCAGGAGACGTACCGCGTCCGTGCGCTCAACAGCGCATGGGTGAAAGGCGAAGCCTCGGCGGAGGTCTCGGCCACCGTTTCTCAGGACAGAGCCCTTGTGGGACATTGGTCTTTTCACAACTCGCTCAGCGACAGTACTGTCAACCGTCTTGACGCCGTGACGACGGGTGCGGCACTGGGCACCACGGCATCCATGCCGGCACTGACGTTCGACGGCAGCAGCGGTTATGCGGCACTGCCATACAACGTGGGTGACCTGACGGACATGACCCTCGCGGTCTGGGTTTATCCGACGAGCGGCACAGCTTGGCAGCGCATTTTCGACTTCGGTAACGGTTCCGACAGCTATCTCTTTCTGACACCCAGCAACGGCTCTGTCATGCGTTTTGCCATCAAGAAGAGCGACGGGAGCGAGCAGACACTCGATGCCACGCAGGCTCTGCCTCTGAACCAATGGAGCCATGTGGCAGTGACGCTTGGTGCCGATGGTGTGAGCATCTACCTGAACGGGCAGCTCAACGCTACCTCTACCGCCGTTACCTGTCGTCCCAGCGATGTCAAGCCTCACCTGTCCTACATCGGACGGTCGATGTATGATGCCGATGCGCTGTTCGCCGGATCGGTGAGCGACTTGCGCATTTACAACTATGCCCTTTCGGCCGCCGAGGAACAGACACTCTACTGCCAAAGTCAGTTGGCCCTCGCCGACAGCATCAGGGAGAAGCCTATGAACAGAGATGTCCTGGCGGCTTACGATGAGGCGTGTGCGGCGGCCCAAGAGGCTTTTGAGGAGTCTGCTTCCGACATTGCCGACAAGATGGCGGCCTTGACTACGGCACAGACCACGGCAGTGGCCTCCATCACCGCCTATGAGCACGCATTGGCCGCGCTGACGGCGCAGGAAGCTATGCTCGACTCCACCAACTTCTATTCCGCCGAGGCGTTGGAGACTTACGGCTACGAGACCCATGTGGCGGCATACGAGACCCGCACACTGACCGATGACGAGGCCAATGCCATTGAGAATCCGTCTGACCACAGTATCGGATGGCATGTGCCGAATGCCACCAACAGCCTGTTGATGGACGTGTGGGGAGGTACATTGGCCGGTTATGGTTCCAACGTGTTGTATGTCAACACGTGGTCAACGGAGAGCCAGGGCAAGAACGTCAGCTTCCAGGCTCCGTTCTTAGAATATTGGACATCGGATGCGGGCAGCATCACGCCAACGACCCTCACCGCCACGCTCACGGGCGTAGAGCCCGGCACCTACGCTGTAAGGGTGAAACTGCGTGCACGCGTCAAGAATGATGGCGGTAGCCAACCGACCGGCATCACCGTGAACCTGAACGGCGGCACGCCGGTCGATGCAACTGCGGGTACGCTCTACACGGCCGACGATGCCACGTGGACATTGGGCCGATACGTCGCCTCCGGCACGGTGGGCGACGACGGTGTGCTGAAGTTCAATGTCGTCATAGCCAATGACAACAATGTGAGCTGGCTGTCGATGAAAGACCTCATGTACTCCCCTCTGGACAGCAAATACTATATCATCGACGAGACATCCGGCAACGATTCTTCCTCATGGGTTGCAGATATGGATCATAGCGTGCAGACATTAAACGGCATAGAAACCGCCGGAAATGTTGACGTGCTGCTGAAACGTCAGTTTGTCGCCGATGCATGGAACATGCTCGTGCTGCCTTTCAACCTGAGCAACGATTCCGTGCGGGCCGTCTTCGGCGAAGACACAAGGGTAGCTGCATTCACGAAGTCGGTGACGGAGGGCGATGACAGCTACACATTGTACTTCGATGAGAGTCAGAACGACATCCAGGCCAATGTGCCGGTGATGATGTACTGCGGCAGCACGTCCGCCGGACAGACGCAATGGTGGTTCTACCATGTGGACATGGTGAAGGCGGAAGCCGACGGTATCTACGCATGTCCCGAGGACGACGGGAGTGTCAAGTTCATAGGCACCTATACCTATCCTACCACGATACAGAGGAACGATTTCTACTTCTCCAGTAATAAGTTCAACAGGTCAAGGGGCTACTCTAAAGCGAGGGCTACCAGTGGCTATTTCACGATTGTGAGTAGCGGCACGTCCCAATCGTCCATCACGTCCAACATCTCTACAGCGACGGGCATCGTGGAAATCTCTTCGGGTGACGGCGCATCTCCGCAGCGCAGGACAGTGACGGAAACATACAACCTCAGCGGACAGCGCGTGGGTAGCTCATACAAGGGCATTGTGATTGTAAACGGGAAGAAAGTCATCCGACGATAGAGCGAGGCGAGGAGAACTATGATTTCAAGGAGCAGACAGAAGTGGCTGCGCGGACTGGGGCTGAAGAAGCACCGGACAGCTGAGGGGGTGTTCGTGGCTGAAGGGCCGAAAGTGGTGGGCGACCTGCTGGAGGCGGGGTTCGACTGCGTGTGGGGCGGCAGTGTGGGAACGGCTGTGGACAGCCGTTTCGAACCGCTCACGGAGGAGGAACTGGAGCGCGTCAGTTTCCTGGAAGCTCCCCAGCAGGTGATAGCTGTGTTCCGCCAGCCGGAGCCGGTGGCGTGTGATGATGTGGGAAACCGGCTCTGCCTCGCACTCGACCATGTGCAGAATCCGGGCAATGTGGGTACGATTGTGCGACTGGCGGACTGGTTCGGCATCGAAGACGTACTGTGCTCGGAGGGCTGCGCAGACGTGTTTGCGCCCAAGACGGTGCAGGCCACGATGGGGGCACTGGCCCGCGTGCGGGTGCATGTGGTGGACTTGCCGGCTTTTCTGGCGCGGCAGCGGGAAAAGGGCTGCCCCGTGTATGGCACATTCCTTGACGGGGAGAATATTTATGGATGTCGGCTGGAGCAGCGTGGTGTCATCGTCATGGGGAATGAAGGGAAAGGTGTGTCGGCCGAGGTGGCGGACACCGTGTCGGAGCGTCTGCTCGTGCCGCATTATCCGGCAGACAGGCAAGCTACGGACAGCTTGAATGTGGCAGTGGCTACAGCCATTGTCTGCGCTGAGTTCCGTCGGCAAGCACGCTGATGTGGCAGGCGCGGTAGTGCTCCACGACGATGGTGCCGCCCAGCCATTCGGTCATGGGCAGCTCGCCCCGGAGCGGATAGTGGTTCACGACTCGTGAACCGTTCAACTCAAGCACGTGGTTGTGGTATTCTGTTCCATCGTTGTAGATGACGGTGGAGGCGGCCACGCGGCGCAGATTCTTTGCTTCCGGCAAAGTGGCAGAAATGGAGCTCATGGCCGTGTCCTCCTTCTGCGTGACGGGCCGAAGGAATTCGGCGTGCGAACATCGGGCATTTTCTTGATTTTGATGCGCTCATCGCCTTCGGTGGAGTTCTTGCGGAGCTCTTGTGGTGAGAGTCGTGGACCGCGCTGGCGCTCCGGAGCTGAATCGGTGTCCGTACTGTCTTTCGCGCTGTCAAGCGAGTCGGCAGGCTGTGGCTGTGGAGGCTGGCGATGCATGCGGATGAGGCTGATGCCGTCCACGATGCAAATGCTGCGCCCGCTACTGTTGGGGGCCTGATAAAAGAAGAATCCGGTGACGCTGCGGAGCGGAGTGTCGAAGGCTTGTCCGATTTCGAGCCGGAAGTTGTCGGACGATGTCAGCTGTCTTACGTCACTGAAGGTCTCGCCCTTGGTGTTGATGACGGACAGGGAGAGGGAAAGCCGGTGCTCGCGCTGGTTCTGTCCGGCATCGAGGAAGGTGGCTTTGCCGATGAGGATGAAGTGGTCGTTCGGATGGAAGCTCGTGTCGGCCTTGATGGTGAATTTCTCTAATGAAAGGATGTCGCGCGGACGGAGGGCGAATGCGCGTTGTCCGTGCCAGAGGTTGGTGGTGTCGCCTCCTTCTGTGATGATGGCTCCCATTTCCGAGCTGCCCAGCGTGAGTTGCAGCTCTTCGGCATCGGCCGTGTAGGCTTCCCGCAGGTCGTCGTAGATGTCTTTCAAGTCGCTGCTGTGGACGGTGTACCACACCATCGAGCTGTCGAAATCGGCTTGTGTGATGTTGTATTTCTGAAAGACGGCCTGGATGAGATGATTGCGTGTGGAATCGTCGGGCGGCAGGTTCTCCAGCATGGCCTGCGCCAGATGGTAGTCGTAGAGCACGCGTTTCATCTTGCCCTTCGAGAGGACATAGTCAGGATGCCCATCGCAGGCTACGGACAACAGGCAGAGGAGGATGAGGAGCGACTTCTTCAGAATGCTCCGGCCGCGGGCGCAGGCGGATGACTGTCCTCCGGGGAGGAATGGCCTTCTGTTTATCTTCCTCATGATTGCTGTCGTTTGGGGACAAAAAGCAAATAGACGAACAGGGCGATGACAGCACAGCTGACGGCAGCGTCGGCTACGTTGAAAATCGGGGAGAAGAACACGCAGTGTTCACCAGCTGAGGGCAGGAAAGGCACGCTGTCGAGCCAGGCCCATTGCGGCATGTTCCATTCAACGAGCGGGAAGTAGAGCATGTCCACCACGCGGCCGAGCATGAGACCGCTGTAGCCTGTGCCCCATTCCACGAAGCTGGCCACCTGTCCGTAGGGCGGGTCGTTGAAGATCATGCCGTAGAAAAGACAGTCGATGACGTTGCCCGTCGCTCCCGCGAGGATGAGCGAGAGGCACACGATGTAGAAGGTGCGGGCATGCTGGTGCAGGAGGCGGACGAGATACCATGCCAGCACGCAGATGGCTGCCAGACGGAAGGATGTGAGGAAATACTTTCCGCCGAGTTCCCAGCCGAAAGCCATGCCGTTGTTCTCGATGAAGCGAATCTTGAACCAGGGCAGGATGTCGATGTTCTCATACAGATACATGTTTGTCTTCACCGCAATCTTAACCATTTGGTCGGCGATGAGGACAAACATGATGATGGAGATGGAGAGGATGGCTTTCGTCTTGCTCGACATGGCTCGTCAGTCTTTCTTGATGTTGATGATGGCTGTGAAGTCGCCGAAGTCCACAGTCGTGCCCTGTGCCGGCTGTCCGGGCGCGATGTCATTGGCCAGCACCTGCGAGGCAATGTAGTCGCGGAAGGTGTCAAGGGCGGTGCGGATGGCGGGCAGGTCTGTGATTTCCACGCGGATGCGGTCTGTGATGGCGAGACCGGATTCCTTGCGGATGCCTTGGATGCGCTTCACGAGTTCGCGTGCCAGAGCCTCGTTCTTCAGTTCCGGCGTGATGTTGATGTCGAGAGCCACCGTGAGCGTGCCCTCGTTGGCCACCGTCCATCCGGGGATGTCCTCGCTGATGATGTCAACGTCGGCGAGTTCGATACAGACATCCTGTCCGTCGGCCTGCAAGTTGATTTGTCCGTCCTGTTCGAGCGCGGCAATCTGCTCCTGTGACATGGCGGCCACAGCGTTGCTGACGGCCTTCATCATCTTGCCGAATTTCTTGCCCATCACGCGGAAGTTGCATTTCACCTTCTTGACGAGCATGCCGGCTCCTTCCACAAACTGGAGCTCCTTGACATTCACTTCGTTGAGAATGAGTTGTTTCATCTGCTCGATGCGCTCTTTCTGTTGCGGGTCGGTCACAGGAATGCTGATGCACTGGAGCGGCTGGCGCACGATGATTTGTTCTTTCTTGCGCAGGGCGAGAACCATCGAGGTGATGTGCTGTGCCAGCTCCATGCGGCTTTCCAGTTCTGTGTCGATGCATGCTTCATCGGCCACGGGGAAATGGGCCAGATGCACCGATTCGGCTTCTGCATGATGATGGATGGCCGTGAGGTCGCGGTAGAGCTGGTCGGCATAGAACGGCGCAATCGGGGCGATGAGCTTTGCCACCATCACCAGACAGGTGTAGAGCGTCTGATAGGCCGAGAGCTTGTCGGCATCCATCTCACCGCCCCAGAAGCGTTTGCGGTTGAGGCGCACGTACCAGTTGGAGAGGTTGTCGATGACGAAAGTCTGGATGAGGCGTCCGGCCCGTGTCGGCTCCAGGTCGTCCAGGCTCGCGGTGACATCCTTCACGAGCGTGTTGAGTTCCGAAATCACCCAGCGGTCGATTTCGGGGCGCTGTGCCAGTGGAATCTCAGGCTGCGAGTCGTCGAAGCCGTCCACGTTGGCATACATGGTGAAGAACGTATAGGTCTGGAAGAGCTTGCCGAAGAAGGTGCGGCTCACTTCCGCCACGCCGTCCTCGTCGAACCGCAGGTTGTCCCACGGCTGGGAGTTGGTCATCATGTACCAGCGCACGGCATCGGTGCCGTACTTCTCGATGCAGTCGAACGGATTGACGGCGTTGCCGAGACGTTTGGACATCTTCATGCCGTTCTTGTCGAGCACGAGACCGTTTGAGATGACGGCTCGGAACGAGATGGTGTTGAACACCATCGTGGCGATGGCGTGGAGCGTGAAGAACCAGCCGCGGGTCTGGTCCACGCCCTCGGCGATGAAGTCGGCAGGGAACACCGTTCCACTGTCGAACGCTTCTTTGTTTTCGAACGGATAATGGATCTGGGCGTATGGCATGGAGCCGGAGTCAAACCACACATCGATGAGATCCAGCTCGCGTGTGAGCACGTTGCCCTTGTCGCTGACGAGCCGGATGTCGTCCACGTAGGGGCGGTGGAGGTCGATGCGGTCGTAGTTGGCCTGCGACATGTCGCCCGGAACGAATCCCTTGTCCTTGAGTGGGTTGCTGTCCATCACGCCGGCCGCTACGGCTTTCTCGATTTCGTTATAGAGTTCTTCCACGCTGCCGATGCAGATTTCCTCGCGTGTGTCCTTGTTCCGCCAAATCGGGAGCGGTGTGCCCCAGAATCGGGAGCGGGACAGGTTCCAGTCGTTCAGGTTTTCGAGCCATTTTCCGAAACGTCCCGTGCCTGTCGATTCCGGCTTCCACTTGATGGTCTTGTTGAGCTCCACCATGCGGTCCTTGCAGGCGGTGGAGCGGATGAACCACGAGTCGAGCGGATAGTAGAGCACAGGCTTGTCGGTGCGCCAGCAGTGCGGATAGTTGTGCACGTGCTTGGCGATTTTGTAGGCCGAGCCTTCCTGTTTCATTTCCATGCAGAGGATGATGTTGAGGTCTTCGGCTTTGTCGGCTGCCGCCTCGTCATACTTTCCGCCTTCGTTGAAGCGCGGGTCGTAGGCGTTCTTCACATAGTCGCCGGCGTGATGGGCGTAAGCCTGACGGTTCACGCACTTGTCAAGGAACTCGTCGGCCAGTTCGTCCATCTTGTAGTATTTGCCGGTGAGATCGACCATCGGTCGTGTCTCCCCTCCCTTGTTGATGAGGAAAAGGGATGGGATGCCTGCCGCTTTTCCCACTTTGGCATCGTCGGCTCCGAAGGTCGGGGCGATATGTACGATGCCCGTGCCCTCCTCGGTCGTCACGTAGTCGCCGGGGATGACGCGGAAAGCTTCGTCCTCCATCTCCACAAATTGGTCGTGCCCCACGTTGAAGAGCTTGTCAGGATGTGCGGCCGCGGCCTGCCGGACGAATTCGGGCGCGTTGGCATCCACTTTCTCGCACGGCTTCACCCATGGCATCAGCTGGGCGTATTTCATACCCACGAGGTCGGTGCCTTTGTAATGTCCTACGATGCGGTACGGCACGGTCTTGTCGCCCGGCTTGTAGCCGTCGAGCGGCAGCGTGGAGCCTTCGGGCTTGAGGTAGTTGCCCACGCAGGCTTCGGCCATGAGTGCACTGATGGGCTGTCCGTTGTAGGGGTTGTAGGTCTGTACGCAGACATAGTCTATTTTCGGGCCGACGCAGAGCGCCACGTTCGACGGCAGCGTCCACGGCGTGGTAGTCCAGGCGAGGAAGCACGGCTCTCCCCACTGCTGCATTTCAGGCTTGGGGTTGAGCGCCTTGAAGATGGCCGTCACGGTGGTGTCCTTCACGTCGCGGTAGCAGCCCGGCTGGTTCAGCTCGTGGCTCGACAGTCCCGTGCCTGCGGCCGGCGAATAGGGCTGTATGGTGTAGCCCTTGTAGAGCAGTTGCTTCTGGTAGAGTTGCTTGAGCAGCCACCAGAGCGTTTCGATGTATTTGTTGTCATACGTGATGTACGGATGCTCGAGATCCACCCAGTATCCCATCTTCCGGCTCAAGTCGGTCCATTCGTTCGTGTACATCATCACGTTTTTGCGGCACCGCGCGTTGTAGTCCTCGATGGAGATTGTTTTTCCGATGGCCTCCTTCGTGATGCCGAGCTCTTTCTCCACGCTCAGCTCCACGGGCAGCCCGTGCGTGTCCCATCCGGCCTTGCGTTTCACCTGGAATCCCTGCATGGTCTTGAAGCGGCAGATAGTGTCCTTCAGCGTGCGGGCCATCACGTGGTGGATGCCTGGATGGCCGTTGGCCGACGGCGGTCCTTCGAAGAAGATGAACGAAGGGCAGCCTTCACGTTCTGTCACACTCTTGTGGAACACATCCGCTGCGTCCCACTCCTTCAGCACCTCCTTGTTCACCTCGCTCAGGTCTAGGTGGGCGCGTTCTGCAAATCTTTTTGCCATATTTGTTGTCTTTCTGTTTCTGATTTTTCTTATCCGGACCATTTCACACCAGTTTGATGTCCTCGATGCGCTGTTCCTTTCCGCAGTAGCGGCATTTCACGATGCCCTGCTTCTTGTCGGTCACGTAGAACACTGTCTTCATCGGCTCGTTGTTCGTGATGCAGACGGGATTGGCGCAGCGCACCACGTTCGTCAGCTCGTCGGGCAGCGTCACCTCCTTCTTCTCCACCACCTCGTAGTCGCGGATGACGCAGAGGCGGATGTTGGGACAGACGACGGCCAGCCGGCTGATTTCCGCATCGGTGAAGAAGCGGTTGGCCACCTTGATGAGTCCTTTCTTCCCCATTTTCTTGCTGGAGAGATTGTTGCCGATGAGCACCGGCGACGATTCCTGTTCGAGCTGCAGCAGCTGCGACACGGTGAACACCTTCTCGGTCGGTATGTGGTCGATGACGGTGCCCTCCTCCAGAGCTGCCACCATCAGGTCTTTTTGCTTTGCCATGTGAGAAAAAAACTGTCAATAAATTGATGAATGCGTTGAACTCTCAGAATGATTCCCTTTCTCATTCAAGGAAGGTCTTCAATTCAAGGAAGGTCTTCCAGAAGGGGCAGGGGAGGTCTTCGGATGGTCCCGTCGTACGTCGTCGAGCGTGATGCCGAGTACGTGGCAGATGAGCGCCTCACGGGCATAGAGCCCGTTCCGTGCCTGCTCGAAATAGTAGGCGTGCGGCGATTCGTCCACGGCATATTCGATTTCGTTCACGCGCGGCAGCGGGTGCAGGATTTTCATGTTTGGCCGGCATTTCCCCAGCATGTCGGCCCGCAGGATATAGGTGTTCTTCACCCGCTCATACTCCATCAGGTCGGTGAAGCGTTCCCGCTGCACACGCGTCATATAGAGGATGTCAGCGTCGGCGATGGTGTCCGCCGTGAAGTCGCGTTGCTCCTTGTACCGGATGCCGTTCTGCCGGCAGTAGAGCTTGTATTCCTCCGGCATGTCCAGCTCCTGCGGCGCGATGAAGTGGAACGTGGGGTTGTATTTGCGCATCGACATGAGGAGCGAGTGTACCGTCCGCCCATACTTCAGGTCGCCCACCATGTAGATGTTCAAATTGTCGAGCGTTCCCTGTGTCTTATAGATGGAATAGAGGTCGAGCATGGTCTGCGAGGGATGCAGGTTCGACCCGTCGCCCGCGTTGATGATAGGCACGTCCGTCACCTCGCTGGCATAGAGCGCTGCGCCTTCCAGTTTGTGCCGCATCACAATCACATCGGCATAGTTCGACACCATCTTGATGGTGTCTTTCAGCGTTTCGCCCTTCGACCAGCTCGAAGCCTTCGGGTCTGCAAAACCGATGACTCGTGCGCCGAGGCGGTTGGCCGCCGTCTCGAAGCTGAGACGCGTGCGCGTGGACGGCTCGAAGAAGAGGGTGGCCACCACCTTTCCCCGCAGGAGCTCGCGGTTCGGCTGCTGCTCAAATTCAGCCGCCATGTCGAGCAGGTACTGGATTTTTTCGCGGTCGTAATCCGCAATCGAGACGATGCTTCTGTTTTCCATAACGTTTGTTCCGTCAGTGTGTGTGTCGAATGGCTCCGGCGCGGCATTCTTGGGGTGTCCGCGTCCGTTACCCTTAAAAATCGGACAAAGTTACGACAAAAAAACGAGAGAACCGAATTTTCGGCAATCATTTTGAGCTTCGGAAAAAATGTCGTACCTTTGCGCAGAATTCAGATTCAATCCGAAGAATCGATGAAAATACGGGAAATCATTGGAGCCCTTGAACAATTCGCTCCTCTGTCCCTGCAAGACGGCTTCGACCATGCTGGACTGCAGATAGGATTAACGGAGGATGCAGACGCGTCAGGGGCTTTGTTGTGTTTAGACGTGACCGAGGATGTGCTGGCCGAGGCTGCGGCCAAAGGCTGCAACTTGGTGGTGGCTCATCATCCGTTGCTGTTCCATGCGTTGCAGAGCATCACGGGAGCCGACTACGTTCAGCGGTGCGTCTTCCGTGCCATCCGGCAGGGCATTGCCGTCTATGCTGCCCACACCAACCTCGATAACGCGCCGGGAGGGGTGAGCTGGCGGATGGCGCAGAAGCTCGGTCTCACGGACTGCAGGTCTCTCGATCCGAAAGAAGACATGCCGCAGGCAGGGGCGGGGCTGACAGGCTCGTTGCCGCAGCCCATGGGGCGCGAAGACTTTCTGAGGCTCGTGAAGAAAACGTTCAGGGTCGCCTGTGTGCGCTACAACGCGTGGACAGGCAGGCAAGTGCGTCGCGTGGCACTCTGCGGCGGTGCCGGTGCCGGTCTCATTCCCCATGCCGTGAAGGCCGGAGCCGACGTGTTCCTCACGGGCGAAATCGGCTACCACCGCTTCTTCGGCCTGGAGCGTGACATTCAGCTGGTGGAAATCGGACACTTCGAGAGTGAGCAGTTCACGCTGGAGATTCTGCGCGACATCATCGCAGAAGCCGACCCGCGGCTCCCGATTTTCGACACGGAAACAAAGACCAATCCAATCCTTTATCTATAAAAACAAATTTTTCAGGAATATGGCAAAAAAGAAAGAGGTGAGCCCTGCGGAAATGCCCGTGGAGGAGAAGCTCAAGAATCTCTATCAGCTGCAAACGCTGTTGACGGAAATCGACAAGGTGCACGACCTGCGCGGCGAACTCCCGCTCGAAGTGGAGGACATCGAGAATGAAATCGAGGGTCTCACAACCCGTATCAACAACACCACGTCGGAGGTGACTGAAATCCGCAGCCGCATCAACGAACTCAAGGGAAAAATCGAGTTGGCCTCGGGCAAGCTCGAAGAATACAAGCAGCAGCTCGACAACGTGCGCAACAGCCGCGACTACGACCTGCTCAACAAGGAAATCGAGTTCCAGACCCTCGAAATCGAGCTGGCGCAGAAGCGCATCCGTGAGGCCCAGGCCGCCGAGGCTTCCAAGGAGGAGCTCATCGAGCAGAGCCGGCATACGAAAGAGGAACGCCAGCAGGATCTGGACGTGAAGAAGAATGAGCTGGACGAAATCGTGGCCGAGACAAAGGCTGAGGAGGAAAAGCTCCGGGAAAAGGCCAAGAACTTGGAGATGCAGATTGAGCCGCGCCTGCTGCAGTCATTCAAGCGCATCCGCAAGAACTCACGCAACGGACTCGGCATCGTCTATGTGCAGCGCGATGCCTGCGGCGGCTGCTTTGCCAAGATTCCACCACAGCGTCAGTTAGACGTGCGCATGCGCAAGAAAATCATCGTGTGCGAATATTGTGGCCGCATTCTCATCGACCCTGAGCTGGCCGGCGTGAAGCTGGACGCTCCGAAGGACGAGAAACCGAAACGGAAGCGCACGGCCACCATTCGTCGTGCCAAGACCGACCAGACGGCCGAGAGTGCCAACGACTCAGAGTGAAGTCTGCGGGCGGAGGGCATCGCGCAGCTGCGTGAGCCCCCGCTCCACGATGGCGCGCGGCGACCCTATGTTGAGCCGCATGAATCCCCGTCCCTCGCGGCCGAACATCTCACCGTCGTTGAGAGCCAGACGGGCGCGGTTGACGAACAGGTCGTTGAGAGCGGCCTGGGACAGTCCGAGCGCACGGCAGTCGAGCCAGACGAGGAAGGAGGCCTGCGGCCGGAGAGGGCGTATCTGCGGCATCTCCTTCCGACAGAAATCTTCCACAAAACGGATGTTCCCTTCCAGATAGGCCAGCAGCCCGCGCCGCCACGCTTCCCCGTGCCGGAGCGCGGCGATGGTGGCAATGGGAGCGAAGAGCGGCGGGTCGTTGAACTCGTTGGCGGAAAGCCATTCGTAGAAAGGCTTTCTGATGGTTGCGTCCGGCACGATGGCCCATGAGCTGACGATGCCGGCGATATTGAACGTCTTGCTCGGTGCCCCGAAAGTGATGCTGCAGGCGGCGGCCTTCTTGCTCACAGAGGCGAAGGGCAGGTGCTTGTGGCCGAAGAGCGCGAGGTCGCAATGAATTTCATCGGAGACCACGAGAATGTGGTGCTCATAGCAGAAGTCCGCGAGGCGCGTCAGCGTGTCGCGGTCCCACACGATGCCGGCCGGATTGTGCGGATTGCAGAGAATGAGCAGGCGGCACTTCGTGTCGGCCACCCGTGCCAATTGGTCGAAGTCCATCGTATAGGAGCCGTCGGCATTCTCGCGCAGCGGATTATAGACCACCTCGCGCTTGTTCCCGAGAGGCGTGAGGCGGAAGGGATGATAGACGGGGGGCTGGATGATGACCTTTTCGTCAGGCTTGACGAAAAAGTTGACCACCATGCCGATGCCTTTCACGATGCCGGGAATATAGGTGAGCCATTCGCGTTCCACCTGCCACTGATGGTGGTCGGCAATCCAGCGCATGACGGTGGGCCAGTAGTCGGCCGGCTCCACGGTATAGCCGAAGAGGGAATGGTCGAGGCGGCGGCGCAGCGCGTCGGTGATGAACTCCGGCGTTTCGAAATCCATGTCGGCCACCCACATCGGCAGCAGGTCGGCGCGGCCATACCGTTCCCCGAGCACCTCGTGTTTCAGGTCGCCGCTGCCGCTGCGGTTTACGATTTTATCGAAATCATACATATATTCAGAACCAAGTCTTTAAGATTTCCGGCAAGCCTGGATGATGTCTGCCGCAATGTCGTCCATGTCCTCCAGTCCCACGGAGATGCGGATGGTCGTGTCGAGCACATCCATCGCGGCGCGTTGTTCGTCGGTGAACGGACCGAAAATCGTGCTGGCGGGGTGGATGGCCAGCGTGCGGCTGTCGAAGAGGTTCGTGGCCCGCTTCACCACTTGCAGACGGTTGATGAAGTCGTAGCAGGCGGCTTGGCTTTCGAGGTCGATGGTCAGCATGGCTCCCGCTGTCAGTCTGAACTGACTGACAGCCAGTTCGTGGAACGGATTGTCCTCCAGTCCCACATAGTTCACGCGCCGGATCTCGTCCACCGCGCGGAGCTTCTTTGCCAGTTGCAGCGTGTTGGCCGCCTGCACCTGATAGCGGGCTTCCAGCGTTTCGAGCCCGATGGTCTGCATGTAGGCCACGTGAGGCGTCATGTAGCCACCCAGATTGCGCAGCAGTTCCAGACGGATGCGGTCCTTGAACGGCTTCACCGTTCCGTAGTCGATGATGAGTCCGCCGATGCTCGTGGCACCGCCGGAAAGATATTTCGTGCTGGAGACGACCTCGATGTCAACGCCTAAGGCATGGCTGTCGAAAGCTGTAAAAGGAATCGCCGTGGTGTCTGCGATGAGCGGAATACCATGGCGATGTGCGATGGAGGCCAGACCGCGCAGGTCTGCCACCTCCAGTTGGGGGTTGGTGATGATTTCGAGGAAGATACAACAGGAGTCGTCGTCCACGTTGCGCTCTACCTCTTCCAGATTCGTCAGGTCGCAACAGTGCGGCCGGATGCCGAGACGCGGGAACGTGTCGGCCAACAGCGAGTAGGAGTTGCCGAAGAGATGGCGCGACGACACGATGTTCCGCCCCTGCCGTGCCACAGCCAGCAGAGCCGTGCTGATGGCCGCCATGCCCGAGTTGAGGGCTATCACCTCCTTGGCGTTGGTGAGAGCCTTCACAATCTGTTCGAGATGGATGACGGTGGGATTGGTCACGCGCGAATAGTCGGGCATGTCCGTCCGGCTGCAAAACGCATCGGCCATGTCCTGTGCATTGTCGAACTCGTAGGCGGCACAATGGTAAACGGGCATGCTCAGTGCTCCGTAGGGGTCCCGCAACCGGTAAGGCGTGTGAAGTGCCTGGGTTTGCTTTTTCATCATATATATAGAAATAGGTATGGATGTTTCGGTACAAAGATATGGAAAAAGCCCGGAATTTCCGTCAGGAAGCCTTGCTGTTTCGCATGTTTTCAGAAAATAATTCCACTGCGGGGCGTTTTTTCAAAATAGAATTCTCCTGTCAAGCCTCTTTTTCCCCGCCCGTCACCTCCTCGAACGTGGGCAGCTGTTCCAGAAACTCGTAGGTCTGCTCTGCGTAATTCATGCGGCAGCAATAGTGTTGCAGACCGTTGCTGACCACGAGAAAGTCCACGTGCATCACCATGTTGTAGCGGCTGATCTGGCTGAACACCCGCTGTGTGATGGCCACCTCCGGCCGTTTGTACTCCACAATCATGCGGGGGCGCAGCCGGCGGTCGTACACCACCGTGTCGCAGCGGCGGCTCATCCGCCCGAGCCTCAGCTCGATTTCGTTGCCCATCAGCGCGGAGCGGTAGCCGAGCGTGTCCGTCAGATAGTGCACGAAGTTCTGGCGCACCCACTCCTCCGGCGTGAGTGCCACAAAGCGGCGGCGCAGCGTGTCGAAAATCCTCCTCGCGCCGTCCCGCTCTTGGATGTTCGCCTCGAAGGGGGGCAGGTTCAGTTCCGCCAGCGGCCTTTCGTCTCTCTTTTCCGTCATGTTTCCGTCATGTCTTTTGTCTGCGGAATGTGTTTCGGGTTGCAAACTTATAAAAAATGGTTGACATTTCCGCCTTCCCGTCTCCGTAATTTTTTGACAACTTCTGCGGAGAAAATTCCCAAACAGGGGCTTGAAAATTCCTCTTTCAGCCTGATTCCAGACAAAACGAACGCGTTCGTTTTCTGAAACGAAGGCCTTCGTCCGGCGGAACGAACGCCTTCGTCGGACACGGAATCCGCGCATTTGCCAAATTTTCTCGGCGCAGTTCAGGACTTTTCTCCGCGCCGTTCCGGATTTCCGTCGCGCGTCGTCTCAGGAGGATTGTTTGTTGCCTCTGCGGGGGAAGAGGGGACGGAGGAGGGCGTAGAGGCGCTGGGCGCGGAGGAAGGGGGCGAAGGTGCGGAAGGGGTAGTACCAGGGCTTCAGCTTGAGGCGGAGGCTGATGAGGGAGGCATCGATGGTGGGGAGCATGGCGGCGAAGCGGTGCCGGATGGCGGTCTGCTCGGAGGGCATGAACCGGCGGCGGTGGTGCTCGTAGTAGCGCCAGCAGGCGATGAGGTTGAGCCAGCGGTGGTTCTCGTAGAGACGGAGGATGGAGTCCCAGTCGAGGGTTTGGTTCCGGGGCAGGCGTGCCTCGGTCAGCAGTTGGTTCCGCATGCTCAGGTTCGCGTCCATATAGTCGAAGCGGAGGATGGAGCAGCGGTTGGTCATGGAGGCGGGGTGCTTGCGGTAGAAGTATTGTCCGTCGGAGAGGACGACGCGCCGGCTGTGAAGATAGTGGAGGCGGGTGGTGTTGTCGTCGCTGTAGAGGCGTGAGGAGTCGTCGAAGGGGTAGGCGTGGTGGATGGAAGCGCGGACGAGATAGAGCCCGTGGAGGCTCCAGTCGAGGCTGAGGCGGAAAGCTTCGGAGCCGCTCATGACGGGCCGTGTGCCCCGGCAGGGGTAGGGGACAGTGAGGCCGTTCCGGTCTTCGTAGAAGAGCATGAGCCGGAAGACGGCGCAGTCGGCCTGTGGGGTGCGCTGGATGGCTTCGAGGGCTTTCCCGATGGCATCGGGAGCCAGCCAGTCGTCGCTGTCCACCATGGTGATGAAGTCGCCGGTGGCGATTTTGAGTCCTTCGTTCCGTGCCTTGGCCTGCCCTTCGTTGACGGTTTTGTTGATGATGGTGATGCGCGGGTCGCGGGCGGCGTAGGTCTGGAGGATGCGGAGCGAGTCGTCTTGGGAGGCGTCGTTGATGCAGATGATCTGGAGGTCTGGCATCGTCTGGCTGAGGAGGGAGTCGAGACAGGCGGGCAGATAGGGGGCGGCGTTATAGACGGCGGTGAGGATGGAGACTTTCACTGTTTTTTCTCTCTGTTGTGGAAGGGGTGGAAGGAGTGGACGGCTGCGCGTATCTTCTGCACGATGGCGGTCTCGCGGTTGAGGATGCGGAAGGAGATGCGGAGGGAGATGAGGAGCACGGCGGTGCCGAGGGTCCATTTCAGCAGGAGGCTGGTCTGGAGGGCACAGAAGACGGCCGTGGTGAGGAGCAGGAACTGGAGGGCATAGAATCTGAGGGGGCGGCGGTCGGCTCGGTAGCCGTAGCGGAAATGGTAGAGGAGGTAGATGACGAGCATGTTGAGCAGCCCGCCGGCGGAGAGGGCCCATCCGGCTCCTGTGAGCCCCCGGAGGTGGAAGGCGAGGGGGATGGCGCAGGCGATGAAGATGTCATAGATGAGCTCCGTGAGCATGTACATCTTCGAGTCGCCGCGGGCGAGGGGCAGATAGGCGACGGGCAGCGTGAGTGCCTTGAAGAACATGTAGTAGGTGGCGCAGATGGCCATCGGCGCTGCTACAAGGAACTTGTGGGAGTTGAGGAGGACGATGAAGAAGGGCATGGCCAGCGCGAAGAGGATGAGGCAGGGGGCGATGAGGAGCACGCAGACTTCGATTTGCCGGTTGACGATGATGTTCTGCCGGCGGGGGTCGGAGCCGGCTGCGGAGAGGCGGGGAAAATAGTCGGCCTCGATGGCTCCGAACACCATCGAGGCATAGCTGACGGCCATGGCGTAGCCGGTGTTGTAGAAGCCGACATCGGCCAGCTCGCCGAAGCGGAGAATCTGGGTGCGGATGATGTATTCGGCTCCCTGTCCGAAGATGCCGGCGATGATATAGGCTACGCCTAATCCCAGCATGGGAAGTCCGTCGCTGACGGCTCTGCGGATTCTGCGTGTCAGGTGCCAGGGGACGACTCGTGTGGAGAACCGGAGCAGGATGAGCAGGAAGGCGAGGTTGGAGAGCAGGAGGGCGGGAACGATGCCCCGGATGCCGAGCCAGAGGTAGATGGGGGAGCAGATGATGAGGGTGGAGACGGCGCCGATGGCTGAAACCGTGGCTACCTTGCGCAACTGTTTCGTGCCTTTCAGGATGGCGAGCTCGCCGCCGCAGAGAGCCAGGATGCCCACGATGGGGGAGAGCAGCATGAAAGTGGTGGTGTAGTCGGTGCTGCTGAAGGTCCACCGGCTGAGCCAGGGGGCGAGGACGAAGCAGACGATGGTGCCGAAGATGGCGGTGAGGAGGCTCCAGGTGCGGACGGCTCCGGCATATCGGGCCACACGGAGCCTGTCGCCCGTGGCCGCCAGCTCGGCCATGTATTTCACTGCGCTGAAGGAGATGCCGAAGTTGGTGGACTGCTCCACGAGCTGGACGGCGTTGTTGTAGATGCCGGCGAGGGCTACGCCGTTGGGACCGAGCAGGCAGACGGTGATTTTGTTCCGGATGAGATTGACGAGGAGCGTCAGCATCTGGATGCCGCCGAAGAGCCCTGTGTATTTCAGGGCATGGGTATATGTGGTGTCATCGTCTTTCGTGTCCGGCGCGACGCGGTTCCTGCCGGTCGTATTGCGTTCGTCTGACATGCTTTCCGCTCTCATGGACAGGTGGGGTGTAGGTGTGTGTTATTCCTCGCTGGTGGCCGTGCGGACGCGGCTCAGGGTTTCGGGGGTCATTTGCAGATAGGAGGCGACGATGTGGAGGGGCGTGCGCCGGATGATGTCGGGGTGGTCGTGGAGCGTGCGCACGTAGCGTTCGCGTGCAGTCTCGAAGCGGAGCGTGTCTGCCTTGACTTGGGAGATGATGAGCGACTCCTTGAGGATGTTCATCAGGAAGGCGCAGTATTCGTAGGAGGTGTGCGTCAGTGTGCAGAAGTCGTCGTAGGGGATGGCGTAGAGCAGGGAGGGCTCGAGCGTCTCGGCCATGAGCTTCGACGGCTCGTGCTTGAAGAGGCTTTCGATGCAGATGATCATGCTGCCTTCGTAGCCGATGTGCTCGGTCAGTTCCTTTCCGTTCTTGGTGTAGTACTGCCGCACCAATCCTTTATCAACGTAGTAGATGTACTTGCAGATTTCTCCCTCGCTGACGAATTGCACGCCCTTGGCCATTTTCTGCGGAACGAGCAGCTCGGTCAGATGGTCGAGTCCCTGCTGGCTGAGCACGCTGTAGCGGCGTGCCAGTGTGCGTGCGATGTCGCGTCGTTGGTCTATAGTTGCCATTGCTTCAGAACTTTTTGATGGATGTAGGGGAAAGTATTCACGTCACGTGTGGTTCAGGTGGTGTAGGTGCGCTCGCCGAAAATCTTCGTCCCGACTCTCACGATGGTGGCTCCCTCTTCCACGGCCACGGGATAGTCGTGGCTCATGCCCATCGACAGTTCGCAGAACGTGTCCTGTCCGGCGAAGAAGGTTGTCTGCACCTGCCGGAACAGGTCGTGGACGCTGCGGAACTCACGGCGGACTTCCGACAGGTCGTCCGTGTTGGTCGCCATGCACATGAGGCCGCTGGGCCGCACGTGCCGGAGCCCGCGCCAGGAGCCTTCGCCGAGCATGGCGAGCAACTCGTCGGGGGTGAAGCCGAATTTGGTTTCCTCGCGGGCGATGTGGACTTGGAGCAGACAGGGAATCGTGCGTCCGGCCTTGGCGGCCTGCTTGTCGATTTCGCGCAGCAGCTTCAGTGTGTCCACGGACTGGATGAGCGACACGAAGGGGGCGATGTATTTCACCTTATTGGTCTGGAGGTGGCCGATGAAGTGCCACTCCGTGTCGGCGGGCATCTGGGGCTGTTTCATGACCATCTCCTGCACGTGGTTTTCTCCGAACAGCCGCTGTCCCGCATCGTAGGCCTCGCGCAGCGCCTCCACGGGATGGTATTTCGACACGGCCACCAGCCGGACATTTCCGGGCAGGGTGGAGCGCACGGCTGCCAGACGCTCGCGGATCATACGCGGGCCTCCTGCTGTCCGGTCTTGTCGTCGCCGGTGCCGAACGGGAACACGTCCAGGATGTTGGTTTCCTGCACCGTGTTGATTTCGTAGTCGGCCATCGAGCCTTTCATGCCTTCCACAAAGCGGTCAACGGCATCGCGGAAATCGGCTGCCTGCACCAGGATGAGACTGGCGGTTTTCTTTTCTGCCTGCGACTTCTCGTCAAGGGTGATGAACATGCATTTCACCTTATACCATTTGTCGGCGTTCTCTGCGTCGGACGTGAACATCTCGGCGTATTTCACCCGTTTGATGTCCGTCACCACCAGCTCGCCGTTGCAGTAGGGAGTGATTTCCTTGATGATGCGCGCCTCGGCCTCGGTGAAGTTCAGGGCATCCACGAGATAGGGTTCCACGACTTTCTTGATTTTCCCGTCTTCGAGTGTCTTTTCGGTTTTCACCTTGCACTCGAACCAATTGTTCATAATCATGATGCTGTGTGTGCTTTCGTTGCTAATGTTGCGCAAAGTTACGAAAAAATTGATTTATGACAATTCTTCGGACTGAAAACTCTCCATAAAAAAACAGCTGTGCGGTGGAAAGCTTCCGTCTGTGCGGGGAGGAATGGTCAATCCATGCGCTGGGTGCAGAGATAGTATTTCTTGATTTTCTTGGAGAGTGTCTCGATGTTCAGCATGTCGGATTCCTGTGCCACGTCGCGGATGGTGCCGTCTTTCGCGAGGATTTCGATGTTGTCGTCGTAGATGTTGTACATGTCCTTGCCGACTTCTTTGAGTGCCATGAGATAGGAGGCGTCTTCGCGGCTGACGGCGAAGTGGCTGGCAAGGGCGGCGCGTTTCTCCTCTATATAGTCGGGCGTGAAGGGGTCTTCGCTGACTTCGACGCGGAAGATGTGGCGGTTGATGAAGTCGTTGCTGAGCAGGGCGAGGATTTTGTCGCTGTGGTGCTGCCAGACACTGAGGGCGCAGATGATGTCGTTGTCGTCGAGGTCGAGATAGTGATGGAGGCAGTCGGCATCGGCATAGAAGCGGTCGGGGCCGATGTCTTGGGTCAGGAAGAAGTGGAGGGCAGGGCTGGCGAAGAGACTCACGCCATTGGCGGCCAGATACTTGGCGCGCCGGAGGGCGTTGATGAGTACGTGCTCGGCGGCCACGGCTGTCTTGTGGAGATAGACTTGCCAGTACATGAGCCGCCGGCTGACTAAATAGTTCTCGATGGAGTAGATGCCTTTTTTCTCGACGACGAGATGGTCGTCCACCACGTTGAGCATCTCGATGATGCGTGCGCTGCCGATGTTGCCCTCGGTCACTCCCGTGAAAAAGGAATCGCGCCGAAGGTAGTCGAGGCGGTCCACGTCGAGCTGCGAGGAGATGAGCTGGTGGAGGAATTGCTTACCGTAGTCGCCCTGAAAGATTTTGATGGCCAGCGTGAGCTGTCCGCGAAACTCCTCGTTCATCTGCTGCATGATGAGCAGTGAAATCTGCTCGTGGCTGACGCCGCTGATCAGGGTGTTCTCAAGGACGTGGCTGAAGGGGCCGTGGCCGATGTCGTGCAGGAGGATGGCGGCGAGCACGGCTTCTTCTTCGGAGTCGAAGATGAAGTTGCCTTTGCGGATGAGGGAGCGCGTGGCGAGCGTCATGAGGTGGAAGGCTCCGAGGCTGTGCTGGAAGCGTGTGTGCTGTGCGCCGGGATAGACCACGCTGGCCAGTCCGAGCTGTTTGATGCGGCTCAAACGGTAGAAGGCGGGATGGCATACGATGTCGTAGAGCAGTCCCTTGGGAATGCGGATGAAGCCGAAAACGGGGTCGCTGATGATTTTGGAGTCCACGGATTGTGAGAAGAGAGGAGAGAAAGAGGGAGAGGGTGTATGTTTATCTGATGCTCGTCAGCTCGCCGGCCATCTGCTGCTGGAGCTCATGTGCTTGCTGTGCCGCGGCTTCGGCGAAGTCAGCCTCGGAGGAGGCGAAGATGATGCCTCGGGAGGAATTGACGAGCAGACCGCATTCGGCTGTCATGCCGTAGCGGCAGACTTCGGCGAGGCTGCCTCCCTGTGCGCCGACACCGGGCACGAGGAGAAAGTGATGGGGCACGATGCGGCGGACATCCTGGAAGAGCTCGCCGCGGGTGGCGCCGACAACGTACATCATATTGTCCGCATTGCCCCACTCCTGGCTCTTCCGGAGCACTTTCTCGAAGAGCCGTTCGCCGTTTTTGTCTTCCGTGAGCTGGAAGTCAAGACTGCCCTTGTTGGATGTGAGGGCGAGCAGAGTGACCCATTTGCCCGGATATTGGAGAAAGGGTGTGACGGAGTCCTCGCCCATGTAGGGTGCTACGGTGAGCGAGTCCACGCCGTATTGCTGGAAGAAGGTGCGTGCGTAGAGGCTACTGGTGTTGCCGATGTCGCCACGTTTGGCATCGGCGATGATGAAGTGTCCGGGGTAGTGCCGGCGGATGTAGCTGACGGTCTGTTCGAAGGCCGCGATGCCGTTCGCTCCCTGCTCTTCGTAGAAAGCGAGGTTGGGCTTGTAGGCCACGCAATAAGGGGCGGTGGCATCGATGATACGCCGGTTGAAGGCCGTCATCAGGAGCAGGTTGATGTTGTTGGGGCTGATGCCCTCTCTGTCGGCCTTATGAGTGATTTCGTCGGTGAGTGACTGCGGTATTTTCTGGATGTCGGTGTCGAGGCCGACGCACAGGAAGCTCCGTTTCTTGAAGATTTGCTGTATAAGTTCTTGTCGTGTCATTTTGTTTTCCAAAATTTTTCTATGTCGTCAAACCATTGTTTCCGTTTACCTATCTTGCTGATTTCATTATCGTAGAAATTCTGAAGTTGTTCGCAGAGCTGTAGCATCCATTCTTTTCTGTTGATGACAGGGCTGAATATGAGGTTGTTCGCATTGGCGATTTGTATTTGCCCCCATCCCAGTGCGCCGATGGTCAGGCAATCCCAGTCAAAGGCTTCGATGGGCTTGAAATGACATTGTGTGTAAATGATTTTCTGTGCTTTTACTTCGTATTCAACGACTAAGATGCAAAATACGTTGGAATCGTTTTTGTAGAAGTTGGTTAGCCGTTGCACCGAAATCAGGTTTGGCATGTTGAAGTCCGTGTTGAGGTTGTGGGTCTTACAATCGACAGCGTAATATCGGTTCTGGACATCGTGGAAGGCCATGTCTTCCATCGACCGTCGCGTAAATCCGTTTCTGAAATCCTTTAGTTTGTCGTACGGGATGCATTGCTGTATCCCATTCTTCTCGCTGAGAAATTCTTGGACAGCATCTCCGATGGCGCGTGGAGAGTTCAGCAATTCTCCTTTGACGATTTCTTGTCCATCCTGATTAAGGAGCTGTAGCACGTTTTTGGCGGTTTCACTTAACAAGTGTTCCATGTTTTGGAGATTTAGAAAAGGGTCATTTGCTTCGATGGTCTTTCGACTATGTGGCGTGTCTGGGATGCTTTGATTCTGACTCTTTGCTGTCCAGCTGTATTGCGCTCCCAAAAGACACCGTTGGAATACCCTTGAATCGTAGAATCTCTCAATGCCATATCCAGGCGTTTTTCTGCCCAGCAACAATATTCAGCATTGATTTCCACGCCACAATATTGTCTGTTAAGTTTTCGGGCAACAACGCTTGTGGTTCCGCTGCCGAGAAAAGGGTCGAAGACCATATCCCCTTCTTTTGAAGATGCCAGAATGAGCTTGGCTATCAGCTTCTCCGGCTTCTGCGTGGGGTGGTCGGTGTTTTCTGGCATGGACCAGAACGGCACGCTGATGTCATCCCAGAAATTGGAGGGGCAGGTGGTTCGGTAGTTTCCCTGGGCGGTTTCCTCCCAGTCCTTGGGCTTACCGTCTGTCCGGTAGGGGGCGATGACCCTGCGTCTGATTTTCACAGCTTCAATATTGAAGTAATAGTCCTTAGGGTCGTTCACTGCGAACCAGATGTCCTCCATGTTGTTTTTCCAGTTGGATTTCGCGCCTCTTCCTTTTTCTCTTTGCCATGTGATGCGGTTCATGATGTGGAGGTATTGAGATAAGACCTGCTGCATGGCTGCAGTGCATCGCCAGTCCGCGCAGAGATACAATGAGCCGTCCGGCTTCAGCTTCTGGATGACCTGTGGCAGCCATTGATTGAGATACTCCACATATTGTCCGTATGTCTTCGCCGTAAATTTATTTCCATGAAAATCTTTGGTGAGATTGTAGGGAGGGTCAATGATGATTAAATCGGCAAAGTGGTTCGGAAGATATGGGAGTGTTGAGAGGAGGTCGTCATTGATGGTACGGTTCACGTAGGAAGCGTTGTAGAGTTTCAACGCCTTGCTGGTTATCAGACGTTGACTATAGATGTTTTTTTCCTCCGTGCTGAGGCTTAATGTTCTGTTTCTGGGTGCTCTTTCAGCGGTCATTGTCGTTGTCCTTATAGTTCTGCTGCTTTCAGTTTCTCAGCGTTTTCGGCCACGATGAGGTGGTCGATGCAGTCTTGGATGTCGCCGTCCAGGAAGGCCGCGAGGTTGTGGATGGTGTAGTTGATGCGATGGTCCGTCACCCGTCCCTGCGGGTAGTTGTAGGTGCGGATTTTGGCGGAGCGGTCGCCGGTCGAGACCATTGTCTTCCGTCGCGACGCAATGTTGTCGATGTATTTCTGATGCTCGCGGTCGTAGATACGCGTGCGCAGGCGTGCGAGCGCACGCTCCTTATTTTTCGGCTGGTCGCGCGTCTCCGTGCATTCCACGAGGATTTCCTCCTTTTCGCCCGTGTCGGGGTCGGTCCACAGGTAGCGGGCGCGCACACCCGATTCCACCTTGTTCACGTTCTGTCCGCCGGCACCCGACGAGCGGAATGTGTCCCATTTGATTTCGTTCTCGTTGATTTGCACGTCGAAGGGTTCGGCTTCGGGCAGTACGGCCACAGTGGCTGCCGAGGTGTGGATGCGCCCTTGGGTTTCGGTGGCGGGCACGCGTTGCACGCGGTGTACGCCCGATTCGTATTTCAGTGTGCCGAAGACATTCTCGCCCGTCACGTTGAAGATGATTTCCTTGTAGCCTCCGGCCGCTCCCTCGCTGAAGGAAGAGACGCTCACGTGCCATCCCTTCGTCTCGCAGTATTTGGAGTACATGCGGAAGAGGTCGCCGGCGAAGAGTGCTGCCTCGTCGCCCCCCGTGCCGCTCCGGATTTCCATGACCACGTTCTTGCCGTCTTCGGGGTCGGCGGGGATGAGGAGGAGCTTGATCCGCTCTTCGAGCGCGGGCAGCAGTCTCTCGTTCGCGTCGATTTCCTCGCGGGCCATGTCTTTCATCTCGGGGTCGTCCTCGTGGGCGAGCACCTGCCTTGCCTCTTCGAGATGCGCCCGGCAGTCGATATATTCCTGCCGTGCCCCGACGAGGCTCTCCAAGTCTTTGTATTCCTTCGTGAGCCTCACGTAGCGTTTCTGGTCGGCGATGACGCTGGGGTCGGTGATGAACGTGGACACCTCCTCGAAGCGGCTCACGATGCCGTCCAGCTTGTCCAGGATGTTGTTGCTTGCCATGATGGGATATGGGGAGAAAAAGCGATGGGAGAGCGGTTAATAGTCAAACGTGCCGTATTCGCTGTGGATGGTGAGGCTCTTCCGCCCCTTCTCGATGTGACCTACCACCTGTGCGTCGATGTTGAACGAGCGGGAAATGTCGATGACCTGCTCTGCTGCCTCTGCCGGCACATAGACTTCGAGCCGGTGGCCCATGTTGAACACCTTGTACATCTCGTTCCAGTCCGTGCCGCTCTGTTGCTGGATGGCCTTGAAGAGGGGCGGGACGGGGAACATGTGGTCTTTCACTACCCGGCAGTCATCGCCCACGAAGTGGAGCACCTTGGTCTGTGCGCCGCCCGTGCAGTGTACCATGCCGTGAATCTGCGGTCGCAGCTGTTCGAGCAGTTGCTTGATGACGGGTGCGTAGGTGCGGGTGGGCGAAAGCACCAGCTGTCCTGCGTTCAGCGGCACGCCTTCCACGGAATCCTGCAGGGCATACGTGCCGCTGTACACCAGTTCCTTCGGGATGGCATGGTCGTAGCTCTCGGGGTATTTCATGGCCAGGTATTTGGCGAACATGTCGTGACGTGCGCTGGTCAGTCCGTTGCTGCCCATGCCGCCGTTGTAGGCCGTCTCGTAGGTGGCCTGCCCGCAGCTGGACAGCCCTACGATGACATCGCCCGGTCGGATGTTCGCGTTGTCAATCACGTCGGCCCGCTTCATGCGGCACGTTACGGTGGAGTCCACGATGATGGTGCGCACCAAGTCGCCCACGTCGGCCGTCTCGCCGCCCGTAGCATAGATGCCGATGCCCATGTCGCGCATCTGTCGCAGCAGCTCATCCGTTCCGTTGATGATGGCCGCGATGACCTCTCCCGGAATGAGCGTCTTGTTGCGCCCGATGGTGCTGCTCACGAGGATGTTGTCCACGGCTCCCACGCAAAGCAGGTCGTCCGTGTTCATGACGAGCGCGTCCTGTGCGATGCCTTTCCACACGCTCAGGTCGCCCGTCTCGCGCCAGTACATGTAGGCCAGGCTCGACTTTGTGCCCGCTCCGTCGGCATGCATGACGTTGCAGTAGGCAGGGTCGCCACCAAGTATGTCAGGAATGATTTTGCAGAAAGCCTGCGGAAAGATACCCTTGTCGATGTTCTTGATGGCGTTGTGCACGTCTTCTTTCGCCGCGCTCACGCCGCGCGACATATACCTTTGTTGAGTTGTCATCATGTCGGATTTAGAGTTCAATAGGTGCAAAGGTAACGGAAAAAAACGAAAAGGATGGCATAAATTCCCAAAAAGTCGTAACTTTGCCACGGTTTTTCACCCTCTCTCCCAAAAACATCTTCTATCATGATACCAAGAGCCATCTCCCTGCTCATTCTGCTCACACTCTCCGCCCTCAGCTCCGTCTCCGCACAGTCCTCAGGCGGAAAGACAGCCCCGGTGCCGAAACCCTACGAACCCAAGGCACTCCTGAAGTCGGTGAAAGCCCTCTACAAGTCCGGCTCCTACGCGCAAATCGACAAGGATCTCACCGCCGCCTTCGCCAGCTGGCCCGAAGCCGCCGCCGACGTGCGTCTCAACTTCTACGAGACCTCCGCCCACTATCAGCTGGCCGTGGCCGAGAATACCAAGATTTTTCTGAACAACAAGCCCGACACCGCCGCCTATTTCACCCACGTGCTGGGTGTCTTCCGCTACGGAATGCGTTGCGATTCGCTCGACCATCTTCCTGATGCCCGAGGCCGTGTCCGTCCGCGCTACACCCGTCCCCTCACCCGCTGCGTGAGCCCTCTGTCCGGCAACCTGCTCAGCGGGGGTAAATATTTCTACAAGCAACGGCAGTACGCCACTGCCTACACCTATTTCGACACTTACCTGCGCTCCCTCGCCAACCCCCTCTGCTCCCCTTCTTCAGCAGTGGCTGGCGGAGACACCAATGCCGACAGCGTGGGCATCGCCCGCCTGGCCGTGACCTCCGCCTACGGAGCCCGACGCTATGCCGATGTCCTCCACTGGCTGCCGCTGGCTCTCACCGACACCGCCGG
The DNA here is from genome assembly GCA_964415385.1 of uncultured Bacteroidaceae bacterium. Classification (GTDB taxonomy): domain Bacteria; phylum Bacteroidota; class Bacteroidia; order Bacteroidales; family Bacteroidaceae; genus UBA3839. The sequence goes on from CAYPZK010000002.1 coordinate 67,993, forward strand.
TCAGGCTCCGTTGCTCGAACTGCAAGTCCAGTCGCTCCGCCAGACGGGCGACACGACCGCTTGTCTTGCCGCCCTCCGCAGCGCCTTTCGCCGTTGTCCTCTCCATCCCTTCTTCTCCGCCGCCCTCATCGCCCACTACGACAGCCTGCACGACCACGCCGCCTCGCTCCGTGTGGTTGACACGCTCCTCACGCTCCGTCCCCGCAACCCCCGCTATTGGTATCTGCGCGGCCGTCTTCTGCAGACCCTCGTGCAGCCCGACTCCGCCGTCACCGCCTACCAGCGTGCCGCTGCCTTCGTCCCCACCGACACGGCCTCCGCTCCCGTCCTCGCCGCCGTCTATGCCGCCTTGGGCAGCGCATGGACCGACTGCGCTCACCGTTTCTTTGCCCGTGCCAACCTCACAATCGGTTCCAAGGGCTATGCCGCCAACCGCCGCCGCCTGCTTCAGCTCTACGACCACGCCCGCGAGGCCTTCGAGGAAGCCCGCCGGCTCGCTCCTGCTGACCCCTCCCTCTGGCGTGACGGACTCCGCGAAGCCTACTTCAAGCTCAACCGCGGCAGCGACCTCAAGGCCTTGGAAGCCTCACATTGACATCCCTTTATCTCCCCTTCCATGACCAATCTTCAATCTTTTCATCTTCAATTTGAAAGCTTCCCTTTAACATCCCTTCCATTTTCAATTGTCAATCTTGCCGGCAGCGACCAGTCAAGTTCTGCGGAGCAGACTTCCAAAATCCGTCTTGAAAATCTCCGTTTCAGTCTGACTTTTTCCAAAACGGACGCAAGATTTTGCAAGCAAAATCTTTTATATATATTCTATCTATATGGGGCATAAAACGAAACGGTAGAGTGGGGGAGTTGGGAAAAGTGGGCTAAAGGTGTTTGTTTACAATGAGTTACGAGTGGATGGAGAAATGGGGCGAAAAAAACGAAACGGTTTTCATTGCTTTACATTGGCTTTACATCGGGAGGCTTCGAGGTGGCTGTTTTGAGGGTGGTTCTTTACATCAAGGCTTCGAAAACGGGCGAAATGATGGGGTAGGGGATGCTTCTACGCTGATGAGGCTTCAGGAAGCACGGAAATGGGCACAGAACACGCTGAAAATGGCTTTGCGGTGGCTTGGCCGTGAATGCTTGAAAGGGGCGGAAATATGGCGGGAAACGGCTGTAACAAAGCTAATTGGCGCGGTTTTGTAGTGCGGAAGATATGTGGAGGGAACGCTTTGGGTTCGTTTTGGGGCTTTGTGTGGGCTTTCTATGGCATAAAATGGCTTGCGAATAATGGTAAAACGCCGTTAAAACGGAATTATGGCGGCGTTGATTTGAATGCTGTGAGGGAGGGCTTGTCGCTCTCCCTTTTTTATGCCCAAACGGTTCGTTTTTCGAGTTTGGGGTTACACTTGGGGTTACAGAGAGGGGTTACATTTTAGGTTGTGAGAAAAACGAGTTTGGGGTTACATTTTTCACGAGTTTGGGGTTACATTAGGGGTTACATTTTAACGTATTTCGAGGGTGTTTCAGATGTGGAAACCAGCCCTTCGCCGCAAGTTCGTGGCGATTTTCGGGGTTTAAGGTGGGGGAAACTGCCCATTTGAAAACCGCTACACCTTATATATAATATATGCGCAAATGGCTTGATTACAGCGTGTTTGGCTTGTAATGCCCCTGTTTTGACCCCGAAAAGCGTGTGCGGAGGCTTTTCGGGGGTGTTTTGGGGTGTGCGGGGAGCGTGAGCGCGTGGTACGTGTGTGTGCGTGTGGATTGGGTGCGCCTGTGTGGTTGGTGCGGTTGGGGTTATCGTTTGCGCGTCCATGCGATGTAAAGCGTGGTTATCCGACAAGGGCAGACTCTGAAGAGGCGGCAGCGGAGGCATCGACCCCCCTGCGCCGTTCGAGTTCGTCTATCTGTGCCTTGAGCCTGCCGATTTCTTCGGCTTGTTCGGTGATTTTTTCAAGAAGCTTGCTCGCGAAAGCATCGTGTTGTGCAGCGGTTTGTGTGGGCGAAGCAGTTGCGGATGGCTCGGAGGAGAGCATCTCTCCCCTACCCGTCAATAACCATGACGGAGATATATCTCCACATTTTGCGTATATGAGTTCGTTGTCAAACGTGTTCCGCGCAATCCATGCACTTACGGTTTGTGGACTTACTCCCAGCATCTTGGCAAACTGCGCCTTATTTCCATTTGTGTAGTGGTCTATTAGCTGTGCCACCATAGTTTTTTTCTCCATCTGAAAAGAAAATCTACGTTGTGCGGAAAAATAATCCGCGATTTGTTTTGTAGGTATCTACAAATTGTTTACCTTTGCAGGCGAGTTAATGATATTAACGCCGCGCCAAAGGTACGAAAAATTGGCGAGGTAAACGAATGTTAATGGTTAAAAGACAAAGCGATGACAAAAGAAGAATTCGAAAAACGGACGGGTCTGAAGGTAAAGGCCGAGGTATTTGACAAGGTGCAAGACATCTACATGGCGTGTGGCGAAGGAATGAACAAGGACGGGTTCTGCGCCTTGTGGAAAGAGAACAACTTCCGTGCGCTGCTGGACGCGGTGACCGGCGAGTGGAAAATCAGCGAGGGCGCCTACAACCTCGCCATGAAAAAGATCAAGGAGATGGAAGCCGAGCGTGAGTCTGACAACTGGGAGTTGGCGGAGCTGCTGCTTGGCAAGGCCGCCGCCCATCAGGACAGCGACCTGCGGCGTGAGGCGGTGAAGCTGATCGGCGAACGGAACGCCGTGCTGACGATGCTGCGGCTGAACCTGCCTCTACAGGAAGAGGACATGGAATACATCAAGAACCACTTAAAATAATAAAAGATTATGGCAAAGTTATTTGCGCGAGAAATCGCCCCTGTGTTTGACGCAGAGTGTGAAGTGAAGGCGGTGAGGATAAACTACCGCGTGTGTGGAAGAACCGTGAAGACGGTGGAGGTTCCGGTGGCAAGCAGGAGAGCCGCAAGGTCTATGGTTTACTTTCCGAAAAGTCGTGAGGCTCGGAACGCCACAGGGCATCGATTATCGGGATCATCGTCTCCTCGGAGTGGTCAGAGTGAACATAGACTTGCTCAGCTTGAGCGGCAGCGGCGGAACCTATTATTCTTGGTATGCCGCATTCTTGCAGCCGCCCCTGGATATAGGCTACGTCCATCAGAACTTGCAGCTGAAAGCGTCGGCGACTTATCTTGTCTTTCTCAGGAGTCGGCAGCTTGTCTGAGAAATCGTATGGTGCGAGATTCTGCCTCTCGAAATTCCACATCAGGTATTTCGCCAGCCAGACGGACTGGTCGTCGTCATTGAAAATGGTAGGAAGGAGTCCCATGAAGTAATTGCGTAGAGCCTCTGTCTGGGCTTTTAGCATGATGAGTTCTGTGTTCATTGCTGGTAAAAGTTGTAAACGGCTGTAAAGTTAGTGATTTCAGGCGATAAAGCAGAGCCCGGACGGAGGAAAGCAACATAAAAGAATCAATAAAACGAATAAAGAAATGGCAAAGCGAATTTATGTGGAGGAGCGGGCGAAGGCTCACCTCCGGAGAGTGTTCAAGTGTTCGAACGTGATGGTGTGGAAAGCGCTGACGTTTGAGAGTGACAGCAAGCTGGCCCGCAGGATCCGCTACGTGGCCCTGAAGGAGCTGGGCGGCGTGGCGAGCTGGAAGCCTGCCGAGATGGAGACGACGCACGAGGAGGCGGAGAAGACGATGACGCAGACCTTCGGCGACAGGGTGAAGCTCGTTGCGAGCAAGGCGGAGCCTGAGGTGCTGGTATATGTGGACGGCAAGGTGGCTCGCCGCGAGAAATGCGAGAGCATCGCGTCGCTGATGTCGTTGCAGAACGAGGTGCAGTGTATGGCTATGAGCCTGTAGGGAGGTGGCGTATGGAATATTACGGCAAGATATTGTGCATCTCGTATGAAGACTTGACGTATGACGACCGTCCTGCGGTTGTCGGCGGCGGGTTGGATTACAGCCGGAGCCGCTGTCTGGGCGGCAGGCGTCCCGAGACGCTTGCGCCTGACGTTCTTGCCCCCATCATGACCGTTCCGAACTACAAGCAGTTGTGCAGGCGCGGGCAAATCAACGTGGTTCGCAGGGGCGGCGGCCTTGGCGAGAACGCACTTGTGGAGGTAGCCACGCTGCCTGTGAGGTTCAAGGAGCACATCAAGGAGAAATATGGAGAGATGGAACAGGACATACTGAAGGACTGGTTCGGGCAGCACTACCGCATCGACGCGGAGGCGCGGAAGTTCTTCACGCAGTTCCGCTTTGATGACGGCGGCACGCTGCCGCCGGAGAAAGTGAACGAGTACACGGTGAACGCGTCGGCTTTGGAGGCCGTGGTTGCCGTGATGCGTGACACGAACATCATGCGCAAGGCGATGCACGGCCAGACGGTGAACTGGGGCGCGATGGCGGGAGCCATCAGCTATTACAGGGAGGAGTTCGGCCACACGCTGCCGCTGAGCCCGAACAGGTTCAAGCAGCGCGTGTCGGCGTACCAGAAGGAGGGCTACGAGTCGCTGATCAGCAAGAAGTACCGGAACCGCAACTCGCAAAAGCGGACTGTGGAGGTGGTGAAATTAGTGCTGAGCCTTGACTGCCAGCCGGACGGCACGCGGCCGTTCAACACCGTTGTGGGCGAGGCTTATAACCGCTTCGTTACAGGCGAGGTGGAGGTGGTGGACCCCGTTACGGGTGAACTGTACGACCCGAAAGCGTTCGTGGACAAGAAGGGCAACCCGCTGGTGCTTAGCGCGGCGACCATCAGCAACATACTGAACAGCCCGGAACATAAGGCATTGAGGGCAAAATACCACGACACGGGATGGACGTTCAGTCAGACGTACAGGCCGCATCACCTGCGGCACAACCCGATGTTCGCGCTGAGCAAGATAAGTGCGGACGACCGAGACCTGCCGTTCTTGATGAAAGGGAGCCAGAGGGTACACGGGTACTTTATCTACGACGTGTTGAGCGGTTGTGTGATAGGCAAGGCATACGCGCGGAAGAAAGACGACAGCTTGTTTGTGGAGTGCGTGCGGGATATGTTCCGTCTGCTGCTTAGGGAAGGTTGGAACATGCCAGCCGAAATAGAGGTGGAGCACCACATCGTGAACCACTTCGCCGACGGCTTTATGAAGGCGCAGGTGCTGTTCCCGCTGGTAAGGTGGTGCAACCCCGGCAACAGCCAGGAAAAGAGCGCGGAGCATAAGAACAGGCAGTTCCGCTACGGCGTGGAGAAGCGTAACCATGCCAACACGGGCAGGTTCTACGCACGGCTGGAGGCCAACCGCCCCAAGGTGGAGAAGGTCTACGACGAGACAAACAACAAATGGAAGGAGAAGGAATACACATGGGAAGAGATAGTGGCGAGCAACGGGCGAGACATTGACGAGTTCAACCACGAGCTGCACCCCGACCAGAAGCGTTTCAAGGGCATGACGCGCTGGGACGTGCTGACGATGATGCAGAACCCCGGCCTGAAGCCTATAGAGGAATGGTATCTGTACCGCTACATCGGCGAGAAGACCGAGACGACGATACGGAGGAACATGTACTGCACGGTGATGCATCAACAGTACGTGCTGCCAGAGCCGCAGGTGATACGAAAGCTGAAGCCCGGCAACACTAAGGTGGAGGCCTACTGGCTACCCGACGCGGACGGCGGTGTCGGCGAGGTGTACATCTGGCAGGACGACGAGTACATCTGCCGCTGCAAGCGGGCGGCAAGGTACAACACCGCCCGCGCGGAGCAGACGGAAGAGGACGTGGCGGCCTATACGGAGCAGGCCAAGTATGTGAGCCAGTTCGACAAGATGATGAGGGACGGCAAGATAAGCCCCGTGCTGGCATTGAAGAAAGCGGACGCGTCGGCGATAAGGCAGGTGGAGGCCAAGACCGTGCAGGGCGTACAGCCGCAGGAAGAGGCGGACGACGACTACACGGACTACATGGACATGAGCCGCTACCGCAGGGAGGCGGTGGGCAGGATATGAAAGACAACGCGTTTAGCATGGGACGGAAGCCCCGAGAGGCCGTAGGATGACAAACCGGAAAGACGGTTGGCAGCCCGGAAAGACGGGCATTTTAACGACAATCGAAAGCAATTCAAACAAGATAAAAGCAGCATTCAAATGAGAATCACAGAAGACATCAAGCGCAGGATAGCGTCGGCGATAGAAGCCGACCGCAGGAACTATCCGAGCGACAACAAGCACGCCGTGAGCCTCGGCATCTCGGCGAGTGTGTACAACAGCATCAAAAAGGGCAACTGGGAGAAGCAGGTGAGCGACGCCGGCTGGGTGGGCATGGCCCGCCGGCTTGGCGTTACGCTTCACGAGGAGCAGCCATGGGCGGCTGCCGAGACGCCGACGTGGGTGTTCGTGAGCGAGCAGCTGCGGGTGTGCCAGGAGAGCGGTCTGAGCGCGATACTGTGCGACATCCCGAACATCGGCAAGACGTTCACGGCCCGGGCATACGCCAAGAGCCACAGGAACGCCGTCTATATCGACTGCTCGCAGGTGAAGACGAAGCTGAAATTAGTGCGGAAGATCGCCAAGGAGTTCGGCGTGGGCAGCCTGGGCAGGTACAGCGACATCTACGACGACCTGGTGGAATACCTGCGGACGATAGACACGCCGCTGGTGATACTGGACGAGGCGGGCGACCTGCAATACGAGGCGTTCCTGGAGCTGAAAGCCCTGTGGAACGCGACGGAGCGTTGCTGCGGCTGGTACATGATGGGCGCGGACGGGCTGCGGGCCAAGATAGGCCGTAACGTGGAGAGCCTGAAGGTGGGCTATGCGGAGATGCTGAGCCGCTTCGGCGACACGTTCAGCAGGGTTACGCCGGAGGACGAGCGCGAGCGCAGGAAGTTCCTGTTGGCGCAGGCCGCCATCATCGCGAAGGTGAACGCGCCGCAGGGCACGGACGTGATGCGCATCGTGAACGCGACGGGCGGCGGCCTGAGGCGCGTATATACCGAGATAGAGAAACTGAAGAGAGAGGCGTAATGAAGGCCAAAATCAACAACAACATAATTCCAAAGACTATGGAGACAAAGAAAAACGAGAAGACCCCGAGCCGCCAGGATGCGGCATTGTGGGAGGTGCGGCGTTACGAGGCCGCCAAGGAGTTCATGTCGCGCAACGTGCTGCCGGAGGCGGTGCGCATGCTGGAGGCCGGCTACTCGCCATTCGGCGACGACGGCGAATTTGCGAAGAAGTGCGCGGGGGCGGCCGTGGAATATGCCGACGCGCTGTTGGCGGAGCTTGGAAAGGACGCGGGAAAATGAAACTGCGACGCGCATACAGCCCGACGGACATCATGAAGATGAAGATACCGTCGTTTGCGTTCACGGGGGCGTGGCAGGCTTCGCTGGGCAATCCGGCGAAGACGGGCACGTGGATCATCTGGGGCGCGAGCGGGAACGGGAAGACGAGCTTCGTGATGCAGCTGGCCAAGTATCTGTGCCGCTTTGACAGGGTGCTGTATGACAGCCTTGAGGAGGGCACGGGCCTGAGCGTGCAGAAGAGCATGGTGCGGCACAGGATGCAGGAGGTGAGCGGACGGTTCACGGTGCTGGACAGGGAGCCTATGGAGCAGCTGTGCGAGCGCCTAAGCAAGCGCAAGAGCCCCGGCATCGTGATTATCGATAGCCTGCAGTACAGCGGAATCACCTACAACGGCTACAAGCAGATGAAGGAGCGCTTCCACAACAAGCTGCTCATCTTTGTGAGCCACGCGCAGGGCATGCACCCCGAGGGCAGGGTCGGCGGCAAGATAGAGTATGACGCGGACATCAAGATAATGGTGGAGGGTTTCAGGGCGAGTTGCAAGAGCCGCTTCATGGACAGCCCTGGTGTGCCCTACACCATTTGGGAGGAAGGCGCGGCCAAGTACACGCTCGGCTGCGAGGATGAAAACAAGTAAGAAACCATTAAAAATGAGACAGAACATGAACAAGAGAGTTTACATCAGCGGCGCGATAGCGCACTATGACATGGACGAAAGGAAGGCGGCGTTCAAGACCGCCGCCGAGCGACTGAAGAAAGCGGGTTACGAACCCCTTAACCCGTTTGAGAACGGTCTGCCCCAACCTGGGGACTGGCGTATGCACATGAAGGTGGACATCAAGACGCTGCTGAGCTGCCAGTACATCTATATGCTGAAAGGCTGGTGGACGAGCAAGGGCGCGAAGCTGGAGCTTGACGTGGCGACCTCGTGCGGGCTGAAGCCCCTGTTTGAGGAGGACGGCGCACACGAGAGGGAGCAGGAGTGCTGCTTCTGCGGCAGGAAGTTCTACGGTATGGGCAACGACCCGTGGCCGCTGGCAGATGACGGCGTATGCTGCGACGACTGCCAGTGGGAGAAAGTGCTTCCGGCGCGATACAAGTTGGCGAAGACGACGAAAGAGAGAGAAAACGAAGTATAACCATTAAAAACCGAACAAAGATGAAGACAAAAATTCAGAAGTTGCTGTTGCCGAAATGGTGGAACCCGCTGTTTTGGCTGCTGGTGGTGTTCGCCCCGATGCTTGGCGTGGTTGCCGGCATCCTGGGCGGCGCGTTTGCTGGTATGCTGATGGGCTACGAGAGAGGCCTTGACGTGGCCCGAAAGAAAATGCACAAGATAAACGAGCAGATAGCATGAGTACGGGTGATTACCGGCGTTTTTACGCCTCGTTGAACAAACTGTACGGCTGCGACGCTGAGGAGCTGAAGGAGAGCCTCGTGAGCAGCTACACGGACGGCCGGACGACGCACCTCCATGAGATGGAGGACTGGGAGTACAAGACCATGTGCGAGTCGCTTGAGGAGAAGACTGGCTGGAAGGAGATGCGTCGCAAGGCGCGGAGCCTGTGCCTGAAGCTGATGCAGAAGGCCGGCGTGGACACGACGGACTGGGACAAGGTGAACGCCTTTTGCGCGAGTCCGCGTATAGCGGGCAAGGCATTTGCCCGTCTGGACTTGAAAGAGCTGGCCGCCGTCCAGACGAAACTGCGCGTCATCATCAGGAAAGGCGGATTGAAGCCAAGACGTCAGACCATAGTGTTGCCGATGCCGCCCTGCGGCGTGGCATAAGTAAAACTTGAGTGTTAATCACAATAAAACCAACAATTAAAAAATCAAGACAATGGCAAGACAGAAAAAGACCATTATCACGGGCGTGACGAGAGAGCGCGCCGACGAGGCGTTTGCCACGTATGCGAAGAGCAACGCCCAGATTCAGAAAATCAATGCGGAGATAGAGTTGCAGTGTGCCAAGATCCGCGAGAAGTGGCAGGACAGGCTGGCGAGCTTAGCCGCGGAGAAAGAGACGGCGTTTGACACGCTGCAGAGCTTCGCCACGGAGAACCAGGCGGAACTGTTCACGAAGAAGAAGAGCCTGGAGATGGCCCACGGGACGATAGGGTTCCGCACGGGCACCCCGAAGCTGAAGCTGCTGCGCGGGTTCACTTGGATCAGCGCGCTGCCGCTGGTGAAGGAGTTCCTGCCGGCCTATGTGAGGCAGAGCGAGGAAGTGGCCAAGGACAAGCTGCTGGCCGACCGCGACGCGGAAGTGAAGGTGGAGGGCGAAGCCGCCGCCAGGCCGATGAGCGAGCAGATGGCGAAGTGCGGCATCCAGGTGGTTCAGGAAGAGGCGTTCTTCGTGGAGCCGAAGAAAGAGGAGACAGCATGACGGGATAGCGGCCTGCAGTCGCCTGTTTTGTTTACACTGTTAATGGAAAGAGCGGTAGATTAGACATTTACCGCTCTTTTTTGCGTTGATTATGAAAAAAGATTTGTAACTTTGTGGAATAGAAAGCGCAGGGATGTCGAGAAGAGGAAGGAACAAGGAACTCATCAGGAAGCGCGACGAGCAGTTGTGCCGCCGCTACGTTTATTGGACGGAGAAGCAGCGTCTCCGTTTCGACGATGCCTTGCGCATACTTTCGGAGCAGGAGTTTTTCATCAGCGAGGAGCGCATCCTGGCCATCATCCGTCGCAAGGGGGGCGAGCTGGAGGCGATAGCGCTGAAGCCTGTGAAGAAAGTGAAGCAGCCGAAGCTGACGGCGAAGCAGCTGGACTTGTTTGAGACGGAGGGCGTGGGCTACGAGTAGAAACGGCCTCAGTCGGGCGCGGCGGAGCTGTCGTCCATCTCAAACTGGAAGATGTACTCATATACCTTTACAGCCCCCGGCATGGAGTAGAATCGCGTCTTGGTGCGGAATATGGGCCCCATGTCGGGAAGCGGACAGAAGCACTGCAGGGCGGTGTAGAGCCGGTTGGCGAGTGAAAGCCGCTGGGCTACCTTTTCCTCCGTGCCTGAGCCGTAGTGCGTGTCGTGGTAGCAATCGACGGCGAGGCGTGCTGAGAACTGGACGGTACCCTTCTGCGTGCCGAGGCCGATGTCGTTCCAGTCGGCTTCGAGGTTGCCGACGAGTGCGCATGGGAATGTTACGGGGTAGGTGTCCTCGTCGGTTTCGAGTTGTCCGTAGTCCTCATCGACGAGGGAGAGTTCGGGCATTTCCTGCCTGATCTGCTCGAGGATTTTGATGAAAAGTTCTTCCATGACTGTTTATGTGTTTAATGTCTTGTTGATTTCGTTTTCTATACGTTGGTTGATTTGCGTATTGAGTTCGGCACTTTCGCCGATGAACTGTCGCTGGGGGATGCGGACGCGCAGTTTCTTCTTGCGTGTGAGCGCGAGCGATTTCCAGAACTGCGCGGCGGTTGTCTCTATCTTTGGTGCAGAAGCCTTGTTTTTGGGCTTTCTTTTGGCCTGTGTCGCTTTCTTTTTCCGTCCTTGGGCATTGTAGTACATGGCCCATGCGAAGCGCCTCATTCGGGGCGTTACGGTGGGGTTGGTGTCGCCGCCGAAGTTATGGATGGCGGCATAGGGGAGGTCGTTGGAGACGACTACGCGGAAGTCGGAGGGCGTGTATTTGATGGACGAGAAAAGGTGTCGCCGCGAGGAGAGCAGCGGGCCGTATTGCGAGGCCGCCCCTTTCATGCCCGAGTTCTGCCGCCGTGTGGTAGGCCACGGGTGCAGGCCGTTGTTTTGGAAGCCGGACTTTCGGAAGTTGTCCTGGTAGAAGTCCTTTGCCATGCGTCCGACGACGACGGGGAGGTTGCGGCGGAGTAGCTTTTCGACCTCGCGCTGCTTCTTTTTGAGTTCGTTGGAGAAATCTTTTATGTCCATATCGTTACGAATGCGTTGCATGTTTGTTTGCCTTGCCAATGAGGATAAAGAGAGCACCTTTCCTGCGGCAGAATGCTTGCTTTGCGAGAAACATCATAGCCACGAGGCATTCCCCAAAGGATGGCCGGTAAAATGCCATGGTGTTTTCGACATTCAAATGCCCTTTGAGGCACATTTGAATGGCTTTCAAATTCCACAATTTCAGTATTTCGCGTTCTTTCTTTTTCATTTTCTTTGTTCGTTGGAGATTAAGTTGTACCTTTGCACCAGCTTCGCAAGAAGTTAGGGACAGGACTGAAAGGTCGTGTACCACGCAGAGCCGTTTTTTAGCGGCTCTATTTTTTACATACTTCTCAATACCTTATCATTCTTGAAATAGAAGTAGATTGAAAGTCCGGGGTACTTGCGTTTGGCTTCATTTAGTGCTTCGTAAATGTCGGATGTCCTTTTTTCAAGTTCAAAGACAATTGCTTTAGCCCCTTGTTCCTTAAACGCTTTCTTCGCATACTTCTCAATGTTGTTGTGGCTGCCTGTAGCCTTTAATTCGGCAGGTGTTCCGTCCAGCGTGATGTCGTAGGTCTCCCCTACCGGTCTGTTCACTCCATGGAGGTATTCCACCTTGTGGCCGTTATCCGCAATAACCATACACATATTGAGTTCTTTCTTGTATTTCTTCTTTTCTTGTTTTGAGGCTTTAGCTTCTGTGATGCGCTCTTTCTCTGTCATCACATAGCCATCGGCATTCTTGGAGTTGTAGGAATGTTCCCACTGCTTTTTGTCGTACTTGTGAATTTCACGTGCCAGAGCCTTGTCGATGCACCCATTGATGTACGGGCAGTTGTAGCAGTCCTTGACGCGGTTTTGGAAGAGGAAGCGCAGCCGGTCTTTGAGCGAGGGCTTGTAGAAGTCGCAACGTGCGCAGGAGGACGGGAAATACGGGTGGTCTTGGCTGAATGTCGCCCTGTCTTGCCCCGGATTGCCCGAGAGCCCCGGCTGTGGCTGTGAGGAGGCGGGAACGTCGGCCGGAATGTCGGTGGGCTGCTCGTCGGTGGACGAGAGCGAGCACTTGCAGTTCCACCGGTCGCCCGGCCTGTGCTGTTTCCAGAATGGGTCGTCGATGGGACGTATGGTGCCCCAGAAGATGCGGTGGTCGGCTCCTGGATGTGCGGAGGTGGAGGGCATCCACTTGAGGTTGGGGAGGACGTCGCGCTCGCGCTCGAACTGCTGCCAGTCGGCCGCCTGGTGAGCGCGGATGACGGCGGTGTCGTACTCCGTTTGGAACCAGGCGCGGCACTGGTGGGAGGCTATGGGCTGTATGTCCTTCACCCACTGCGAGAACGGCTTGAGGCTGCCGTCGGTGTTGAGTAGGCGTGCCGCGATGTCGCGCTGGAAGCGGTGCGTCTTGAAAGCCGCGAACACCTCGTCGGAGTGGCGCAGGGCGTGGTAGAAGTCGTCGTCGGGGTCGTCGGGTTGGAAACCCTCGGTGACGGCGAGGTCGAGGAACTGGCAGAACTCGCGCAGGAGGCCGGTCTCGAGATAGTCCTTTTTCCCGCCCCGCTTGGCGTAGATGTCCCGTAGGGCATGCAGCAGCACGTCGGCGTCGAAAGAGAAGCCGGAAGACGCCGGATTGTCGCTGTCGTAGTAGAGGTGGTTGACTACCAGTCTAAATCCGCCCCGTGCGGCGACGGGGCCCATGCGAAAAAACGCCGCCACCAGTCCTTGAAGCCCTTTTTGGATTTGGGCGGGTTGGGAACGTCCTTGTGCTTGCCGTCATCGTTGGTGTCGCCGTCCGGCTCGTCGTCATCGTCATTGTCCTTGTGCTGTGCCGCCGCGAGCGCGGCCTGCGCCCGCTGCCTGTCGTCGATGCGCTGCTGCTCCTGCGCGGCTTTCTGCGCGTCGTAGTCCTTGGGCTTCTCCACGCCGAACTCCTCGTAGAGCCAGTCGTCGTCGACGGGGAGGGAGAAGTTCGTGCGGAGCTGCGTGAGTATGGACATCTTGGTGCTCATATCCACATCCTTCTGCTCTGGGAAGCAGAACTGTCCGCCCTTGGTGTCGATGCCCATGGCGGCGAAGATGTCCGCCATGTCGTAGTTGAGGATGTCGAGGATATAGAGGCGGTCGGACTGTGTGACCTTGTCCTCGACCTTCTTGTGTACGGTGCCGAGCGCCTGCGTGCCGTTCTCGGACGACTCGGTGGTGAGCGTGTTGCCGAGGATGAGCTTTGAGATCTCGTTGTTGCAGCGTTCGCAGAGTTTCTCATAGACCTCTGCGGAACCCGTCTTGTTGCCCGCCTCCACGAGGTTGAGTTCCGTGTCCTTGCCGTGAATGAACGTGGCGAGCGCGCCGAGCGAGTTGGCGTCCTCGAGCGCGCGCTTGCGGCTGTCCTCGTCATCGGTTTCGTAGGTGTATTCCTGTATGGGCATCCCGAAGACCTCGGAGAACTGCGCCCAGTCCGCTGTGGTGTTGCGCTTGTAGATGACCCATGGCGCGGCCTTGGCGAGCAGCCCGAGGTCGTCCTGCCCGCCCACGAAGAGGAGGTCGGGGTACTCGTCCCAGGAAGTGCCTGTGATGTCGGTCTGCTGTCGGAGGATGAGGTGGCGGACGGGGTCGACGTGCTTCCTTGGAATGAGGTCGTAGTCCACCCACTGTCCGTTGCGGTAGAACTGGAGGAGCGAGAAGCCCCAGAAGCGGGCGTCGAGGAGGTCGGCTATGCAGCGGTTGAACCACGGCGAGTGGATCTGCTCGTTGACGCGGTCGTCGGGCTTGCCGTTGCGCCGGAACTCGATCTGCGAGCAGAGGACGGCGTTCTTGCGCTTCTCGATGACGCAGGAGAGGTGTGTGTCGATGAGGATGTCGGTGTAGAGGTCGTAGAGGCGCGAGCGCCGCGAGAAGTCGACGTCCTCGGCGGCGCGTATGGCCGTCATGAAGTCGGCGGTGTCGATGCCGAATCGCTTGGGCTGCGTGAGGCGTATGACGGCGGGTTGCCGCTGCCCCGGACGTGGCACGTTGCCGCTGACGGTGATGCGCCCTTTTTGGTTATTGGAATTTCTTCGTTTGCTCATATCTTGAAAGGTGTTATAGTCTGTTTACACGTTTTCGGTTGCTTCGGAACATGAGCGGCGCCTTGGCCGCGCGTTCCTCTTCGGGGAGTAGTGGCACGCCCTCGATGGAGATTTCCTCGTCGGCCACGGCCCGCATCCACTCCACCGCGCGGTCGTACCTGTCCTTGCGGATTTGGGAGAGCTTTTGCGGGTTGTGTATGGAGAAGATGTGGTAGACGGCGATGTCGAGCGCCATCATCAGTACGAGCTGGTTGCGGTCGCCGCCCTCGGCGGAGAATATGGCGTCGCAGTCGTAGCGTTTGGAAAGGTAGCAGCGCATCTCGGCGATGGCGCGGTCGGAGCAGATCTCCACGAGGGAGGCGTCGTCTCGCGTGAGGGCGTCGAGGATGTCGCGGTGTACGGTGGCGTCGAAGTCGTCAATGGTTATGAACTTGCCCATGGTTATAGTCTGAATTTGTTGCGGTTTCTGATGGAATGGCGTGACTGTGTGATGGGCCTGTCGGCCTTCTGCATGGTCTCGTCAATCTTGCGGTTCCCGCCCTCGACGGCGTCGGGGCCGTCGGCGGGGTATTTGAGCGAGAGGGTGAAGAGGCGGAACTGGTCTTCGAGCTCCTTCATGTGCGGGTTGTCGCGCTCCGCCTCGTTGAGGATGAGGTTGCCCTCGCGGTTCATGGGCTCGAGGTTGGCCTCGATGCGTGTGGCCTTGTCGGTTTTCTTCTCCTCGTCGCTCATGATGTAGAGGGTGATGTCCTTCTCTTTCCTGACCTTGCGGACAAGTGGCTTGAAGACCTGCTGGAAGAACGGGTCCTGGAGCTTGTTGTTCTCCATCCAGCAATAGACGGTGGCGCGCCCCGCCACGTATTCGAGCAGCTGCACGTACCAGTCGATGAACTCGGCGTTGAGCGCCTGTGCGAGCCTTGCCTTGATGACGTAGAGCTTGCCGTCGCGCTTTCCAAGGAGCATGACCGCCTTGAAGGACTTTCCCTTCTTGCCCTTGCTCTCGCCCGGTGCGGGGTCGCCGTAGATGACGAGGAACTTGAACTTGGAGAGTGGCGGCACCTTGCCATAGACGACCTCCTTGAATATCTCGCCCTCGGATATGGGGTTGTTGAAGTACTCGTGCTGCTGCGAGAGCGTGGAGATGGAGGCGAGTGTGCGGTCGATGTCTGCCTCGGAGTTTTTCTCCGGCCAGGTGGAGCGCCCCTGCCTGTCGCGTATGTTGACGATGTCCCAGTGGTCGGCCATGGCTCCCGCGCGTGTGACGCAGCAGTCCTTGGCGATGATGTTGCCGCAGAAGATGACCAGCGTGGGCTCGGAGACGGAGCGTGTGGGATAGAGCGCCTGTTCCCACCACTCCCAGCGTTTCTGTATGATGTCGGGGTTCTTGGTGTCCTCGTCGGTGTCGAAGTCGTCGATGAGCAGCACGTCGGGTCGTATGGCCTCGTTGCGCGAGCCACGCGGCGACTGCCCCGCGCCGATGGCCCGGAACGCCGCCCCCGACTTGGTGAGGAACTCGTCCTCCGTCCATGAGCCGAGCGTCTGCTGCCTGCCGTAGTAGGCCTCGATGCGCCCGTTGGCCTCGAAGTTGGCTCGGTAGGGCGCGAGCAGTCGGACGGCGTTGTCCTTGCTGTTGGAGGTGAGGATGACGTTCCGCTTGCGGCGCGTGAGGACGAGGTAGAATACGATGAACATGGTGATGGTGGACTTGGCCAGCTCGCGGCTCCAGGAGAGCACCTCGTACCACTCGTCGTGTGCGAGTATGCGGCGTATTGCCTTCTTCTGGAAGTCGGCAAAGTCGTACTTGGCGTAACCCGGGAAGAAGTATTTTATCCACTCCAGCGGGTGCGCCTCGAGGTATATGCGGTGCCTTTCGCGCTCGGCGTGCGGCATGTTGCGGTCGACGGGCGTCTCGCGGCGGATGTCCTCCTTGTACTGCTCCCAATGCAGGAGCGCGTTCTTGTCCTGTATTCTCATAAGCCGTCGTGTTTGTTACAAGATTGATTTGATGAAAGCGTCGGCGAGGCCGGTCACCTCCTTGGCCTTTTCGAGGTCGAGAGGCCGCAGGAAGTCGATGAAGCGTGTGAGCACGGAGATGACGTCGGCGATGCCCGCCTCGGTCTCCATCTGCCGGATGGACTTGGAGAGCTTGCCGATGATGTCCGCCTCTTGGGAGGTGGCGAAGCGGCTGCCCTCGTCGCGTGCGGCGATGGCGCGGTTTATTTCCGCCACCTGGCGGTAGAGGTTGCGCACCTGCTCCTCGCGTGTGAGGGTGATGCCGGCGCGCTGCGCCTCCCATTTGCCGGCGCGCACCCAGTTGGAGACGGAAACGCGTGAGACGCCGACGCGGTCGGCGATTTCCTGCTGTGTGAGGTTTTCCTTGAGGTAGAGCGTCTTCGCCCATTCCTTTTTCTGTGTATTTGTCAGTTCCTTAGCCATATAACGCATGTTAAAGTGGTGCAAAGTTGGGGAGATTTTTCGTGTTTGGAAAAACGTGTCCGCATGATGACAAGTTAAAACGTCATGATAACGTTTTAAAGTTTCATGATAAAAACACGATTTGCGAGGGAGGGAAATAAACCTCAATTTTGCATCGCAAAAGCGGGCGGACATGCCCGTAACGAACTGACAGAAAAGAAGAATGGACAAGAAAAGATTTTTCAATATCACGGGCAAGGACGGCAGGGGCGTGATCCTGCTGTACGGCGACATCGGCGGCGACGTGGAGAGCGGGTCGATAGCGCGGGAGCTGATGGAGGCGGAATCCTCCTATGAGGGCATCGACGTGCGCATCAACAGCGTGGGCGGCGAGGTGTATGCCGGCATCGCCATCTTCAACGCGCTGCGGAACAGCAAGGCCGACATCCGCATCTACGTGGACGGCATCGCTGCGAGCATGGCGAGCGTGATAGCGCTGTGCGGGAAGCCCGTGGAGATGAGCCAGTACGCGCGCTTGATGCTCCACAGCGTGAGCGGCAGCTGCTACGGCAACAAGAACGACCTGAGGAGCATGCTGGCGGAGATAGAGGGGCTGGAGGACACCTTGTGCCGCATGTACGCGGCGAAGATGGGCAAGGACGCGGAGGAGATCAAGGCCGCCTATTTTGACGGCGAAGACCACTGGCTGACGGCCGGCGAGGCGTTGGCCCTGGGACTGGTCGACGGCATCTATGACGCGGAGCCTGTGCCCGAGGAGAGCACCCCGGAGCAGATATACAACATATTCAATAACCGGCTCAGAGAGCCACAAAAAGAGAACGACATGAATTTAGAAGAACTGAAGAAGCGTGCGCAGTTCAAGGACTGCGCGACGGAGGCCGACGTGCTGGAGCGCATCGGCGAGCTTGAGGCGAAGGCCGCCAAGGCCGGGACCCTTGAGAGCGAGAACACGCAGCTGAAGGCGAAGGTGAAGGCGCATGAGGACGCGGCGGAGGCCGCTGCCGCCGCAGAGCGCAAGACCCTGCTTGACGCCGCCGAGGGCGACGGCCGCATCACGGCTGAGACCCGCCCCGTGTACGAGAACCTTTTGAAGGAGCATTTCGAGGACGGGAAGAAAGCCCTTGCCGCCCTTGCCCCGAAGCGCAAGGTGCTGGACGACCTTGGCGGCGACCCCAAGAAGGAGAGCCCGTGGGAGAGACGGCAGAAAGAGATCCAGGACAGATACAACCGCAACAACCAATAAAAAAAGAGAAGAGACAATGGCACTCACAATCAAGAACACAAACTACAACGGCGAGGTGCTGGAGCAGCTCCTTACCGTGGCGACGACGAACAACGAGATCGTGGAGAAGGGTCTTATCCACGTGATCCCCGGCGTGTCGAAGAAAATCAGCATCCCCCGCCTGCATGTTGGGAAGATGCTGCAGAAGCAGAAGGAAGACCCGCAAGTGTCGGACAGCAAGGGCGACTTCTCGTACAGCGAGCAGGAGCTGAACCCTGTGGACTTCATGGCGTTCACCGTGTTCAACCCGCGCGTGTTCGAGGGCATCTGGCGCCCGTGGCAGCCCAAGGGCGACCTTGTGTTCGCCGAGCTTCCGCCCAGCGCACAGAACGCGCTGCTCGACGCGCTGTCGAAGCAGGTGCAGTTCGAGCTGGGCTCGCACTACATCAACGGCGTTTACGGCGACGATGACGACCACCTGTTCAACGGCATCCTGACACAGGCCGCCAAGGACAGCGACGTGGTGGTTGTGTCGAGCGACGCCACGAAGATGACGGACAGGCTGAAGGCCGTGCGCGAGAAGATACCCGTGGCGATGATCGAGAACCCGAACCTGCGGTTCCTGATGAGCCCGACGGACTTCAACAAGTATGACGACGAGCTGACCGCCCGCGAGTACAAGAACCGTGACGAGACCACGCGCAACATCAAGATGTACAAGGACATCAAGATCGAGACGCTGGCGGCCTGGCCTGACGACCTTGTGGTGGCCACCTTGTGCAGCCCGAACGCGATGACGACGAACCTGTTCGCCGCCGTGAACCTGCAGGACGACGAGCACGTGATCAAGATAGGGCCGGTGAGCAACATGAGCGAGCTGTACTTCTTCAAGATGTTGATGAAGGCCGACACCAACATTGCCTTTGGCGAGGAGTTCATCGTGCTGGACAGCAGGTCAGAGCCCAAGTTCAAGGCTGCGAGCAGCACCGGGGAATAGAAATGCTTAAGACGCCATGGCACGATTGAAGTATCTGGTCATCCATTGCACGGCGACCCCCGAGGGCAGGGAGGTGTCTGCCTCTGACATCCGTCACTGGCACACCGACCCTGTCTCGAAAGGCGGTCGTGGCTGGAAGCAGGTGGGCTACACCGACCTGGTGCACCTTGACGGCAAGGTGGAGCGTCTGGTGGCCAACAACGAGGACGCCAACGTCGATCCGTGGGAGGTCACCAACGGGGCCAGGGGCTACAACAGCGTGAGCCGCCACATCGTGTATGCGGGCGGCTGCGACAGGCAGATGCAGCCCAAGGACACGCGGACGGCGGCGCAGAAAGAAGCACTGGCGGCTTATGTGAGGGACTTCCACAGGCGTTTCCCGAGCGTGAGGATTGTAGGCCACAGGGAGCTGGACAGCGGCAAGGCTTGCCCGAGCTTCGACGTGCAGAAGTGGCTGAAGGAAATCGGCATCAACCAATAAACAAAGCGAGCGGACATGGAACTCAGCGAGATAGTGAACGTGATACTCGGCGGCGGGCTTGTGGGCACCGTGGCGGCCATCGTGTCGCTGCGAGCCACCGTCAGGAAAGCGAAAGCGGAAGCGACGAAGGCGGAAGCCGACGCCGAGACCGTTCGCCTTGACAACGCCGAGCATGCCACGCGGATATTGATAGAGAACATCGTGAAACCCCTGAAGGAGGAATTCAATGAGACGAAGAAAGAGTTGGCCCGCAACACGCGCGAGATGGCCCGCCTCAGGAAGGCCATTGACGGCGCCAACAGTTGCAAGCATCGTGATGATTGCCCTGTTCTTGAGCGGATGCGCGAGCAGCCGAAAGGCGGCGAGAGCGGAAGTGACGGAGAGGCAGACGACGGCGGGCGAGACACAGAGCGCGAGACAATGGCGGGCAGACAGCGCAAGCGAGGTCGTAGAAATACGGACAGAGCCGCTGGTGGTGCCGACGTCGGAGGTTCGGATGACGATAGCGGCTGACAGCCTGCGCAAGCTGCCCGAGGGCGCCGTCTATGCAGACGGCAGCGGGCAGGCGCATGTATCGGTGGGCCGCAAGGCGGCCACGGCGACGGAGCCGGAATACATCTACGTGTACGCGAGTTGCGACAGCCTGGCATTGCAGTGCGAGCGTTACGAGCGGACGATACGGGAAATGAAACGTAGCGCGGGCGACGCGGCCAGCACGCAGAAAGAGCAGACGGCGGAATCGCACAGCGCTACGGAGAAAGAGACGCGGCAGGGAGGCCGCAGAATGCCATTGAAATGGTATTTGACGGGCATTCTGACGGGCTTGCTGCTGCCGAGAGCAAAGAAGATTATATCAACCATTAAAAAGCAATAGGAAAATGGACAAAAAATTTTTGTACGGTTTGAACAAGATGACCTTCAACAACAAGGAGGTCGGCTACATTGAGAAGGACAGCTTCGAATGGGGCGGAAGCGCCCCTGAGAGTGTGGACGTGGAGGCGGAGCAGGTGCCTGACGCGCCTGTGCTGGTGCTGTCGCAGAAGAACGGCACGATAGCTCCGACATTCAACCTGATCCAGCTGGACTATGAGAACCTGGCAGCCATGCTTGGCGGCACTCTTGTAGGCACGGAGGGTGCTTACACAGGTTGGAATGCGCCAACCGAGCTGGTGCAACTGACGGGTCCGTGCACCATCGACACGCCGAGCGGGAAGCGCATCAGCATTCCGAACGCTATGCTGCTGGCCAACCTCGACGGCAAGCTGACCCTGACGGAGGTGTCGAAGGTGGCCTGCACGCTGAAGGTGATGAAGCCGAGCGACGGCAGTGCGCCTTATCAGATACTTGACATTCCCGCCAGTGAGTGAAACGTGAGGTATGGACGATAGGAAGATCCAACAGGAGGCATCGGAGGCGCTGCTTGACATCGGCGTCTCCGTGCCTTTGAAGCCAGTTCGCATACCGTTTCGCAAGAAGCCGTTGTACCTGCGGCTGACGATGCGCCGTCCCCGCCTTGGCACGCAGATAAAGATTGCACGGATATACCTTGGCCTTGGCGTGAGTTATGCCGAGATGGAGGCCATGGACAAGGACGCACAGATGAAGTTTGTTGCGGAGCACGGCAAGGACATCTCGAAGATGGTAGCGCTGACGATGTGCGGATCGTGGTGGAAGCCGGTGTGGGCGGTGTCGTGGGTATTGCGGCATTGTGTGGACAACCTGTACCTGCAGGTGGCGATGATGAAGTTCGTGCTGCTGCTGGGTACGGAAAATTTTATGCCTATTATCAAATCAGCGGAGCGGACGAATCCGATGAAGCTGAGGTTGAGCCGGGGAAGGAAGGGGAGTTAACGACCGAGTATGAGGGAAGCCATAGCCCCTTCGGACTGGTCTGGCAGATAGCGAGCGCGACGGGATGGAGCCGCGAGTACATCCTGAACGGCGTGAACTACCAGACATTGATCATGATGCTGGCGGACGCTCCCCGCTACGTCAGGAAACGCAAAGGGAGCGAAAGAAACGGTGGCGATGATGTCCTGGGCTTTTTCCAGAGCAACCTCGCGAAATGACATGAAGATATAGACGGAGCATGAAACCTGTTCAGATTGAGTTTTTGATGAAGGGCAACCTGAAGGAAGGCATGATGGAGGCCCAGGGCGTGGCGGCGGGACTTGACGGCACGCTGAGCGGCTTGCGCAACACCCTTGCCGGACTGTTCGCGGCGGACAAACTGACTGACTTTGTGAGAAAGATCATGGACGTTCGCGGTGAGGTGGAGTCCTTGCAGATTTCCTTTGAGACGCTTGCGGGCGTGACCAAGGGTCGTGAGCTGTTCGGCGACATCAAGGACTATGCGGTGAGTACTCCGATGATGATGCAGGATCTGGCAAAAGGCGCGCAGACCCTGCTTGCTTTCAACATAGAGGCGGAAAAGGTGATGCCCATACTGCGCGAGATAGGCGACATATCGATGGGCGACTCGCAGAAGTTCAATTCGCTCACCCTTGCGTTCGCCCAGATGTCGAGTACGGGCAAACTGATGGGTCAGGATCTTTTGCAGATGATCAACGCCGGCTTCAACCCGCTCACCGTCATCGCCGAGAAAACCGGCAAGAGCATGAGCGAGCTGAAAGACGAAATGTCGGCCGGCAAGATAAGCGTGGAGATGGTGTCCGACGCGTTCGCCTCCGCCACGGCCGAGGGCGGCAAGTTCAACGGCATGCTGGAGAAGCAGAGCAAGGGCATGAAAGGTGCGATGAGCAACCTTGAGGGAGCCTGGGAAGACGCCTTGAACGGCATGGGCGAGAAAGGCGAAAGCTTCTTGGTGGACGTGATAGACCTGACGACCGAGGCGGTCAAGAACTTCGACAAGCTCGGAACCGCCATCCTTATGGTGGTCGCCGCCTACGGTGAGTACAAGGGCGTGCTTATGGCTGTACAGGCATACCAAAGCATGATAGCCAAGCAGAAGCAGACCATTGAGGCTGACCGCGTGAGCGAGTTGCAAGGGCTTGTGGACAAATACAAGGCTTCTCTTGATACGGAGGCCGTCAATGCCGAGACCGCCGCCACCCAAGCCAACACAGCCGCCAAGAACGGCAATGCGGCAGCCATCGACGCCGAGGTACGTGCCATGGAGGAGGAACTGCGTGCCAAAGTGGCCACAGCGGAGGCAAACTACAACGAGGCGACCAGCCAGGCGGCAGCGGCATCGCTGCGTGTCGATGACGCCAACGAAGCCGTAAGAGCCGCAGAGGAACAATACGAGGCCGTCTTGAAACTGGGTGACGGCGAGGCCATCGAGCGTGCGGAACTGGAACTGAACACCGCCGCGTCCGATGCCAATTCCGCCGCGAAGAATTTACAGGCGGCAAGGTCTGACGTGGCTGCCGCCGCAGAGCAGAAAGAGGCTGCCGCGACCAGGCTTTCCACTTTTCAGACGCAGGTCGACACGATACAGAAGAACGCCAACACGAAGGCCACCGGCCTGTGGGCTGCCGCGACCAATCTTTGCACCAAGGCGGTGAATGGGCTGAAGGCGGCGTTCCTGTCAAATCCGTTCGGCATCGCCCTTGTCGCCATCACTTCCATCATCGGCTTGCTCTCAATGTTCTCGTCAGAGACGGACGACGCTTCGGACTCGCTGGATCGTTTCCGCAAGAAGGTGCTGGAGGAGCAGTCGCAGCTCAATTCCTATTATGCGGTGCTGACCAATGTGGAGAAAGGCTCCAAAAGCTACCAGGCCGCACTTGAGGGCATCAATACACTCGCGAGGGAATACAACCTCCAGCAGATAGGAGTCAATGACACGCTGGAGGAACAGAAACAGAAATACGACGCCCTGACTGAAGCCATCAGGCGGCAGGCGGCGGAGAAGACATTGTCGGAGGCCGTTTCCACAGCCAACGAGAACGCCATGAAAGCCGAGAAGGAAGCCATGGAAGACCTGATGGATGCTGCCGGCGATGCCACCTACAAGACGGTGGAGCAGACCGTAGAGGATGTCGATGGCGTGTCCGTGTCGGTGAGTAAGGTTGTGGACGAGGCCAGCGCGAATATCCGGCAAATCACATCCGCCACATGGAACATGATCTCAACGGACGTGATGAGCCATTCGCAGCAGATTTCCGCGGCATTTGCCAAGTCGCAGGAGGATGGGGAGAAAGCCGTTGAGGACGAGGTCGCCACGATTGAGGGCATACTGCGGTCGCTGGGTGTGACGGACAAGGAGATAGAGGGCTTCCATGACGACCTGTATGACTACGTGGAGACTTCCGCACAGGGTTTCAAGACCGCCTATTCGGAACTTGCCCGCACCAAGGCGCAGTTGCAGGGCATCGCCAACGCCACGGAGGAGGCGAAGGAAACCGCCAACACCGCCATTGCGGACATGAACTACGAGCAGCTTGTCAAGGAGGCGCAAAGAGTGCAGGGCGAGATAGACAAGCTCAATGACAAGCCTGTCAAAGTCAAGACAGACAATACGGAGCTTGAGGAACTGAAATCGCTCCTTGAGCAGATAAACGGCCTTCTACCCCAAAAACTGACGGAAGGGTCGGAGGCAGACCTTTCGCAAAGGCTGAAAGACGCACAGGAAAAGCGAAGCAAGGCCCTCCCCGGCTCGAAGGAATGGAAGGATGCCAACAAGGAGGTGGGAAAACTTAACGCCCGTCTGACCAACTTACGCGGTCAGCACGCCGAGTCCACCGGCAAGGGCGGAAGCAAGAACAGCCTTGTGGAAAAGAGGCGCGAGCAACAGCGGGAGCGGCTTCGCCAGATTGAGGACATGGCTGTGGAGACCCGCCAGTTCGAGATTGACAAGATGAGTGAGGGAACGGACAAGACCCTTGCCCAGGCGAAACTTGACTATGACAAACGCAAGACGGAGATTCAGCGTTCCTATGAGGACTTGAAACAGGAAAAGATAGAGGCCGCCCGCAAGTTGTGGGAGGCCAACCCCAAGAACAAGGACAAGGTCTTTGATGCTTCCACAGTCGATACCGCATATACAGAAGAGGAACAGAAGAATTACCAGGCCGCCATTGCCGCCAACGAGAAAGAACGCGAGCAATCCACACTCGCGGTATATGAGGCGGAAGCGCAGGCGATGCGCGACTTCCTGAAGGAATACGGCAGCTATCAGCAGCAGAAACTGGCCATAGCGGAAGACTACGCCGAGAAGATAAAGAACGCGCAAACAGCGGGTGAGCGGAAGAGTCTGGAGAAAGAACGCGACAAGGCGTTGGAGCAGGTTGATGTGGAAGCGTTGAAGCAGAGCATCGACTGGGGTTCGCTGTTCGGCGAGTTCGGGGCTATGTTCAAGGATCAGCTGGAGCCTACGATAGCGAAATTGCGCGGCATCACAAGGAGCGATGGCTTCAAGCAAGGCAGTGTTGAAGACCAGCAAATCGTGTATGGGCTGATCTCGAAGCTCGAGCAAAGCGCGACGGTGTGGGATGGCGACATCTTCAAGAAGGTGAGCGACGACATGGAGGCATATCAGCGTTCGATGCAGGAACTGATAGCCGCGCAGGAGACGGAGAAAAACGTGTTCGATGAAACCTCGGTAGCGTTGGAACAAGCCAGGTCTAACGTAAGGAACGCCGAACTTGCCGATGATAAGGACGCGAAGGCGGTATGGCAGGCGGAGGTGAACCGGCTGACCATGAAGCAGCAGGAAGCGGGCGAGCGGGTGCAGGCGTGCAGCCGCGCTGCAAACGAGGCGACGGTGAACCTGAAGAGCAGCGCGGACAGGGCGAAGAACATGTTCGAGGGCTTGGAGAGTGCCATCAGCGGACTGACGAGCGGTACGCTGAAAGGTGTCGGGCAGAGCCTGATGCAGTTTGACAAACTGTTCGGCGGCAGTGAGATCACGAAGAAAGTGGGCAATGCGTTGGCTTCCGGCGTGCAAGGATTGCTGGGCAAGGACAGCGGCGTGAGCAAGGCTCTTTCCAAGGCGTTGGGCGACACGGGCATGATAGGCGATATACTGAGCGCGGTGCTGGGCATTTTCGACGCGATAGCGGAGAGTGGCATCAGCGGCATTGTCACGAGCCTCCAGGACACCATATTGGGAGCCGTGGAGGGATTGCTTGACGATGTGTTCAGCGGCGACATCATTAGCAAGCCCCTTGGGAACATGGCGGAACACCTGAACCATATCCTTGACACGGTGAGTTTCGGAGGTTTCTCGAAACTGACGGGCTGGCTTGGCGACGGGGAGAGCGACAAGAACCTGGAGCGCGACCTGGAGCGGCTGAGCCAGAGCAACGACGACCTGAAACAGGCCATTGACAACCTGGCAGACGAGCTTGACGATGCGCACATGAGCGACGTGAGCGGCCTTTACGAGCAACAGAAGAAGAATATAGAGGAACTGGAGGCCAATGCGCAGGAAAGTATGCGACGCAGCGGTGCCGCCTATACGAACGGACACTGGTACAAAGCCTATACCGACGGGCATCACTCCTCGAACCACAAGATCAACAAAGGCATGAGCAGTGCGGAGTGGGACGCCATCAGCGATCTGTTGGGGAAGAGTGTGCGGAGCGCCGGCGACTTCTGGGCGTTGTCGAGCAAGGAGATGTACGAGGTGGCCACCATGCTGACGAGCGAGTACACCCACATCAAGGACTTGGCGGATGACGGCTATAAGGACGCGGCCCAGTTCATGGACGACTACATCGGCTACTGGAAGGAACTGGAGGAGATAGAGAACGCCTACAGGGAGAAGATGACCGGCATCTCGTTTGACACGGCGAAGAGTTCGTTCAACAGTCTGGTGAAAGACGTGAAGAACGGCACGAAGGAGATGATAGCCAGTGTGGACGACATGTTCGAGGACGCTATTCTGAACTGGCTGATGAGCGAGGAATACGGCGACCGCCTGCAACAGTGGTATGAGAAGTTCGCGGAATACATGCAGGGCGGGCTGAAGAAATGGGAGGCCGACGAATTGCGGGCGTGGTACGGCGAGATCTTCGACGACATGAACAAGGAGCGCGATGCGGCGTATGACGCCGCGGGCATCGACCCCGACTCGGATGGCACGACGCAAAGCGGGAAGAGCGGCAGTTTTGAGACGATGACCCAGGACCAGGGCACGAAGCTTGAGGGATTATTTACGAGCGGGCAGCAGCACTGGGCGAGCATGGACGAATTGCTGCGGGGCATCAGCGACCGCTGGGGCGGCATGCTTGAAAGCCTTGGCGCGCTTGTGGAGAACACGAGCCATTGCGTGAGGCTGAAGGACATCGCGGAGGACATAGAGAAGATCCGCAGGGACGGCATAAAAATGAGATAAGGCAATGGCACAGGAGAAAGACATATTGAGCGGCCAGGTGCTGGTGAACGGCGTGGATCTGTGGACGGCCTACGGAGTTTTCCTCAGGGAGGAGCGCAAGGGCGGTCATGACAACCTGAACGCGTTGCTGGCACCGGCGAAGATGAAGAGCCATGTGTCGGTGAACATCAGGGAGCAGGACGGCGAGGAGATGAGTGCGAAGTTGGACGCACGGAGCGAAGGCAGGGACGTGACGCTTCATTTCGCCCTGCGTGCGGAAAGCCCTTCGGCTTTTGTTAGCGGTTATGCCAGTTTTGTGAGACTCCTGAAGGAGGGCGAGGACGGCTGGCTGACATTGAAGTTCCCTACGCTTGGGCTGGAGATGAAGGTGTACGCCGTGGAGTGGTCGAGCTTTACGGCCATCAGCAACCTGTGGGTGAGCGGCAAGCAGTGCGGGGCTTTCAAGGTGAAATTCAGGGAACCCGTATCCTCGTTCTAACGGTATTCAAACGGCATTGGAATCATGATAACGATATACGGAAGCGACGGCACGCAGAAGTGCAAGATAGAGCCGGGGAGCAGCAGCCGGCAGGACAAGGTGTTGCAGGGCGACAATGTGCTGTCGCTCTCGTTCACGCATTACGCCTTTTTGGAACTTGACGTGAACGACTGGTGCGACTTCGAGGGCGAGCGTTACTGGCTGATGGAGAAGTACCTGCCCAAGGAGAAGAGCAAGGGCGAGTGGGAATACGACGTGAAGCTGTACGGCATCGAAAGCCTTGTGAAGCGCTTCCTCGTGCTGAACAATACGGACGGGCAGAACGAGGCCGTGTTCACGCTGACCGCGCCCGCAAGCGAGCATGTGCGCTTAATTGTGGAGTGCATCAACAACGGGATGGACAACACGACCAACTGGAAGGTTGGCGAGGTGGTGGAGACGGAGAATCTGACCATCGACTACGAGGGAACGTACTGCGACGAGGCGTTGAAGAAGGTGGCGGAAGCTGCGGAAACGGAATGGTGGATAGAGGGAAATACGGTGAATGTAAGCCGCTGTGAGCATGGAGAGGAACTGACGCTGCGCTACGGGGAGAGCCTGACCTCGCTGGAACGCGACGAGGCGGACAATGTGAAGTTCTACACGCGCCTGTTCCCGATAGGGAGCAGCCGGAACATCGACGCGGCGAAGTACGGGCACAGCCGCCTGCAGCTGCCGGACGGTGCGAAGTATGTGGACATGGACGACCTTGTGGCGAAATACGGCGTCATCCACCACTACGAGCAGGAGTCGTTCAGCGACATCTATCCGAGACGGACCGGCACGGTGAGCGCCGTGCGGCAAGAAGAGACCAAGGACACGGACGGCAACGCTTTCACGATATATTATTTCAAGGACGAGGGCTTGACTTTCGATCCCAACGACTACGAGATAGCCGGATTGGTGAAGCATGTGGCGTTTGAGAGCGGAGAGCTGGCTGGACGTGATTTCGAGGTGAATTATGACAGCCAGACGAAGGAGTTTGAGATTATCACCACGTGGCCCTACGACGACAACACACAGTTGCCAGG
Source organism: uncultured Bacteroidaceae bacterium (assembly GCA_964415385.1). Taxonomy (GTDB): domain Bacteria; phylum Bacteroidota; class Bacteroidia; order Bacteroidales; family Bacteroidaceae; genus UBA3839. The sequence goes on from CAYPZK010000002.1 coordinate 96,221, forward strand.
CGGCAGCCTTGTGCCGGCGGCGGGCAACACGTATATCCTGTGGAACATCCGCATGCCGGACGAATACTACACACTGGCTGAGCAGGAATTCAAGGAGGCTGTCGATGCCTACAACCAAAAGCACTGCATAGACGCCAGCGTGTACAAAGCCCCGACGAATCCCAAGTGGGTGGAACGCACAGGCGCGGATTTGTATGTGGGCCGCAGGGTGCGTTTGGAGAGCGCGGAGTTCTTCCCCGAGACGGGCTACAGGAGCAGCCGCATCACGCGTGTGACAAGGAAAGTGGACGACCCCGCGCAGATGGACTTGGAGATCAGCGATGCGGTGGGTACGGGCATGATGACGAAGATAGAGGACAGTATCGATGACGCGAAGAGTTATGCCGGTAGTGTGGTGGGGACGCTGAACGTGCCGGATGTCGTCCGCAGCTGGGACACCACTCCGGCGACGGACACGAACATATACAGCGCGAGGCGCTCGCATCTGGAGTTCCTGAGCAAGAAGCGCGCCGACAGGGCGAAGAAGCGCATCACCTTTGACGAGGGCATCGGGCTTGGCGACTTTGAGAGCGGGAAGCAAGGCGGCGAGATGGACGGCGAGGGCAACGGCGAGTTGCTGTCGCTGATTGTAAGGACATTCCTGCGCGACCCCAACTTCCAGAGCGGCTTCACGGGCAAGGGCTGGAAGCTGTGGATGGAGGAGGGCTTGTCGCGTCTTGAGATAGACCGTCTGACGGTAAGGCAGATCATGACCGTGTTCGAGCTTGTCATAGACCGCATCAGAGCCGTTGGTGGGCAAATCGTGGTGAGTGCGGCCAACGGCAAGATAAAGACCGTGGAGGACACGGGTGATGCATACAAGCTGACCTTTGAGGACGGAAACTATTTTCAGGCGCACGACCTGATGCGCTGCCAGGTGCGTTTTAAGGGCACCGGCATCCGCTCGTACTGGGTGGAGGTGGCCAGCGTGGACGGGGAATCGGTGACGATAGCCAAGAGCGAGTTTGCGGACAGCGACACCAGCAACACCACGCCGCAGGTGGGCGACGAGGTGGTGTTGTTCGGGAACACAGAGGACACGCTGCGGCAGAACCTTATCACCATATCGGCGACGGAGGACGGCCAGCCGCGCATCGACATACAGGACGGCGTGAAGTCAAAGAGCCTGGCGGACAGCCTGCGCACAAGGCTGGGCAACCTTGACGGTATCAGCGACCCGTGGTTTGGCGACAACCAGCCACACGGCAACGGCCTGTATGCGGACAACGCCTATTTGCGCGGCACGTTCCTGCTCTCGACGGGCGAGGACGTGAAGACGCTGTTTGAGGTCATTGAGGGCAAGATCCGCAGCAGCGTGGAGGCGTTGCGTCAGGACTTTGTGGAGGACCGGGGCTTTCTGAGCAACCCGACGTTCGGGGACGGCCTGAGCAAATGGCAGACGGAGAGCAAGACGATCTTCTGGCTGGCAGGGAGCAAGTGGATATGGGCGAACGGTGCGGCGCTGTCGAAGAAAGGCGACGGCGCTACGCTGATGGAGGACGACGGGCGGATTGTGGTGCGCCTGCGTGACGGCTACATCGTGCAGAAGCTGGCGAACATGCAGAGCGTGCCGAACTTCACGGAGAACAGCGACGGGGAGAAAGAGCCCTGCGCGGTGTATGTGAGCTTCATGTACCGCTGCGCGAAGGCGGGAACGCTGAAAGTGGCTTTCGACGGCGTGGACAAGACAGGCTTCGAGAACTTCAACAGCATGGAAGTGGAAGAGGAAATAGCCGTGACGGAGGGCTACCGGCAGTGGACGGGCAGCGGCCTGTGGAACGGGACGGGCGACTTCAAGCTGAGCTTCACGGGCGAGATGACGCTGTACCTGGTTGTGCTGAGCACGGACAGGGTGGAGGCGCTGACGTACAAGTACCGGACACTGCTGGAGCAGAGCGAGAAACTGGTGAGGATAGCAGCGCAGAACTTCGACCAGGACGGGAACGTCTTGAGCGAGAGCGGCATCATGGTGAAAGCGAGTGGCAGTGGCATCTATGCGCAGACAGCGGACGGAAAGGTGGCGCTCATCGGCGTGGCCGTGACGGAGACCGGCAGCGACGGTACGGAGAAAACCGTGATCAAGCTGACGGCGGACAACATCCAATTAGAGGGTTTGGTGACGGCGAACGGGAACTTCAAGATACTGGAGGACGGGAGCATCGAGGCCGTGAACGGCAAGTTCGGCGGGGAGGTGAACGCCACGAGCGGTAAGATAGGGGGCTTCACGATCAAGGAAAACAGCATAGATACCGACGATGACGGCGTGCTGAAGATAGGCGGCGAGGACTTCAACACGCGCTTCGGCACGACGAGCGGTGAGAAGACGGTGCAGGTCCAGGGCGGCATTGGTCAGAGCATACCTGCGGAGTACCAATTCGCGTACAAGGAGAACAACCGTCTGACGGTGCGCAACACGGGTACGGGGAAATACGACTGGCTGAACATCCTCGTGGCGAACGTGATGGACATCGACTATTACAAGAGCACGAGCAGCACGGTGGCGGCCCGTAACCGCTACGGCTACCAGTTCGCGATGTGCGGGAGTGGCCATGTGGTGCAGGACGGCATCGTGGAGGGCATGTGCCTCGACGTGATAGACAACTATACGGCGAACAACCAGTACCAGCTGATCCAGCCGCCGATGTGGTGCAACCGCATCTGCGTGGACAGCGGGGACTACACGAACTGCATCGTGATACTGCCCGACAAATACTCGCTGTGGTCGTGCATGGGGTGTGGCTTTTTGACGACGGATACGGCGAAGAAATTCTCGTTCAGGATAGACATCATCAACACGGGCGGCAAGACGGTGTACGTGGCTGGCTGGAACAGCAGCAAGGTGTCGAGCGGCGAGAAGGTGTTTGAGAACACGGACTTTCCGATGGTGTACAAGAACGGGAGCCAGGGGACGGACATGACGGACTTCGCGCTGGGGTCGAACAAGGTGATGAGCCTGTTGCTGGTGTATGACGGGACGGACTACAAGGCATTCATATTGAATTCATAATAAAACAAGGAAACAACAAAACCAAAGAAATATGGCAACGATGACAGACGAGGAGCGCAGTGCGCTGAAGAGTGAACTGAAGAACGAGGTTCTGGAAGAGATAAAGAGCGGGAGCAACGACATAACGGAACTTGATACGGTCGATACGCTTGACAATGTCAAGAGCTTGCCCGCCTTACAGGATGAGACGCTTGTTCTTGCGCCAATATCTTTGTTGGGAAAACCAGCGACTGAAGCGGCTGAGACGGCTAACGCGGCGGCTAAAGTGGCAAACGCGGCAGCGGAGAAAGCCGACGATGCGGCGGATACGGCTGTCCATGCGGCGAGTGCGGCCAACGATGCGGCGGAATCGGCGCAGAAAGTGGTGAGTGCCGCCGTGGTGGTGAGCGGAACGGGCGAGAAGAGCGTGACGCAGGATGGCAATGACAACGTGGCGAGCGGCGACAACTCGGTGGCGTTCGGGCAGAGCAATACCGTGAGCGGAAAGAACTCGGTGGCCCTTGGCCAGGACAACGAGGCGACGGGCAGCGAGAGCATCGCGCTGGGTGACGACAATACGGCGAGCGGCAACAATGCGATAGCAGAGGGTCACCTGACGGTGGCGAGCGGGAGCAGCAGCCACTCGGAGGGCAACAGCACGGAGAGTGCGGGCAAGTACAGCCATGCGGAAGGCCTTGGAACGAAGGCCGTAGGCGTTGCGAGCCATGCCCAGGGCCAGTACAACGTGGGAAACGATGACACCTTGGACGAGGTTGGCATGGGCACGTCGGACACGGATCGGAAGAATGCCGAGGAGACGAAGACGGACGGCAAGAAATACCTTGTGGGCGTTGGCGGCTACGACGGCACGAACGCGGGTGCGGACGGTGTGGAGAGCGTGCAGGAGGTGATAGAAGGCATGGAGAGCGCGGACGAGAAAGCCCTGTCGGGCATGACGGTCCGCTTTGACGGCTTTGTGTCCGGCACCACGATTTCTGGGCAGGCTTCGCGCGCCACGACGAGCGTGTATTATGACACGGAGAACAAGCGGTTCGTGTACAAGACGGAGACGGGTACGATGGTGACGGCATGGGGCGACGACACGGACTTGTACATGAATGCGGACCGCACCGAGATACTGAAGGACAGGTGCTACCTGCTGGACGGTACACTGTATGCGTGGAGCGAAAAGGAGGGCACGCTTGCGGAGGCAGGCGGCAGCGGAAGTGGCAGCGGCTTCTACAACGTGACGCAAGAGCAGCCATTGGCAGACGGCACATACTACACGAAGGACACGGCCATCGCAGCCCTGGCGGACGCCAAGGTCAAGGACGAGGACAAGCCCGGCATGATAGTGACCTTTGAGCAGAGCGCGGGCGTGTGGGCGGACTACCGTTTTGTCGGGAGCAGCATCGACAGTTTCCTGTTGCCCGCAAGCTGGGAGGAATACGGCGGCAAGATAAAGAGCGTGTCGCTGAACGGCACGGACATCACGCCCGACAGCAACGGCAATGTGGCTCTCGCGATTGACCAAATCAGCGTGGACGAGAGCCTGGACGAGAGCAGCACCAATCCCGTGCAGAATGCCGTCGTGGCAAGCAAGATAAACGAGATCAGCGACGCGGCGGTCGGCGGTGTGGAAGTCATATCGGACGACGAGAAGAACACGCTCAACATCCTCAACAAGAAAGGCACGGTGATAGCCAGCGCGGAGTTCACGGGCGGAGGCGGCAGCGGCACTTCGACCGCGAGCCGCATCGTCCTGACGGCGGCACTCGACAAGACACAGGTCAAGGAGGGCGGCACGGCGGAACTCACTTACAGTTACAACCACGTGAACAGCGACAACGAGGCGGACGGCATCAAGGCCGACATCACCGTGACCATACAACGCGGCACGACCAAGACCTACGAGCAGACCATCAAGGACGTTAGTGCGGGAACATACACACTTGACGTTTCGGAATATCTGCTTGCGGGTACGATGGACATCTATGTGAAAGCCGTCGCCACGACCGCCGAGGGCACGCAGCAGACGAAGCAGGCGTATGTGAGTTTGCAGGTCATCACCCTTACGCTCACTTCAAGTTATAATCTCGGCACCAATATCGCACAAGGCGGCTACAAGAACACTGACACGATAGAGATACCGTTCACCATCACGGGCAGCGGCACGAAGGACGTATCGATGTACCTGGACGGCGGCACGACCCCGACCGTCCAGACGATTAACAAGAGCGGCACGGTCAACGGATCATTCACCATCCAAGGCTCGGCACTTACCGCAGGGCGGCACACCGTGCAATTGGTGGCGGAGCGCAGCGGCCTGAAGTCGGACAGCATCTTCATCGATATCCTGAAAGCAGGTAACGACGCGGCGTTTGTGGGCGTGAAATACACCGACACGGACGGCACGATACTGACGGGCGACGACATCACGCCGACGATCAAGGCGGCGCAGTACGAGACCATGAGCTTCCAGTACATCGCATACGACCCCGACACCACGCCCGCCACGGTGGAGGTTTGGCTCAACTCGAAACTAAGCCAGACCATCAACGCGCCGCGCACGATGCAGACCTACACCAACCGCCCGACGGAGCAGGGAACGCAGACACTGGAGTTGAAAATCGGCAGCGTGAGCCGGACGGTGAGCGTGAACGTGGTGGAAAGCAGCATCGACATCAGCGAGGCGACCTACGGCTTGGTTGCGAAGTTGAGCGCGGCAGGCAGGAGCAACGGTGAGGCCGACCCTGCCGTCTGGGAAAGCGGCGACATCAAGACCACGTTCAGCGGGATGGACTGGAGCAGCAACGGCTGGACGGGCGACGCGCTGAAACTGACGAACGGTGCAAAGGCCGTGATAGGCTACCAGCCGTTCAAGAGCGACGTCAAGAGCACGGGCCTGACGGTGGAGGTGACGATGCGCGTGAGCAACGTGATGACGCGCACCGCTCCCGTGTTGAGCTGCATCGACGGGGGCAAGGGCATCCTGTTCACGGCGGAGGAGGCGAGCTTCAAGACGGGGCAGAGCGTGACCTACACGAACGAGGACGACGAGACGGTGAGCCGCGAGATCAAGCTGGGCACGAACTTCGTGGCCGACGAGTGGATAAAGGCTGCGCTGGTGATCAGCACCAAGGACAACAACCGCCTGATGGAACTGTACATCAACGGAAACCGCACGGGCGCGGACATCTACGACACGAGCTTCAACTTCCAGCAGGACGACCCGCAGGACATCGTGATAAGCAGCGAGGGCGCGGACGTGGAGATACGCTCAATCCGCATCTACAACCGCGCGGTGAGCGACGACGAGGAACTGGAGAACCGCATCGTGGACGCGGAGACGAGCGAAGAGATGATGCAGCTGTATGACGACAACGACATCCTGGGCGACACGGGCGGCGTGGACATCGACAAGATACGCGCCAAGGGCAAGGGCGTGCTGCGCATCGTGCGTGCGAACAAGCTCGATGACGTTTACGAGACGAACAACAAGAAGACCGACTTCAAGGCGGACATCTACTTTTATTCGCCCTACGGGAGCGACTACGATTTCGTGCTGAAGGACTGCAACATCAGGATACAAGGAACGTCCTCGACCAAGTACCCCGCGAAGAACCTGCGCATCTATATGGCCAAGGGCGGAGAAAGCCTTTCGCTCACCATTGGCGGCGTGGAGAACCCGAACGGCAGCAACAAGTACAAGATGCGCCCCGGGGCGGTGGCCATGGACTTGTTCTGTTGCAAGGCGGACTATTCGGACAGCTCCATGTCGCTCAACACGGGCGGCGCGAAGCTGTTCAACGACATCTTCAAGGAACTGGGCTTGCTCACCCCGCCGCAACAGTACCAGTACGAACAGGGCGGCGACCAGACGAGCGCAATCAACATCCGCACCGCAATCGACGGCATCCCCATCGACATTTTCTGCGCCGAGACAGAGGACGGCGAAAGCGAATATTACGGGCAATATAACTTCAACAACGAGAAGTCAAAGAGCCAAACGCTGTTCGGACAGGAGGGATTGGACGGCTACACTCCCGACTGCCCGTTGACGCTGGAGACGCTGAACAACGGCGAGAAGCTGTGCCTATTCCAAAGCGAGAGCGATGACGACGTTGCCACGAACTTTGACGCGGGGCTGGAGACCAACTATCCCGACGACGTGAAGTGGGCGGGGCTGACGGACGCGCAGAAAACCGCCCTCACGAGGCTGTTCGGATGGATCAGGGACTGTGTGCCGACGGGCGCGACGGCGGACGACCTGACCACGTTTGTAAGCAGCAAGTTCGTGAGTGAGATTGACGACTATTTCGACAAGGATTTCATCCTGACCTACTACCTTTGGACGGATTACTTCTTGAGCGTTGACCAACGCGCGAAGAATATGCTATTGCGCACGTGGGACGGCTTGAAGTGGTACATCACCTATTACGACGGCGACACGCAGCTGGGAAAGCGCAATGACTGTTTTTTGGTTTACACTTATACCACCGACCGCGACACCTACGATGCGGAGGCCTCGAAGTACGCCTTTGAGGGCAGGGAGAGCTGGCTCTGGAATTTGGTGCTTGCCAACTTGCAGGACGATTTGCGCGACTGTGCCGCGAAACTCCGCGCGGTGATGACCAACGAGCGGGTGCTGGAGATGTTCAACGTGGAGCAGGCCGGCCACTGGAGCGACCGCGCGTTCAACAAGAGCGGCGAGCTGAAGTACATCAAGCCCGCCGTGCAGGAGATGTACGGCAAGATATGGCCTTTCATCTACGCCCTGCAAGGCAGCAACACCTCGCACCGTGAGTACCTTGTCAAGAACCGCTTCGCGCTGTTGGACGCAAAATATGGCACGAGCAACTTCACTTCCGACAACATCGATATGTATCTTTCACGTGCGACAAGTGATGAAGCCGATGTTATCAAGATAACCGCCAATGAGGTTTACGCTTTCGGCTACGGCACGAACAACAGCCCGAACATTGCCAACACGGGCATCATAGAGGGCGGCGAAACGGCAGAACTCAGCATAAGCGGCGCATATACCGTGAACGACCCGTTGCGCGTTTACGGAGCAAGCCGTATCAAGGTGCTCAATATGACAGGCGCAGCCGACCATTTGAAGAACGGCTTGGACTTGGGCAAATGCTCCGTGTTGCAGGAAATCAACCTGCAATCAAGCGGCAGCGGCAGCACGGGCTGGTGGCTTGTGCTAAGCGCGTGCCGCTCGCTGAAGAAACTGGACGTGCGCAACCAGCAACAGGCCAAGACGGGCAGCAGCACGTCAAAGGAGATAGATTTAAGCAACAATACCAAACTGGAATACCTTGACGCGCGGGGAACGCAGGTGGAGAGCGTGAACTTCGCGCAGGGCGCACCCGTCGCCACGGCGTATTTGCCGAGCACGATCAAGACCTTGCGGCTTGAATACTTGGCGCAGCTTTCGGAGGACGGCCTGACGCTTGAGAGCTGGGCGAATGTGGAAACGCTCATTTTCGCAGGTTGCCCGTTGCTTGACTGGCAGACGATACTGGGCAAATGCACAGGCATAAAGCGTCTGCGTGTTACAGGCGTTGACATGGAGGGCGACGGCACTTTGCTGGCCGACTTGATGGAAACGGGCGGCGTGGCTGCCGACGGCAGCTATACGGACACGTGCGCCTTGGTGGGCACGTACCGGCTGACGCAGTACCCGACGGACGAGGAGATGGATGCGTGGAAGGCGCACTACCCCGAGCTGAACATCAAGCTGCCGGAATACACGATGATAGAGTTCGACGACACGGTGAGCGACGACGCGAACGTGAGCAACCTTGACAACAAGACGGGCTACAAGTACGGGAACGACTACGTTCCGAGCGGCCACATCCTGCAGATCCTGAAGAAGCGCCACAGGGTGCTGGCGAAGGTGACGAAAAAGGCGACCACGCGCAGCGTGACCATCGCCGGCACGGACACAACGATGAACAACCTCGACGGCGAGATGACCTACTGCCAGCTCGACGACGCGGACAGCAACAAGTACGCCGACGGCACCGCCGCCATGCTCGACGGCACGGAGGGCGACTGCATGATGCTGGAGCCGTTCTACTGGAGCAAGGGCGTGAACGACTACCTGAACAACAAGCACTATGCGTGCTACAACGGTACGAACGACGCGGAGCACGAGCCGGCGCGCCCAGACGCGACGGTGCTGACGCTGGACGACATCAAGGCGGCGGACGGCGGCTACCTGTCGAACCGCAAGATCATGAGCGGGAAGGAGAGCCTGTCGAGCTCGTACACGACGGACACGGCGTACAGTGTGTGCAAGGTGGACGTGGAGGGCTACAAGCGCGTGCGCTTCCCGACCGTCCCCGGCACGAACCTCGTTGGCTCGGTGTTCACCGACGCGGACGGAAATATCGTGGAAACGGTGGTGGTGAGCACGCTGGGCAGCAAGTTCGAGGCGGGCATGTACCTGATCAAGGACGTGCCGGAGGGAGCTGTGGCGCTTCACTTCACGGTGATGAACACGGCGGAGTTCGACAAGGTGGTGTTGAGCAAGAGCGACAAGATAGAGGACATGGAGCCGGAGTGGATCGGCAGCGACGCGCACCTGTGCGGCGTGTTCGGCAGCAGCGTGGTGGGCACGAAGCTGCGGAGCTGCGTCACGGGCGGCAGCACGACGGGCAGCATGACGTGGACGGACTTCCACTACTACTCGGTTCAAAGGGGCATGCAGCAGATCGACGCGCTGATGCACTCCCGGATAGCGAACCTGTTCTACGCCAAGTACGGACGGCGTGACAGCCAGGCGCAGTGCGGCGCGGGGCAGCACAGCAACATGCGCACGACGGGCGGCACGGCCGGCCACGGCATGACGGACACGATAGGCTACGACGCGGCGAGCGCGATCAGCGACAAGGTTACAAACAGCCTCGTGGACGAGAACAGGGTTCACCAGTACGCGTGGTACACGGGCGAGGACGAGTACGGTAACAAGACCGTGACGCAGGTGAACAACATCTGCTGCCTGGGCTACGAGGACATCTACGGGCACAAGTACGACATGATGGACGGCGTGGACCTGCCCAACGACAGCGGCAACGCCGGCAAGTGGCGTATCTGGATGCCCGACGGCACGACGCGCATGGTGAAGGGCACGACCACGAGCGGGAACTGGATAACGGGCGTGGCGCATGGCCTATACATGGACGTGGTGCCCGTGGGCAACGTGAGCGGCTCGTCATCGACATATTACTGTGACACCTACTGGATAAGCACCGCCACGTCCCGTGTGGTCTATCGCGGCAACAGCAGCGCGCATGCGAATGGCGGTGTGTCGTGCGCGTATGCGGTCAACGGTGCGTCGAGCTCGGATTCGGGTGTCGGGTCGCGTCTGGCCTTCTGCGGCAAAATCGTGGAGGCGTCGAGCGTTGAGGCGTACAAGGCGCTGGACGAGGTGGCGTGACGGCGGAAGCGGCAAAGCGGGAACCGGTAAAGCGGGAGCGCAGCGACAAAGCGAAAGCGTGATGCGAAACGATGGCGCGGAAAGCGAAAGCGCAAAGCGCAGGTGTCCGAGGAACGAGGACACCGTCCGAAAACGGGCGGAGCCCGTCGGATTTTGGTGAAAAGCCGAGGCGATGCGGTTGTAAATGAGTACCTTTGTGTTAGCAAAAAGGGTGGCGGCTCCCATAGTCCCGTGTGGTCTATCGCGGCAACAACAACGCGAATGCGAATGGCGGTGTGTCGTACGCGAATGCGAACAACGATGCGTCGAACTCGAATTCGAATGTCGGGTCGCGTCTGGAAAACAATGAATCGGCGTACAGCAATGTGGACGTGTCCACGATGCGGAGCCGAGGGAGCCAAGCCCCGCCAAAAGCGGCGGTATGGGACGGAGGATAACTGTTCCTTGCCGGAAAGGCGGAAAACGGAGTGGCGGGTAGAGTCTGGTAGGGCCGCAAGGTCTCGAACGACTCGGGCCCGGGAAATGAAGGCATGAGCCTTAAGCAAATAGAAGAGAAATGCGCAGGGACGGTCACGTCATAGAGGAAATCGTGGACTACGGCAACATGTCGGAGTCGTTCGACACGGTCTTGCGCGGCACGAAGCGCAAGCGGTGCCGCTAGGGTCGGTGGCTGCTCGCGCACAGGGAGGAGGTGATCAAGGAGCTTACGGAGAAGATTGCCGCAGGCACGTTCGCCGTGAGCGGCTACAGGGAGCGCGAAATCAAGGAGGGCGGCAAGGTGCGCCGCATACAGGTGCTGTCGATGTACGACCGCATCGGCGTCCACGCCGTGATGAACGTGGTGGACAGGCATCTGAAGAAACGTTTCATCCGCACCACTGCGGCGAGCATCAAGGAACGCGGCATGCACGACCTGCTGGCGTATATCCGCCGTGACTTGAGGGAAGATCCGAAGGGCACGCGCTACTGCTACAAGTTCGACATCAGGAAGTTCTATGACAACGTGAAGCCGGACTATGTGATGTGGTGTGTGAACAGGGTGTTCAAGGACGCTACGCTGGTGAGGCTGCTGGACGGTTTCGTGAGGATGATGCCGTCGGGCATCAGCATCGGGCTGCGGAGCTCGCAGGGGCTGGGCAACCTGCTGCTGTCGGTGTTTCTCGACCACTGGCTGAAGGACAGGTACGGCGTAAGGCATTTCTACCGTTACTGCGACGACGGCGTGGTGCTGGCGGGAACGAAAGCCGAGCTGTGGCTTGTGCGCGACATGGTTCATGAACTGGTGGAGGGCATAGAACTGGAGGTGAAGCCCAACGAGCGGGTGTTTCCCGTGAGCGAGGGCATCGACTTCCTCGGCTACGTCATCTACAGCGCGGAGCATGTGGAGCTGCGCAAGCGCATCAAGCAGAAGATGGCCCGCAGGATGCGGGAAGTGAAAAGCAGGAAAAGGCGGCGTGAGCTGACCGCGAGTTTCTACGGCATGGCCAAGCACGCCAACTGCAATAGATTGTTCAACAAATTAACAGGCAAACAAATGAGGTCATTCAAGGATTTGAAAGTCGCTTACAAGCCGGAGGACGGCAAGAAGCGCTTCCCCGGTGCGGTAGTGAGCATCAGGGAACTGGTGAACCTTCCCATCGTGGTGAAGGACTACGAGACGGGAATCAAGACGGAGCAGGGCGAAGACCGCTGCATCGTCTCCATTGAGATGAACGGAGAACCCAAGAAGTTCTTCACCAACAGCGAGGAGATGAAGAACATCCTCGCGCAGATTAGGGAGATGGCGGACGGCTTCCCGTTCGAGACCGTCATCAAGACGGAGACGTTCGGCAAGGGCCGGACAAAGTACGTGTTCAGCTAAAAGGTAGGGACGATGATGCGAAGAGTGCAGGGAAACAAGGATGTGGCGCTGATAGAGTGCGTCAATCCGAAGAGAGGCAAGTGGCGCGTCCGCTGGGACGTGCGGGAGCTGGACGACGGCATCGCCGACTACATGGAGGCGGAGTTCGCCCACAAGCCGAGCGATGCCGAGATCAAGGAGGCGGTCGTCGGCTGGTACAACAGCGAGACGGACAAGGCCATCCTTTCCGGCTTCGAGTACGAGGGCACGCCCGTGTGGCTGTCCACCGAGAACCAGTTCAACTACAAGGCCGCCTACGACCTTGCCGTGCAGACGGAGGGGGCGACGCTGCCCGTGACGTTCAAGCTCGGTACGGACGAGAAGCCGGAGTACCGCGAGTTCGACACGGTGGACGCGTTGGCCGACTTCTTCAAGAAAGCCATGAGCCATATCCAGGAGACCCTGGCCGAGGGATGGCGGAAGAAGGATGCTTTCAACGCGGACGACTACCGTGTGACGTAAACTGTGATGAAGCCTTTGGGGGCAGGGCATGAAAAAAGCCCCCAGCTTGTTAATATAGACGCCAATCATTTATTAACGACGAACCCTTACGGAACGCAGCTGGGGGCCTAAGCCCTTTGCCGTTCCGTAAGGGTGTTTTTGTGTCGAATAAATGATTGGCAATGCAAAGGTACAAAAAATATTGGAAATGACTTATTATGAGATAATAAAACTTAGCAAGGAATCCATTGACAGGCTGGGTTCCGCAGGTTTCCGTCTGGAGGACTGCCGTTATGTGCCGCTTTATGAGGACTACAGGCGGATGCACGGTGAGGGCGACGAGAAGACCTACATCGTGTCCGTCCTTGCCGACCGCTACCACGTGTGCGAGCGCAAGGTGTACGACCTGATAAGGCGTTTTGAAAAGAGCTGCACGATTGGTGCAGTGTGATTTGGCCGTAACTTTCTGTGGACTTGCGCAATCGCCGTACCTTTGCGGCATGAAATCGCAAGGCAAATGAGAAAGCAATATCTATCGGCACCGCTTCCATTCCAGGGGCAGAAGCGGAGGTTCGCCAAGGAGTACATGAAAGTGCTCGGGCAGTTCCCTGACGGCACGACATTCGTTGACCTGTTCGGCGGCAGCGGGCTGCTGTCGCACATCGCCAAATGCCGGAAGCCGAACTCCAAGGTGGTGTACAACGACTACGACGGCTACCGGCAACGCTTGGAGGCCATACCCGAGACCAACGCGCTGCTGGCGGAGTTGAGGGCGTTGGTGCATACGCCGCATGACAAGGCCATACTCGGCGAGGAGCGGGAGCGCGTGTTGAGTTGTGTGCGCAGGTACGAGCGGGACTACGGCTACGTGGACTACATCACGCTGTCCTCGTCCGTACTGTTCTCGATGAAGTATGTGACCAACTTTGCCGAACTGGAGAAAGAGACCTTATATAATAATGTAAAGCAGACGGACTATCCGCCGTGCGACGGCTACCTTGACGGGCTGACCATCACCTCGTGCGACTACAGGGAGGTGTTCCGCCGGTACAAGGACGAGCCGGAGGTGGTGTTCATCGTCGATCCGCCTTATTTGAGCACGGACAGCAAGACATACAAGATGTACTGGAAGCTGTCCGACTATCTCGATGTGCTGACCGTGCTGGCGGGGCACCGCTTTATTTATTTCACCTCGAACAAGTCGTCCATCATAGAATTGTGCGACTGGATGGGCAGGAACCGCACCGTCGGCAACCCTTTCGCGAAATGCAGCCGCAGGGAGTTCAATGCCCACATGAATTACAGTTCTTCCTACACGGACATCATGCTTTATACGGATGTCGCTTGAATGTCATTATAATAATGTTGGAACGATGAACAAATACTATCAGATACTCGGCAAGGTCTTGGAGCAGGGCAAGCCGCAGACCAACAAGAAAGGGAACATCCTGTACCTGCTCGACGAGCGGCTGTCGCTGACGCCGGCCGACCTGCTCGACATCTTCGAGAGCCACGGGATAGCAAGGAAGAAACTGCGCAACGAGTTGCAGCTGTTCATGCAGGGCGAGCGCAATGTGGAACGTTACCGCGATGTGGGCATCAACTGGTGGGACTATTGCGGAAGCGTGCTGGTGAACAGCTATCCGACCTATTTTGAGAAGTTGCCTCCGCTGATTGAGAAGATAAACCGAGAGAAGCGCAACAGCAAGAACTATGTGCTGTTCCTCGGACAGACAGGAGCGGAGACGAACCAGGCGCCCTGCCTCAGCCTCGTGCAGTTCCAGATTGACTGCGGCGAGTTGGTGCTGTCAGCCTATCAAAGGAGCAGTGACGCAAACCTCGGACTTCCTGCCGACATTTACCACCTTTATTTGATGGCGCGACAGATTGACCTGCCGCTGAAATCCATAACGCTGAACCTCGGAAACGTCCACATCTACGAAAACAATATAGAAAACACCAGAAAGCTCCTTGCCGGAGATGAGAACATTAAGTTCAGCCTCAATGTCTGATCTCTTGATTTGTCAGTAACGGGAAAAGCCTCGACACCAGTTTGGATGTTCGAGGCTTTTCTGCTTCTTGTTTTGAGGTTCCGTTTTCGGATGTTGCGCGCGAAAAAATCAGAACCGTTTCGTTTTATGATTTTGGGTCGGAACCAAACCGTTTCGTTTTAGAATTTTGCCCCAAATTCGAACCGTTTCGTTTTAGGGTCGGCGAACATTTCGTTTTGCGGATTATATCTATCAAATATAAAAATCCCAAAACTCAAAAAGAGGACAAGAAAAAAAACTCTCGGAGAGAAAAAGGAAATCACGGCTTCGCCTCGGGACTAAAAATGAAAGTTTTTCAACGTTTCATTTTGTATTCCGCTCGGCTTGCACTATCTTTGCAGCGAAAAACAGAACAGGGAATTTGTTCCGAAACGAAAAAAACAGCATGAAGAGAGACGACGCAATCTTTGCCCTTATCGAGAAGGAGCACCAAAGACAGTTGAAGGGGATGGAACTCATCGCCAGTGAGAATTACGTGAGCGAGGAGGTGATGGAGGCGCAAGGCTCCTGCCTGACGAACAAGTATGCCGAGGGCTATCCGGGCAAACGCTACTATGGGGGATGCGAGGTGGTGGATCAGACGGAGACACTGGCCATCGAGCGCGTGAAGAAACTCTTCGGCGCGGAGTATGCCAACGTGCAGCCACACTCGGGGGCGCAGGCCAACGCAGCCGTGCTGCTCACGGTGCTGAAACCCGGCGATACGTTCATGGGTCTGAATCTGGACCAGGGCGGTCATCTCTCGCACGGCAGCCGTGTGAACACGTCGGGCATCCTCTATCATCCGGTACCCTATTTCATCGACCGTGAGTCGGGACGCGTGGACTACGACGGCATGGAGCGGCTGGCATTGGAGAACAAGCCGAAGCTCATCATCGGAGGCGGGTCGGCCTACAGCCGTGACTGGGACTACAAACGCATGCGTGCGATTGCCGACGAGGTCGGTGCGTTGCTCATGGTGGATATGGCTCATCCGGCAGGTCTCATTGCCGCAGGACTGCTCGACAATCCGCTCCGCTATGCCCACATCGTTACTTCGACCACTCACAAAACCCTGCGCGGCCCGCGCGGAGGCATCATCTTGATGGGGCACGACTTTGAGAATCCGTGGGGTCTGACCACGCCGAAAGGACAGGTGAAAATGATGTCGCAGCTGCTGAACTCGGCCGTGTTCCCCGGCGAGCAGGGCGGACCCTTGGAGCATGTCATCGCCGCCAAGGCCGTGGCCTTCAACGAGGCTCTGCAGCTTGAGTTCGTCACCTATCAGAAGCAGGTGAAGCGGAACGCAGCCGTGCTGGCACAGGCACTCATGGAACGTGGATTCCACATCTGTTCGGGCGGCACGGACAATCATTCCATGCTCGTGGATTTGCGCTCGAAATACCCCGACCTGACGGGCAAAGTGGCAGAGAAGGCGCTCGTGGCCGCCGACATCACAGCCAACAAGAACATGGTGCCGTTCGACTCCCGCTCGGCGTTCCAGACCAGTGGCATCAGGCTCGGCACGCCGGCTATGACCACGCGCGGTGCCAAGGAAGACCTGATGCTCGTAGTGGCTGAGCTCATCGATACTGTGCTCAATGATCCGGAAAATGAGAAGGTCATCAGCAGCGTGCGCGGAAAGGTGAACGACATCATGAAGGACTATCCCATCTTCGCCTGGTAAGAGACATGAAGATTCCGCTCTTGGGAAAAAATATGAATGAACTGCAGGGCGTGGCTACCGAATTGGGGATGCCACGCTTTGCCGCTCAACAAATGGCACAGTGGCTCTACCGCAAGCTGGCGAGTAGCATCGACGAAATGACGAACCTGTCGAAGGCGCAGCGGGAGAGTTTGAAGGCCATCTGCGAGGTGGGCAGCCGGAATCCCGTGACAAGCCAGCGGAGCGTGGACGGAACGGAGAAATATCTCTTCCCCACGCGGCAGGGGCAGACCGTGGAGACCGTCTATATCCCCGACGGACGGCGCGCCACGCTGTGCGTCTCCACTCAAGTGGGGTGCAAGATGAACTGCCTGTTCTGCCAGACGGGCAAGCAGGGATGGCAAGGCAATCTGGACGCGGCCGACATCCTGAGCCAGGTGGTCTGGACACTGCGCGGGAAGCCACTGACCAACATCGTGCTGATGGGGCAGGGCGAACCGTTCGACAATCTCGATGAGGTGCTGCGGGCACTGGACGTGCTGACCTCGGCCGACGGAATGGGCTGGAGCCCGCGGCGCATCACGGTGTCCACGGTGGGGCTGCGCAAGAACCTGCGCCGGTTTGCCGAGGAAAGCCGCTGCAATCTGGCTGTGAGCCTCCATTCGCCCTTCCACGAGCAACGCCTGCGCCTCATGCCGGCCGAGCGCCAGTTTCCCATCGAAGAGGTGGTCGAGACATTGCGGGACTACGACTTCTCACATCAGCGGCGGCTCTCTTTCGAGTATATCGTATTCCACGGAGAGAATGACACAGAGGAACATGCCAAGGCCTTGCTCCGCCTGCTGAAAGGGCTGGACTGCCGCGTGAACCTCATCCGCTTCCACCCGATTCCAGACGTAGCCCTCCCGGGGACGGACGAGACCGCGATGACGGCTCTGCGCGACTATCTGACGCGGCATGGGCTCTTCGCCACCATCCGCGCCTCGCGGGGACAGGACATACAGGCCGCCTGCGGGCTGCTCAACTCACTGGGGAAAGGAGGCTGTCCACAGCTCTGAAGCCCCTGTTTCCCCTGAGATTTCGGACTTCGGAGGTGTCTGATGGAAAAACAAGGTGTTTGGTGGAAAAACAAAGGAAAAGTTATCAATGATAAAGAAGGAGATGAAACTCATGAAAATGAAAAAGGCAAGCTGGCTACTGCTGGTGACGTGCGTTGTGGCGGCGATTGTACTGTCCGGCTGCACACAGCAGGGTGGGGCGGGAAAGAAGCCTCGCCATTCTCGTCCGCTCCTCGTGCCCGCTTCGTCGGGCAACCCCTACGAGGTCATGGTCGTGGCCGAAGACAGCGTGTGGGACGGCTATGCGGGCCGTGCCCTGCGGAACGTGCTCGGAAAGCCTCTGCCGATGCTGCCGCAGGAGGAACCGATGTTCCACGTGAGCCATGTGACACCCCGGCATTTCGACCGCATCACCCACTTGTTCCGCAACGTCATCGTCGTGAAAGTCAACCCTCACTACTCGGAGCCGAAGCTGGAGCTGGCGCGCGACGTGTATGCCTCGCCGCAGCTCATCCTCACCATAGAGGGACCGTCGGCGGCCGAAATCTCCACGTCGATTACCGAGCACACGAGTTTCATCACCCGTTATTTCTCGGCGGAGGAAATCAACCGCGAGGCCACACGCTTGGAGGACAAGCACAACATCAAGTTCGACCGTGAGGTGGAGAAAATGTTCGGCTGCCATCTGTATATCCCTGTGGATCTCCGCAAGATGAAAGTGTGCGACAACTTCATCTGGGCCTCCAACGACGGTGTCACTTCCATCCAGAACATCTGCATCTACAGCTATCCTTACGTCACGCAGAAAGTGTTCAACCGAGGCGTGTTCATCGCCCTGCGCGACTCCTTCATGCGTAATATCCCCGGCGAGCACGAAGGCAGCGTGATGTCAACCAACGCCGAATGGGTGCAGGTGAGGAATATCCAGCGGGACGGCCATTTCGTGGAGGAAGCCCGCGGATTGTGGGAAATGACGAAAGAGGCGATGGGCGGCCCTTTCGTGTCACATTCGCAGGTGGACACGGTCAACAACCGCGTGATTGTGGTCGAAGGCTTTGTCTATGCGCCCGACAAGATGAAGCGCACGATGGTTCGCCGCTTGGAGGCTGCACTCTATACCTTGCAGTTGCCTGGAAAGAAACCATAAATCAAAAAGAACTCTCTCAACATTCATACACACACAGACATGACGTCAAAAATCAAAATAGGAATCTCGCAAGGAGACATCAACGGCGTGGGCTACGAAGTCATCCTCAAGACCTTTGCCGACGAGGAAATGCTGGAACTCTGCACGCCCGTAATCTACGGCTCGCCCAAGGCTGCCATCTACCACCGCAACGCCATCGGCAGCCAGACCAACTTCAGCGTGGTCGCCTCGGCCGATGCTGCCCGCGACGGACAGCTCAATATGGTGAACTGTTTCGGTGAGCAGGAGCTGAAGATTGAATACGGAAAAGCCACGACAGAGGCGGGACATGCCGCGCTCGTGTCGCTTGAGGCCGCCGTGAGGAACCTGGGCGAGGGAAAAATCGACGCGCTGGTCACCGCTCCCATCAACAAGCACACCATTCAGAGCGACGACTTCCATTTCCCCGGCCATACCGAATATTTGGAACAGAAACTGGGCAACGGACAGCAGGCTCTGATGATTCTGATGAACAGCACACTGCGCGTGGCTCTCGTCACCACCCACGTGCCCGTGGCGCAGATTGCCGCCGGCATCACACAGCAGGCCATTGAGGAGAAACTGCAAATCCTGAATCTCGCGCTCAAGCGCGACTTCGCCATCGACAATCCCCGCATCGCCGTGCTCGCGCTCAACCCGCATGGCGGTGACGAAGGTCTGATTGGGACGGAGGAGCAGGAAATCATCAATCCCGCCATCATCAACAGCTTCAAACACGGCATCCGGTGCTTCGGCCCGTATGCGGCCGACGGCTTTTTCGGTTCGGGCAACTACAGGCTGTTCGATGCCGTGCTGGCCATGTACCACGACCAGGGGCTGGCACCGTTCAAGGCACTGGCAATGGGCGACGGCGTGAACTTCACGGCCGGACTGCCCGTCGTGCGCACCTCGCCCGACCACGGCACGGCCTACGACATCGCCGGCAAGAATCAAGCCGACCCCTCATCATTCCGTCAGGCCATCTATACGGCCATCGACGTGGTACGCTCCCGCGCCTCCTACGACCAGGCACATGCCCATCCGCTTCGCAAACAGTATCACGAGAAGCGGGACGACAGTGACAAGCTGAAACTGGATCAACCGACAGTTGAGGCTTGACGGCCGTGCCGTAACTTCTCCCCCGCATCATGAATCCACATCTCCGCCACATACGCTCCACACTCCTTCTGCTCCTCTGTCTGCTACCGGCGCACAGCCATGCACAGCCGGGGCGGCTGTTGCAGCATGTCGAGGCAAACGTGGAGGCTTCGGCCACGGGAGCTACGGGGTCGTATGCCCCGCTCTGGCTGAGCAGCAACCGCTATGGACTTTCATCGGTAGAAGACGCGTCTGCCTACGAGCGGGCCGGCGTTTTCCGTCCCATCGAAGCCGATTCGCTGCGCCGGTGGCGCGTGGGCTACGGACTCGACATGGCTCTGATGCAGAATGCCGCCTCACGTTTCGTCGTGCAGCAGGCATGGGCCGAAGTGGCCTTTCAGCATGTGAAGCTGATGTTCGGAGCCAAGGAGATTCCGCCCGACCTGAAGAATCCGCAGCTCTCCAGCGGCGGTCTGAGCATCGGCATGAATGCCCGCCCCATTCCGCAAGGACGCCTCGAAGTGAACGATGTTTCTTTTCCCGGCACGAATGGCTGGTGGAAATGGAGCGGACGGTTGGCCTACGGGTGGATGACGGACAACAGCTGGATTGCCGGCCATCATGCCGAGAATGCCCGCTACACGCGGAATGTGCTCTACCACGAGAAAGCTCTCTACTGGAAGTTCGGACGCGAAGACATTTTCCCCCTTGACTTCGTGATTGGCATCCAGATGGCGGCCCAGTTCGGCGGCACGTCCTACAATGTCACAGGGCGCAACCATACGTTGGCCACCATCCATCACGATTCCGGCCTCGGTGCCTTCTGGGATGCGCTCTGGGCCCGCGGCAGCGATGAGACGGACGGCACGGAGCACAATACGGCCGGAAACCACCTCGGGAGCTACAATCTGGCACTCACCTATCACGGCCCCGGCTGGGGCGTGCGTGCCTATTTTGAGCGTTACTTCGAGGACCAGTCCATGCTCACGCTGCAATATGGCATCAGTGACCATCTCCTGGGCGTGGAAATCCATCTGCCTTCCAACCCCTTTGTGAGCCATGTGGTGATTGAACACCTGGCCACCACCAACCAGTCGGGAGCCGTCTATCACGACCAGACAGCCACGCTTCCCGAGAAGATGAACGGGCGTGACAACTACTACAACCATCTCCTCTACACGGGCTGGCAGCATTGGGGCATGAGTCCGGGTCATCCTTTCCTCACGTCCCCCATCTATAGTTCCACCAAGGCCTACGACCTGAATGGGCAGATTACCTTCATGAACAACCGCGTGCGGGCCTGGCATGTAGGCATCGACGGCAATCCGACAGACGAGCTCTATTACCGCCTGCTCATGTCGTACACGCGCAACTGGGGCACCTACGACTCACCCTTCACCGATGTGCTCCGCCAGACCTATTTCCTGCTCGAAGGTCAGTATGCTCCCCGTTGGGCACGTGGTGTGAACGGACGGTTGGGCATCGGCTGGGACCAAGGCCACCTGCTGGGCAACAGCCTCGGGGCGCAGTTCACGCTGTCCAAGCGGTTTTAGAAAGCAAACTTTTGTGGAAACATCAAAATGAGCGAGTGAAACAATGAAAGTCAAAGCAAACCTCAGCATTCTATGGGCGATGCCTCTGCAGGCATTGCTCCTGTGCGTTTCCTGCGACAAGATGCCGATGAACGGCGACTTGGACGGCATGTGGCAACTGATGACAGAGCAGACGGAGCAGACCACCGTCAGCCGCAAGTCCGACCGCATGTATATCAGCTTCCAGCTGCACACAGCCCAGTTCGACGGCCACGGCTCATCGCGCCAATACTATTCCACGTTCACCCACCACGGCGACTCGTTGCGTTTCGTCACCATCTGCCGGGCCTCGCAGAACGAGACGGCCGACGACGACAACATTCCCCTCACTGCCGATGACATTTCCCTGATGAACGACTGGGGAATCTACGAGCCCGACCCCGCCTTCCGCGTCCTCACGCTCGACGAGTCCACTCTCGTCCTGCGCTCCCGCTTCTCCACGCTCCGTTTCCGCAAATTCTGAAGAGAGAAGCCCAAGAACACAAAATCACATCATGCAAAAAACTCAACACTCCTACACCTGGTTCGACGATTTCCTCTGCACGGGATTCTATTCGGGACACCTCCCCTTTGCTCCCGGCACGATGGGGGCGTTGCTCGCCACGCTCCTCTGGTTGCTCCTCGCCCAGTTCGTCAGCCATGCCGCACTGCAGGTGGCCACGTCCGCCTGCATCGTCCTCTTCACCCTCGCAGCCGTTTCCTCCATCCGCCGGATTGAAAAAGAATGGGGGACGGATCCCTCGCGCGTGGTGGTCGATGAGATGGTCGGCGTGTGGATAGCCCTGCTCGCCGTCCCGCCTGCCCACGAGTGGTGGGCCGTTGTGGCAGCTTTCGTCCTCTTCCGCCTGTTCGACATCTTCAAGCCCCTCGGCGTGAGGCGCATGGAAGCCCTTCCCCACGGGTGGGGCGTGATGATGGACGACATCCTGGCCGGCATCTATTCGTGGGTCGTCCTGATGCTCGTGAACCTGTTCCTGTCCCTCTGTTCCTGACCCCAAGAGCCATCAGTCCGCCCATGAACCGCCATCGCACCCTCCACACTGCCCGTCAGTTCGGCAAAGCGCAGATTTCCTCTGTTGCCGCCACCTGCTGCGACTTCCTCACCACGGCACTTGTCTATCACTATCTGCCCCATCAGCACGTGGCCTGGAGCACCTTCATCGGTTCCGTCGTGGGAGGCATCGTCAACTGCACCATCAACTTCCATTGGACCTTTCCCGGCAGCCGCCAGCCCGGACACACCATCATGCTGCGCTATGCGTTGGTGTGGAGCGGCAGCATCCTGCTCAACACGTGGGGCACGGTTCTCGGCGTGCGGCTGGCCACCCACTGGTTTCCCCAGCGGCTCTGGTCAGTGATGATGGTCAAGGCCGTCGTGGCCGTCGCCGTGGCCATGCTCTGGAACTTCTCCATGCAGAAATACTTTGTGTTCCGGCGACGGAAAAAGAAACTCATCCATCCATACTAAAAACATCAAGACAACATGACATTCAAACAACTGAGAGACGGCATCCAGCAAGCCGTCTATCGCGTGATAGACCCGCTGGTGGGCCGGATGCTGCGGGTGGGCATGACACCCAACGCCGTCACCGTCATCGGATTTTGCGGCAACGTGCTCGCTGCCGCCCTCATCGTGTGGTCGGCACTCACGCAGCCCGTACCCCGTCTGGCTCACATCGGCATAGCCGGAGCCGTCATCCTGTTCTCCTCACTCTTCGACATGATGGACGGCCGTCTGGCCCGCACGGGACACTTGGCCACCCCGTTCGGAGCCTTCCTCGACTCCGTGCTCGACCGCTACAGCGAGCTCGTCACCCTTTCGGCCATCGCCTGGTACTTCATGTCCTACGACCTGCGGCCGGCCGCCCTGGTCACCCTCCTCT
This sequence comes from uncultured Bacteroidaceae bacterium, assembly GCA_964415385.1. GTDB lineage: Bacteria > Bacteroidota > Bacteroidia > Bacteroidales > Bacteroidaceae > UBA3839. Next base: position 119,532 of record CAYPZK010000002.1, read on the forward strand.
CGCTCATCGGCAGCATCATGGTCAGCTACGTGCGTGCCCGCGCCGAGGCACTGGGCTGCGAGTGCAAGGTCGGCCTCATGCAGCGGCCGGAGCGCGTCGTCGTCACGAGCCTCGGAGCCATGCTCACGCCCGCCTTCGCCTCGCTCTGGGCACTCCTCGTCCCCCAGATTCTCATCGCCCTGCTGGCCAACGCCACCGCCTTCCGTCGCATTGCCCATGTGCGCCGTCAGCTCTGAAGAGCCCCGAGGAGAAAAATAACCTTCACGCCATGACACTGAACCGAAAAACCGGAGGCTTCCTGCTGGCCATGCTCCCCTTCGTGATTTTTGCCTGCACCTACAGCCTCATGAACCTCTGCCCAAACTATCGGGTGAACCCCATTGACACGCAGGGCACCTATCAGTTGGAACTGCGCCTCTTCCCCGTGCACGACGGAGCGCAGACGCTCATTCCCTCCGCCTGGTGCCAGGCTCACCACACGGCCGCAGCCGACATTCTCTCCGGCCTTTTCTACCTGCTCTGGGTGCCCCTGCCCGTGGCTTTCTGCATCTATCTGTGCGTCATCGGCTCGCATCGTGCCGCTTTCCGTTTCTCCCTCTGCTTCCTGTTCGTCAACCTCGTCGGATTCGTCGGCTATTACGTCCATCCCGCCGCACCCCCTTGGTATGTCCTCTACTACGGATTCCAGCCCGATGTCCACACGCCCGGCAACGTGGCTGGCTTCCGCCATTTCGACGAGCTGACGGGCATTCCTGTCTTCCATGCCATCTACGCCAGGAATGCCAACGTCTTTGCCGCCATTCCCTCCCTTCATGCCGCCTACAACCCAGTAGCCCTCTACTATGCCGTCCGCACCCGCCACACACGTTGGGCGGTGATGCTCGCCGTCGTCTCCGTCGGCATCTGTTGTTCCGCCGTCTATAGTGCCCACCACTATATTATTGACGTCCTCCTCGGCCTGCTCACCGCCTTTGTCGGCATCTTCCTCTTCCAATTGTTGGAGCGGTGTCTTTTATCTAAAATTGCACATTAGTTCCGAAAAACCAGATTTCTGTTCACAAAATTCTTCTTAGTGGAAAATTAAGTGGTAATTTTGCACTCATTATGAATATACAGTTATCAGACCACTTCAACTACAAGAAACTTCTGCGCTTTGCCATGCCGTCAATCATCATGATGGTTGTCGGCAGCCTCTACAGTGTCGTTGACGGACTCTTCGTCTCCAACTTTGTCGGCAAGACCCCGTTTGCAAGCATCAACCTGATCATGCCGTTTCTGATGATAAGCGGCTCCGTGGGCTTCATGCTCGGTACGGGAGGCAGCGCGCTGGTGGCAAAGACTCTCGGCGAAGGCGACAAGGAGAAGGCAAACAGCATCTTTTCCCTCATCATCTATTCGCTGATTGTCATTTCTGTCGTCATCGCGGCATTAGGATTATATTTCGTTCGCGACATATCCATCTTGCTTGGAGCCGAGGGCGAGATGATTGACAACTGTGTGAGATACGGCTCCATACTCATTCCCATGTTGCCCGTCTATGCTTTACAGTACGCTTTCCAGTCACTGCTCGTTACAGCCGAACGTCCAAACCTCGGACTTTATATTACGATTGGGGCAGGAGTCGCCAATATTGTCCTTGACGCTCTGTTTATCATCGTGTTCCATTGGGGATTGGAAGGAGCGGCTTACGCCACAGCCGTCAGCGAGGCGGTAGGAGGACTCACCCCGCTGCTCTATTTCATTTTCTCGAAAGACGCGAAACTGAGGCTCGGACGTACCCGCTTCGACGGTCACGCCCTGCTGCAGGCATCCACCAACGGCATGTCGGAGTTTATGAGCAACATCTCAATGTCGGTCGTCGCCCTGTGCTATAACTTCCAGCTGATGCGCTATGCCGGTGAGGATGGAGTTGCGGCATACGGCGTCATACAGTATATCACATACGTCTTCTTTACCATCTTCATTGGTTATAGTATGGGTACGGCACCGATTGTCAGCTATCATGATGGCGCTGGCGACACCGACGAGCTTCATAACCTCTTCAGCCGCGGGCTTAGGGTCATAGGCGTTTCAGGGGTGATACTCTGCATTGTTGCCGAGCTCTCGGCCGGAGCCTTGTCGGGTGTGTTCGTCGGCTACGATGACCAGTTGCACAGGCTCACCACCGAGGCATTCATGATTTACAGCATCTCGTTTCTCCTTGCCGGTTTCAACATCTGGGCATCGTCATTCTTCACGGCTTTGAACAATGGCATCGTCTCTGCGGTAATATCAGTAGCCCGTACATTGATATGTGAGACCGGCGCGGTTATCATTCTCCCAATGCTGCTTGGCCTGGGCGGCATCTGGCTCGCCGCCTCGCTTGCCGAGATAATGGCTCTGGCGATTAGCGCGACACTGCTTGTCCATTATAGATCAAGATATAAGTATTGAGATTTGAAAAATACTTATCAGTGACAATGGTAAGTGAATCCGTCAAATCAATAAAACTTCACAGGTAGAAAGTAACATCCTTTTTCATTTTTCACGAAGTCTCCTTTGAAGAATTTGCAGCACGTGGTTGCGGTTTTGACGTTCACAAGAAGGAGATTGTGACAACAGTCATCGGAGCGGACATGAAGAAACGGACACGTTCGTTCCGGCGAACGGACACGTTGCTTTTCCGAAACGAACGCGTTCGTTTTGTCCGAACTCTGCCTGTTTTTCCTTTTCTTCAAGCTGTTTTTGGCAGTTTTGATGCGAAAAGTTTGGGAAGGACATGCGCGGAGTCGTAACCTTGCCGTGCAAGGGCATTCGGCGGCAACTGCGGACATCCGCTTTGTCAATGTGGATGCTGCCGGAACGGTTGAGACCGGCTTATTCTGAGCAGAAGTCCATGTACCGTTTTTGTCTATTGTCTGAATCCCGAGGCGTTGTGCAGAGGTTCTTCTGCACCTAATTGCCCGACTCCGAAAGGGGACGGGCTAATTTATAGGAATGATAATACAGCGTTCTATGATGGCAGAACAAGAAGTTATACCAAGAATGGGTCTTGAATTTTACAGGATTCCTTATAGCTCAAGGGAGTTACAAGCATCAAAGTATCATTATTAATTATTGCTGTCCGCTAAAAGTTTCTGAGCGTAAGTAGATGTTGAAAATTAGTTTATATCAATTTTTTTGCGTATCTTTGTGTGA
>CAYPZK010000003.1:0-119313 GCA_964415385.1 uncultured Bacteroidaceae bacterium
CCATCCAGTCGGCGGCAATGAAGCAGAAGGTGTTCATCATCTTGCTCACGTCGCGGTAGTTGGCCAGCAGCACCCAGTCTTTGTTCTTCTTGATGCCCAGCACCTTGGAGCTGGTGTCGAACTTCAGGCGGTAGGGCTTCTTGTCATACCACTTCCACGTGGAGTTGCCACGGCCACGGATGCGGGCGGAGATGGAGAGGTCGGGGTACTCCCCCATCCCATCGACGGAGACGTAGCACGGCACGTATTCTTCCTTCGACGCAACGGCCTGGCCGTCGGTCGTAGTGATATAGATGGCAAAGACCTTGTATTTGTTCTTGCCCCACTCCGTCAGCTCGTCGGAGAAGGTGATGCTGTCGAGCTGTGCACCGTAGCTGGAGCTCAAACCGGCATCGCTCACGACGAATGGCACGGTGCGTGTCTCGTCGCCGGCCACATGACCGCGCAACTCGCTCTGGCTGTCATCGAAATCGAAGTAGGAGAACTGGCCGACGGAATAAGGGAAGGCCCATTCACTGCCGTCATATCTGACGTGCATCTGCCACCAATCCTGCGCCTGCATCCGCGTCGGGATGCAGAGCATGGCAAGCAGCAACGCTGCGGAAAGTAATCGTCGCATCATCATTCGGAGAAAGTTTTTGTTCAGTATTTGTATTAGGTGTATGATACTATTGGGTGCAAATCTACGAATTTTCTTCGACACCGCGGTCGTTTTCTGTCTAAAATCTTTGTCCCGAGCGCGGAAAATGGACAAAATCTCCCCAAAAAGGCAAGGCAAGCACCAACAGAACCGGCAGACGGGTATCGAGACTGGCAGTCAGGCGATTCTCCTGCCCAATAACGACCGAGAGGGAATGCCACAGACGGCATTCCCTCTCGACAGGCGTTCTGAGAACGTATGGATTATTCGGCCTTTGGCTCGGCAGTCTCTGCTGGTGCGGCATCGGCGGCAGGTGCCTCAGTTGCCGGTGGTGTCCCGGCAGCCGGTGCGGCATCGGCAACAGGTGCCTCGGTTGCCGGTGTCTCGGCGGTAGGAGCGGCTCCGGCCTTGGCTGAGGAGCGGCGGGAGCGGCGGGTGCGGGTCTTCTTGACATCCGTCTTGGCCATGTTCTCATCGTAGTCAACGAGCTCGATGAAGGCCATGTCGGCTGCATCGGAAGGACGCTTGCCGAGCTTGATGATGCGGGTATAGCCGCCCGGACGGTTGGCAATCTTGGCTGCGACATCGCCGAAAAGCTCCGTGATGGCGTATTTGTTCTGCAGATAGCTGAACACAACGCGACGGGATTCGGTGGTGTCCGTCTTGGACTTGGTGAGCAATGGCTCTACGTAAACACGCAGGGCTTTTGCCTTCGGCAGAGTCGTCGTGATGCGCTTATGCATGATGAGCGAAACGGCCATGTTGGCCAGCATGGCAGCTCTGTGGGGAGCTTTACGACTCAGATGATTGAATTTCTTATTGTGTCTCATCTCGTTTTTTAATCTTTGTCTAATTTATACTTCGAAATGTCCGTTCCGAACGACAGGTTCAGGCTCTCAAGCAGGTCGTCAAGCTCTGTGAGGGACTTCTTGCCAAAGTTGCGGAACTTGAGCAGGTCTGTCTTGTTGAATTGTACCAAATCGCCGAGGGTCTCGACATCGGCGGCCTTCAAACAGTTGAGAGCACGGACGGAGAGATCCATGTCAACCAGCTTGGTCTTCAGCAACTGACGCATACGCAGCACTTCCTCGTCGAATTCTTCGTTGCCGTCGAAGTCATTGTTCTCTAGCGTGATCTTCTCGTCGGAGAAGAGCATGAAGTGGTAGATGAGGATGCGGGCAGCCTCCTTGAGGGCATCCTTCGGATGGATGGAGCCGTCGGTCGTGACCTCAAGCACCAGCTTCTCGTAGTCGGTCTTCTGCTGCACACGGTAGTTCTCCACTGCGAACTTGACGTTGCGGATTGGGGTGTAGATGGAGTCGATGGCGAGCTGATTGAGTTCCTTGCAGTACTCACGGTTCTCGTCGGCCGGCACGTATCCACGTCCCTTGTTGATGGTCAACTCAATCTCCAGCGTTGCTTTAGGATCTAAATGGCAAATTACCAATTCAGGATTTAACACTCCAAATCCATTGAGCTGTTTGTCAATATCACCTGCTTTGAACTCCGTGGAATTTTCAATTTTCACCGAGACTTTCTCGGAATCGGTGTCATCGGTCTTTTGTTTGAATCTTACTTGCTTGAGATTCAAGATAATGTTGGTGACATCTTCTTTGACCCCGGGAATGGTGGAGAACTCATGCTCAACTCCGGCAATGCGGATGGTGTTGATGGCATAGCCCTCGAGGGAGGAAAGAAGAATGCGGCGTAAAGCGTTTCCCACAGTGATTCCAAAGCCGGGCTCCAGCGGACGGAACTCGAACTTGCCGAATTTGCTGTCGGCTTCCAACATTATTACTTTCTCTGGTTTTTGAAATGCTAATACCGCCATTGTTAATTTTTAGTTTTTAGAGTACAACTCGACAATCTTCTGCTCCTTGATATTCTCCGGAATATCTTCGCGCTCTGGCATGTGCAGATATTTGCCACCCATGATGTTCTCGTCCCACTCAATCCAAGGATACTTGCTGTGGTTGAAGCCGGCCAGGGAGGCTGCAATGACCTCCAAGGACTTGGCCTTCTCGCGCACGGCCACTATCTGGCCGGCCTTGACGGTGTAGGACGGGATGTTGACAACCTCTCCGTCAACGGTGATGTGACGGTGGCTGACAAGCTGACGAGCTGCCGCACGGGTAGGTGCAATGCCAAGACGATAGACGATGTTGTCGAGACGGGATTCGAGCAACTGAAGCAACACCTCACCGGTGACACCGCTCTTGGATGCTGCCTTGTCGAACAGGTTGTGGAACTGGCGCTCAAGAACTCCGTAGGTGTATTTTGCCTTCTGCTTTTCTGCAAGCATAAGACCATACTCGGAGGTCTTTCTGCGACGGTTGTTTCCATGCTGACCTGCCGGATAGTTGCGCTTGGAAAGGACCTTGTCCGGGCCGAAGATAGGCTCGCCGAAGCGGCGGGCGATTCTCGACTTTGGTCCAGTATATCTAGCCATATTTCTGTGTTGTTTTTTTAGTTGGTGGAAGGGGCGGAAACGTCAGCAGCCGCGACTGCAGAAAGGAAAGATGCAGTCAATATATATATATGATATGACGTGTCCGCTTTCCGCTACTGAACTGATGATTAAACTCTTCTTCTCTTTGGTGGACGGCAACCGTTGTGCGGCAGTGGCGTGACATCAATAATCTCCGTCACTTCGATGCCTGCTCCGTGGACACCACGGATGGCGGACTCACGTCCGTTGCCCGGGCCCTTGACATAGGCTACGACTTTGCGCAGACCGAGGTCGTAGGCCACCTTGGCGCAGTCCTGTGCGGCCATCTGTGCGGCATAAGGCGTATTCTTCTTGGAACCGCGGAAGCCCATTTTTCCGGCTGAAGACCAAGCGATGGCCTGTCCTTCGCTGTTTGCCAAAGTAACAATGATGTTGTTGAACGAGGAGTGGACATGAAGCTGACCCTCGGCGCTGACTTTGACATTTCTCTTCTTTGCAGAAGTTGTTTTCTTTGCCATATACGATTCAGATTATTTAGTAGCTTTTTTCTTGTTTGCGACAGTCTTCTTCTTTCCCTTGCGGGTGCGGGCGTTGTTCTTCGTGCTCTGTCCGCGAACCGGAAGACCCAGACGGTGACGGATGCCGCGGTAGCAACCGATGTCCATCAGACGCTTGATGTTGAGCTGGATTTCAGAACGGAGGTCGCCTTCCACCTTGTAGTCGGCGGCGATGACTTCACGGATTTTTCCGGCCTGCTCATCTGTCCAGTCCTTCACTTTAATGTCTTTATCTACGCCAGCCTTGTCAAGGATCTTGGCTGAGCTGCTGCGTCCGATACCAAAAATGTAGGTCAACGCAATCTCACCTCGCTTGTTCTGTGGGAGGTCAACACCAACAATTCTTATTGCCATATCTATAAATATTTATCTTACAGCAGAATTAGCCCTGACGCATCTTGTACTTCGGGTTCTTCTTGTTAATTACAAACAGACGTCCTTTACGTCTTACGATCACGCAATCTGGTGTACGTTTCTTCAGTGATGCTCGTGTTTTCATTATTTTGTTGTTTTTTGTTCTGTCGAGTGAATTTCCTCTGGAATATGCCGCCCGGTCAGGCACTACTTATTTGTAGCGGAATACGATGCGGCCCTTGGACAGGTCATAAGGCGACATCTCCACACGTATCTTGTCGCCCGGAACGATGCGGATGTAATGCATACGCATCTTGCCGGAGATGTGGGCGATGATTTCATGACCGTTCTCCAATTCTACGCGGAACATTGCGTTTGACAATGCTTCCACGATTGTTCCGTCTTGCTCTATTGCTGACTGTTTCGCCATGTTCTGATAATCAGATAAATTTATCTCCTAATACTGTTTTGATTTCGTCGAACGAAGAGAGGATGTCGGCTTTGCCTTTCCGCACGCAGAGCGAATGCTCGTAGTGGGCTGCCGGCTTGCGGTCACGGGGGATGATGCCCCAATGGTCGGGAAGCATGTAGATGTCTTTCGCGCCCATCGTAATCATCGGCTCGATGGCTATGCAGAGGCCGTTCTTCAGGAGGATGCCGTTGCCGCGATGTCCGTAGTTGGGAACTTGCGGGTCTTCGTGCATCTCATGGCCGACACCGTGGCCGACAAATTCGCGAACCACTCCGTAGCCTTGTGCCTCGCAATGCTCTTGCACGGCCGAGGAGATGTCGCCGAGGCGGTGACCGACAACGGCCTGCTCGATGCCTTTGTAGAGCGCCTCCTTCGTGGTGACAAGCAAGTGGCGCACTTCGTCACTGATGTCGCCCACGGGAAACGTGTAGCAGGAATCTCCACAGAAACCGTTGAGCCGTGTACCGCAGTCAACCGAGACAATGTCTCCCTCCTTCAGCGGCTCGTCGTTGGGAATACCATGGACGACTTGCTCGTTGACCGACGTGCAGATGCTCGCCGGAAAGGGGCCGCCGTAGGGATTGGGAAATCCCTTGAAGGTGGGTTCGGCTCCGTGGTCGCGGATGAATTCCTCGGCCACCTTGTCCAGCTCCCGTGTCGTCACACCCGGCCGGATGAGCTTGGCTATTTCGGCCAGCGTGCTGCCGACGAGAAGGTTGGCTGCCCGAAGAAGCTCTACTTCTTCGTCCGTTTTCAGATAAATCATCCTCTGTCCAATCAGTAAGTGCCGTTGGCATGTGCTCCGCGGACACGTCCGGTGCTGAGCAGACCGTCATAGTGGCGCATGAGGAGGTGGCTCTCGATTTGCTGAAGCGTGTCGAGGACTACACCCACCAGAATGAGCAATGAGGTGCCGCCGAAGAACTGGGCGAATTCACGCTGTACACCAAACACACTGGCAAAAGCCGGCATGATGGCAATGAAAGCAAGGAAAAGTGAGCCGGGAAGCGTAATGCGCGACATAATCTTATCGATGAATTCGGCAGTACTCTTGCCTGGTTTCACTCCAGGGATGAAGCCGTTGTTCCGTTTCATGTCCTCTGCCATCTGGGTCGGGTTGATGGTGATGGCCGTATAGAGATACGTGAAGAGGATGATGAGGGCAGCGTAGATGATGTTGTATGTCCAGCTGGTGGTATCGAAAAGCTGCTGCATGAACGGGCTGAGCTTGCCGCCGGAGATGAATCCGGCCACGGTGCCAGGGATGAACATGATCGCCTGTGCAAAGATAATCGGCATCACATTGGCTGCATACGGTTTGAGCGGAATGTACTGGCGGGCACCGCCATACTGACGGTTGCCGACAATCCGCTTGGCATACTGAACGGGAACACGGCGAGTGCCCTGAACGAGCAGGATGGCTGCGGCAATGACTGCGAGGAACACGATGATCTCGATGAGGAAGATGACGAGACCGCCCTGACCAGGAGTGGAGAAGCGGGTCGTGAACTCCTGAACGAATGCCTGAGGGAAGCGGGCGATGATGCCAATCATGATGATGAGCGACACACCGTTGCCGATACCTTTGTCTGTGATTCTCTCACCGAGCCACAAGATGAACATACTGCCAGCCGCAAGGATGATGGTAGCCGTGATAATGAAGGCAGTCCAACCGAGACTTGAATAGATGGCGGTTCCATTGGTCTGCATCTTGAGGTTTATGAGATAGGATGGTGCCTGCACGAGGAGAATCAGCACTGTGAGATAGCGCGTGTACTGGTTCATCTTCCTGCGGCCGCTCTCGCCCTCACGCTGCATCTTCTGGAAATGAGGCACGGCCAGTCCAAGGAGCTGCATCACGATGGACGCAGAGATGTATGGCATAATACCCAATGCGAAGATGGATGCCTTGGAGAATGCGCCACCCGAGAACATGTCAAGCAGGGACATCAAGCCACCTTCTGTCTGATTGCGAAGTCCTTGCAGCGCGTCTGTATCCACACCCGGCAGCACGATGTACGAGCCGAAGCGGTAAACGGCTACAAACATCAGGGTGATGAGGAGCCGCATACGCAGATCCTCAATCGCCCAGATGTTCGAAAGAGTCTTCACAAACTTGACATTCTTCAGTTTATCGATTGTCTTTCCCATTATTTTAGAGTTTTACTGCGTTTCCGCCCTTTTCTTCGATGAGGGACTTTGCCTTCTCGGAGAATGCATGGGCTTCGACATCCAACTTTGAGGTCAGTTCGCCCTTTGCCAACACCTTTACAAGTTGCTTCTTGCCTGCAAGGCCTGCCTCGATGAGCTCGGCAAGACCAATCTTCGTGAGATTCTTGTCGTCAGCCAGTTTCTGAATGGCGGAGAGGTTGACGGCCTTGTACTCAACGCGGTTGATGTTCTTGAAGCCGAACTTAGGAACGCGGCGCTGGAGCGGCATCTGACCACCTTCGAAACCAATTTTCTTCTTATAACCAGAACGGGCCTTGGCACCCTTGTGTCCACGAGTGGAGGTACGGCCCTTGCCGGAGCCGTAGCCACGGCCCACGCGTTTGCTGTTGTGGGTGGAGCCTGCTGCTGGTTTCAAATTATGTAATTCCATTTGTTACGCTTGTTGTTTAAGAGTTATTTCCTGTGTGTGGATAACCTCGGATTAGTCGATGACCTCGACCAGATGTTGCACTTTGCGGATCATGCCCCTCAATGAAGGAGTGTCTTCGTGCTCAACGACATGGTTGATACGGTGCAATCCAAGAGAATCGAGAGTGCGCTTCTGGTCGATAGGACGATTGTTGCGGCTCTTTATCTGTTTGATCTTTATTGTTGCCATTGTGATTTTCTCCTTTATCCATTGAATACTTTGGTCAGGCTGACGCCACGGTTGGCTGCGACAGTGCGCGGGTCGCGCATGCTGCAAAGAGCCTCGATGGTGGCTTTCACCAAGTTGTGAGGGTTGGAAGAGCCGTGCGACTTAGCAAGCACATCCGTGATGCCGATGCTCTCGAACACTGCACGCATGGCACCGCCTGCCACTACTCCAGTACCTTCGGAGGCTGGCATGATGAACACACGGGCACCGCCGAATTTGGCATGAACCTCATGCGGCACCGTGCCTTTGAGCACTGGAACCTTCACGAGGTTCTTCTTGGCTGCCTCAACTCCCTTGGAGATGGCTGCCGTGACTTCACCAGCCTTTCCAAGGCCGTAGCCGACAACACCGTTGCCGTTGCCGACAACGACGATGGCTGCGAATGTGAATGTTCTACCACCCTTGGTAACCTTGGTAACGCGGTTAATAGCAACCAGACGATCCTGAAGTTCGATGTCGTTTCCTGCTTTTACTTTATTAACCATAATTTCCATTAAAATTTAAGTCCAGCGTTACGGGCAGCGTCAGCCACCTCTTTAATTCTTCCATGATAGAGGTAACCATTGCGGTCGAACACCACAGTGGTGATGCCTGCCTCGATTGCCTTCTTTGCGATGAGCTCGCCCACCTTGGCAGCCTGCTCGCTCTTGTTGCATTTCTCAAGCCCGAGAGAGGAAGCGGCAACGAGGGTTTTCTGCTCCTCATCGTTGATTACCTGAACGTAAATCTGCTTGTTGCTTCTGAAAACAGACATACGAGGACGTTCAGCAGTACCGGATATCTTGTTGCGTACTCTATACTTGATTTTGGTACGTCTTTCATTCTTTGTTATCATACTCGTACACTTTTTAATTATTTAGCACTTGCTGACTTACCAGACTTTCTTCTAATAACTTCGCCTTGGAAGCGGATGCCCTTGCCCTTGTAAGGCTCTGGCTTGCGGAAAGAACGAATCTTGGCGCATACCATTCCGAGCAGCTGTTTGTCGCAAGACTCGAGCATGATGAGAGGATCCTGGTTTCTCTCAGACTTTGTATCGACCTTCACCTCATCGGGAACGACGAATACAATCGGGTGGGAGTAGCCCAATGCGAACTCCAGCACATTGCCCTGGTTGGACACACGATAGCCCACTCCGACAATCTGGAGCGTCTTCTTGTACCCCTCAGAAACTCCAACCACCATGTTGTTCACGAGAGCGCGGTAGAGTCCGTGGAAAGCATGACGCTGCTTGGCGTTGTCGGCCATCAGGTCTGTGTTCTCCTCCATTGTCAACTTTCCGTCCTCGATGGTGACCTTGATGGCTGGGTTCACGTATTGTGAGAGTTCACCCTTAGGACCTTTTACAGTTACAATGTCATCCTTATGAGTAATGGTTACTCCTGCAGGAATAGTAATAGGTAATTTACCAATTCTAGACATTATATATCCTCCTGATATTTAATATACATAGCAAAGCACCTCACCACCAATCTTGAGGACGGATGCTTCTTTGTCTGTCATTACACCTTTGGACGTGGATAGAATTGCGATACCCAGTCCGTTGATTACACTTGGCATATCCTTGTAGCCCGTGTACTTGCGGAGTCCCGGGCGTGATACGCGATACAGGCGCTGGATGGCGCTTGCCTTGGTTTCAGGGTCGTATTTGAGAGCAATCTTGATTGTGCCCTGCGGACCCTCGTCTATGAACTTGTAGTTAAGCACATAGCCCTTGTCGAAGAGGATTTTTGTGATTTCCTTCTTCAGATTCGAGGCTGGAACTTCCACGACCTTGTGTTTTGCCATGATGGCGTTTCGCAGTCTCGTGAGATAATCTGCTATTGGATCTGTCATGATGTTTAAATTAATCGGGATTCCCCGACAATATTTAAATGATAAAAAAATGTGAGTTTACTGTTCTTACCAGCTTGCCTTCTTCACACCCGGAATCAGTCCCTGGGATGCCATCTCACGGAACTGGATACGTGACAGTCCGAATTGGCGGATGTAGCCGCGTGGACGTCCCGTTATCTTGCAGCGGTTGTGGAGACGGATTGGGTTTGCGTTTGCCGGAATGTCCTGCAGCTTGCGGGCAGCCTCATAGGCTTCCTCAGGCTCGCCGGTGGCGATGATTTTCTTGAGAGCGGCACGCTTGGCGGCATATTTGGCCACCAGTTTGGCACGTTTCACCTCGCGGGCCTTCATTGATTCTTTTGCCATATCTGTGATTATTTTTTAGCGTCCTTGAATGGAAGGCCGAAAGCCTTGAGAAGGGCATACCCTTCTTCATCGGTCTTGGCGGAGGTGACGAAAGTGATGTTCAAGCCATTGATTTTGTCCACCTGGTCAATGTTGATTTCCGGGAAGATAATCTGCTCCTGAACGCCAAGAGTGTAGTTGCCGCGTCCGTCGAACTTGGCCGCAATGCCCTTGAAGTCGCGGATACGTGGAAGCGACACGCGGATCAGACGCTCCAGAAACTCATACATTTTCTCGCGGCGCAGTGTCACCATCACACCAATCGGCATCTTCTTGCGAAGGTGGAAGTTGGAAATATCCTTCTTCGAGAGGGTGGTCACAGGCTTCTGGCCGGTAATCTGAGCGATTTCTTTCATTGCCACTTCAATGATTTTCTTGTCGGCAGTGGCATCGCCGAGACCTTGGTTCACCACAATCTTCTTCAACACAGGAATCTGCATAGGAGAAGAATAGTTGAACTGTTTCTTCAATGCAGGAGCGATTTGCTCTGCATAGACTTTCTTGAGATTTGCAGTATTAGCCATTAGATTTCCTCTCCTGATTTTTTAGCGTAACGAACTAATTTGCCATTGGCACCCCTTTTGCGGCCAATGCGCGTTGCCTCGCCCGTCTTGGGGTCAACCACATTGAGATTCGAGATGTGGATAGGCGCTTCCTGCTTGATGATGCCTCCCTGAGGATGCTGAGCATTCGGCTTTGTGCTCTTCGACACCATGTTGATGCCCTCGACGATGGCGCGCTGCTCCTTCACAAGGACACGAAGCACTTTGCCCTTTTCGCCTTTGGCATCACCGGCGTTGACGATGACCATGTCACCTTTCTTTATATGTAATTTACTCATTACTTTGTGCGTCTTAAATGTTAAAGTACTTCTGTAGCCAAAGAAACAACTTTCATATTCACGGCACGGAGTTCGCGAGCCACAGGGCCGAAGATACGGCTGCCTCTCATCTCACCTGCGCTGTTCAGCAGAACACACGCGTTGTCATCAAAGCGGATATAGGAACCGTCAGCACGGCGGATTTCCTTCTTCGTGCGTACAATCAAAGCCTTTGATACCGTTCCCTTCTTGATTTCGCTCGTAGGGATTGCATTCTTCACTGCCACGACGATGACATCGCCTACAGATGCATAGCGGCGTCGGGTGCCGCCCAGCACACGGATGCAAAGAACCTCGCGTGCGCCGCTGTTGTCGGCGACTGTCAGTCTTGATTCTGTCTGTATCATAATTTACTTAGCTCTTTCAACGATTTGTACTAATCTCCATCTCTTGGTTTTGCTCAGCGGGCGAGTTTCCATGATGAGTACAGTGTCACCAATGTTGCATTCGTTCTTCTCGTCGTGGGCATGGTATTTTTTCGTCTTGCTGACGAACTTACCATATATCGGGTGTTTTTCCTTGAACTTGGAGGCGACGACGATGGTCTTGTCCATCTTGTTGCTGGTCACGACACCCGTTCTCTGTTTTCTAAGATTTCTACCTTCCATTAGCTTCGTGTTTATTTGTTGAGTTCTCTCTGACGAAGTTCACACTTCATGCGGGCGATATCACGACGCAACTTCTTGATCTGTGAATGGTCTTCAAGCGGAGAGATGCTGTGGTTGAACTTCATGTTATTGTAGTTCGCAACCTCTGTCTCGATGCGCTCAGCGAGTTCCGCTGTCGCAAGTTCTCTGATTTCTGAAATTTTCATGATGATCAAGCGTTTTTATCGTAGTCACGTCTTACAATGAACTTCGTGGTGGTAGGGAGTTTCTGCGCCCCCAGGCGGAGTGCTTCCTTGGCAACCTCGTAAGGCACACCCTCGACTTCGAAGAGGATGCGGCCCGGTTTTGCAGGGAACACATACTGGTACGGATCTCCTTTACCTTTACCCATTCGCACGTCGGCCGGTTTCTTGGTGATCGGTTTGTCAGGGAAGATGCGGATCCACACTTGGCCTTGACGCTGCATGTAACGTGTGATGGCCACACGGGCAGCCTCAATCTGGCGTGCGCTAATCCAGCGCTCCTGGAGAGCCTTGATGCCGAAACTGCCGAAAGCGAGTTCCGTGCCACGGTGCGAGACGCCATGCCAGCGTCCGCGACCTTTTTGCGGTCTTCTATATTTTTGTCTTTTTGGCTGTAGCATAATTCAAAATTCGATTAACGGTTGCTTTTTCTGTTTCTGAATCTCTTGCCACCACCATTGCCGTGGCCGGATTCCTTGGTCTGCGTAAAGTTTGGCGTGAGGTCTTTCTTGCCGAACACTTCGCCGCGACAGATCCAGACCTTGACACCGAGAAGGCCGACCTTGGTCAGGGCTTCTGCCAGACAGTAGTCAATGTCGGCGCGGAATGTATGGAGCGGAGTACGTCCTTCCTTATACATCTCGGAGCGGCGCATTTCTGCTCCGTTGAGACGTCCCGAAATCTGCACCTTGATGCCCTCAGCGCCTGAGCGCATGGTGTTGGCGATGGCCGTCTTGATGGCACGGCGGTAAGCAATCTTGCCCTCCACCTGACGTGCGATGTTGTTGGCCACGATGGTTGCGTCGAGCTCCGGACGCTTGATTTCGAAGATGTTGATCTGAACGTCCTTGTCCGTGACTTTCTTCAGCTCTTCCTTGAGCTTGTCCACTTCCTGTCCGCCTTTGCCGATGATGATGCCCGGACGAGCCGTGCAGATGGTGATGGTCACGAGCTTCAGCGTGCGCTCAATCACGATTTTAGAAACGCTGGCCTTGGCCAGACGGGCATTGAGATACTTGCGGATTTTGCTGTCTTCGAGGATATTGTCACCAAAATTGTTTCCGCCGAACCAGTTGGAATCCCAGCCTCTGATGATGCCGAGGCGATTGCTGATTGGATTACATTTCTGTCCCATAATTACTTCTCCTCATTTGATTTAGCGTCCACAAAAATAGTCACGTGATTTGAACGCTTACGGATTCTGTATCCACGTCCCTGTGGAGCCGGGCGCATGCGCTTGAGCGTGACGCCTTCATCCACGAAGATTTTTGAGATATAGAGTTCGCCGTTTTCTGCCTTACGTTCGTTCTTCTGTTCCCAGTTGGCAATGGCGGAACGGAGCAACTTCTCAATGTCCTGCGAAGCGGCCTTCGTGTTGAACTTGAGGGTTGCAAGTGCCTTGCTTACTTCCATACCGCGCACGAGGTCAGCTACGTAGCGCATCTTGCGTGGTGAAGAAGGGATATTGCGAAGAGATGCGAAATAGGTTGTCTTCTTGGCCTCCTTGATGGCGTTGGCCATATTTCTCTTTCTTTTTCCCATTATGAATTCCTGTTTATTTCTGTGATGATGCCTGTATTACTTCTTTCTGTTGCCGGCATGGCCGCGGAAAGTACGAGTAAGCGCGAACTCTCCAAGCTTATGGCCGACCATGTTCTCAGTGATGTACACAGGGATGAATTTGTTACCGTTATGAACTGCAATGGTGTGTCCAACGAAGTCCGGGGAAATCATCGAAGCGCGTGCCCAAGTCTTGATGACGGTCTTTTTGCCGCTCTCATTCATTGCCAGCACCTTGCTTTCGAGCTTCACATTGATATATGGACCTTTTTTTAATGAACGACTCATATTCTATAATAGTTACTGGATTACTTCTTGTTAGCTCTCTCGATGATATACTTGTTGGACAGCTTCTTCGGTGCACGTGTCTTCAGACCCTTGGCGTAGAGACCCTTGCGCGAGCGTGGGTGTCCACCTGTCTGACGTCCTTCACCACCGCCCATCGGGTGATCGTGCGGGTTCATCACGACGCCTCGGTTGTGAGGACGGCGTCCCAGCCAGCGCGAGCGTCCTGCCTTACCCGAAGACTCGAGAGCGTGGTCGGAGTTGCTGACGCTGCCAATGGTGGCGCGGCACACAGAGAGGATCTTACGGATTTCTCCCGAAGGGAGCTTGATCACACAGTAGTCTCCCTCGCGGGATGTGAGCTGTGCGAAGTTGCCGGCGGAGCGGACCATCTTGGCGCCCTGTCCTGGACGCAGCTCGATATTGTGAATCACAGTACCGACCGGGATGTTCTTGAGCGGCAGCGTGTTGCCGAGATCCGGAGCAGCGTCTGCGCCCGACATCAGTTTGGCACCCACTTGCAGTCCATTAGGGGCGACAATGTAACGTTTCTCACCATCAGCGTAGAACAGGAGGGCGATACGGGCCGAACGGTTCGGATCGTACTCAATAGTTTTCACCACTGCTGGAATTCCATCTTTGTTTCTCTTGAAGTCGATGATACGGATTTTGCGCTTGTGACCGCCACCTCTGTAACGAACGGTTCTGTGACCCTCGTTGTTTCGGCCTCCGGTGCTGCGCTTTCCATAGACAAGAGATTTCTCTGGTACAGACGTAGTAACATCATCGAATGTACCAATAGCTTTGTGTCTTTGACCTGGAGTGATTGGTCTGAATTTACGAATTCCCATTTTTTATATTAAATGTTACTATAGAAATCAATAGTCTCTCCGTCCTTGAGCGTCACGATGGCCTTCTTGTAGGCATTGGTGCGTCCCCGCAGCACACCCGAGCGGGTGTAGCGTCTCTTCGACTTGCCGTTGTAGCGCATGGTGTTGACGGATACTACGTTCACGTTATACTTAGCTTCTACTTCTTTCTTGATTTCAATCTTGTTGGCGTCAGGACGCACAATGAAGCCGAACTTGTTGTTCTGCTTCTCGGTGATAGCGGTCATTTTCTCTGTCACCAGTGGTTTGATGATATATCCCATAATTGTACCTCCTTACTTATTGAATGTGTCATCGACAACCTTCAACGCATTTTCAGTGACAACAAGCACATTAGCGTTCATCACCTTGTAGGTGTTGAGCGCATTGGCTGTCATCACTTCAACTCTCTGAATGTTACGAGCTGACAAATATACATTTTTATTGATGTCCGGCAAAACGAGCAGTAGTTTCTTACCGTCGATTTTAAGATTATTTTGCAATTTTACAAATTCTTTAGTCTTTGGCTCTTCAAAGTTGAAGTCCTCGACTACAACAATCGCATTGTCCTTGGCCTTGTAGGAGAGGGCGCTCTTGCGTGCCAGATTCTTCACCTTCTTGTTGAGCTTGAACGAATAGTCGCGTGGCACCGGACCGAACACGCGGCCACCGCCACGGAGCACCGGCGATTTGATGTCGCCACGACGTGCGCCGCCGCTGCCCTTCTGACGGATGAGCTTGCGGGTGGAGCCTGTGATTTCGCTTCTTTGCTTTGACTTGTGGGTACCCTGTCGCTGAGCGGCGAGATACTGCTTCACGGCGAGGTAGATGACGTGGTCGTTAGGTTCAATTCCGAAGATAGCGTCGTTCAGATCAACCTTCTTGCCAGTATCCTCACCTTTGATGTTATAAACTGAGACTTCCATTACTTCTTGATTGTTACGATTGAACCTTTGCATCCCGGCACGGAACCCTTCAGAAGAAGAAGGTTGTGCTCCGGAATAATTTTAATCACCTGAAGGTTGTGCGTGGTCACCTGGGCGTCACCCATGTGTCCGGCCATTCGCAGGTTCTTATAGACGCGCGAAGGCGTGGCGCAGGCGCCGATGGAACCCGGCTTGCGGGCGCGGTCGTCCTGTCCGTGGGTGCTCTGTCCCACACCGCCGAAGTTGTGACGTTTCACGACACCGGCAAAACCCTTACCTTTAGATGTACCGACGACATCCACGTAAACGGAGTCGTTGAAGAGCTCCACGGTGATGACATCACCCAGATTGTGCTCCTCTTCAAATGTGAACTCGGCCAAGTGTCTCTTTGGTGTTGTTCCGGCCTTGGCAAAGTGCCCTTTCATCGGCTTCGTAGTGTTCTTCTCCTTGGCTTCCTGGAAACCAACTTGCACTGCTGCGTAGCCGTCTTTCTCAACGGTCTTCACCTGGGTGACAACACAAGGACCTACTTCGATAACAGTGCATGGAAGATTTTTTCCATCAGCACTGAAAACGGATGTCATTCCGATTTTCTTTCCTAATAATCCTGGCATTTCAATTGTTGATTTATAATTCTCTGATGTTTGTTCGCTTCAATACTCTACACCTTGATTTCCACTTCCACGCCGCTTGGGAGCTCGAGCTTCATGAGGGCATCCACGGTCTTCGGAGTGGCATTGTAGATGTCGATGAGACGCTTGTAGGTGCTGAGCTGGAACTGCTCGCGGCTCTTCTTGTTGACGAAGGTGGAGCGGTTCACCGTGAAGATGCGCTTGTGCGTCGGGAGCGGAATAGGGCCGCTGACGATGGCGTCGGTTGCTTTCACGGTCTTCACGATCTTCTCGGCCGACTTATCGACGAGGTTGTGGTCGTAGGATTTGAGTTTGATGCGGATTTTCTGCTGACTCATAGTTGTTTGTGATTTGATATTGTAATGAAATGAAGAAAGGGAGCATGCTGATTAAGAGTCATACGCTAATCAGCATCTCCGATTCCGTGAGTTTGTCATGCGAGGTCAACGCGTCCGCCCTGTTCGGCGAGCACGGCCTTGGCCAGTGAGCTGCTGAGCGGAGCATGGTGGTCGTACTGCATCGAGCTGGTGGCACGTCCCGAAGTGATGGTACGGAGCGCTGTCACATAGCCGAACATCTCTGCCAGCGGCACCATCGCTTTCACGACGCGTGCGCCCGAGCGTGTTGACTCCATGCCTTCCACCTGGCCGCGGCGTTTGTTCAGGTCGCCAATCACGTCGCCCATGTTCTCCTCCGGAGTGACCACTTCGAGCTTCATGATAGGCTCCATGAGCACCGGCTTGGCCTGTGAGCAGGCATTCTTGTAGGCCTGGAGAGCGGCGATTTCGAACGAGAGCTGGTCGGAGTCCACCGGATGGAAGGAACCGTCGAGGAGTTCCACCTTCAGGCTGTCCATCGGATAGCCGCCGAGCACGCCCGTCTTCATGGCGTTCTGGAAGCCCTTCTGAACCGACGGGATGAATTCCTTCGGAATGTTGCCGCCTTTCACGAGGTCGATGAACTGGAGTCCGCCTTCCTTGAAGTCCTCGTCCACAGGACCGACGTTCACGATGATGTCGGCAAACTTTCCGCGGCCACCCGACTGCTTCTTGTACACCTCGCGGAGGTTGACGGTCTGGGTGATGGCTTCCTTGTAGTTCACCTGCGGCTTGCCCTGGTTGCATTCCACCTTGAATTCGCGCTTCAGACGGTCGAGGATGATATCGAGGTGCAACTCGCCCATACCGGAAATCACGGTCTGCCCGCTCTGCTCGTCGGTATGCACGGTGAATGTAGGGTCTTCCTCAGCCAGCTTGGCGAGTCCGTTCGAGAGCTTGTCGAGGTCCTTCTGCGTCTTCGGCTCAACGGCGATACCGATCACCGGATCCGGGAACGTCATCGACTCGAGCACGATTGGAGCGTCCTCATCGCAGAGCGTGTCGCCCGTGCGGATGTCCTTCAGACCCACCACGGCACCGATGTCGCCGGCGGAGATTTCCTCCACAGGGTTCTGGTGGTTGGAGTGCATCTGGAAGAGGCGGCTCACGCGCTCTTTCTTTCCGGAGCGGGTGTTATAGACATAGGAACCGGATTTCACGCTGCCTGAATAGACGCGGACGAAAGTGAGTCGTCCCACATAAGGGTCGGTGGAAATCTTAAAGGCCAGCGCCGAGGTTTTCTCGTCCTCGTCCGGCTTGCGGTCCTCTTCCTCCTTGGTCGTAGGGTTCGTGCCCACCACGTTCGGCGTGTCGAGCGGCGAAGGCAGGAAGGCGCAGACATAGTCAAGCAGCGTCTGCACGCCCTTGTTCTTGAACGAAGAACCACAGAGCATCGGTGTAATTTCCATGTTCACCGTGCCCTTGCGCAGCGCAGCGAGAATCTCGTCTTCGGTGATTTTCGACGGGTCGTCGAAGAACTTCTCCATCAGCGCGTCATCGAATTCAGCGGCAGCCTCAAGCATCTTGGCACGCCACTCTTCGGCCTCGGCCTCCAAGTCTGCAGGGATGTCGTCCACCTCGTATTCGGCACCCATTGTCTCATCGTGCCAGAGGATGGCCTTCATCTTGATGAGGTCCACCACGCCCTTGAACTTTTCCTCAGCACCGATAGGAATCACCACCGGCACAGCGTTTGCGCCGAGAATGTCCTTCATCTGGCGGACCACCTCGAAGAAGTCTGCCCCCGAGCGGTCCATCTTGTTCACATATCCGATGCGTGGCACATTGTATTTGTCTGCCTGACGCCAGACGGTCTCCGACTGGGGCTGCACGCCGCCCACTGCGCAGTAGGTGGCCACAGCGCCGTCGAGCACACGGAGCGAGCGCTCCACCTCGGCCGTGAAGTCCACGTGTCCCGGAGTGTCAATCAGGTTGATCTTGTACTGCTGGTTGTTGTAGTGCCAGAAGCAGGTCGTTGCGGCAGAAGTAATCGTGATGCCACGCTCCTGCTCCTGAGCCATCCAGTCCATCGTGGCGGCACCGTCGTGCACCTCACCGATCTTGTGCGTCTTGCCCGTGTAGAACAAGATGCGCTCCGATGTGGTCGTCTTGCCGGCATCGATGTGAGCCATGATGCCGATGTTGCGCGTCAAATGCAAATCATGTTTTGCCATAAATCTTTCTTACCTTTCTATCTACTAATTCTACTAAAATACTTGCTTCTTGATCGAGTGTATCCGCCGACAGGAAAATCAGAATCTGAAGTGGGCGAATGCACGGTTGGCCTCGGCCATGCGGTGCATGTCTTCCTTGCGCTTGTAGGCACCGCCCTGCAGGTTGAAGGCATCCATGATTTCGGCGGACAGCTTCTCAGCCATGCTCTTGCCCGAACGCTTGCGGGCATACTGAATCAGGTTCTTCATCGAGATGGCCTCCTTGCGGTCAGGACGAATCTCCGTCGGCACCTGGAACGTAGCACCACCGATGCGGCGGCTCTTCACCTCCACCTGCGGAGTGATGTTCTCCAGGGCTTTTTTCCAGATTTCGATGGAAGACTTCTCCTCATTCTTCATTTTGTTCTCAACGATTCCGAGAGCCTGGTAGAAGATGGAATAGGCGATGCTCTTCTTGCCGTCATACATCAGGTTATTAACGAACTTCGTAACCTTCACGTCGCCATACACGGGATCCGGGAGGATCACACGCTTCTTCGGTTTAGCTTTTCTCATTTGTTTGTTTACTTTTTTTCTTCAGTCTGTGTGGTTGCAAATCTGCGTTTACTTCAACGCCCCCTCCGAGACATTTACTCAACCATTAGCGTTCCAACAAACCAAATGTTTTAATGTTTGAAAACTTTTCTGCTTTGCTTTTTGAAAAAAGTAAGGACTTGCGGCCCGCGCGGCGAATCACTTCTTGCCGGCCTTCGGACGCTTGGCACCGTACTTCGAGCGGCGCTGCGTGCGGCTGGCCACGCCTGCGGTATCGAGAGCACCGCGGATGATGTGATAACGCACACCCGGAAGATCCTTCACACGGCCGCCGCGCACCAGCACGATAGAGTGTTCCTGCAGGTTGTGGCCCTCTCCCGGGATGTAGGAGTTCACCTCCTTCTTGTTCGTCAGGCGGACACGCGCCACCTTTCTCATGGCCGAATTAGGCTTCTTTGGCGTGGTTGTGTACACGCGCACGCAAACTCCGCGGCGCTGCGGGCAAGAATCCAACGCAGGAGACTTGCTCTTGTCTACCAACACGCGTCTTCCTTTTCTTACTAATTGCTGAATAGTAGGCATTTTGATTTTGTTTTTTATTATAATTATTTTTATATAGATGCAGATAAAAATCCCGGGCAAAGGCAGAGCCTCCGCCGCCCGCTGCGGGCCTGGCCAGAGGGATGTCTCCCGGCACTCTTATGGAGGGTCTTCAGTCCGGCGGCTGCGCACCCGCGCCGACGGCTTACTGCTTCATATACATCCGTGCAGTCACTACACCTTATTATATATATGCCGCATCCGACTCCATACACCCGGTTTTCAGCCCCGATTGCGAGGCCATGCCGGGCACAATAATCCAAAAAGCGGTGCAAAGGTACGCTTTTTCCGTCAAATGGCGTTTTTTTTCGTGAACTTTTTGACGCAATGAATCCTCAAATCCTCAAAAATCCCGATAATTTAATTTTATTTAACTTTTAACATCCCGTTTGTGCAGTCGCTTTTCCGCCTCCACGCACTCATTTCACTGCCGCCGCACATCACAGCCACGAGCTCCGCAGAGAGCAGAGAAGAGTCCTCAGCTTCACACATTGAAAAAGATGTCCTTTCGTGTTTCCATACTCCAAAACTGCTGAAACAGGGCATTTCTTTCCCGTTTGAGCAGTTTTCATTTTGAATTTTGCTCAAAAGAATTCTTTTTCTTATCTTTTGACGCTGATCACAAGCTTCGGCATGAAAGCCGGAAAATACAGCGGCATCGTACAACGCCAGATCACACTCGACGACCTCTTCACAAAATAGCAGAATATCCTGTTCAGATGTGGCAGCACCGCAAGACATTCCTATCTTGCGCTGAGGTTCATGGTCTGTACTCCACAATACAATTTCCGCACGTCACAGCCACCAGCTCCGAAGAGAAAAGTCACCAACTCCGAAGAGAAAAGTCGTAGGCTGCACGGATTCCGTGCCTGTCGAACGCGTTCGTTCGGCGGAACGAAGACGTTCGATTTGCAAAACGAACGCGTTCGTTTTGGAAAAACTCAGACTAAAACGGAAATTGATAAGCCGGATTCCGGACATTTTTTCCGCAGAACTTGGCAATCGCTGACGGCGAGTTGCGGTCAGCGGAATTGATAAAGGATGAGAAAAGGCGTGGTCAGCGATTTTTCCGCAGAAAAGTTGCAGGGTTCTGAAAATTCCCCTACATTTGCAGTGGAGAACCACGTCCGATGCCCACTGATGCGGGCAGACGGAACCCCTCGCCAAGCGTGGCGGGGCTGTGGCTCCGACATTTTCATAAAAGGCGTACTGTACGCTTTGAAACGGCGGCTTCACGTTTTTTATGTCCATGCCCAACTCACTTCATCATCATTCATCCGTCAGAAGAGGAGCCCGTCTGACAAAAATAACAAATGTAAAATGAAGAAATTTCTACTCGTCTGGGCATGCCTCCTGCTCCCATTCGTCGTCCATGCCTACGACTTCAAAGTGGACGGTATTTATTACGACATCACCAGTGACAGCACGGTGGCGGTGACGTATCATCTTTATTATATTGACTATTCAGGAGATATTGTCATTCCGGCTACAGTCCCTTATAACAGCCAGACTTACTCCGTCACTTCCATAGGAGGCTCTGCGTTCCGGGGCTGCACGGGGATGACAAGCGTCTTCATCCCCAACTCCGTCACTTCCATAGGAGGCTCTGCGTTCTCGTACTGCACGGGACTGACGAGCATTATCGTAGAAAGCGGGAATACTGTATATGACAGCCGCGACAATTGCAACTGCATCATTGAGACAGCAAGCAATACTCTGATTGCAGGATGCAAGACTTCTACTATTCCCAACTCCATCACTTCCATCGGAGACAATGCGTTCATGGGCTGCACGGGGCTGACCAGCGTCACCATCCCCAGCTCCGTCACTTCCATCGGAGACGAGGCGTTCCTGAACTGCACGGAGCTGACCGGCATCACCATCCCCAACTCCGTCACTTCCATCGGAGACCAGGCGTTCTTTCGCTGCAAAGAGCTGACCGGCATCACCATCCCCAACTCCGTCACTTCCATAGGAAGCTATACGTTCTCCGACTGCACAGGGCTGACTAGTATCACAATCCCCAACTCCGTCACTTCCATAGGAGTCAAGGCGTTCTTGGGCTGCTCGGGGCTAATCAGCGTCACCATCGGTAGCTCCGTCACGTCCATAGGAGGCTATGCGTTCTCCGGCTGCACAAATGTCAAGGAATTGATTTATGCGGATGGTTGTACCACGGCGTTGCAAACAGGACTGACAAGTATAACGAGCGTCACCATCCCTAACTCTGTCACTTCCATAGGAAGCTATGCGTTCACTGGCTGCACGGGGCTGACGAGCATCACCATCCCCAACTCCGTCACTTCCATCGGAAACGAGGCGTTCTCCGACTGCACGGGGCTGACCGGCGTTTATGTGGCCTGGGAGAAACCCTTGGAAATACCTTCCTATGTCTTTGCATACGTAGACGCAGAAGCCTGTACACTCTATGTGCCGACGGGTACGAAGGAATTGTATCAGGCAGCAACAGTCTGGCAGGACTTCGGAACAATCGTGGAGTATGACGCGACGGCAGTGAAGGAGATTCCGGCAACGGAAACGACGAAGCGAGTGGCCGCCTACTACGACATGAACGGCCAACGCATCGAAACACCTCAGCGCGGCATCCATATCATCCGCTATGAGGATGGCACAACGCAGAAGGTATTGGTGAAATAAGAAGCCTTCCCCAAGAAAGAAAATGTCCCCAAGGCTGCACCGGGCGGCCTTGGGAATCTTGCGTGGAAAAGCAGCTTCATTCAGGCAGATAATCCAGCACGTCCTCCGGCAGCATCACCTCGCAGGTCGCCGGCGACAACGGCCTTTCGCGTAAGAACAAGACGTAAACGATTTTTTTGCCCTGCGCAAATGGAGCCTTTTGTGTGTTCTCAACCAAGTGGGCCAGCAGGCGGTCGGCATGGTCTGCCGCCTGCCACTTGCACTCGCCGACCAGAAGGGTATTTGTGTCAGCAACGTCTTCCGCCACAACATCGAATTCCAATTCCTCATAGCCAACGGGGGTCTTCCGACCTTCACTGAGAACCGGAACCTTTCCCCACCAGCGCGAGGCCACATTCCAGGTATGGCCGAAAAGCGTGTTGCCCGAAACGGCCACCTGGCATAAACGTTCCCAATTGCGGGCAACGTGCTCAGCCATGTGCTGGTGGATGTTGCCCATGACTACGCTGGTTCGGCCTAACGAAAGCATGTTTTTTGCAGGGACGGCAAACCGGTAATAGAAGTCGAGGAACGGGTCATCAATCCTGTACAAGGTTTTCTTCGACTTGTCGGGGTCTTCCCCAAAGGGAACCTCCTTGCGGACATAATGCATGGACATCAGATTTTTCATGAGCGGCGACAAATCTGACACCTTGCGCTCCACGGCATCGGCTATCCGTGAGAACTTGGAATGGCCGCGCCCCATCGCTGTCATCATGGATATGTATGGCGCGATGGCGTCTGTATCGTCGAGAAACAAAGTCTCCGGCTCGTTGGCGAGCACGCCGTGTTCGTCCAAGACGAGGCGTTCCAGAGCGTCATCAAGAGACTTACACTCCTCACGAAGCACCCAATAGCGCGGTACCCCGCCCCAAACGCTGTATTCCTCTACAGCCGCCCGTGCGTCGATGCCTAAGGCATGCCACCAGTATTGCGCATGGATGGGGCCGAGATTGATGCGCTCGGCAGCCCGTCCGTAAAGTGGCTCAGAACCTTCGAGAACAATCTTCTGCATCATGCGCTGTGAGGAGCCGCACAGAATGAGGTTATAACGCATGTTCCCGCTGTCCACCATGCGTTGAATCACGGACGGCAGGGAGGCATCACGCTCCACGAGGTAGGGAAATTCGTCCAGCATGAGGGTGGCACCTTCCACACACCGATTGTTGAACGCACTCAAGAGCGCATCCCACGACGGAAAGGTGGGCTTGTCGAAATCAGCATAGGTCAAGGCAATGGCCGATGCCAGTGCGGTTCGCTGGATGGGAGGCTCGCTCTTGGTCGCCTCATCATATACGTCTCCCTGCTTGAGCAGCCGCTTGATCAGCGTGGATTTGCCCAATCTTCTCCGGCCATAAACGACAATCAGCCTGCCCCGATGACCGGCCAATGAGGTCTCCAGGCGTTGCAGTTCTTTGCGTCTGTCAACGAACTTCATAAAAAATGTCTGTTCTGATAATACTATTTTGCAAAAATAGTTCTTTTCAACGAACCGGCCAAAAAATCATGACTATTTTGCACCGGTACGTCCACTTTTCTTGCTGTTTTCATGAAGAATGTCCACTGAACACGGAATCCGCACGCCCTCCTATTTCTTCAGGAAACGCTCGAAACGGTCGAGGGCTTCCGTCAGCGTGGAACGCGGACAAGCCATGTTGATGCGGATGAAGCCTTCGCCAGCACGGCCGTACATGGTGCCGGAATTGAACCAGACCTTGGCCTCGCGCTTGAGCCTTTCGACCAGACCGTCGGCCGTCAGCCCCAGTCGGCGGCACAGCTGCGAGCAGTCAATCCACGCCAGGTACGTTCCCTCCAACGGCATGGACTGCATGGGGAATCCTTCGGCGTCAAGACGAGCGAAGAACTGCTGCAAGCAGGCATTGTTGGCCGCGATGTAGGCATTCAGCTCTGTGAGCCACTGCTCGCCCTCGGCGCTGTAGGCAGCCATCGTGGCCACGACACCGAACGGGTTGACATCGCAAACCTCGTTGATGTTGACGGCACGGTCGATGCGGCGGCTTACGACAGGGTCGCTGCACACGATGTTGGCAATCTGCAGGCCGGCCGTGTTGAACGACTTGCTGGGCGAGATGCAGGTGATGCTGCACGACTGGTTCGCAGCACTGACGGAGGCGAAAGGGGTGTAGCTGAAGCCGGGCATGACCAGTTCGTTGTGGATTTCGTCCGAAATCACCCACACGCCGTGCCGACGGCAGATGTCGCCGATGTGCTCCAGTTCGCCGCGGGTCCAGACACGTCCGCCCGGGTTGTGCGGATTGCAGAGGAGGAAGGCGACTACCTTGGAGTCGGCACAGTCGCTTTCGAAAGCCTCGAAGTCGATGACATATTTTCCATCGCGCACCACGAGCGGCTCTTCGACAACCTCACAACCGTTGTTGCGGATGGAGGAGAAGAAACAGTTATAGACGGGAGTCGTGACGAGCACCTTGTCGCCCGGCATCGTCAGTGCCTTGATGATGCAACTGAGGGCTGGCACCACGCCGATGGTGTACTGCATCCATTCGCGCCGGATGTGCCAGCCGTGACGGCGTGAGAACCAGCGGATGACGCTGTCGTAGTAGGCATCCGGCACCATCGTATAGCCGAACACTCCGTGGGCGGCACGGCGGCTGACGGCCTCGCGCACGACGGGTGCCGTGGGAAAATCCATGTCCGCCACCCACAGCGGCAGGACCTCGGCATCCGTCTCTTCGTCCCACTTATAGGAATTGGTTCCGCGGCGCGGAACCACCACGTCGAAATTCGTCTTGACCATCTCTCTGTCCTCCGTTTCAGTGCTTTCGCGTTTCAATCACGCAGTCGGCCGGTTGCTTGATGTTCTGATCAATCGTGATGCTGCCGATGCTGTCGGCCACGATGTGACCCGAAGTAGGATTCTTGATATTCGTCACGTGGCCACGGATGTCGGCCTGCAGCGTGGAATACTCGAACATGCGGTCGCAGGCCGGGTCGAACGTGCAGTTCTCCACCACCAGCCCGTGCGCATAGCAGAGCACCTGCTCGCCGGCGATATGACAGTTCACCAACCGCAGGTTGCGGGAATGCCAACCGAGGTATTCGCCGCTCAGCTCGGAATCGTAAATCGTCACATTCTCCACTTCCCAGAACGCGTCCTTCGTGTCTATCCTGGCGTTGTGTATTTCCACGTTCTTCACGTACTGGAACACGTATTTGGAATCGCTCTGCAGGCCGTCCACGCGGATGTTCTCGGAAAACATGAACGGATAGGTTCCGTCGTGCAGCTCCAGATTCTTGATCCGGATGTTCTGACAACGCCAGAACACCTCGTCGGCATCGTTGATTCTCACGTTTTCGAGGTCGATGTCGTGCATTTCGCGGAACATCTTCGGACCGTCAATCTGCGTGTCTTTCATCGTAAGATGGTCGCTGTACCACAGAGCCGAGCGGGCACCCACGTCGAAATGACAGTTGTGGATGCTGAAGCCGTGCACGTGCCAGAACGGATAGTGTCCCTGGAAATAACAGTCCTCGGCCTCGATGTCGCTGCATTCCTTGATGGCCGACTCGCCCTCGCCGATGCGCACATGCTCCAGCCGGAGCCCATGGCTCTCGAAGAGGGGACGTTCGCCACTAAACTCTTGATTACGAATTGTTCTCATAAATATTCTTCAAATGTTTTCGTTTGTTTTTTACTATTTACAGACATTCCATCATGCTGACGCGCCGCAGCCTGTGCCTCTCAGCGCATCGTCTTCGGAATCCAGCGTTGCGAGCGGAGCCGGATGAGGAAGAGAATGCCACGGATGTTCAGTTCGATGCACATGGCCAGCCACACGCCGTTGAGTCCCATGACGGGAGCGAGGAAGAAGGCCAACGTGATTCGCACGGCCCAGATGGAACCGAAATTCATGCACGCAGGCACCAACGTGTCGCCGGCACCCACGAAAACGCCGTAGCAGCAGATGGCCGCCGCGAACATCGGTTCGGCAAAGGCTTCGATGCGCAGGGCACCTGTGCCGAGATGCACGATTTCCGGCACAGGAGTCATGATGCCCATCATCAGCGGCGCGGCCACGTACATCAACGCTCCCATCAACGTCATCACGCAGATGGCCATAATCACCGTGATATGTGCGAAACGCAAGGCCAAGTCCTTGCGCTGTGCTCCCACGCTCTGCCCCACCAATGTGGTGGCTGCGTCGCTCACACCGTAACCCGGCATGTAGCACAGGCTCTCTGCATTCACGCCGAAGGAATTGGCGGCGATGGCGAACATGCCGAGAGGTGCCACAATCATCGTGGCACAAATCTGCGCTCCGCACATGATGATGCGCTCACAGCCAATTGGCGTGCCCAGCTTCACGGCCTTGCGCAACACGCGCCTTGTCGGACGGAAATTGCGCCAATGGACGGCCTCGAACTTTCTCCGCCCGAAAATGCGCAGGTGCAGCGAACGGAAGCAGAGGAAATAGAAGAGCAGACAGCCCGTGATGACAGCAGCGAACAGCGAACCGAGCGCGGCACCCGTGACTCCCATGCCTGCCCCATACACCGTGACCGAATGCCCCCAGACCTCGTAACTGCGGGTCGGGAATATCATGATAAAGTTGAACACCACATCGAGCAAGCACATCAACACATTGAGCATGCTCGGTATCTTCACGTTGCCGCTGCACCGCAGCATCGCGCTCATCAGAAAGCAGAAAGCATAGAAGGGAATGGAGACGGCAAAGACGAAGAAATAGCGTGTGGCTCCTGTACAAATGTCGTCTGTACCGCCTAACCAGTGTGGCAAGTGGCCGCTGATAGCCATTCCTATCACTGCCAAAAGAATCGTGACAGACCCCACGACCGTCATGGCCTGCCGCAGAATGTTGCGGGCACCCGCCGAATCGCGCGCACCAATACGGTGGGCCACCTGCACAGAGAAGCCCGTGGTCAGCGCGCCACACAGTCCCCAGAAGAGCCACGTGGTGGTGGCCACCAAGCCGATGGAGGCCGAATCACGCGCACCGAGCCGCCCCACCATCGAAGCATCGATGTACTCCATCATGATGGACGACAACTGAGACAGCATGGCGGGGAGCGACAGCAACAGCGTGAGCTGTATCTGCTCGCCCATCGTCATGGCCGCAGCTCCCGAACGGACTTTTTCGAGAAGCTGGTCTGTGCGGCTGAGTTTCCGTGTTTTGGATTCAGTCATGAATTTGTTTGCGGCCCAAGTCCGCAATTGTCTCTTGGAGGAATTGGCGGTGCAAAGGTAAGGATATTTTCCTTGAAAGCAGAGAGAGTTTCGGGAAAAATCATTAACTTTGCCCTTGCTAAGGGCGGCCAGACCGCCTCAGCAACCCATCATTGCAATTTTTCAACAACCATTCAAACACACTTGCATCATGCCAAACAATCAGAACGCCAACCAGCTGCAAATTGATCTGAAGCCGGAGGTAGCCGAAGGAAAATACTCGAACCTGGCCATCGTCACTCACTCTCCGTCAGAGTTCGTGCTGGACTATGCCAGCCTGTTGCCGGGACTCCAGAAAGCCAATGTCGTGTCGCGCATCATCATGACTCCCGACCATGCCAAACAACTGCTGTTCGCGCTGCAGGACAATGTCCGCAAGTACGAGCAGAACTTCGGTGAAATCAAGCTGCAACAGCCGCAGCACCCGAAGGGCAACACGATTGCTCCTTTCAATATGCAACCGGGCGAGGCCTGATTCCACAAGGAGAATCGGGGAGAAAAAAAAGAACGAATTCACTTCGTCGTCATGATTTCGAGCACGCAACGGTCGGTTTCGTCCATTGCGTCGTGGCCGATGCGAGTGAGATTGTGGATACTGCGGTCCACGTCATCGTCGATGATGCCTTCCACGCTCGTCACGCAGTGATTCTGCATGGCGAGGAGCGAGGAAAGCACTGCCGTGGAGACGCCACTGGCGAGCTTGAGCGCACAACTGGGCTTCGCGCCGTCACAAATCATGCCTGTCAGGTTGGCCACCATGTTCTTCACGGAGGCGCAGATCTGCTCGAACGTTCCTCCCATCAGGTACGTGATGCCGACACTGGAACCCGTGGAAGCCACCACACATCCGCAAAGGGCGGAAAGCGTGCCGAGGCTCTGCTTCACATAGATGGCCGTGAGATGGCTCAGCATCAGAGCTCGGGTGATTTCCTCCGCCGTATTGTGGCTTTCCTTTCCGAAGACCGCTACCGGCACGGTCGCGCAAATGCCTTGGTTGCCGCTGCCCGAATTGCTCATCACGGGGATGGTAGCACCCGCCATACGTGCGTCGCAGGCAGAGGCCGTGGACGAAATGATATGGGAGAAAATACTCTCGCCCATGATTCCCTTGCCGAGCGGACGCTGAAGCGTCTTGCCTAATTCGTGGCCATATTTTCCTTTCAGCGCTTCCTGCGCGGCATGGCAGTTGAGCGCAGCCGCCTCATTGATGAAGTTGATTTCCTCAAGAGGAGCCGTCGTGGCAAATTCGTACACTTTGCGCAGGTTGAGCCAATGGTCGTCGGCGCAGCCGTCTCCATCGTCGCTATCGCCGCCTCCCATGTCAAGCAAGACTTGGCCATTCCGCACGACTTTCACGAACCTCGTGTGCATGCCCGAAATGACAGCCGTGGCCTCATCACCGCCCGCTCTCACCGTCACTTCGATGTAGAGCTTCGCCCGAATGCCCCGCTTGAGGGCAATGCGGATGCGGTCTTCGGCAATGAACTGCTTTCCCGCAGCTACGGCTTCCGGCGTCACATCTTTCAGCACTTCCAGTCCGTCGTCGGAATGTCCGATGAGTGCTCCGAGTGCCACGGCGATAGGCAGACCTATCATCCCTGTTCCAGGAATGCCGACCCCCATCGCGTTCTTCAGAATATTGGCGCTGAGCAATACGTCGATGCGTTCCGGTCGCACGCCCAAGGCCTCGGTCGCCTTGGCCACGCAGAGTGCCACGGCGATAGGCTCCGTACAGCCCACCGCCGGCACCACCTGTTGTCTCACAAGAGCGATGATGCGCTCCCTTTCCGTCTTCTCCATCATCTGATTGTCGTCGGGCGGGCAAAATCCATCACAAGTCCTCTCCTTTCAGTACTTTCTCATACGACTGGATGAGGTGATCCGTGAGTGTGCTCTCTCCCTGACCGAGATTGTATTTCTGCTCGGCAGACGTGTCTTTTGCCCTCAGAATGGCCTCGTGAGCATCCACCGTTTCCTTCACATATTTCAGAGCCTTCTTATTCTTAGTCTGCTGTGCCAGTTTGGTCAGTTCTTTCAAATCATAGAGAAAGCCGGCAGCTGTTCCATAATACTGCATGGGAGCCTGCGTGCTGAGAGCCTGGCGCACGGCTGGCTCATCCTCCTTCAGGACATTTACGTAAGCCTTCGCGTCGCCGTTTTTCACGGCTTTGTGCTTCAGCATCCATGCATAATAGGTATGGGCGGACTGCTCAACAGACGGTTTGAAATAGCCGAAGCCGGATGCTTCCATCTGTTGAATCAGGTCATCATACTTGGCTTTGTCGAACGCGACGATGGCATACGACGTGTCGCGCTGGAAGGTATTGAGAGCCGAATCTTTCCACACGCTCTCCATGCGCTCAATGTTGGCGTGATTGTAGCGTGCGTCTATTTCTTCCCGATGTCGGCACAGTTCCTTGAAATAGTCGTCCACGACCGGCGGCTGACGGAGGTACATGTCGAGCAGCACACTGTCGTTGACGAGTTCCGTCGTCTGCTTGCCCTGCAGCACGATGGCCGCCACAGCCTTGGCCTCATCACGCAGATATTGCGCCTCCAGCTGCTGATAGTAGTCTTTGAGGAACGCCTCACTGCGGTCGCCGCCCTCATATTGCTTGACATACTCCGAAAATGTCTTGCCGTTCAATCCCTTATCCAAATTGGCGATGAACGTCGTGATGTCGTCCGCGCCCACCTGACGGTGAACCAGCTCGCCGTCGGAGTTCAAGATGAGGAAGGTGGGATAAGCATGAACACCGTACTTGTTCTGAATGTCCGGACCTTCGCCCTTCTCCATGTCAAACTTCGCGTTGATGAATTTCGGATTGAAGTAGTCACCGGCCTCTTTCTTCGGAAACTCCTGATTGGCCATCATCTTGCAAGGACCGCACCACGATGTGTAGCAGTCGATGAATACGAGTTTGTCCGCCTGCTTGGCCTCGGCCAGCACTTCGGCCAGCGATTTGTTTTCGACGAACTGCACGCCCTGTGCTTTCACGGCAGGCGTGGACAGCAGAAGCGGAAGTGCCAGCAACAGCATCCGCTTCAGCATCATTTTCCTTGTCTCTTTCATTGTCTTGATATTGTTATTTTCGTTCATTTCAAAGCATATTTCGCCAGCCCCGCATTGAGGAAGTCGAGATAGTGACTCACGTTCTCATCGTAGGAATAGCTCTTGGTGAGCGGATTTCCGTCGTTGTCGAGCAGCACATAGAACGGCTGCGCGTTGGCCCCGAACTTGTGGCTCTGCAAGTAGCTCCACTTGTCGCCCACGGTGCGGAGCTTGCGCTGCGTGCCATGGTCGTCCACCACAAGCGGTTCCGGCAGCGGAGTCTTCTCGTCCACATAGAGCGAGATGAGCACATAGTCGTCGGTCATCTTGTCGGCCACGCGGTCGTCCGTCCAGACGGCAGCCTCCATCTTGCGGCAGTTCACGCAACCGTAGCCCGTGAAGTCTATCATCACAGGCTTGCCGTGCTCACGTGCGTAGGCCATGCCCTCAGCATAGTCCTTGAACATCGGCTCCACCACTTCCTGCTTGGCCAGATTGAAGTCCTGCGTGTACATCGGCGGTGCAAAGGCACTCACGGCCTTGAGCGGAGCGCCCCAGAGACCCGGCACCATATAGACGGCAAATGCCAGCGAGACGAGGGCCAGGAAGAAACGCGTCACACCCGTCGTGCGGTCGTCCGCGTCGTCGTGCGGAAACTTGATGAAGCCCAACAGATAGATGCCGAGCAAGGCGAAAATCACAATCCAGAGGGCGAGGAACGTCTCGCGGTCGAGCAGGTGCCAGCCGTAAGCGAGGTCGGCCACGGAGAGGAACTTCAGCGCGAAGGCCAGTTCGATGAATCCCAGCACCACCTTCACCGTGTTCATCCACCCGCCCGACTTCGGCATGGACTTCAGCCAGCTCGGGAACAGGGCGAAGAGTGTGAACGGCAAGGCAAGCGCGATGGCAAAGCCGAGCATGCCGACCGTCGGCGCGAGGATGTCGCCCGACGTACTCACCTCCACCAGCAGAAAGCCGATGATGGGACCCGTGCAGGAAAAGCTGACGAGCGTGAGCGTGAAGGCCATGAGGAAGATGCTCAGCAGTCCACTGGTCTTTCCAGCCTTGCTGTCAACGGCACTGCTCCAGCTTGCCGGCAACGTCAGCTCGAACGCTCCGAAGAAACTGGCGGCAAACACCACGAGCAGAAGGAAGAAGAAAATGTTGAACACGGCATTGGTGGCCAAGGAATTCAAAGCCGACGCACCGAACAGTGCGGTAACGAGCAGCCCCAAGACCACATAGATGACCACGATGCTGATACCATAGGTGACAGCATCGTGAATGCCTTTCTTCCGATTGCCCGTGCGCTTGAGGAAAAAGCTCACCGTCATCGGGATAATCGGCCACACGCAAGGCGTGACGAGCGCCACCAGTCCGCCCAGCAGTCCGAGCAGGAAAATCTTCCACAGCGGGCTGTCGGCGGCATTGGCCTCGCCTCCCTCGTCGTAGGCTTTCAGCTGGTCGATGACCGGTGCCCAGATGTCGGCGGATTCCATGCTTGCCGTGTCGGAAGCCAATGAGTCTTCGGCCAGCATCAAGACCTCCGCCGAGTCGGACACGGCCTCCTCCGCTCCGGCTTCCTGTTTTCCTGCGCCATCCGCTTCGGGGGCAGCAGGCACGGCCTCGCCGGCAGCAGGCTGGGGCGTGGCAGCGCGGGCTGGGCCTTTCGCCTCACCCGAGAATTTCACGTCCACATTCGTCGGCGGCAGACAGTTCTGGTCGTTGCAGGCACCGTATTGCAGGTATCCCTCCACCTCGAACGGGCCGCCCGTGAGCGTCAGTTTCTGCACGAACTGCCCTTGATGTTCGAAATAGTAAACGTCCATGCCGAACATGTCCTCATATTTCCTGATGACATTTCCCACGGCCTTGAGCGAGCCGTTGAGCTTGGCACCCGAGATTTTCTCGGCGGTGAACGTAGCCTGAATCGGGCCGTCCTCCATCTTCTCCGTGCCGTACACATGCCAACCGGGCTCAATCGTCGCGTCGAAAACGATTTCGGCTTCCGTTTCCGACACTTTTTTCAACTGGCTGCTCACCTTCACCGGCTGCGCCATCTGAGCCATCGCAACGCTCACCGCCAGCCAAGCCAGCAGCGTGAGCGTACCTCTCATTTTCTTCATAAAAACCTTTCCTTCAAGTGTGTTGGTATCGTGGCGCAAAGGTAGTGATTATTTCGCGAACAGATGCGCGAAATCATGTGAATTTGCGCTAAAAGAATGCAGATTATCGGGACAGGAGAGCGAGCGCGTCGTTCTCATGACGTTCCATCACCTCGCGCTCCCCCGGGCCTTTGTCGTTGATGCCGCAGAGGTGGAGAATGCCGTGAATGAGGACACGGTGGAACTCAGCGTCGCGTGTGGTGCCGAACTTCTCGGCGTTGCTGCGCACAGTGTCGAGGCTGATGAAGATGTCGCCCGAAATGGTGTCGCCTTCGGAATCGTCGAAGGTGATGATGTCGGTGTAGTAGTCGTGGTGGAGGTATTGCTCGTTGACTTCCAAAATCTTGGAATCGTCACAGAAGATGTATGCGATGTCGCCCACCCGCTTGCCGTGACGTTTGGCCACCTCCTTAATCCAGGCGGTAGTGGCACGGTGGGGAAACTTGGGCATGGAGATGTTCTCGGTCTGATAGCTGACCATAAGCCGTCGTCGTTAGAAATTAAAAATCGTTTGAGAAGTTGTGGACAACCTCCAGCCCTTTGGCATAGATGCGGTCCAGCGGGTTGATGAGCTGATAGTATTCCGACATATCCCAGAGGTCGCGGGCTAGGAGTGCCTTGAGCTGGGAACGGAGCATCGGAAGCGTCTGTTCCCATTCGTCCTCCTTGATGTCCACGCCGGAGTGCGCGGCTTCGGTGCGGAGTTGCGCCAGCATGTCGTCCGGCACCAGGAAAGACCGGCGGAAAGCCTCGAAGTCGCGGTAGGTTTTGCGAAGCGGCTTGCGGTGCTTGTCCAGGTACTTCAGACTTGTGTTGATGATGCAGCCCTTCACCGACAGCTGGCGATAGAGCGGCGTGAGCTGCGCCGTGTCGAGGGTCACATAGATATCGGGCATAATGCCTCCACCCGCATAGACGGTGCGTCCCTGATGGGCGGTGCGGAACGAAAGGCTGTCGGGGAACAGCTCGCGGTGGAGCTCACGGTCGATGGAGTCCGACTGTTCGGAGAGCGGCACGGACACGTCGCGGGTAAGTTCCTGCGTCTTCAAGCGGTGGGCAATGTCATCCTCATAGTCCTTTTGCTGCCCGAGCTTGTACGGTTTCTGAATGCAGCGTCCCGACGGCGAATAGTAGTGCGACACCGTCAGACGGATGACCGAATGGTCAGGCAGCTCGAACGGACGTTGCACCAGTCCCTTGCCGAATGTACGCCGTCCCACGATGACACCGCGGTCGTTGTCCTGCACGGCTCCGCTCACGATTTCGGCCGCCGAGGCCGTGTAGCTGTCCACCAGCACTACGACGCGTCCCTCGCGCAGCATGCCGTTGCCCTGCGCCCGGAATTCCTGACGCGGGGTGGAACGTCCATCGGTATAAACGATGAGGTCGCCGGCCGGCAGAAATTCGTTGGCGATGTCCACTGCCGCCGAGAGATAGCCGCCACCGTTGCCCTGCAAGTCCAGCACGAGGTCGCGCATGCCCTGCGCCTTCAGGCGGTTCACGGCATCCACAAACTCCTGGTGCGTGGTCATGCCGAAGCTGCTCAGGCGCACATATCCCACGTGGTCATCCACCATGTAGCTGGCGTCGAGCGTATTCACAGGAATCTTGTCGCGCGTGATGACAAATTCGTTGATGCCTCTCACGCCCTCACGCTTCACGCCGATGCGCACCTTCGAGCCTTTCGGACCGCGCAGACGGCGCATGATTTCCTCCCGCGACATCTTCACGCCCGCAATCGCCGTGTCGTTCACCGTGACGAAGCGGTCGCCGGCCAGGATGCCCTTGCGCTCCGAGGGGCCTCCGCTCACAGGCTGCACCACCACGAGTGTGTCTTCCACGATGTTGAACTGCACGCCGATGCCCTCGAAGCTGCCGTTCAACCGCTCCGTGCTCCGTTCCACATCCTTGGCTTTGATGTAGGCCGAATGCGGATCAAGGCTTTTGAGCATGCCCGTGATGGCATCGTCAATGACCTTGTCCTCGGAGAGCGAGTCCACATAGAAATGGCTGATGAAAAATTCCGCGGCGGCCACTTTCTGGGTCTTGCGCGGGTCCACGTTCATATTCTGAGCCGTCAGCCGGACGGCAGAAAAGGCGATGAAGAGAAATGCGGTGACGAACTTGTTCATAGGTGATGTGTGTGTCGGGGAGAAGGGAAGTCAGGTGCAGGAAAAGTCAAGGGAGGAAACGCGAGACATCGGCACCGTAGCGCAGCAACTCGCGCACGATGGAGCTGCTCACGGCCGCATACTGCGGCTCGGAAATGAGGATGATGGTCTCGATGCCCGTCAGACGACGGTTGACATCGGCCATATCGCGCTCAGCCTCGAAGTCCTTCACGGAGCGGACGCCGCGAAGAATGGCCGAGGCACCGACCGCAGCGGCGAAGTCGGTGGTGAGTCCGCTGTAGATTCCGACACTCACGCGAGGCTCGTCGCGAAAGACTTCCTCAATACGGGCACGACGCTCCCCGGCTGCGTAGAAACCAGGTTTGTCCACATTCACACCGATGCCGATGATCACTTCGTCGGCCAAATTCAAAGCGCGCCGCACCAGAGCCGCATGTCCACGTGTGAAAGGGTCGAAACTCCCGGGAAATAAGATTCTGTTCATGGTTCAGTTGTTCTTTTCATGCCTCCTCGTCGGCCAGCTCCCGGTCTTCCTCCGGCCGGTCTTCCTCGATAACGAGGTTGTCGATGATGAAGTTCTGGCGCTGCATGGTGTTCTTGCCCATGTAGTATTCGAGGAGTTCCTTCACCTGGTCGGTCTTGCGGAGCGTCACCTGTTCCAGACGGATGTCAGGGCCGATGAAGCCCCGGAACTCGTCGGGCGAGATTTCGCCAAGGCCCTTGAAGCGTGTGATTTCGGGGTCGGGCGAGAGGAGCCGGATGGCATTGAGGCGTTCCTCGTCGCTGTAGCAGTAGAGCGTGATGAAGTCGCCGCCATCATCGCCTTTCTTCAGTTTCAGCGCGGCTTCGAGGTTCTCTTT
This sequence comes from uncultured Bacteroidaceae bacterium, assembly GCA_964415385.1. Lineage (GTDB taxonomy): Bacteria > Bacteroidota > Bacteroidia > Bacteroidales > Bacteroidaceae > UBA3839. The sequence continues at coordinate 35,400 of CAYPZK010000003.1, forward strand.
CTTCATTTTCTTGCGCCGCTGGCGCACGCGGAAGAGCGGTGTCTGCAAGATATACACATGCCCCTTCTTGATGAGTTCGGGGAAGAATTGCAGGAAGAAGGTAATCATGAGCAGGCGGATGTGCATGCCGTCCACGTCGGCATCCGTGGCCACGATGACCTGGTTGTAGCGGAGTCCCTCGATGCCGTCCTCAATGTTGAGCGCGGCTTGCAAGAGATAGAATTCGTCGTTCTCGTACACCACCTTCTTCGTGAGACCGTAGGAATTGAGCGGTTTGCCGCGGAGCGAGAACACGGCTTGCGTGTTGACGTCGCGGCTCTTCGTGATGGAACCGCTGGCGGAGTCACCCTCCGTGATGAAGATCTGCGTGTCTTCCTTGCGGTCGCCCTTGGCATCGTTGTAGTGGATGCGGCAGTCGCGCAGCTTCTTGTTGTGCAGATTGGCTTTCTTCGAGCGTTCGCGGGCCAGCTTGGTTACGCCGGCAATGGCTTTGCGGTCGCGCTCGTTGTCCTTGATTTTCTGTTCGATGATTTCCGCCACGTCGGGGTTGCGGTGCAGGTAATTATCGACTTCCGTCTTGATGAAGTCGCCCACGAATTTGTTCACGCTGATGCCGCCGTTGGGCTCCATCGTGAGGGAGCCGAGCTTGATTTTCGTCTGGCTCTCGAACTGCGGCTCCTGGATGTTGATGGCAATGGCGGCGATGATGCCCGAGCGGATGTCGGCATAGTCATAGTTCTTGCCGAAGAACTCCTTGATGGTACGCGCGATGTGCTCCTTGAAAGCCGACTGATGGGTGCCGCCCTGGATGGTGTGCTGTCCGTTGACGAAGGAGTGATACTCCTCGCCATATTGCTGGTTGGTGTGCGTGAAGGCTATCTCGATGTCCTCACCTTTCAGATGGATGATGGGATAGAGCTCCTTGGTGTCCATCGTGTCGGTGAGCAGGTCTTTCAGGCCATTGCGCGAGATGATGCGGCGGCCGTTGTAGTAGATTTCCAGCCCCGTGTTGAGGTAGGTGTAGTTGCGGAGCATGGTCTCCACGAACTCCGGCTGGTACTTGAAGTTCAGGAACAGGGTGTCGTCGGGTTCGAAAGCCACGTAGGTGCCGTTTTCCTCCGTCGTGTCCTGCGTCTCGTCGTGCTTCAGAATGCCGCGCTCGAACTGGGCGATGCGGACTTTTCCGTCGCGATAGCTGCGCACCTCGAAGTGCTCGCTCAGTGCGTTCACGGCCTTGGTGCCGACACCGTTGAGCCCGACGCTCTTCTTGAATGCCTTCGAGTCGTATTTGCCACCGGTGTTGAGGACGGAGACGGCATCTATCATCTTTCCCTGAGGAATGCCGCGTCCGTAGTCGCGCACGCTGACGCGGCGGTCGTCGGTCACCTCCACCTCGATGCGCTTGCCGGCATTCATCTTGAATTCGTCGATGGAGTTGTCCACCGTCTCCTTCAGCAGCACGTAGATGCCGTCTTCGGCATGCGAGCCGTCGCCAAGGCGGCCTATGTACATGCCCGGACGGATGCGGATGTGCTCCAGACCGGTGAGGGTGCGGATGTTGTCGTCGGTGTATTCCGCAGTAGGCTGCGGAGCCTCGGCCTGCGGAGCGATATGTTGGTTTTCTTCAGACATGCATGTATGTTTCGTTGAATGTTGCGCTTGGATTTCTCACTTGCCGCCTTCCGTGCTTTCCCCGAGCGGGCGGCGATAGCAGCGGCGGCGCTTGTTCTGCCGCCGTTCGAAGTACACCCACTGCGACTGCACCTTCTGGTTGTCCTCCAGCTCCACATTGGTCTCCACAAACTTGTAGCCTTCGGAAATGTAGATAGGCAGCAAGTCATGGAAGAACAGGGCATTCACGCCCCGGTTCTGCCACTCGGGCAGCACGGCCACGAGCAACAGGTCGAGCGTGTCGGGGTGGCGCCATTTGAGCGCCTTGAGCAAATGCCACCAGCCGGTAGGAAACAGGAAGCCGCCCGACTTCTGCAAGGCGCGGGAGAGCGACGGCATCGAGATGCCCACGCCCACGAGCTTGCCCGACTCGTCGGCCACGAGCGACACGAGTTTGGGGTCGATAAAGCTCAGATACATCTGCACGTACTGATCAATCTGGCGTTGCGTCATTTCGGAATAGCCGAACAGGGGCTTGAAGCTCTCGTTGATGACCTGAAATATCTCCTGCCCGTAGCGGCGGGCGATTTCTTTCACATTCTTGAACTTGAGAATCCGCAGGTTATACTTCTTCATCACCAGCTCGGCCACGCGCGTCAGCCGTTCCGGCACTTCCTTTGGCACCGTCATGTTCATCTCAATCCAGTCCGTGGCCTTTTCGTAGCCCAGCGCCTCCAGATGCTTGGGATAGTAAGCATAGTTGTAGATGGTGGCCATCGTACCCAGCTGGTCGAAGCCTTCCACGAGCATCCCCTCGGCATCCATGTCGGTGAACCCGAGCGGTCCCTGAACCTCCGTCATGCCCCGCTCGCGACCCCAGTCCTCCACGGCTTTCAGCAGCGCGGCGCACACATTGCGGTCGTCGATGAAGTCTATCCAGCCGAAGCGCACCGTCCGCACGTTCCACGTCGCGTTGGCACGGCGGTTGATGATGGCCACCACGCGACCCACCACGCGGCCGTCGCGCAAGGCCAGGAAAGCCTGACTGTCGCAGAACTCGCTGGCCGCGTTCCGGCTCGTCAGCGTATGCTTCAGGTCAGAATACAAGTCGGGCACCGCATAGGCACTGCCTCTATACAAATCATAATTGAAGCGGATGAACCTGTCCAAATCCCGCTTGTCCTTCACTTTCTGAATCGTTATTGTCGCCACGTTGTCAATACTTTGGGTTAATTCTTGCATCAAGATGGCAAAGGTACGAATTTCTTCACACATTTCCTATTTTTCCGAAAACTTCCGACATTTCCTTCCGCCGGTCTCTACGATTTTCACCCGATAGGGGTACAAAACAGGAGCAACAGCGGCAGCAAAATGTCATGACAAAAAGGGGCAAATCATCTGCCAGGCACTGCGGAGAAAAGTTCTGGTTTCCGGCAAAGAAAAATCTGTTTCAGCCTGAGTTTTGGAAAAACGAACGCGTTCGTTTTCCGAAACGAACGTCTTCGTTCCGCCGAACGAACGCCTTCGTCCGACGCGAAATGCGAAGAGTCAGCGACTGCCGTCTGCGCAGTCCGGAGAAAAAATCGGCACTGTTCCGGGAGATGAACCGCGCATTTTCTCCATTTTCCCTTGCACAATTCGCCAAAAAGACGTTTCTTTGCAAATGCAACTGCTTGATTTCTGCCAACAATCAACCACTATTCTAACATTCAATTCATTATGTCGGACAACTACACAGACCAAGAAACTCATTACGTCAAAACAGAGTCGCAGGGCACCTATCAGCAAGAGCCGGAACAACCCACTCTCCAGCCGGAGTCCAACCTCGTGTGGGCCGTGCTTGTCTCGCTCTTCTGCTGCAACCCTCTGGGAATCGTAGCCGTGGCCTATGCCGCACAGGTGGACATTCTGTGGCACGCAGGACAGCTCGCCGCATCCGTTGAGGCTGCCGCCCGCGCACGTAAGTTCGCCATGTGGGCCACCATCATCGGCATCGTGTTCTGGGTGGGCTATGGTCTCATCGTCGCCTGCTTCGGACTCAGCCTCACCAGCCTGACCGGAAATCACACCTACTGATGTCACCGGCATGACTTCGGCGCACAGAAAGCGACTTTTCTGCATCTTGACAGCTGCCGCCGTGCTGGCGGCGGCCATTTATTATTACCGTGTGGATCCCAACAGCTCCACGGGTTTCATGCCCGTGTGCTGGTGGCGGGTACTGACCGGCACGCAATGTCCGGCGTGTGGGTTGCAACGTGCCCTGCATGCCGCCCTGCACGGGCATTTCCTGCAAGCATTGCACTACAATTATTTCTTCATCATTTCCATCCCCTTCCTCCTCGCCTTGGCCGTCTGCCAGCTGTTCTTCACGAGGGAAAGCCGGCTCTACCGCCTCACGCACCACCATCTGCTCCTCAACGCCTTCGTCATTCTTTTCTTTGCCTGGTGGGTGGTGCGCAATCTGCTGCATATATAAAATAAGGAGAGAGCCTATAAAAAAAGGAGAGAGCCCGGAATCAGATCCGGACTCACCCTTCAGATATCTGGCGAAGGACTGCCCGTTGCGGGCGACCCTCTCAAGGAATGAACACCTTGCGGCCGTTGACAATGTAGAGTCCGTGCGACGGATGTGTCACGCGGCGGCCCTGCAAGTCGTAGATGCCCTCTCCCGGGGCGGCCGGGATGTCGGCTTTCGGCGTGCTGATGCCCACGGTCTGCGGACCGAAGTCGTTGACACGCGTCGCCATCTTGTAGAGTCCCTTCACGTCGGTGACGGTGAGCACGCGTCCATAGATGAGCAGGTCGTCGTAGTTGGCCTCGGCCGAACCGTTGCTGCCGCCGTAACCCAAATAGAAGTTGGCGCAGCCGACGATGTGGTCAATCATCTTGTTGAAGTCGAAATCCGCCTCGCGGCTGACGGCCGTTCCGTTCATGTCGCCCTTGTAACGCTCGACATATTTCCGCGCACCATTTATATAATAGGTAATACCTTCGGGGCGGGAAATGGTGATGGCCACGTGCGTCCAGGCATCGGCAGGGATGAGCGTGGTCGTGAGCGTGTCGGGGCTGTTGATGTCGAGCGTGGTGCCGTTGCCATCGTCGAAATGCAGGTAAGTGTTGCCTCCCATGCAGAGCGTGGACGAGGCATCGGCATCGTAGAACGACCAGAGTGCCGGATAGCCGTCGGCGGCGGCGCGTTTCACCCAGAAGGCAATCGTCACGCCGCTGTCCACCGCCTGCTCATAGAGCGGGTTGGTGAAGATGGCATAGCATTCGCGCCGTTGCGCGCCGTAATTGAGGTGCAGGAACTGTCCGTTGCGCTCACGGTCGCTGTCGAGATAGCCGAGTTGCGTGGTGAGACGCTTCTTGAGCTGAGCCACCTCCTCGGCATTGTAGCTGTTGGTGATCGGCGTGGAGTCGAAGTTGTAGTAGGCAGCGATGCCGCTGTTCCAATCGCCGTCAGGAATCGACTCGGCCTTGACGTTCACCGTGATGGTGTCGCTCCAATAGTATTTCCCGCAGGAGAGGCGCGCAATGAGATTGACGAGACTGTCAGCCTCCAGCCCTGCGGGGTTGTAGAGTCCGTCGGACGACAGGATGCCCGGCGACAGCGATGCCCAGCTGAGCTGCACGTCGTCGAGCAGGTCGATGCCATAGAGGTTGACGTTGGCATTGACGCTCCTCCGATTAACCACCGGCAGCGTGGTCTGATTGAGCTGCATAGCCAGCCGGTAGTCGTCGCGCACCTTGTATCCCCACACGTTCACGCCGGCCGTGCTGGCAGCCGTAAAGCAGACGGCCTTGGTGGTCCGCTTCTCCATTTCCTGCTCCACGCACACGCCACGGTAGAGCGTGCCGCCGAGGGTGACGTTGATGTACGACGTGCCGGCCACGGTGGCCCACGAGCCGCTGTAGGCTCCGCTGATGGTGCCGTCGGCATTCAAGTGGATGGTCACGGGCTCCACTTGCTCCATATTGGTATGGTCCATGCGGTATTTGTGGACGAGCAACTGGTAGGTGCCCGTGATTTCATCGTCGCTGAACTGCGTGGAAGCTGCGATGGCGGCGTTGCCCACCGTCTCGCCCGTATATTCGAACGGAGCGGCCACGGGCCAGCCGTACTGGTTGAGGAAGAGCTGGTGGACGCGGTCCTCAAAACCTTCGTTCGTCACGCTCACGGCATGATGGAAGCGCGTGTGATAGACCAGATAGGTGTTGCCGTCCTCGGCATCCAGGCAGGAGTTGTGCCCCTGTGCCGTCTCGCCCACCGTCATGTTGCCCCAGCCGCCGTAGCTGCCGATGATTTTCTCGCCGCGCGTGTCGCTGTTCAGCCCATAGTTGAGTGCCCAGGAGGTGAAGATGGCGTTCGTGCCGTTGGAGTCGAGATAAGGGCCGTCGGGGTTGGCTGAGCGGAACACGCGCATCTCGTAGCCGCCCGTCGATTCCAGTCCGCCATACGTGACGAACAGATAGTAGTTGTTGCCGATGTGCTCGATGTAGCTTCCCTCGCCGCTGACGTAGCAGCCTCCGGCGATTTTCTTGCCGAAGTAAGGGTCGCTCGTCACGGCCACCCCTTTTGAGTCGTAGTCGCTCGCATAGGTCACGTCGTAGTCGCGCAGACCCGTGTTCTCGTCGAGCTGCAACATCCAGATGCCGCCCGACCAGGAACCATAGCTCATCCAGAGATTGCCGTCCTCGTCGTAGAACACGCAGGGGTCGATGCAGTTCGGCCAATAGGATCCCCAGCCCGAGCCCTTGTTGTAGCGCGACGGCAGGGCGGAGAGCGTGCCGAGTGCCAGCTGCAGGTCGGTCTTCGTGTAAGAATAGTTGGAGTCGGTGGTGTTGATGAATCCCGAGGTCACGACGGGAGCCTGATAGACATAGGTGCCGTCGATTTCGTCGGCGGTAAGCAGGATGATGCTGCTCTTCCAGTAGTCACCGTTGATGCTGAGGTACATGCACCACTTCTTCAGCACGGGGTTGTAGATAATGTCGGGAGCCCACATGTTGCCATCCACCGAATAGTCGTCGTCGCCTCCGGCCGACCAGCCCATAGCATCGAAGTTGGGGAACTCCACGGTCTTGCCTCCGATGGTGACGGTCGTCACCTGCTGACGGCTGAATGCCTCGGAGTTGGCCACGTCGTTGGTCACCGTCCCGTTTGCATTCACGCGCCCCCAGGGAGCCTGGAATCCTGTCCAGTTCTTCAGATCGGTGCTCTTGGCCTTGGCACGGTGCGTGCCGAAAATATAATAGGTCTGGTCGGCGGAGTTCCATGTGATGCTTGGATCGTGCACACTCACGCGCGACATCGAGTAGGACGTAATCATGGACTTGGCCTCCGTCTTCGACAGGAAGATGGAGTCCTGGGCCTGTGCGGCACCGGCTGCCATGAGAGCCAGCGGCAGAAGAATGACTGATTGCTTCATCACGAAACAGATGTTAGTTAGAATAAGGTGTCCCGCTTGTCGGAACGGGAGATTTTCCGATAAGGTCTCTGCAAAGTTAGTGAAAATAAAGTTATTGGAGAAAGCATCCGGCTGATTTTTTCGGCAAGAAGCGAGTAAGAAGCTGTAAGAAGCAGATTCCGCCGACTTCGGGAACGGGTATCGGACGACTTTTACAACGGAAATCTCCACCGGCGACGGGAAAAGGGAAATTGCACACTCGAGGTTACAATTGACACATCAGACGATAAAAATGCGTGTTTTCATGCACAAATTTTCGCCATCTGTGCAAAAATCACGCTTTTTATAATGAAAATTTTGTAGGAATTAAGATAAAATTATTACCTTTGCACCCGAAATGGGACTACGGGGTGAGTAGTGCCATCTGATTTCTACTTCAAACAAAACCGTTAGAAAATCATATCATTAACCAATCAAATTTTTGAATTATGTCTGAAATTGAATCCAAAGTAAAGTCAATCATCGTTGACAAGCTCGGCGTTGACGAAGCAGAAGTAAAGCCAGAGGCAAGTTTCACAAACGACCTGGGTGCAGACTCTCTCGACACCGTAGAACTCATCATGGAATTTGAGAAATCTTTCGGCATCAGCATTCCTGACGACGAGGCAGAGAAGATTTCGACTGTCGGCGACGCTATCTCTTACATCGAGGAGCACGCAAAATAAATCATCATCCGAAGAATTAAGAATAAGGTGGAGACGGCTCCGGCATGGGCAGAGGGCATTGCACCTCCGACAGGTGTCGGCAGCGGTCTCAGGAACAGCAGCGGCTTCCTCACATGCGGGAGGCATTCGGCTTGTTCCGCCCACCTCGTTCTTAATTCTTGGTTTTTCATTTGATTCGTAAGAAAGATATGGAATTAAAAAGAGTTGTTGTGACTGGGCTGGGAGCCATCACGCCGCTCGGCAACACGGTTGACGAGACTTGGGAGAACATCAAGAAGGGCGTGAGCGGTGCAGGACCGATCACACATTTCGACGCTTCACAATTCAAGACCCAGTTTGCCTGCGAGGTGAAAGGATTCAACGTCAACGACTACCTTGACCGCAAGGAAGCCCGCAAGATGGACCTCTACACGCAGTATGCCCTTGTGGCTGCCAAACAGGCCATCGCCGACTCGGGCATGAACCTCGAGACGGAAGACAAGGACGAAATCGGTGTGGTGCTCGGTGTGGGCATCGGCGGCATCCACACTTTCGAGGAGGAAGTGAGCAACTACGCCCTGACGCACGAGCAGCTCGGTCCTAAGTTCAGCCCTTTCTTCATCCCGAAGATGATTGCAGACATCGCTTCGGGTCACATTTCCATTGAGTTCGGCTTCCGCGGCCCGAACTACACGACGACTTCTGCCTGCGCCTCGTCCACCAACGCCATTTCGGATGCCTACAACCTCATCCGTCTGGGCAAGGCCAACGCGATGGTGACGGGCGGAGCCGAAGCAGCCATCTATCCCGTAGGCGTAGGCGGATTCAACGCCATGAAGGCGCTCTCCACCCGCAACGACGACCCTGAGCACGCCAGCCGTCCGTTCAGCGCCAGCCGCGACGGATTCGTGATGGGCGAAGGTGCCGCCGTACTCATTCTGGAGGAGCTGGAGCATGCCAAAGCCCGTGGAGCCAAAATCTACGCCGAAGTGGCCGGGACCGGCATGTCGGCCGATGCCTACCACATTACGGCTTCCCATCCGGAGGGTCTCGGTGCCAAACTCGTGATGCAACGTGCACTCGACGACGCAGGGCTGAACCCTGAGGACATCGACTACATCAACGTGCACGGCACATCCACCCACGTGGGCGACATCTCGGAAGTGAAAGCCATCAAGGAGGTATTCGGCGACGCAGCCTACAAGCTCAACATCAGCTCGACCAAGTCGATGACCGGCCACATGCTTGGAGCCGCAGGAGCCGCAGAAGCTGTCTTCAGCGTGCTCGCCGTGAAGAACGACATCGTGCCGCCGACCATTAACCACGACCCTGCCGACAAGGACGAGGAAATCGACTACAACCTCAACTTCACATTCAACCAGGCACAGAAACGTGAGGTGCGCGCCGCACTGAGCAACACCTTCGGCTTCGGAGGCCACAACGCCTGCGCCATCTTCAAGAAGTTCAGCTGATTTCGTTCGGAACACTCCAACGCATTTCTTTCCATCAACAAAACAAACGATACATACCGTGTTTGAAGGAATCATAGACTCTCTCAGGCTCCTCTTCCACAAGGAAAAGGAGCCTTTTTTGCAATTGAAGAGCATCCTGGGATTCATGCCTCACAACCTGCAAATCTACCGCACCGCCCTCTCCCACAAATCGCTCGTGACCAAGACAAAAGGCGTTCGCCGCGTCAACAACGAACGGATGGAATTTCTGGGCGATGCCGTGCTGGAGAGCATCGTGAGCGACGTGCTCTACCGCAAGTATCCCAACAAGCAGGAGGGCTTCCTCTCCACGCTGCGCAGCCGCATCGTATGCCGCGAAACGCTCAACGACCTGGCCGTGAGAATCGGACTCGACAAGCTCGTGCTGCACAGCGGCTCCATCGGCAACGCGCACAACAACTACGTCAACGGCAATGCCTTCGAGGCTTTTTGCGGAGCTGTCTATCTTGACCGAGGCTACACCTACTGCCTGCGCTTCATCGAGGATGTCATCTTCCGGAAATTCATCAATATCGAGAATCTGGCCAAGCGGAAGGACAACTACAAGAGCAAGCTCATCGAATGGTGCCAGAAGTATCAGCTCGCAGTCCAGTTCAACCTGGTGTCGCAGACCATGCTGCCCGGCCAGAACACACCGAAGTTCGTGTCGCAGGTCACCATCGAGGGAGTCTATTGCGGCAACGGCGACGGCTATTCGAAGAAAGAGAGCCAGCAGAACGCCGCCTGTCAGGCCTTCCGCCGCGTCAACCGCGATGCCGCGTTTGTCAACACGCTCATCGAGGCACGTTCACGACACCGGCAGACGGCTGCCGCAGACTGACGGACAGGGACGGAACACTCCCACCGGCACTCCACCGGCAGAAAGCCCCGCATGTATTCCGATGGAAAATTTTGCCATTCTTCCGATTTTACGTAACTTTGCACGTGTGGCAGACATACCGTCGCCGCCATACCTGTTATAGCCTCATGGACCACAAGACCAAACTTCTCAATAAACTCTATTTTGCGCCGCGACAGAAAGCCATCGCACGCTACGCCACGGAGCCGCAGGAAATCCAGATGAAAGTGCTCACGCACCTCATCCACCGCGCCCGCAATACAGAATGGGGCCTTCAGCATGGTTACGGAAGCATCGTCAGCTATGAGGACTTCGTCGCCCGCGTTCCCATCAACACCTATGAGGAACTGAAATCCTCGATTTTGCGCATGCGCGAGGGAGCCAGCGACGTGCTCTGGCCGGGACAAGTGAAGTGGTTTGCCAAATCGTCGGGCACCACCAACGACAAGAGCAAGTTCATTCCTGTCAGCCACGAAGGTCTGTGGAAAATCCACTTTCTCGGCGGACGCGACACGGTGTCGTGCTACCTCGCCTCCAATCCCGAGAGCCGCCTGTTCGCCGGCAAAAGCCTCATCCTCGGAGGAAGCCATGCGCCCAACCTCGACACGCCCGATAGTCTTGTGGGTGACTTGAGTGCCATCCTCATCGAGAATGTGCCGCGAGCCGTCAACCTCTCCCGCATCCCCTCGAAGCAAATTGCGCTGTTGGAGGACTTCGAGGAGAAGCGCGACCGGCTGGCCCGCGCCACCATGAACGAGAACGTCACGAACATCAGCGGCGTGCCGTCGTGGATGCTGTCTGTCATCAACCGCCTGCTGGAAATCTCAGGCAAGAGTTCGCTCGACGAAGTATGGCCCAACCTCGAAGTGTTCTTCCACGGTGGTGTCGCCTTCAGTCCCTACCGCCAGCAGTTTCAAAGCATCATCAAGAAACCGGACATGCACTACATGGAGACGTACAATGCCTCCGAGGGTTTCTTCGGCTTGCAGAACGACCTCTACGACCCTGCGTTGCTGCTGATGATTGACTACGGCGTGTTCTATGAGTTCATTCCGATGACCGAATTCGGCACCCCCGACGCCAAGGCCATTCCGCTCTGGGAAGTGGAACCGGGAGTGAACTATGCCATGATTATCAGCACTTCCTGCGGCCTTTGGCGCTACCAGATTGGCGATACGGTGAAGTTCACGCAGAAGAACCCTTACAAATTCATCATTTCCGGCCGCACGCGGCATTTCATCAACGCCTTCGGCGAGGAACTGATTGTCGACAACGCCGAGAAGGGACTGGAACAGGCCTGCATCGCCACCGGCGCACAGGTGAAAGAATACACCGCCGCTCCCATCTTCATGGACGCGCATGCCAAGTGCCGCCACCAGTGGCTGATTGAGTTCGCCAAGCACCCCGGCTCCATCACCGAATTTGCCGGAATCCTCGACCGCTCGCTTCAGAGCATCAACTCCGACTATGAAGCCAAGCGGTACAAGAACATCACGTTGCAGCCGCTCGAAATCATCGAAGCACGTCCGGGACTCTTCGACGACTGGCTCCGCAGCAAGGGAAAACTCGGCGGTCAGCACAAGATTCCCCGCCTGAGCAACAACCGCGACTACATCGACGAACTGCTCAGAATGAACCAGGAATAATCCCCGATTGCTCCACTTCCGACTCCGTATGTACCGTAAGCAACTCGCCATATTATTTTCGTTGTTCGCATTCCTGCTGCTGATGGCATGCGCCAACATCGGTTCGCCCGACGGCGGACCCTACGACGAGACTCCGCCATTTGTGACCGGCACATCGCCGAAGTTCGGTTCCACCAACACCAAGCGGGCAAAAATCGTGCTGGATTTCAACGAAAACATCAAGCTCGACAACCCGACGGAAAAAGTCGTCGTGTCTCCTCCACAGCTGGAAATGCCGGAGATTTCGGCCAGCGGGAAGCGCATCACCGTGGAGCTGATGGACTCGCTGAAACCCGACCAGACCTACACCATTGACTTCGCCGACGCCATCGAGGACAACAATGAGGGCAACCCAATGGGCGACTACGCGTTCACGTTTTCCACAGGTGAGCGGCTCGACACCTTCCAAGTCAGTGGGCACGTGCTCAACGCCGAGAATCTGGAGCCCATCAAAGGCATGCTCGTCGGCCTCTATGCCATTACCGACACGACAGCCGAAAACCTGCCAGACAGCGTATTCCGCACCCGGCCGTTAGAGCGCATCTCGCGCAGCGACAGCCGTGGCCACTTCATCATCAAGGGGCTGAACCCGAAAAACCGCTACCGCGTATTCGCTCTGCAAGACCAAGACGGCAACTACCAGTTCAGCCAAAAGAGTGAGATGCTGGCATTCAATCACCAAATCATCCAATCGACCGCCCGTCCCGATATCCGCCTCGACACCATCTGGCACGACTCCATCCATTACGATTCCATCGTGGAACGGCCGTACACGCACTTCTACCCCGACAACATCGTGCTGCTGGCTTTCCTCGAAGGCGGGCAGAACCGCTCCTTTCTGAAGAGCGAACGTGCCCAGCTCAACAAGTTCACCCTCTACTTCACTGCGCCCGACAGCGTTTTGCCTGACATCCAAGGCCTGAACTTCGATGCCGCGCAAGCTTTCGTCATCGAGAAGAACAAGGACAACGACACCATCACGTATTGGATTCGCGATTCACTCATCTACAACAACGACACGCTCCAGTTCACCATGTCCTACAACTATACCGACACGTTAGGACAGCTCGTTCCACGCACCGATCCGCTCAAGCTCGTTTCACGCCAGACCTACGCCAAGGTGCAGAAACAGAAAGCACAGGAATGGGAAGAGTACGCCAAAGACTACATCAAGGAATACAAACAGCAGCAGAAAGCCCTCAAATATCAGGAAGACGAACAGGCTGAGGCCGAAGGCGAATCAGCCAAGGAACGGCGCAAGGCCGACAAGAAGAAATCCAAGAGTCTGAAGGACGAGGACATTGAAGTGCCTCCGATGCCGGAGAAGTTCCTTGACGTAAGGTCGAAAAAAAACACGCTGGCACCCGATGAGAACTTCGGCTTCACCTTTGAAACTCCGATAGATACTGTCTATACATCGTTGTTCCACTTTGTGGAAATCGTCGATTCCCAGCAGGTGGAACGCCCGTTCATCATTCGCCGCAACGCGGAAAAAATACGTGAATACACCTTCTACGCCGAGTGGCTGCCGGGCAGCAAATATGAGTTGTCCACCGACACCGGTGCCTTCGTCAACATCTACGGCATGCGTTCACCGGGGTTCAAACGCACCATCACCGTGAAACCGCTGGAGGAATACAGCACACTCTTCGTCACATTGCAGAACACGCCTTCGTGTGCCATCGTCCAATTGCTTGACCAAGGAGGAAAAGTGGTGAAAGAACGCCACGCGCCCGAGGGACGCGCCGACTTCTACTTCGTCACGCCAGGCACTTATTATCTCAAGGTTTTCTACGACCGGAACGGCGATGGAGTGTGGACAACCGGCGACTACGACAAGCAAATCCAGGGCGAGGAGACATATTTCTATCCGGGTGCATTCAATCTCCGCGCCGACTGGGAGGTGAGCCAGAACTGGAATCCGACGGCCACGCCGTTGCCACAACAAAAGCCGGGAAAAATCACCAAGCAGAAGCCGGACAAAGAAAAGAGCGTCAAGAACCGCAACGCCGAACGCGAAAAGAACAAGAACAAAGGACGCCGGAACGGCGGCTCGGCCACCTACGGTGGCGGCACCGTCTCCGCCGGAACGAACAACTACTGATGACTACCCATGATTCATCTGCACAGAATGCTTCTCGGACTGCTGCTGACGGCCTCTTTCCCTGTGCTGCTTCACGGCCAGTGCACGCATGAGAACAAGGCTTTCAGTGCCGGCGAAACACTCACCTACGACCTTTACTTCAACTGGAAATTCGTGTGGGTGAAGGCGGGAAGTGCACATTACAAAGTGTCCAAATCGCACTACGCAGACCGGACCACGCTCCGCACCGACCTGCTTTTCCAGGGAAGCCGACGGCTCAATGCCATATTTCCCATGAAGGACACGCTGATCAGCCAAACCACATGCGAACTGGTGCCGCTCTATTTCCGCAAAGGAGCGACCGAAGGCAAGCGATACACCGTGGACGAAGTGTGGTACTCCTACCCGCAGGGACGCAGCCACGTCACTCAGAAATACCTCAACCACCATGGCAAATGGTCGGACACCACCTACGAGTCCGACGAATGCAACTACGACATGCTCAGCATTCTCAACGTGGCCCGCTCATTCGACGCCTCCGACTACAAAATCGGGCACCGCATCCATTTCCCAATGGCCACCGGCAAAAAGGTGGAACCGCAGACCCTTATATATAAAGGTAAGAAAAACTGGAAAGCCAACGACGGAGTCACCTACCGCTGCCTCATATTCTCGCTGCTCGACTACGACGTGAAAGACCGCGAGAAAGAATTGCTCCGATTCTACGTCACAGATGACGACAACCACCTGCCTGTCCGCATCGATTTCTACCTCCGCTTCGGCATCGCCAAAGCCTTCTATGCCAAAGGCAGCGGCATCCGCAATCCCCAAACGGCGGTGGTGAAGAAAAAATGAGTTTTCCCATGCTATTGCCTTATTACCAACCCAATGTCATCGAAGCCGGCTGCGACGAGGCCGGTCGCGGTTGTCTGGCCGGCAGTGTTTACGCCGCTGCCGTCATCTTGCCGCCGGACTATCAAAACGAAGGTCTCAATGACTCCAAACAACTGACAGCCCGCCAACGCTACGCCCTGCGCGAGGAAATCCAGCGCGATGCCGTGGCCTGGGCCGTCGGAGTGGTGACACCTGCCGAAATCGACCGCATGAACATCCTGCGTGCCAGCATCACAGCCATGCACCGCGCCATCGACCGGCTGGCCGTGCGCCCCCAAGCCCTCATCATCGACGGGAACCGTTTCTTCCCCTACCACGAGCCCGGCCGGTCTGATATCGTCATTCCCCATACCACCATCGTCAAGGGGGATGCCAAATATCTCTCCATCGCCGCCGCCTCGATTCTCGCCAAAACCTGGCGCGATGACTACATGAAAGAACTGCACCGGCAATATCCTTTCTATGGCTGGGACCACAACGCCGGTTATCCCACAAAGGAACATCGTCAGGGCATCGCCATCCACGGCACCACGCCCTACCACCGCATGACCTTCAATCTGTTGGGCGACGGACAGCTGAGCTTTGATTTCGGCTCCTGACCTAACGCCTTGCCCTCTTTTTTCTGCCAACTTCTCAAAACCTTCCCCTATTCATCTTGGAACTCGATGTCTTTGCACGGCAACTGCACCTGTTGGAACTGCTCTCAGGCAATTCCAACATGACCGTGGTCCGCATGTGCGACGAGCTGGGCATCTCGCGACGCACTTTCTTCCGTTATATCACCCTCTTTCGCCGCGTGGGCTTCACCGTCTATTCCACCCACGAAGTATTCTCCATTGACCTTTCCTCCGCCTTCTTCTCCAACATGTCGGAGAGAATGCGCCTCTCTTCCGACGAAGTGTCCACGCTTGCCTCTCTTCTCAACAAGGCAGACGCGTCGGATTCCCGTATCGAGCGCCTCAAACAGCGTCTCCACAGCCTTTACGGCGTAACCTTCAGCGAGGAACAGATTCACCTCGACAAACTCCAAGTGCACAACACGCGCCTTCTCAACACCGCCATCCGGCAGCGGCTGAAGGTCGTGCTGCGTGACTACGAGTCTCCCCATAGCCACACGTGCAGCGACCGAACTGTGGAACCCTACAAGTTCGTGACGCAGACAGGCGGTGTCCGCTGCTACGAACCCGCCTCCGACCTGTGCAAGACTTTCAAGCTGTCCCGCATGAAGAGTGAAGTGAAGCTTCTTGAGGAGAAATGGACTGACCGGCAGAAACACACCACCTACTACACCGACATCTTCGGATTCTCAGCCGAGACTGTGAAGCGCGTGGTTCTGCGCCTCGGCACACTCTCCGCCCGCATCCTCACGGAAGAGTTCGGCGTAAAGGAGACGCAGTTCGTGTTCGACTCCGACAACGAGCACCGCATCATCAGCCTCTCCGTCTGTAGTTTCCAAGGCGTGGGACGCTTCGTCATGGGGCTGCTCAACGACGTGGAAGTGTTGCGCAGCAATGAATTCAAGGATTACCTGCGCATGGAATTTCAGAAAGCCGGCCTCATGATCCGTCCTATGGAATGAACACCTTGCGTGTGCGCAGTGTTCCGTCGTCATAGTGCAGGCGAACGATGTTGACACCTCGCTGCAGATGGCTGTGCCGCATGCCGTCTGTGGTGAAGTATTCCGTTGTGCGAACCGCGCTTCGGTTGTCGTTCATGAGCGTATGGATGGCGACAGTCTCCCTGCATGGAATCAGTCGGAAAGGAAAATCCGTGCATTGGTTCGCGCTGTTATCGAATGAGCCGTCAGCATTCACGCTCCAGTATTTGGCCGACGTGCCCGTGCCGATGTGCAGAGCCAGCAAGTCGGTGCCCACAGCCTGTTTGAAACGGAAATTGAACGACTCACTCGTGCTCGCCCTGCCCAACGATGAGAGGAACGTGCTGTCCGTGATGTTCTGGAAAGAATAACGCAGGTAATCCTTGTTGTTGATATGCCACACCTGCCGCTCGCCCGGAGCCAGCGTGTCGCCCTGCTCGAAAGTGGCGGGCAAGCGGTCGTTCCGCCCCGTGAGCAACCGCCCGTCCCGCACATTGAGCAACATGTAGTCGCCCGGCTCGATGCGCACCGTGTCGTCGTTGTAAACCAGCACGCGGAAGTCATAGACATTCAGCGAGTCGCGGTAGCTGAGCGTGGCCGTATAAGAGCCGCTGGTACGCACGTTGTCCAGTGCCAGCGTCTTGCCCGTCGTTCCGTCGCTCCAGCTCACGTATTTTGTGGCGTTGATGACCGCCGGCATGTTGAGGCCGAGGGTCAGTGAGTCACCCTGCACCGCCACGATTTCCGTGGAGCTGTAGGTGGAATCGCCGTAGGCGATGTACGGTTCGGCATAGACCACATTGATGTGGAACGTGCAAGTCGTCGTGCCCGACCCTTGGTTCGTATAAGTCACACTATAGGTGGCCGGTTTGGTCAGCGGGCCGACCGTGATGCTCTGTGTCGTGGCTCCCGTGCTCCATTTGTACGCGCCCCAGCCGCACGACGGTGTGACGCTGAGCGTGATGGAACGGCTGTAGAGAACTGTGATGGTGGTATCGTTGATGGTTGCCCCGTCACTGGTGATGGATGGCGTGAGCGGTGTCGGACGACAGTCGTTCACGACGGCAATCGGAAAGCACAGCTGGCTCTTCACGCCCTTGTCGTTGGTATAGGTCACGCGATAGATGTAGCTTCGGTCTGTGCTGACGGTGATGTCGCGGGTGATCTCGCCCGTGTTCCATTCCCACAGCCCCGTGTCAGTCACACCGTCCGGCAACTGCGGCATGAGCTTCACCTCCTGTCCGCGCGGCACGCACGTGTTGGTGTCCACATTGTAATTATTGACCAATCCGCCCAGTTCGTTGTGCAGACTCACCTGGCCATCCACATTGCCCAGCGTCTGTTCCACACTGAGACTTGGGATGAGGCTGGCGGTAAGCGGATTGCTGTATTCCATCTTCGGCGAGAGTTCCGTCGGTACGCTGTCGGCCGGAGCCAGCTGCGTGTCGCGTGTGTTCATCAGCACACTATAGCCCAGATGGTCATAGCCCCCACTCGTGGCTCCCAGCCCGCCGGTGTCGATGCCCATGTCCTCGTATGCCTTTTCAGAGAATGGCATTTTCACGCCCTTCACACCCTCATAGATACCGATGACCGTTCCCCAGTACGGGCGTGACTGAGCACCCATCGCCGGGGTCGTCATCAGCCAGGCACGTCCGTCTGTGTAGTAAAGTCCCGCATCGCCGTACATATAGTTCGTCCACGGCAACGAATCGACGCTTTGCGTCTGGGCGGCCAGATACTCCGTTCCAGCAGCCAGCCGGTGATTCATATAGGCAAAAAGGTCGTCGCCCTGGTTCCATCCCACTTTGGCCAAGTCGAAGGCCACGCCCAGCGACATTGACGAATGACCTGCGTCGCGTCCGCTCTCGTTGAGCTGGCCGAGTTCGCCGTAGGCAGCAGTTTCCAGTTCGCTTGCCACGTGCGTCACCACCATGTTGCCCAAGAACTCCGTCAGTCCGTCATTGTGCATGCAGAACGTTCCGTTGTAGTCGTCGTGTCCCGTCACTTCGTAGAGCGTATGCGGATCGGCGTAAGTGCCCACTTGATCGTATTTGAAGAAGGACATTCCCTGGTTGTAAATGAATACATCATCGCAGAGAATGCCGATGCTGATGACGCACAGTGCGTTGCACAGTCCCCAGTTGCTCCAGTAGGCACCAGGGGCCTGCCACCACCGGCTGCTGTTCTCCCACGTGCCGTTGCGTCCGCGCAGAAAACCGATGCTGGACGGATACCACACGTTGAGCATCCATTGCTGGAACTCGCTGAAGTCCTCGCTGCTCCAGCCTTCATAGTCGCGCACGAGTTCAGCGGCCTGTGCGAACTGATAGCCGTAGAGTCCTGCCGCAAGAGCATAGTTGCTGTCGCCACCGATGCCTGTCGTGGTGCGTGCCCACGCCATCAGGATGTTCACCGCTGTCTGGGCGCAGTTCTTGTTACCCTCGATTTTCCAGCGCAGCCCGTTCTGATAGGCCATTGCCGTGGCGCGGGCCGCATTCATATAGTTTTCGCCACTGCCGCCGCCACGGATGATGGTGACGACAGGCGACGAGGTCACGCCGGCCTGCGCGTAGGCTGCCGTCCGCAGAATTTCGTAGGCCGCCGTCACCTTCGCGTTGCCTTCGCCCAGCTGTCGCTTCACGCGGTCGAAGTCGGTCTGTGTGTGAAGTCCGCCCGGATGGATGAATCCACGGTCGGTGTCGTATGCCTCCTGCGCCGAAGCGCCGACAGCTGTTCCCAACAACAGGGAGAAGAAGAGGAAGAGTTTGGTTCTTTTCATGATGAAGTCAGTTTGGCACACGTCTGAAGTGTGAGGTAGATTATTTCGGTTGATGCCGCAAAGTTACGTTTTTTTCCGCAGTCCCGCCCAGCAGTTTTGTTCCAACAGAGGGCGGAAATGGTTCATTTCACATCCGTTGCAAGACGTTCAACGCCCATCCGGCGGAAAGTATGCCTACTCTATCTTCGGCTTCAGCTCATCGGGCGAGTCGTGAGTGAACATATTCACGGCGGGTGCTGATTTGGTGAAGAAGTCACGGACGACTTGCAGGTCTAATGTCAAGGCAGGTGCGAAGTCATCGGACGACATATAGTCGATGATGGCCTTGCGCATCTGGCGGGCCACGATGCGGCTGTCGAGGTCGTGGGTGATGTCCATCGTCGTCATCACGAGTCTGCCGTTCAGCACATTTGCCTCGATGAGCATGCCGAGTTTACGGCTGACGTGCCACGTGTCGATGGGCTGTATCGGTGGCTGGTAGTCGCGGGGCAGTTCGGCAAGATTCATCACCTGAGCCTGGTTGAGCAGTTCCCACCAGTTGAGGTTGCTCCATTCGTCGGTGGGAAATTCGTTGAAGAGTGGGTGCCGCTTGTCGATAAACGCACCGGTGGTGTGCGGCGGGCGCATCTTGAACCAGCTCGTGTTCCAGAACACGGGCAGGTAGGTCTGCTTCACATCGCTGCCATACTGAACCTTGTCGGCAGCGGTCAGCAACACCTTGCCCCCTCGGTTCAGTACGCTGACGGCCTCAGCGTCGAGCGTGTCGGACAAATAAATGGAGGCATCGGCTGGAACGGCCACCGCAGCATCTGCAGGAGCGGGATAGACCCAATAGTCGTAAGTGTTGGAATACGTGCGTCCTCCGGCTTGGAGTGTCAGCGTCAGCGTGTATTTCCCGGGGGTGGCAACCGCTGTATAAAGTGGTATTCTGGCCACCTTCAGGTTCTTGCCCAACGGCACGGCCAGACTATCGGCTGTGCCGTTGCCGCCCGCCGGCGAACAGGAATAGGAGAGCCGTGCATAATCCATGTTCTCTAAGGCATTGTAGATGTCCACATCCAGGCTGCACTCTTCGCCTGCCGTAAAGACGAATTTGGGGAACTCCGCCATGACGACCACCTCATTGCAGAACTGCCGCCATTCCGTGCTGTCAACATAACCTTTCTCCCGCCAGAACACGTTGAGCGGCCCCACGAGCGCCGTGCCCTGTCCGCTGTAGTCGTTGAGGCCGAGCAGCACAAAGCCGGCATAATCCTTCGTGCGCAGGTTGCGCTCTATTTCGTATTTGTAGCACAGCGTCTGCAACTTGCCGCTGGCAAACAGGAATTTCTTCGCCATCGTCTCCATACCGCCCCGGTGCAGGAGGTCGGCGAAGATGTCGAAGTTATAGGCCCGATACACGCCCGTGTACTGATTGCGCTCGTCCAGGTCGGGAAAAGCGCACCATTGTCCCTGCTCGTGGGCGATGATGGGAGAGTTGTTGGGCTGCGCCCCCTTGTAGTTGCGCGGACGCAGCAGTTGCCCGTAGTAATCATCGCAACTCTGGGGAACCGCCTGATTCCAGTCCAGCCCCCGGGCACCGCCCTTCACATGATACGCCGAGGCATCGTCCCATGCCCAGCCGCCTCCGACATTGAAACTGCAATACACACGGCGTGGGTCGGTGTGCTCCCACCAGTCCACCCAGCGATTGCCCCACGTCACCCAGTCGCCGGCCGGTTCGTTGCCCGCCGACATCATCACGAACGAAGGGTGATTGCCGTAGGCTCTGACCATACGCCGCGTTTCCTCCATGAGGTAAGTGTCGATGGCCATGCCGCGCCCCATCTTCACGCCGTGATTGGGCCAGCTCGGCCCCTCGGGCTGCAGATAGAAGCCCACCGCGTCGGCAGCGGTGAAGGCGGCCTCGGGCGGACAATAGCTGTGGAAGCGCATGGTGTTCAGACCATACTTCTTACACTTGACGAAGATTCTCTGCCAGCTCCCGACATCCGTCGGAGGGAAGCCCGTGAGCGGAAAGTTGCAGTTCTCCACCGTGCCGCGCAGCCATATCGGCTTGTCGTTGAGGTAGAACTGCATCCCCGCGATGGAGATTTTCCTCATGCCGAAAACGGTATGACACGTGTCATCCTCCGTGCAGACATCCAAACGATAGACATACGGCGAATGCTCCGACCACAGACGGGCATCGGGCACAGGAAGCAGATAGATGGAGTCATTCTGCCGCTTGGCTTTCACCACGTTTCCGTCCAGACGGAACACCAATTTTCCCTTCGCCTGAGGAACTACGACTTTCGCCAGACTGCGGTCAATGTCGGGAAACACCTGCACATCGCCGACAGGATGCGCCCCCTCGCAACGCAGTTCCATGCGCCCGGCAATACCATTCCAATTGCCTTGCGTCTGGTCGGTCACGCTGTGCGAATCCTGCCCCACACAGACATTTTCGATACCATTGTACACACGGACCTCGATTTCGTTGGTCTGCCCCGGCAGAAGCCATGCAGACACGTCGAATACGTGGGGTGTGTTGAGACTCGTCCCGTGGCCTGCCTTCCGTCCGTTCACCATGACGGTGGTCTCGATATGGGGACGTTCGAGAAAGAGCGAGACATGCTTACGCTTCCACCCCTTGGGCACGAAGACGGAGCGGCTGTACACCACCGTTCCCACATAGTGGCGGTTGGGAGTGAGGAAGAAGGGGAATTTCATCCTGCCCGCCTGCCGGTATTTCTCCATGTAGGGATTGTAATAGAACGAGGAATCGTAGAGTGAGCCTGTCCAGCGGGTACTGACCGACAGCTCGTCCCCGAGGTTGTTGGTGAGCAGAGAGCCGGGCAGGAATACCTCGTGCCGGCTGCTATCGTTCATCAGGACGGCATGCCAGCGGCCACTCAAGTCAATGACATCGCCGGCCCACGACAGCATGGAGACACACCATGCCAGCATCAAGCAAAATCGTTTCATCGCTCTTCCTCCATGATGGTCACCCCGTTCACTCCCTCCCCGGGCGTGGTGTCGGCCTCTTGGGGAAAGTACACCGGCTCGTCCGCCTGCATGGGCAGTATGCGCAGCTCCAGCTGCCGCATGCCTTCGGGCAGCCTCCACAAGCCATATTGGAACGTGCGGCCGTTGTAGAAGTTGTCATCCAGCAACCGGCCGCCGGCATACAGACGGGCGCAGTCGCCATGATACCGAATCGTGAGCAGCCCCCGACAGCCTGCCGGCACATCTATCCGATACACCGCCGCCGCGTTGAAATCGGAGTCTGTGGGAGCCTCTGCCACTTTGCTGATGCCCAGACTGATGGTGCGCGGCGGACCGGCCTCCTTGACCTTCGCATACGGAACCGCCTGCTCGGTCACGCCTTTTGCCTCTGGAAGGAACAGCCGTCCGGCCTCTTCCTCCGTCAGGAGATAATAATTCCGATAGACCGGCTTGGCCGTGCCGCACGGCTTGACATGGGTGAGTTTCCTGCCGTCCTCAAACACAATGTGCGTCGGAATGCCCTTGATCTGCATGAGATAGACCTTGCCGTTGCGGCCGGCCACAAGCTGTGCCGTGGCGTATTGGATGCCGGCCACATGCACCGGCAGCACGCCCACGGCATTGGCGGGAATGGTCAACTTGGGAAATGTCACGTTGCCAACTGCGAACCGCACGTTCTTCTTCGCCGTCAACCGCTGCAGCCGTTCGTAGTTGTTGAAGAACACAAAACCGCTGTCACCCCTGCTGCGGTAAGCCTGGCGCAGGTACGTGTCATCACCCTGCTCAGGCTGCCGGCTGTTGACAAAATGCGCATCCATCGGCGCAAGGGTCTCGCCGAAGTCGTGCATGAACAGATGCAGAGGCCGCAGGCGATAATAGACGGGATTGCGCTGGCCGAACTCGCCGAGCGGCGCCTGGAAGTCGTAGGTCTTCACAGGCAGGTCGTTGTTGTGGGTGGCCGGAGTCCGCTGGTTCTCATTGAGCGTCGTCAGTCTGCCCTCCGGGTTGGTGCCTCCGTGATACATGTAGTAGCCCAACAGGTTGCTGCCACTTCCAAGCTTCACCACGGCCATTGCATAGGCATCGTCGGGATACAGATACGGACGGCGGTGATAGGACGTGGCCATGCCGCCGCCCAGCTCACAGGTGAAGTAAGGATATGCCTCCTTGTCACCGCCCGCCTGCAGGTCATCATAACGGATTCCGTCGGTTCCGATGCTCTGGTTGTCACGGGCAGGCTTGAAGAAGAAAGCCTTATAATAGTTTCCCGCCGCAGGCTCGAGGTTCTTGTCCCAGAATCCGTCGGCATAGTCACCATAGAGGGGCAGCAGCTCGCCGAAAGGCACGGGAGTGCGGAGCTCCGGCCAGCCCGTGCGCGTGTAGAAAGGCAGGTCGAAACCGATGCGCAAGGCAATCTGCTTGAGAGCCATCAGATAGGAGCCGTGACCACGGAACTCGTTGTCGAACTGGCACGCCACCACCGGCCCGCCGTCTTTCCACTGCAAGCCCTGCACCTGCGTGAAAATCTGGCGATACAAAGCCTCGACCCGCTGCAAGAACGCCGGATCTTCCGAACGGCTCTTGATGCCCCGGGCGAAAATCCAGTCGGGAATGCCGCCGTTACGCACCTCGCCATGACAGAAAGGGCCGACACGCAACACCACCGGCATCTGCTCCTGCCCACAGATTTCCAAAAAACGACGCAGATTCCGCTGGCCGCTCCAGTCCCACTGGTTCTCCACCTCCTCGATATGATTCCAAAACACGTAGGTGGCAATCATCGTCACCCCTCCCTCCTTCATCTTCCGGACCTCGGCGGCCCATTCGTCGGCAGGCAAGCGCGAATAGTGTATCTCACCCATGACAGGCACCACCCGCCTGCCGTCAATCAAGAGACTGCGCGCATCCCACGTGACCGCAGGATTCTGCGCGTGCAGTTCCGCGCCCTGGAGAGCCCAACCTGCCCACAGGCCTGCCACGCAGGCCATCATCTTCCATCGTTTGTCCATATCACAGCTTTTTCCCGCAAAGTTATTCTTTTTTCGTGATTTTCACGTCCAAATAAAAAATAATACGAAAGGGAAAATGCGAATATCTAACTTTTTTGCTTAAATTTGCACGCGAGGGCGATGACATCGCGCATCGCCACCTTCCATCTTACTATCATCACACAAATCAACGAAAAAATGAAGAAGACACTATCGGGGATTTTCCTCCTCCTGACGGCACTCTCGATGGGAGTGCTGCTGTCGTGCGGCGGTGACGACGATGACGACAACGGACGCAATGACGACAACGGAACAGACATCGAAAACACAGGCGGCAACGGCAAGACCACTTTGAGTCCGGACAACGAGAAAGCTTTCCTGGAAGAGACCTCGCGACTGTTCCTCAGCTATTTCGATGCGTCGGAGTTCGACGAAATATCCAATGCGTTCCGCCAGGTCGGCGACACGGACGGCGAAGCCTTCGATGACTGGCTGGACGACATCATGGAAAAGACCCTCACCGATTCCTATTCCGGCTGGTATTACTCGTATGAAGAGTATGATGCCCTCATCCGGATGGCCAACGTCAAGGGCTCTTTCACCGGCTCCTATGATTCCGGCGCGTGGATCCGCACGAGTGACTCGGGCAATTTCACCCTCAACTACACCGACCGCAACAATGCCTTATGGGTACTGACCGTCGTGCCGAGCGGCAACGTGATGGGCGAGGTGTACGTGGGCGAGTACGACCAGTACGACTCTTACCGGGACAAATACTACGACCTGACAGTGGAAGTGCCGCAGAAAATCACGGCCCAGCTGACGCGTCAAGGTGAGACGAAAGCCACGGTCAGCCTCAACGTGAACAGCCTGGACGTGTCCGACGGCGAGGTGTCTGCCATGAGCAAGGCCAATGCCACCGCCACGGTCACGCTGCTGTCGTTCACATCCACCACCACTTTCTCCTACACTCCAAACGACGGCTCGTCGGTTTCAGCCACCGTGAAGAAAGGCAGCACAACCCTGCTGCAACTCAGCATGTCGGGCACGCCAAGGGTGACGAACCGCGACGAGGAGCTGACCGCAGGGCGCAACGTCACAGCCACGGTGGACATTCTGGGACGCGTGCAGGTGCATGCCACCTGCACGGACACGCAGACGCTCTCCGATGCCCTCGACAAGGCGGATGAGAATGATGATGACGGCGACATCGTCAGTCAGTGTGTCACCAGAGCCAACAACGCCTTCACCGCCTACATCACCAACAACGGCGGGTCGGCTCAACAGGCTGAGCTGAAGTTCGCCAGAACGTCGGAGAAAGACTATGGCTACACCTATTATTATATCACGCCTACGCTCCAGTTCAGCGACGATACGTCCTATTCTTTCGAGGAGTACTTCTCGAAACGCTACTTCCAGAACGTGATTGACACGTTCAACCAAATCGTCGACGACTTTGCCGACTTGGCGGAATAGCCTCCTGCTGACATGGTTGCTGCTGCCCGGCCTCACCGGTCGGGCACAGCACTTGCAGGGCGACACCGTAGCATCGGTGTCGCTGGAAAGCGTTGTTGTGAGCAGTGGCACCAAGGGAGGCGCACTGCGCTCACGCGATGACGGCAGCTTGGTGTGGGACATGTCGATGATTGAATACCTGCCCAGAATCCTGGGCGTGGCCGATCCGATGCACTACTCGCAGATGTTGCCCGGTGTCAGTGTCAACAGCGAATACGACGCAGGATTCCGTGTGCACGGATGCGAAAGCGGGCACAACCAAGTGAGCCTCAACGGAGTGCCCGTTTACGGCGCGGCACATCTGCTGGGCATTTTCTCCGTCTTCACCCCCTCGCACTATGGACGGGTCAGCCTGTCGAAAGAAATGTCACGGGCCGCCATGCCCAACCGCATAGGTGCAACCATCGACCTGCGCACGACGGACACACCACCCCGGCGGCTGACGGGCGAGGCCACGGCAGGACTGATAGAGTCGGGCGGCACACTCGACATCCCAACCGGCAAGCAGTCACACCTGCTGCTCTCGTTGCGTGCCTCCTACATCAACCTGCTCTATGCCGGTCTGCTGCGAAACGACGAGATGTCCATGCACTATTCGTTCTACGACACCAACCTCAGCTACAGCCACACGCTGGGCGACGACGTGCTGACCGTGGACGCCTACTGGGGGCTGGACGATGCCTCGTACCACGGGAGAAAGCTTTACAGCGACGTTGACATGAAGTGGGGAAACGGCATGGTATCGCTGGGATGGCTACATCCGGGCGAGCGCATCACGACCACCCACAAGGCCTACTTCACACGCTACCACGCCGACGACGCACTGAGCAGCCAATCCCTCAAGGGCGATGCCGAGGCCTCGATTGCAGAATGGGGCTACAAAGGAAACGTGCGGTCAGGAGCAATGGAGGCCGGCGTGGACGTGTCCGCCTACCGCATACGCCCCCAAGGCTACCATGTCGATGCTTCGTTTGAGGATCTGTCGATGCAGGAAGAGACGGCACACGCCACGGAACTGTCCGCCTACGTGGACTACCGCACCAACCTCGCCCGCCGCATCACTGCTGCGTGCGGTCTGCGCGCGGCGGCCTTTGGCTGTGAGGGGAAATGGTACGGCGGCGGTTTCCCTTCTGCCGAACTTTCCTACAAGAGCCTCAGGGGATGGGACGTGACGCTGGGCTATTCCTATCGCAAGCAATTCCTCACACAGACCGGGCTGTCATCGCTCGGCTCGCCACTGGAATACTGGGTGTGCAGCGGCATGGCCGGCCTGCGCCCACAATCGTCCCACAGCCTGCTGGCCACCTTCAGATATTCCACGCCCGACGGCGGCTACACGGTGGTAGGCGAAGCCTATACGAAGTGGCTCCGCAATCAAGTGGAATTCAACGGCACCATCTTCGCCATGCTCTCTTCCGACTACTCACTCGCCAACGCCCTCTTGGTGGGAAAAGGAATCAACTATGGCTTCAATGTGATGGTGATGAAAAATCACGGCGCGGTCACGGGATGGATGAGCTATGGTTACAGCCCCGCCAAGCGAACCTTCCACACCGCCCAGCTGACGGGCACGTTTCATTCCTCCCACGAGCGGCTGCACGAGCTGAAAGCCGTAGCGGCCGTGAAAGCCGGCGAACGGACCACGCTGGGAGTCACGATGGTGGCAGCCACCGGCACGCCCTACACACGCCCCAAGAGCCTCATGATGATGGGGCGGCGCGTCCTGCCCGTCTATGACAGCTACAATGGCAGCCGACTGGCCCATTACTTCCGGCTCGACCTTTCGACCGACTATTGTCTGAAACGCACGCAGACGATGGAACACGGACTCAATTTGTCCATCTATAATTGCACAGGACGGAAAAACGAACTGTTCTGGTATGTACATGCCGACGACACTCATTTCAACTATCGCAGCATGAAGAACATCATGAGCATGCTGCCCTCGCTGAGTTATACCGTCAAATTCTGAGAACCATGAAAAAGCCGTTCGCCTGGTTGCTCTCCGCATTGTTCGCACTGACCCTGCCGACTGCCTGTCAGGATTCCCCCGACGGGGAAGCCGACGAGGAGCTCGTGGTGGAGGGATGGATTGCCGACGGCGATTTCCCGGTCGTGCTGGTATCCACCACGGTGGTGGTGACGGAAGAAAGTCAGACTCTGTCGTCGTTGTCCGACCACGTGCAGCATTGGGCACGCGTGACGGTGAGCGACGGCAACCGGAAGGTGACCTTGATGGGCAGCTACGACAAGCGCTATTTTCCTCCCTATAAGTATTCGACCACCGAACTGCGGGGCGAGGCGGGAAAGACCTACCGCATCAGCGTGGATGCCGGCGGACGGCACGCCGAAGCCGTCACGACCATTCCCGCTCCCGTGACCTTGGACAGCATTACCGCCGAAGACGCACCGGAACTGCCGCTGGGCCATCAGTTCTATGCCGTATTCCGAAACACGGACGACATCACACGCTACTACACGCTGTTCTACCTGGTCGGACGCACCACACAACAGTTCGTCTTGTCCACAATGGGCGTGTTCGACCAGTCGATGATAGGCCAGGGCACCATCCGCTACCCCCTCAACATCAACGACAACATCCTGGAGCAACAGGAGGACACCGTGCGTCCACAATATCTATGCGTGAGGCTCGCCACCGTCGACTCGATTTCCTACACTTTCTGGCGTGACTATCAAGACACCTACACCATGTCCGGCAATTTCCTCATGCCCCACACCAACCGCATACGAGGCAATGTGGAGGGTGCGCTCGGCTATTGGTGCGGCATGGGAGCCAGCGACCGATGGATGGTGGTGACGGAATGAAAAACGAGCATGGAGACGGAGGGAAGTTTGATGATTCCACTTGCGAAGAAAAAATGTCCGTTCTCCGCCTGAAAAAAATCCAAATCAGCCTGAGTTGTTCCAAAACGAACGCGTTCGTTTTCCGAAACGGACACGTTCGTTCCGCCGAACGAACGCCTTCGTCCGACACGAACTCTGCGCGGCGGAGGAACGGAATCGGCGGAGTTGGGGACGAAAATTGCGCCTGTCAGTGAACATAAAACGCCTGAGAGGCGTTGAACGTTTGCGTGCGGATTTCTCAAATTGTCGCGACTGTCGCAAACGACTTTCTTGCCGCTGTTCCCATCAAGCGCCCTTCCGTCATTAACTTTTGTCAAACATCTAACAATTTGAAAGAAAATTCTGCATTTTACTTTCTTTGTGATTTATTATTAAGGGAAGAAATAAGAAATTGAAAGCGAAGGCGCAGAAAGACTAAATTTTTGCAATGATTTTCGCGTATTTTGAAAGCAAAACGAAACAAAGTTCGTAACTTTGCAACCGATTTGATAGGATTTTTAAGATTTTATTTAACTAAAGTTACTACGTAAAGATGGTAAATGGATTGTATAGCTCCGACTACGAGCACGATGCGTGCGGCGTCGGTATGGTGGTGAACATCCACGGAAACAAGAGCCATGAGCTGGTGGACAACGCGCTGAAGGTGCTGGAGAACATGCGGCACCGCGGCGCAGAGGGTGCCGACAACAAGACGGGTGACGGCGCGGGCATCATGCTTCAGATACCGCACGAGTTCATTCTGCTGCAAGGCATCCCGGTGCCCGAGAAAGGGAAATACGGCACGGGGCTGGTGTTTCTGCCGAAAGACGGGAAACGCCAGCAGCAGATTCTCTCCATCATGATTGAGGAAATCGAGCGCGAAGGGCTCACGCTGATGCATCTGCGCACAGTGCCGACCAACCCGTCGTGCCTGGGCGAGGCGGCGCTGGCCACGGAACCGGCCATCAAGCAGCTCTTCATCACGGGCGTGACCGACGAGAAGGTGCCGACCTTCGACCGCATCCTCTACCTCATCCGCAAGCGCATCGAGAAGCGCGTGAGCGACAAGGATTTCTACATCTGCTCGCTCTCCAGCCAGAACATCGTGTACAAGGGCATGCTGTCAAGCATGCAGCTGCGCCAGTATTTTCCCGACTTGACGAACAACTATTTCACGAGCGGTCTGGCTCTGGTGCACAGCCGCTTCTCCACCAACACGTTTCCGACGTGGAGCCTCGCCCAACCGTTCCGCCTGCTGTGCCACAACGGCGAAATCAACACCATCCGGGGAAACCGCGGCTGGATGAAGGCCCGCGAGAGCGTGCTGTCGAGCGAGGCTCTGGGCGACATCCGCGAGATTTCACCCATCGTGCAGCCGGGCATGAGCGACTCCGCCAGCCTCGACAACGTGTTCGAGTTCTTCGTGATGAGCGGCCTGTCGCTGCCGCATGCGATGGCACTGATGATTCCGGAGAGTTTCAACGACAAGAATCCGATTTCGGAAGACCTGAAAGCCTTCTATGAGTACCACTCCATCCTGATGGAGCCGTGGGACGGTCCTGCCGCACTGCTCTTCAG
Organism: uncultured Bacteroidaceae bacterium; assembly: GCA_964415385.1. Taxonomy (GTDB): domain Bacteria; phylum Bacteroidota; class Bacteroidia; order Bacteroidales; family Bacteroidaceae; genus UBA3839. The sequence continues at coordinate 65,426 of CAYPZK010000003.1, forward strand.
CGACGGCCGCTATGCAGGCGGCATGCTCGACCGCAACGGACTGCGTCCGGCCCGCTACACCATCACGAAGAACGACATGATGGTGGTGGCGAGCGAAGTGGGCGTGATGGATTTCGAGCCGGGCGAGATTGCCGAGAAGGGTCGCCTGCAACCGGGCAAGATTCTGCTCATCGACACGAAAGAAGGAAAGATATATTACGATGGCGAAATCAAGGAACGGCTCGCCAGCGAGCACCCCTACCGCCAATGGCTCAACACCAACCGCATCCAGCTGGAGAAAATCCATTCAGGGCGCAAGGTGGACAACAGTGTGCCGGAACTGACGCGCAAGGAGATGGAATTCGGCTACGGCGAGGAGGACATCGACAACACCATCATCCCGATGTGCACCGCTGCCCAGGAGCCTACCGCCGCAATGGGCAACGACACGCCGCTGGCCGTTCTGAGCGACCGCCCGCAGATTTTCTTCAACTATTTCCGGCAGCAGTTCGCACAGGTGACCAACCCCGCCATCGACTCCATCCGCGAGAGCCTCGTCATGTCGCTCACGGAATACGTGGGACGCGTGGGTAGCGGAATCCTCAACCCCGACGAGAGCAACTGCAAGATGGTACGGCTGCCCCACCCCATTCTGACGAACACGCAACTGGACATCCTCTGCAACATCCGCTACAAGGGCTTCAACACGAAGAAACTGCAAATGATTTTCCCTTGCGCCAAGGGCGAGGACGGTCTGCGCGATGCGCTCGACACGCTCTGCAAGGAGGCCGAGCGCAGTGTGGACGAAGGCTACAACTACATCATCCTGAGCGACCGCGACGTGGACGAGACACACGCCGCCATACCGTCGCTGCTGGCTGTGAGTGCCGTCCACACCTATCTCATCAACGTGGGCAAGCGCGTGCAGACCGCCCTCATCGTCGAGAGCGGAGAAATCCGCGAGGTGATGCACGCCGCCCTGCTCCTCGGCTACGGCGCATCGGCACTCTGCCCGTACCTCACCTACGCCATCCTGGACGACCTCGTGAAACGTCACAAAATCCAGGAGGACTACGCCACGGCCGAGGCCAACTACATCACGGCCGTGAAAAAGGGACTCTTCAAGATCATGGCCAAGATGGGCATCAGCACCATCCGCTCCTACCGCGGCGCAAAGATATTCGAGAGCATCGGCCTGTCGGAGAGCCTGCTCAAGACGTATTTCGACACGCAGGTATCAACCATCGGCGGCATCGGACTCGAGACCATCGCCCGCGATGCCATCACCCTGCACGACCGGGCATTCGACCGCAAGCAGAAAACGGACTTCCTGCCCAACCTCGGCCAGTTCCACTACCGCCGCGACGGCATCCTGCACGCCTGGAATCCCGAGACCATCGCCACGCTCCAGCTCGCCACCCGTACCGGCAACTACGCGACATTCAAAAAATACACGCAACTGGTGGATGAGAAGGAGAAACCGATCTTCATCCGCGACTTCTTCAGCGTGAAACGTCATCCCATCCCCATCGACGAGGTGGAGCCGGTGGAGAACATCGTGAAGCATTTCGTCACAGGAGCCATGAGCTTCGGCGCACTCTCGAAAGAGGCACACGAGGCTCTCGCCCTGGCCATGAACAAGCTCGGCGCACGTTCCAACACGGGTGAGGGAGGTGAGGACAACGAACGCTTCCACACCACAGTCGATGGCATTTCGCTCAGCAGCAAGACCAAACAGGTGGCCAGCGGACGCTTCGGCGTCACCACCGAATATCTGGTGAATGCCGAGGAAATCCAAATCAAGGTGGCACAAGGTGCCAAGCCGGGAGAGGGCGGACAGCTGCCGGGATTCAAGGTGAACGACATCATCGCCAAGACGCGCCACTCCATCCCGGGCATCAGCCTCATCTCCCCGCCACCTCACCATGACATCTATTCCATCGAAGACCTCGCGCAACTCATCTTCGACCTGAAGAACGTGAATCCGAGGGCCGCCATCAGCGTCAAGCTCGTGGCCGAGAGCGGTGTCGGAACCATCGCCGCCGGAGTGGCCAAGGCCAAAGCCGACCTCATCGTCATCTCGGGCGCAGAAGGCGGCACGGGAGCGTCGCCGGCATCCAGCATGCGATTCGCCGGCATCTCACCCGAAATAGGCATTGCCGAGACACAGCAGACGCTCGTGAAGAACGGCCTGCGCGGGCAAGTCCGCCTGCAAGTGGACGGACAACTCAAGACAGGACGCGACATCATCCTCATGGCCTGCCTCGGAGCCGAGGAGTTCGGTTTCGGCACCGCCGCGCTCATCGTGCTCGGATGCGTGATGATGCGCAAGTGCAACCTGAACACCTGCCCGATGGGCGTGGCCACACAGGATCCGCAGCTCCGCGCCCATTTCCGCGGCCGCTATGAATATGTGGTGAATTTCTTCAATTTCCTCGCGCAGGAAGTACGCGAATATCTCGCGGAAATGGGTTTCAAGAAATTGGACGACATCGTGGGACACACCGAACTGATTGAGGTAAAACGTAACGCGACCACGGCTCAGGATGCCGTCTCGAAAGCTCTCGCCGAAAAGTGTACCCACCTCGACTTCAGCCGTCTGCTCCACCAGGAGAAGGGGCACTGCACGCTCTATCACACCACGGAACAGATTCACGACCTGAGCGACGTGCTCGACCAGCAGCTCATCCGAGGCGCACAGGATGCCATCGAACGGCAGGAGGAAGTGAACCTCGACTTTGCCATCAAGAACACCGACCGCGCCGTGGGAGCCATGCTCAGCGGCATCATCGCCACCAAATATGGTGAGGCGGGGCTGCCGGACAAGACTGTGAACGTGAAGTTCAAAGGCTCGGCAGGCCAGAGCTTCGGAGCTTTCCTCACCCACGGCATCGACTTCAAGCTGGAGGGCGAGACCAACGACTATTTCGCCAAGGGACTCTCTGGCGGACGAATCTCCATCCTGCCGCCAATCCGCTCCAACTTCGCCGCCGAAGACAACATCATCGCGGGCAACACCGGGCTGTACGGAGCCACCAGCGGCGAACTCTATATCAACGGAAAAGTGGGCGAACGCTTCGGCGTGCGCAACTCGGGAGCCATCGCCGTCATCGAAGGCGCGGGCGACCACTGCTGCGAATACATGACGGGCGGACGCGTCGTGGTGCTCGGTGAGACCGGACGCAATTTCGCCGCCGGCATGTCGGGAGGTGTGGCCTACGTCTGGGACAAGAACCATCACTTCGACTACTTCTGCAACATGGACATGGTGGAAATCAACCTCGTGGAGGAAAGCAGTTACCGCAAGGAACTCCACGAGCTCATCCGCCAACATTATCTCTACACGGGATCCCACATCGCCCGCACGATGCTCGACGACTGGAACCGCTACGTGGAGGATTTCATCCAAGTCGTGCCAATCGAGTACAAACGCGTGCTCCAGGAAGAGCAGGTGAAGAAACTCCAGCAGAAAATCGCCGACATGCAGCGCGATTATTAAAAACACTTCAACATCCAAAGCACTCAAAGTCATGGGAAATCCAAGAGCATTCTTAACCATACACCGCCAAGAGGCGGGATACAGACCCATCCACGACCGGATCCACGACTTCGGCGAGGTGGAACAAACTCTCAACAGCAACGACCGGCGCACGCAGGCCAGCCGCTGCATGGACTGCGGCGTGCCATTCTGTCACTGGGCTTGCCCGCTCGGCAACAAGCCGCCGGAATGGAACGACGCACTCTACAAAGGTGATTGGGAACTGGCCTATCGCCTGCTCAACAGCACCAATCCGTTTCCCGAATTCACGGGACGCGTCTGCCCCGCCCTCTGCGAGAAGGCCTGCGTGCTCAACCTCATCGAGCACGAACCGACCACCAACCGCGAGGACGAAGCCTCCATCACGGAACATGCCTTCGCCGAAAACTACGTGCGTGTGGAGCAGCCGGAACGCAACGGCAAGCGCGTAGCGGTCGTCGGAGCCGGACCGGCCGGACTGGCCGCAGCCAACGACCTCAATCATGCAGGCTATGAAGTGACTGTGTTCGACGCACGCGAAAACGCCGGCGGACTACTCCGCTACGGCATTCCGAACTTCAAGCTCAACAAGAGCATCATCGACCGGCGACTCGACTTTCTCATGCAGGAAGGCATCATCTTCCGCTACAACGTGCATGTTGACATCGAAAAGCTGCCCGCCGGCTTCGATGCCTACGTCGTGGCCACCGGCACTCCCGAGGCACGCGACCTGAAGATTCCGGGACGTGAACTGCGCGGCGTCCACTTCGCTCTCGAAATGCTCTCGCAACAAAACCGCATTCTCGCCGGCATGGAGTTCAAGAAAGATGAACTCGTCACGGCCAAAGGCAAGGACGTGCTCGTCATCGGCGGTGGCGACACCGGCAGCGACTGCATCGGTACGGCAAACCGGCAGGGAGCCAAGAGCGTCACGCAAATCGAAATCATGCCGCGACCCGTCGAAGGTCCCGATGACCCGGCCAACCCTTGGCCAAACTGGCCAAGGACGCTGAAAACCACGTCGAGCCATGAGGAAGGCTGCACGCGCCGCTGGAACATCAACTCCCTCGAATTTCTCGGCAAGGATGGTCATCTCACCGGTGTCCGCGTGCAGGAAATCACATGGAAACCGAACCCTGAGGGCGGACGGCCGCTGATGGAACCCGTCGGCAAGCCCGAAGTCATCAAGGCCGAGCTCGCGCTGCTGGCAATGGGATTTCTCAAGCCCGAGCAGCCGAAAGTGGCCGACAACGTATTCTTCGCAGGCGATGCAGCCAGCGGAGCCAGCCTCGTGGTGCGCGCAATGGCAAGCGGCAGAAGGATTGCTGCCGCCGTGGACAAGTTCTTATCCAAATAAAATCAATCCTATCAATCGATGGAAGGGACGGACTCTCGGCGGAGAGCCGTCCCTTTTTAAGGCCGCCTGTCGCAACAGCTTCCGCACCAGCACACCAGCGCACCAGCCGCACAAACCCTACGGCTCGTAAGCCTGCTCGTGGATGCCGGCCACGGCACGTCCGCTCGGGTCGTTCAGATGCTGGAACGAAGCGTCCCAGGCCAGCGCCTCGGCCGTGCTGCACGCCACACTTGGCACGCTCGGCACACTGCGGGCCGCGCTGTCGCTCGGGAAATGCTCGGAAAAAATGCTGCGGTAATAGTACTCCTCTTTATTCTGCGGCGGGTTGATGGGAAAGCGTTCGGCGGCATGTGCCATCTGCTCGTCGCTCACCTGCTCCGACGTCATGCGCTTGAGTGTGTCTATCCAGCTGTAGCCCACGCCGTCGCTGAACTGCTCCTTCTGCCGCCAGGCCACGCTCTCGGGCAACATGTCGGCAAACGCCTCACGCACGATACGTTTCTCGATGCTGTGGCCCGGGCAAAGCTTGGCTTCGGGATTCAAGCGCATGGCCACATCCAGAAATTCTTTGTCGAGGAAAGGCACACGTCCCTCCACGCCCCAAGCCGACAGGCTCTTGTTGGCCCGCAGACAATCGTAGAGGTAGAGCTTCGAGAGCTTGCGCACGGTTTCCTCATGGAAAGCCCGCGCGTCGGGTGCCTTATGGAAATAGAGGTAACCGCCGAATACCTCGTCCGCCCCCTCGCCCGACAACACCATCTTGATGCCCATCGACTTGATGACGCGTGCGAGCAGATACATCGGTGTCGAGGCACGGACAGTCGTCACATCGTAGGTTTCGATGAAGTAAATGACATCGCGGATGGCATCCAGTCCCTCCTGGATGGTGTAGTTGATTTCGTGATGCACCGTTCCGATATGCTCGGCCACAACCCGTGCCTTCTCCAGGTCGGGTGCTCCTTTCAGCCCCACGGCGAACGAATGCAGACGCGGCCACCAGGCCCGTTCCGTGTCGCCCGACTCGATGCGTTGCCCCGCATATTTGGCGGCGATGGCCGAAATCACCGAACTGTCGAGCCCGCCCGACAGCAGAACGCCATAAGGCACGTCGCTCATCAACTGCCGCTTCACCGCAGCTTCCAGAGCCTCCCGCACAGCCTTCACGCTGGCGGCATAGTCATCAGCAGCCATCCGTTGCTGCCGCCCGTCAGCCTCTACCTTATTTATATAATGAGGCGCATTGTCCTTCACGTTCCCGTAATCCTCCCAATCACGCCGGTACCAACGGGTCTGCTTGCCCTCACGGCTCCAGTAGTAGTGACCCGGCAGAAACGGCTCATAGCTGTCGCACTGACCCTCCAAGGCCTTCAGCTCGCTGGACACATACACCAGCCCGTCCCTGTCCCGCCCGATGTAGAGCGGAATCACGCCGATGGGGTCACGCCCAATCAGGAACTCGTCGCGTTCCTCGTCGTAGAGCGCAAAGGCAAAGATGCCGCTCAGCTCTTCGAAGAGCCGCACGCCCCTGTCGCGGTAGAGCGCCAGAATCACCTCGCAGTCGCTGCCGGTCTGGAACTCATACCGCCCCGCATAGCGTTCGCGGATGTCGCGGTGGTTGTAGATTTCGCCGTTCACGGCCAGGATTTGCTTGCCGTCGGGCGAGAACAGCGGCTGCTTGCCCGATTCGGGATCGACGATAGAGAGACGTTCGTGCGCCAGAATGGCCGAGCCGCCACAGTAGATGCCGCTCCAGTCGGGGCCGCGATGACGGATTTTCTGACTCATGTGCAGAGCCTTTTTCCTGAGCTCAGGTGTCTGCTTGGGGATGTTGAAGATGGCTACGATTCCACACATAGTTTTTTGATGAATCTGCTGGTTTGCGTTTGAAATTCTTTCGTTTTGCAATGAAATTTCTGCAAAATTACAACATTTTGTTCACATAACACACTTTTTCATCATCGAAATGAAAAAACTTTTCAGAAACCTCTCACAAATTGGAATCATTCTACACGGAAACGCTTTCAATCCGATGCAGATTTACGAAAGAAACCGTCAAACAGTAAGCTGTTTTCCGCAATAAAGTTGAAAAAAGTTCCCATTCCGAATGCCGATTGAGCAAAAAGTCGTAAATTTGCAACCAAAAACAGACAAACGACACACACATCATCACTAATACTTCATCACTAATACATACACACCAGATGACCAACACCATCCATTTCACGAAAATGCACGGAGCCGGCAACGACTACATCTACGTAGATACATCGCGCTTCAGCATTCCCGACCCGTCGGCGGCAGCCATTGTCTGGAGCCGGCCGCATACAGGCGTGGGCAGCGACGGACTGGTGCTCATCGGCCCTCCGACGGACGCCGGTGCAGCGGACTTTTCCATGCGCATCTTCAATGCCGACGGTTCCGAAGCCATGATGTGCGGCAATGCCTCGCGCTGTATCGGCAAATACCTCTATGAGAAAGGACTGACGCGGCTGACGGACATTCGCTTGCAAACCCGCTCGGGCATCAAACTGCTCCGGCTCCACGCGGCAGACGGCATCGTGGAGTCCGTCACCGTCGATATGCTCGCCCCGACACTCCACCTGCCAAGCCAGTTCACGGAGAGCCGCGGCAACCGACTGCTGGCCATCGACCGCACGTTCGACGGTACGTTTGTCTCAATGGGCAACCCTCACTTCGTGATTTTCACCGACAACGTGGAAGACCTTGACATTGCCCGCTACGGTGCCGCGCTCGAACGGGATGCCTCCTTTCCGCAACGCTGCAACATCGAGTTCGCCCAAGTGCTCAGCCCCGGACACATCCGCTGCCGTGTCTGGGAGCGCGGCAGCGGCATCACGATGGCCTGCGGCACGGGAGCCTGTGCCACCGCCGTGGCCGCCTGCCTCACAAGACGCTCTTCGCGCCAAAGCCAAATCCTGATGGACGGCGGCACACTCACCATCCAATGGCGTTCCACCGACTCCCACGTGCTCATGACCGGTCCCGCAGCCTTCGTCTTCGAGGGTGACATCCCGCTCCCCGACCAAGGATGAAGCATATCCTCCATGCATCCTCTCTTCAGCAACGCAACATGCAACATCCGTCCAAAAACATTCCTACTTCATCACTGATACTTCATCACTAATACTTATTCCCCGTGGCACTCATCAACGAACACTTTCTGAAACTCACCGACAACTATCTCTTCGCCGACATCGCCAAGCGGGTGAACGCCTTCCGCGTATCCCACCCCAAGAAACGCGTCGTCAGCCTCGGCATCGGCGATGTCACACAACCCCTCTGCCCTGCCGTCATCCAGGCCATGCACCACGCCGTGGACGAAATGTCGCAAGCGGAGACGTTTCACGGCTACGGCCCCGAGCAGGGCTATCTCTTCCTGCGCGAGGCCATCGTAAAGAACGACTACCTGCCACGCGGCATCCATCTCGACCCCAGCGAGATTTTCGTGAACGACGGAGCCAAGAGCGACACGGGCAATATCAGCGAACTCGTGCGTTGGGACAACAGCATGGCCGTAACCGACCCCATCTACCCCGTCTATATCGACTCGAACGTGATGAACGGGCGTGCCGGTGTCTTCGAGAACGGACGCTGGAGCAACGTCACCTACATGCCATGCGACGAGCCGAACGGATTCGTGGCGCAAATCCCCTCCCATCGCGTCGACATCATCTACCTCTGCTATCCGAACAACCCCACGGGTACCGTCATCACGAAGGAGAACCTGCGCAAATGGGTGAACTACGCTCTCCACAACGATGCCATCATCTTCTACGACGCCGCCTACGAAGCCTACATCAGCGACCCCGACATTCCGCATTCCATCTATGAAATCAAGGGGGCGCGCAAGGTAGCCATCGAGTTCCGCAGTTTCTCCAAGACAGCCGGCTTCACGGGCGTGCGCTGCGGCTACACCGTCGTGCCCAAAGAACTGACGGCCGCCACCATCGAGGGCGAGCGCGTCCCGCTGAACCACCTTTGGGACCGCCGGCAATGCACGAAATTCAACGGAACCAGCTACATCAGCCAGCGCGGAGCCGCAGCCATCTACACGCCCGAAGGACACGAGCAGGTGCGACAGACCATCGCCTACTACATGGAGAACGCACGGCTGATGACGGAGAGCCTGCGCCGCCTCGGATTCACCGTCTATGGCGGCGAGAACGCCCCTTATCTCTGGGTCAAGACACCGGGCGGCATGAGCAGTTGGAAGTTCTTCGACGAACTGCTCTACGGTGCCGCCGTGGTCTGTACACCGGGAGTCGGCTTCGGCCCCGCCGGCGAGGGATTCGTCCGCCTCACCGCTTTCGGCAACCACGCCGACACAGAAGAGGCCATGCAACGCATAGCCAAGTTCATGAATTGAACTTCTTTGCCGCACGGAGCTGATGTCGCATGTTCGAAAGGAACTGTTGCGTCTCCTGGAGTATGTTCAGATAGACCATATCGACCTGAAGGTTGCGGCTGTCAATGGCCGTCTGCATGCGGTTGAGATGAGTATTTCTGAGCACTGAAAGCTGGTCTTTGCAGGCATCAGCCTCGGCGAGAATGTTGCGATACTGTTCGTAGCGGCCCGTGGATATTTCCTCCTCGCTCATCTTCATCAGGTCATTGACGGTATAGCGCACGGGCTCATACTCTCTGACGTAAGCCTCCGGCACAGGGTTGAAGTTGTTGTCGACGTGTTCTTTCACCGGGGTGAGCATCCGACGGAGGGTGTACAGATATTGTTGGTCGCTGTTGATTCCTAAATGAAACCACGTGTTCCGCTCTATAGCCATCTCCTGCGGCACACGCTTCATGGCGAGAATCTCCTGCCGGCGTACTTTCTTCAACTGCTCGATGTTCCGTCCGAGGTCCTTGTCGCTGCGGCGCAACTCACTGACACTCCGCGTCATGAACCCGTCGAGAATGGCATTATACTGGGCGAGAGCGTAGCGGCATGAATAGCTCTGTGTCTTGCGTACATGCTTGCGCAGCATCTCCCACACCAGTTCAGGGTCGCGTGTGCGCATCATCAGCTTGAACGCATCCTCCGACTCTTTTACCTCCGCCTGTTTCTTCTTGTACTGTCGGTTGCTGCGGTAAAGCAGTAAGACGACAAGCACGATAAATGCTCCTTGGACTGCGAAGCCACCATACCACATACACAGGCAGACGACGGCACAGGTGATGAATGCTACGCCGGCCGTTATAAACCAGCCGCCGATGACGCTGAGTACGCCCGTGACCCGAAACACCGCACTCTCACGGCTCCACGCTCTGTCGGCAAGGCTCGTGCCCATTGCCACCATGAACGTCACGTAGGTCGTGGACAATGGCAACTGATGGTTGGTTCCGAAGGTGATGAGCATGGACGCTATGACGAGGTTCACTGCCGCACGGACTACATCAAAGGCGGCCTTGTCATCTGTCAGCTCCACATCGTTGGTATTAAACCTGCTGTTCACCCATTTTCTCACACTGAGGGGAAACAGCCGGGCAGCCCATTCCACAAATGATTGCGTGAAACGGACGATGGCCCGCGCGGCCCGACTGGAGCCGAACATCTCGTCGCCCTCGTCCTGACGCGAGAGATCCACGCTGGTCTTAATGACGTTCTGCGCTTTCTTCGACGTTGCCATGGCGACGATCATTACCACTCCGGCAGCTAACAGGTAGAGCGGAGGAGTCTTCGCACTCGTCATAAGGGATGTCATCATGAACGAGTCGGCGGTCTGCCCGTGTGCGTTGGCAGAGAAGTCCAGCCAAGAGTCGAGACCTGCCAACGGCACGCCGATGAAGTTGACGAGGTCGTTGCCCGCGAACGACATTGCCAGTGCGAATGTACCTATAAGCACGGTGACACGGAAGATATTTACTTTCAGCAAGTGGAGAATCTCCGTCAGAATCGTTGTAGCTATCAAGATGTAGAGCAACAATGTGTTTGTGTTGTCATTGATATACAGCCGTGTAACTTCAGATATGTACGGACTCTTGCCCAATCCTTTCATGAAAATGAAGTAGGCCAGGGCTGTGAAGGCTATGCCTCCGAAGACGGCAACAGTCCAACGGCTGTGTTTCTGATAGTTGAACGTGAAGACAATACGGCTTATCCACATCACGACCATACCGACAACGAACGAGATGGCGACGGAGACGAAGATGGCGATGATTACCTGCAGTGCCTTGTTGGAGTTGAGCAAATCGCCATAATAGAGCTGCGGATCCGCGACGACCATCAGGAAGGCAAGCATCGCCGTACCGCCAAGAAGCTCGAAGACAAGCGATACTGTCGTGGATGTCGGCATACCGAGCGTGTTGAACACGTCGAGCACGATGACGTCGGTCACCATGACGGCCAGGAATATCGTCATCACCTGATGGAACGAGTAGTGTTCCGGCATCATCATGCCATGACGCGCCACGTCCATCATTCCCGTCGACATCACCGCACCGATTACCACGCCCGCCGAGGCGATGATGAGGATTGTGCGGAACGTTGCCACACGTGCTCCCACTGCCGATTGCAGAAAGTTGACGGCATCGTTGCTCACACCGACATACAGGTCAAAGACTGCCAGACAAAGCAGAAAGACCACTATGCAAAGATAAAGTGTTTCCATCATTCTTTGTCGGTTGTCCCCAAGTTAATAAACCGTATTTTCAGGGTCGAAGTCAGTCCATCCTGTCGTCCAGTCGTCGCCGCTCTGGAAAGCACCTATGAACATGACCTTGTCGAACCATGAGTTTGAGGAGATATCGTCAAAAGATGCCGTCATTCCATTTGCGGCGGTAGTGCTTGCGCTGATGATGGAGCTTATGCCGTTGTAGTCCATCGCCGTCCAGCCGATGACGGAATTCCCGTTGGCAGGCAGCTGGAAGAACGTACTCGAGAACGACTTCTGCGCCGGGTCGGTGGTCTTCGTGGTGTAGTCGTAAAGGGCATCATCGTAAATCTTGTTGAAGTCGGTGCCAACGGCATCCATACCGGCGAAGACGATGCGGTGGAGTTTCAGAAGTCCGTTGGTGGCTGCCTCTTGCGTATTGCCTTTTTCATTGTCGAGGATTAAACCGATAGGCCATCCTATTGCTACGCTGTTGTAGCAGTTCAGGCGTGAGTTGCGGCGAATGTGCATTGCAGCCTGGAACTTGCCCATTGAAGAGCCGTTCTCAGGGTTCATCTCGCCCCCGTTGATATAGTCGGTAGTATTCTGGAAACTGGCATCGAAAGTTTTCGGGCCGAGGAAAGTGATGTTGGAGAATGTCGCCGTGGTGTAGGGATCAGCCGTAGAACCTTCGGCATTGTTGTCGCTCTCGAAGCCGTTGCTCTGTGAGGCGTCGGCAATCTTCGAATCGCGGACAGACAGGCCATATTGTACGCTGCCCGAAAATCCGTTGTCGGTATCGAAGTCATCGTCCCATCCACGATAAGCAATAAGGTACTTGCAGTTGACCGTTCCTCCGAACCACTCGAAAGAGTCGTCGTTGGAGTAGGACACCTGTACGTGGTTGATGGTTGTTCCGGCACCAACAGAGCCCAGTGTCAATCCATTGATTTCCTTGTCCTTCTCGAAAGGATAACCAGCGAACTCTATGCGCACGTATTCCAGCACACCGGAGTTGTCGTCGGCATCGGTGCCGCCGTGCTTCGTGCGCGGACCGCCCTCAATCTGCTGTGCGAGAACGCCGTTGTTGTTGGGAGCCTTGCCGCAAAGGATGATGCCGCCCCAATCACCGGGCTTGCGGCTGCCCGGAGCCTGCTCAGAGGTAAAGACGATTGGCTCTGTCTGAGTGCCACGGGCAATGAGTTTTCCGCCCGGTTCAACGATGATGGCGGCTTTCGTCTGCTTGTCGCCTTTCACGATTGTTCCCGGCTCAATGGTCAGCGTAGCGCCGTGGCCTATATATACCCACCCTTTCAGCGTGTAAGTGCCTTTATGAAGAGTGGTGGTGCCGGTGAATACGAATCCTTGGTCGCCGTTGCCAATCTGTGTGCCGTTGGCATTGTCTGTGCCGTCCTCGTTGAAGAGGATGCCGTCGCAGGAGACGAGACCGCCGTCAGTGCCTTTCGTGTATCCCGTGTTGGCAGGCTCGTCGTTGTTGTCGCTGCTACAAGCGCTCATCGCTGTCACAAAAGCCAGAATGCTTAAGCATCTGAAAATTGCTTTCACTTTCATTTCCGTTTTCATTGTTTTTAATGTTTTTTGTTATGATTCTCCCATCCTACAGCTTCCATGTCAATGACAACAGGAAGTTGCGTCCGGGCTTGTATTTACGTGTTGTCTGTCTTACTTTCTTTGCAGTTCCATCTGTCAGTGTTACATCTGAGAACTGCTTGTATTCTATGTCCTGATTAAGAATATCCCGTAGAGCCAGCTTCAATTCCAAGTGATTGCCGAACTTCTTACTTGCGGTGAGGTCGAAAGCGTCTCTCGGCATTTCATAACTGTCCGGCACACGTATGTTGCGCTGTTCGCCACCGCCCTCCGTGCGTCCGACTCCCACAATACGCTTGCCTATCCTATTGTAGAGCAAGGCGACATCCAGCTTCAACGATTCGTTTTTGTAGAACAGCCCCGTGTTGATAAGATACGGCGACTGTCCTTGCATTGCCCTGTCGTACTCTATACTTGAGTCGTCGAATTTCACACGGCTGTGAATGAGGGCTCCGTTAAAACTCCAAGAGAAATCCTTCAGTCCGATGAAGTCAAGCGTTTTGCGGATGTCGAGCTCCAGCCCATAGTTATTTGCCGACTTTGCGTTCTGATAAGAGTATATCACATCCGTGCCGCCGGACATCGTGTAAACCCACTCGATGGGCGAATCGAAAAGCTTGTAGAAAGCGGCAAGCGAAATAAGCTCGCCTTGCGATGGATACCACTCCCATCGCAAGTCAATGTTGTCAATGTGACAGTCGCGGAGATCATAGTTTCCCTGTACGTCGCTTGCCAAATCGAAGTCATAATAGACCGATGGCGATATTTCACGGAACTCCGGCCGGTTGATACTTCTGCCGTAAGCCAGCCGCAACTGATGTTCCTCACTGAGCTTATAGGTCATATTCAGCGACGGGAACAGGTTACCGTGTCGGTAGAAATGGCTCTTGTGACTTTCCTCGTTTTGTTTGGTGTTGGACACAAGTTCCATCCGGTTCCACTCATAGCGCAGTCCGGCGAGGACATTCAGCGGTCCGAAGGGCAGTGTCACCGAGAGGTATCCGGCACCGAGGGTATTATGTCCGCTGTAGTCGTTTATCTTGTTCACGTCCTCAAGGAGATAGAGCTTGTCAGCTCCGAAGTTGTCGCTATTGCTGAGTAGGGTTGGCATATCCATGTAGCGGAAGTTGAAAGGCAGTGAGTTGCTGGAACTGTTGTACCAATAGAAGAAGTTGCGTGTGGTATAGTCACGGGTGCGGTACTCACCGTAAGCTCCGTATTTCAGTTTCAGTTTCGGTTCCCATGAGCCAAATGCGAACCGATGCTCGTCGTTTACGGCAATGGAGGTGATGTGCTCGTCCAGTGAAGTCCATTCGCGGGATATATCATTTTGATAAAGCCAGATGTAGGAATCTTGATTGTCCTCGTCGTAGAGTATGTACTTTCTCCTATCAGGCAATCTGCGGTTGGCGTATGCATATCCTGCGCTCCAGTCTATCTGGTCGTTGACGAGTGTGTGCTTGCCCGTTATCTGTCCTGTGTAGGTGGTCCGGCTGCGATAGTAGTACTCGGCAGAACGTTCTGGCTCCGACTGCGCGCTCATGCCTTCACGACTGGTGTAGCGGTTGTTGCCAAGCTGGTTGAAGATGTTCTTCAACTGATATTTGTTTCTGCCGCTCGCACTTAGAAAGGTCAGATTCGCCATGATGCCAAGGCGGACATTATGGTTGTACTGGTTATCGGTAGATAGACGTAATGGATTCACACGGTCGTTGCCTACATCGTATGCGCCATAGAAGTTGTTCAACATTCCCCGATATGTGCGGTATTCGTTTGTATAGTTCAGTGCTGTTGTCAGACCAAGTTTGCTGCCATTGATGTTCCAGCTGCGGCTCCAGTCTGCGCCAAGCTTCATGTCGCCGAGAGGATGACGGTGATGAACAGCCCAGTCGTTGTTAAGGTGGTTGTTGGCAAGTGAGTACATGGTGTTGCCGCCACTGTTCACTCCAAGCGAGTTCAGGATGGCATCGATGCCTTCATGCAGCGAACGGAGCCCTCCGTCGAAACCGAGCCAGTCGGTCGATGACTGCTTGGTAGAGAAGAAGCCGTGGAATGCCGACTGGCTGTTCCAGTTGCCTCCGATGTTTATATGGAAGGCGTTCTCAGCCGGAATTTCTTTTGTGCTGATCATGATAAAACCGCCGGTATAGTCAGCCGGATATTCGGCCGCCGGGGTCTTGACAATGGTCAGATTGTCGATTTGCGAACTTGGAATCATGTCGAAGGAGAATGCGCGTGTGTCGGCTTCGCTGCTTGGCACTGCCCCTCCGTTTATCCATACATGATTGTAACGTTGCGACAATCCGCGCACCATGACGAACTTGTCGTCAATGAGGCTGACACCCGGCACACGGCGTATCACCTCGCCTGCATTGCTGTCCTGCGTGCGTTGTATCTCTTGTGCCGATATGTTGCTCACGATGACGGAACTCGACTTGACCTGTTGTAGCATCGCCGCTTCAGTATTACTCCTCTGTATTCCGGTGACGCTGACCTCGCCGAGAGTCTGTACATCAGCCGACAACGCTATCTCTAATGGATTTCCCGTGCCGTCCGGCATCGCCTGAACTCCGTCAATTTCTTGAGTCTTGTAAGAGATGTATCTAACAAGAATCGTGTACTTCGCATTCTTCTTCAGTCCGGTGAGGCGGAAGTTGCCATTCGTGTCGGTAACTGTCATCTGCCTTGTCGGGGCAGCCTCAATCATTGCTCCTATGATTGGCTCTTTGGTATCCTTGTCGGTTACCTTTCCACGTATTTCCTGCGCCGACACGCAAGTGACGGCTGTAAGAAAAATGAAGAGAAACGATGCTGTTTTGCTATCAATCACCATGTTCTGTTGCTTTCTTTGTTTTCTCGATGCAAAGTTAGCAACGTGTTATTACAGTAAGATGAAGGCAGTATTACAAGTAGGTTAAGGTTTCGTTCACTGCAAGGTGAAGTCGAAGCGCAGGCCGCCGGTGGGATTGTTCCTGACGGTGATGGTGCCGCCGTGCACGCGGACTGCATTCTTGACAATGGCGAGGCCGAGCCCGGTGCCGCCCATCTTGCGGCTGCGTCCTTTGTCAACACGGTAGAAACGCTCGAAAAGGCGTGGAAGATGCTCCGGGGCGACACCGACACCGTTGTCGGAGAAAGTGAAGTGCCAGATGGTTTGAGAGTTGAGAGTTGAGGTTTGAGATGTTGCCTCCGCCTTCAAGAGAATTTGGGTATTGGCCCCCGCATACGCGATGGCATTGTCGGTGAGGTTGCGGAAGATGCTATCAAGGAGGCTGCGGTTGCCGTGGATGATGATGTTGTCAGGAACGTCAAGATCCATTGTCATGCCGTGTTGCTCCAGTGCGAACTGGCACTCCTTATATATATTGTGTATCAGTTCCGAGACGTTGACATCCTCGAACGTCATCATTTCCGCACCGTCGTCCATACGGTTCAACACCGACATGTCGTTGAGCAGTGAGGTCAGCCGCTTGCTCTGGGCGTAGCAACGCTCAAGGAACAGCCGGCGGGTCTGTCCGTCAACGTTGGAATTCTCCAGGATTGTCTCCAGATAGCCCTGGATGCTTGCCACAGGGGTCTTCAGCTCGTGGGCGACATTCTGAGTGAGCTGCCGCTTGAGCACGTCCTGCTCCTGTTGTGTGCGCTGAAGCTTGAGATAGAGTTTCACGATGCGCTCGGCAGTATCACCCAGTTCGTCGTCGGAGAAATCTATCAGACCGTCGGCCTCTATCATCCCATCGTGTCCGGCGCGTGCGGCAAACTTGTTGAGCTTTGTGATGTTCCTGCCCAGACGCGACGTAAAACGGTAAAGGACAATTGTCAGCAATACTATGATGATCAGGGCGAACCAGATGTAATGCTGGTCGGCCTGGAGGTTCTTGGCCAAGTCAATATTGTATGGCAGGGCGGAACGGATGATGTATCCATTTTCAGGATAATAGGTAGCACTGTAGAAGTAGTCGCCACCAAGCGTCGGGCTGTTGCGCTCAACGGTAGAGCCGTGGCCTTTTTGTAACGCCTGCGCCACCTCCGGCCGGAGGGCGTGGTTGCCCATCCTGCGGTAATTCTTTGTCAGGTTGTCGAAAGAAACCTTCCCGTCTTTCCTGATGATTGTCACACGCAGGTCTTTGAGGGAATGTTTGGGGAGATAAGCCCTGAGAAACACTTCTTGATGATTTGACGTGTCTGCGGCCAGGGCTTCATGCAGTTGACGGTTGAAGCTCTGGAGTCTGATATTCAGTGTCTCAATCTTGTACTGTTTCTCACGGTATTGCTGGAAGATGATGAATGACACGGCGAACAGCAGGAACAATGCAAGCACGCTCCAGTACAACCGCATTCCTATGGACAATCTGTTCCTATTCATCGAAATAATAACCGAAACCCAGACGCGTTGCGATGTTGTCGGCATACGGCCCGAGCTTTTTCCGGACGCGGGTGATGTTCACATCCACCGTGCGGTCAGAGACAATGACATCGGTCGGCCACACACGGCGGATGAGGTCGTTGCGGGAGAACACCCTTCCGATGCTTTCGAGAAGCGTGCAAAGTATGCCATATTCTGTCTTCGTGAATGCCACGTCCTGTCCGTCAACGCTGACGGATTTGCGGTCGAGGTCTATGATCAGTCCTTTATATTCCAACGTGTGAGTCTCCTGCCCTGCATCAGCCTTTTCTGCCGGAGCCGTGCGCCGGAGGACGGCACGGATGCGCAGTAACACCTCACGGATGGAGAACGGCTTGGGTATGTAGTCATCGGCACCGAGGTTGAATCCCGTTACCTTGTCGTTCTCAGTGCTTCTGGCGGTGAGGAAGATGATGGGAATGTGCTTCGTGGCTTCATGCTCTTGAAGTTTCCGCGCCACGGCAAATCCGCTCATGCCCCCCATCATCACATCGAGCAGTATGAGCTGATAGTTCTCGGGATGCATCGTCAAGGCTTCCTCTCCGGAGTTTGCAGTGTCTGTCTCGTAGCCCTCGGTGTCAAGGTTGAACTTGAGAATTTCGCAAAGGTCTTCCTCGTCATCAACAACCAGAATGCGTGTTTTGTCCTTCTTTTTCATAATCAGTCACAAAAGTAAATCTTTATTTTCTCATCATTGCTCCTTTTTTGTTACATTTCCGTTAAAATTTTCCCAAAAACTTTTTTCGCCAAGAAAAATGAAAGCAAAAAAGAGGCGGCTCATCGCTGAACCGCCTCCAAGAGAGGAGAAAAAGTGTGCGGGTCTTATTTCACCACCACCTTCTTGCTGGTGCCGTCGCTGTACTTCACCACGTAGATGCCGCGGCGGCCGTTGAGTGCGGCCTGCGGTACGCGGACTCCGGAGACGGTGAACACCGACTGAACCGTGGCCCGGGCAGCCTCCGACGACGTGGTCTGCGGCGTGTCGATGCCGACAGGGACAGGAGCGTTCCGTAGCATGATATTGCGGAATTCCTCCACTTCGTCGGCCGTAATGCCGATTTTCTCAATCCAGTAGTTTTCGAAGTAGTCACGCAGGGTGGAACCCGTGCTGTTGGCCTTGACTGCATCAACGATGGCGAGGATGGTGGACTTGTTGCGGTTGCCGGCAGGAGCGGCAAAAGAGGTCATCTCGTAGTCGTGACAGATTTCATCGATGTCAAATCCGAGGAGGCCTTCGAGCAGGACGGCCAGCCAGCCCGTGCGGTCGGCACCGAACGTGCAGTGGAAGTGAACACCACGGCCTTCGCGGATGTGCTTCATGAGGAATTCGAATTCCTCCTTCACCTGTGCCTGTGCCGAGGTGTTGGAGATGTGGTCGGCCGTGTACCAGTTGGAGCCGGCGAAGTAATAGGTGTCGCCCAGAACGAATCCGTAGCCCGACTTGCCCGTCTCGCGGTCGGCATCGTAGCTGTCGTTGTAGCGGAGGTCGATTTCGGCACCGATGCCGAGGTCCTTCAGTGTCTGGAGGTCGCCCTGAATGGCCGGATGCGAACCGTTGACCTCGCCACCACGGAAGATGAGACCGTAGCGCGTGACGCGTCCGTCGCTCATGGTGTAGCCGCCGAAGTCACGGAGGTTGTAAACGCTCGGGGCATAGACGGAGCGGAACGGGCCTTCAACGCCCACCTGCCCTTTGACCACGACATTGCCGTCGGCCGACTCCACTGCGAAGTAGTAGGTGGTATCCGGCACGAGATTCGGAATATAGCAGATGGTGGCACCGTTCACCACCGCCAGAGTCTTGGCATCAGCCAGGTCGGCGGAGAGGGAATACTTCAGGACGGCACCCTCCGACTTGCTCTGCGGCACAGGAATGCCGACAGGGTGCGGAATGTCGCGGCGTGCCGGAGCCGGCGTGTTGTAGTTGGCCACGACGGAAACGGCCGACGTGTTGGAGTAGTCGACGGTGAGGAACTGACGCACCTGCACGTTCTCGACGTTGGCCGTGAAGTTCAGATTCATCAAATCCTGTTTCTCCACGTTGGTGAAGAAAGTGCAGGCATTGTTGATGCCGGCAATGCTGGTGGAGCGCCAGTAGAGCGTGCGGTAGAACGGATAGACCACACCGCCGTCCCAGCTGACAGGAGCCTTGTCGAAGGTCTCAGCCCGCAGCACGGTCGACCCGACGATGATGGAGTCGATGTCCTCGTCCACCTCCACGTAGCAAGGCACGCCGGCACGCACGTTCTCCACCGGGAAGATGGTCACCTTCCGTGCCTTCTGATCAATGGAGCCGATTTCGTAAACCGCCTTGAACTTGCTGCCCGGAATGTCGCATGGAGCGGCGAACGGAACAGGTGCGCCGGCGGTGAAAGATTTCTTGATGATGACATCGGCAGGCGTATCGTCAGCCAACGTGTAGTTGGTGCCGCTGGCCAGCGTCACCGTGTTGTGCTCGCCGTAGTAGAGGCGGAAGTTGTCGAGCACCACCCAGTTGTCCGTCAGGTCGGTGGCATCGAGCTGCACGCCGAGGTCAATCGAACCGTCCTCGGCCACGTTCACCTCGATGAGGTTCCAGTAGCCGCCCGGCGAGAGGGCTTCCGTCACCTTGCTGTCGTTGAGCAGCGGGAAGCCACGGCCGTCGATGGTCGAACCGACATCCTCACGGCGCGAAATGCAGGCCGAGGCGAGCAGGTAGCGGGCATCCTCGAACAGGCTCTTCATCCGCACGCTTTCACCGTTGAGGAAGAGGTTGAGCTTCACCTCCTCCGTGCCGTGCTCGCGGTCGTAGAGAGCCTGCTTCCATCCTTGGGCGCGGTAGAAGCCCTGCACCTTCAGCGTGTATTTGCCGGCAGGCATGTTTTCCAAGGTCTTGGAGAGCTTTTCCCCGCCCTGGATGTTCGAGCCGATGAGCGAACCAATGCTGTTCCACTTGAGACTGCCGTTGGTCTGCGTCCAGCCCTTGGCATCCGTGTCGAACGTGGCGTTGCCGAGCAGGTCGGTGAGGTCGAACTGGCCCGTAGCGGTCGTACCGGTCTTGAGGAGATGGTTGAAGGCGGCCACGATGTCGTCGTAGGCAGCCTGCACGTCGGCTTCCGCAGCCTCTTCGGCTTGCAGCTTCGCGAGGGCGGCATCATAAACAGCGTCGAAAGCCGAGTGGTCGGTGGCCTGGGTGGCGATGGAGTCCAGCTTCTGCACATAGGCGATGGTGTCGGCCAGCGTCACGACTTCCACTTCCTCAGGAATGATGGTGTCGGTAGAGACGTAGGTGAGGCGGAAGTTGTCGAACCCTGCGTAAGCGACACTGTTGCTGCTGTCGAGATTCTTCACGCCGATGGTGAGCAGCCCGTCGGAACCGACCGTGCAGAGCAACTCGTTGTCGTAGAGACCGGCAGAGAAGGCGAGCGAGAAGGCGGTGGAATTGTTCGGCACATAGATGGAGGAGCCGTTGAGCGTGTAAGTGCTCCATGCGCCGCTCGACTGTGCTTCGGTCAGATAGTCCTCGACAATGAGCATGACTCTCTGCTCCACGTTGTTGCCGTAGATGTAGGTCTCGTTCGTGAGCGTTTCACCTGCCTGCCAGGCTGTCCAAGTGTCGTCGTTCGATGCCGGACGGCTGAAAGCCTGCGCCTGCAGACGGTAGGTACCCGGTGTCATGCCCGTCAGCGTCTGATAGACATCGAAGCCAGAGCCGTAGCACGTGATGACGTAGTTGTCAGCCAGACCTTTCTTGGCACCGTTGCCGAAGTCACCGCTCCAGCCCGTCGTACCGTCCTCGAACTGAGGATTCACGATGAGCGCCGTGCGGTCGTCGGAGCTTTGCATGTCGGCCAGCTTGGCTGCCTGCAGGGCAGACTGGATGGCGGCCACCTCGGCGGTGCAGTCGCCCGTGAGCGTGCCTGCCTCATAGCCGCTGACGATGCCGGACACGGCGGCGGTGTATTGTTCGCGGGCCGTATCGCTGAGTGCTGCGACGGCTGCGTCGGCCTCGTCCAAGGCGGCCTTCACCGAGGCGTAGGCCGTCACGCTCGCGTTGGCGTTGTTGACGGCCTCGATGGCGGCATAATAGTTGTCGGTGGTGGCATCGGACTGCAGGGCGGCGACGGCCGTCTCAAGCGCGGTCTGTACCGCAGCCTCCATCTTGCCCGTCGGAACGGTGGCGATGAGGGCGGCCACTTCCTCGGCGGAAATGTCCGACTTCTCGCCTAAATAGAAGAGCTTGAAGTTGTCGCAGCCCGCATAGGTGGCGGACTCATCGGTCAGGTTGGTGATGCCGAACGTGAGCGTGCTGTCCGTGCCGACCGTGGCCTCGACGCTCACCTCATACATGCCGTAGCCGAAGGCCGTGGAGGCACCGCTGCTGCTGTTCGGCACGTAGCCCAGACCCTCTAAGTAAGTGGAGCCGCTGAAGCTCTCAGCCCAGCCCTCGGACGTGATGAGGGGGAAATTCACGGAGTCGCCGTTGGCATAAAGATAAGTCTCGTTGGCAAGCGTGCCGCCGGCCTGAACCGTCGTCCAGATGGTGGTGTTCTCGTCAGGACGGGTGAAGGCATTGGCCTGCACGCGGTAAATGCCCGGCTGCAGACCTGTGATGGTCTGCTTGAGGTCGAAGTAGTAGCGGCCCGTCAGCACGCCGTTCTTGATGGCCGCGCTGGTCGAGTGCGTGGTGGCACCGTGGGTCAGCGTCCATCCCGTCGCGTCGCCGGCCGTGTCGAATGTTGCGTTCACGATTTTGTCGGACACGTCAACGACCGTCGAATCGTCGGCCGATTCCGCACCGGCATCAGGCATCCATGCACGAGCGGTGACATGGGTCGCCAACACCAACATGGCAAGCATGCCTGCCATGCGAAAAGTCGTTTTTCTTTTCATTGATAGTATTTTTCAGGTAATCATATATGGGAATTCCCTTGATTGTACGCTGTCGTTTCACTTCATCCGCTCATCCGTGCAGGTGCGGGTGTGGGTGCAAGATCCGGCGGTTCTGCCGTCAGAAGCCGGTGGCTTTCTTCTCGCGGATGCCGGTGGCCTCGATGACATTGATGACATAGTCGCCGAGCTTCTCGCATTCGGCGATGATGTCCATATAGTAAACGCCCATCTGATAGTCGTAGAGATGGTTGTTGATGTCCACGAGGTTCTGGTTCTTGAGCTGTGTGCGGTAGTTGTTGATCTCGTGCTCGATGTTGTACGACTTGTTGAGGTCCACATACCGCTGCTCACCGTACTTCACGACGGTGTTCATCTGGGCGAGCGCGTCGTCGTCGAGTGCCATCATGTTGTGGATGTGCTCATACTGCTTCTCCGTGAAATCCTCGGTGGAGTTCTGACGTTTGCGGCTGATGGTGCGTGCCAGGTTGTAACAGGCATCGCCGATACTCTCCAGCTCGCTCACCTCGCGCAACATGTGCTGGATGTCGGTCTTCGACTCCGCGCTCAGCCGTCCCTCGCTCACCTTGTTGAGATAGTCGGCGATTTCGAGCTCCATGTTGTCACAGATGCTTTCGTATTTCTCAATACGCGAGAAGAGTTTGTTGAAATCGTCGCCCTTCACCGTGTGGAGCAGCTTCTGCACGAAACCGTACATGCGGTAGCAACGTTCGGCGAAAACACTGATTTCCTTCTTGGCCTCGAGGATGGAAAGCTCGGCCGTGGAGAGCAGTCCGCCGCTGATGTACTGCAGGTGGAAGTCCTCGTCGCCGTCCTCCTGTCCATCGCGAGGACGGATGATGAAGGTGACGAGCTTCTCAAGCGGACGGATGAGCCACACGAGAATGCAGGTGTTGCAGACGTTGAAGGCAGTGTGGAAGCAGGCGAGCACCATGCTCAGCTTGGCAGGGCTGACCGTGCCGGCATTCGGATTGTAGCCCACGATGCTATAGACCATGTGAAGGAAATAAGGGAAGATGCAGAGCACCCAAATCACACCGAACACATTGAACACCATGTGGGCCATGGCGGCGCGGCGCGCCTGCGTGGAGGCGGAGAGCGCAACGATGTTCGACGTGACCGTCGTACCGATGTTCTCACCCATCACCAGCGCGATGCCCATGTCCACGTCGAGCACGCCCGAGGAGCACAGCGTCATGGTGATGGCCATGATGGCGGCGGACGACTGCACCATCATGGTGAGCACGCTGCCGATGGCGAGGAAGAGGAAGTAGGAGCCGTATCCCATGCCGCTCATCGACCCGATGAAGTCCATCACGCCCTTGTTCTGGTCGAGGTGCATTTCGTTGGCGTTGGCGGAGAGGGTGGTGAGGCCGAGCAGCATGAGGGCGAGACCCATGATGAACTCGCCCATGTTGCGGTTCTTGTTGCTGTAGATGAATATCATGGCCAGCGCGATGGCCGCGAACACGGCATAGCGCATGTAGCTGGTGCTCCCGCCCAGCACCATAATCCAGGCCGTGGCCGTCGTACCGATATTCGCGCCCATGATGACGCTGATGGCCTGCGCCAGCGTGAGCAGCCCCGCACTCACGAAGCTCACGGTCATCACCGTGCAGGCCGTGGACGATTGGATGGCGGTGGTGATGAACGCACCGGTCAGGATGCCCGTAAAGCGGTTGGTGGTCATCGTACTCAACACATTGCGCAGCCGGCTGCCCGCCATTTTCTGCAGTCCTTCGCTCATTACCTTCATACCGTACATGAGCAGGGCCACTGACCCAATCAGGATTAAAAAAAGCCAATTGTTCATATTTTCACAAAATTTTCATGCGGGGAATCACTGTAGTTGGTAAAAAATCATTACTTTAGCACGGCCATTCGGAAAACGGACTGTTTGCCGGTGGCCGTACCGGCAGACAGGAGCCGGACGTTTTTTTCCTCAATTCTCTAACGAAAACTGCAATGAGCATGACACCTCAATTACAAATTTTTTGCAAAAATAATAAAAAATCGGAAAAGTTCGGTTTCGGAACCACACTTTTGCAAATTTACGAGACGATTAAACCAAATTTAACAACTCGCCCGCTCTGTGCGGTGGTCAACAATCAAATCGAGGGGCTCACGTTCCGCGTCTTCGGTTCGAAGGAAATCGAGTTCGTTGACATCAGCTCTCCCATCGGGCGGAAAGTCTATATGCGGTCGCTCACGTTCGTGCTCTTCAAGGCGGTCGAAGACCTCTTCCCCGGAGCGCACCTCTCCATCGAGGCCCCCGTGTCGAAAGGCTACTTCTTCACCATCCACGCGAAGACGGAGAACGGACAGGAGCAGGAAATGACGCTCGACATGGCGCAACGGCTCAAAGTCCGCATGAGGGAAATCATCGCCGAGGGACACCGCATCCACCGTCTGGAAGCTCCCACGGGACAGGTGGCCGCGCTCTTCCGCGAGCGCGGGATGGAGAAGAAGGCCAAGCTCGTCGAAGGTCTCGGACGCCTCTACTGCTACTATTACAAGCTCTGCGACACGTGCGACTACTACTATGGCCCGCTGGTGCCCTCCACCGACTACCTCGACGTGTTCGACCTCGTGAAGTACTACGACGGCCTGCTGCTCCGCGTGCCGCGCGAAGACGGCAAGCTGCCCGACATCGTGAAGCAGGAGAAGATGCTCGCCGCCTTCCGCGAAGACCACGCCCTGGAGTCGCTCATCGGCGTGACCAGTGTGGGCGAGCTGAACGAACTGGTGCGGAAAGGGCACGCGGGCGACACCATCAAGGTGTCCGAAGCCTTGCAGGAGAAGAAAATCGGACGCATCGCCGACCGCATCGCCAGTCAGAAAGACGTGCGTGCCGTCCTCATCGCTGGCCCTTCGTCAAGCGGCAAGACCACGTTCAGCAAGCGGCTCAGCGTACAGTTGCTTGCGTGCGGTCTGCGCCCGCAGGCCATCTCGCTCGACAACTGGTTCGTGGACCGCGAGCACACGCCGCGCGACGGGAACGGCGACTATGACTACGAATCCATCTACGCGCTCAACCTCGAGCTCTTCAACGCACAGCTCAACGCCCTGCTGCGGGGCGAGGAAGTGGAGCTGCCGCGCTACGACTTCCACACGGGGCAGAGCGTGCCGAGCGGCAACAAGCTGCACCTGGAGGACAACACCATCCTCATCATGGAGGGCATCCACGGACTCAACCCCCTCATGTCGCAGGACATCCCCGACGCGGCCAAGTTCAAGATCTACGTCTCCGCGCTGACCAGCATCAAGCTCGACGACCACAACTACATCCCCACGACCGACAGCCGGCTCGTCCGCCGCATTGTCCGCGACAACAAGTTCCGGGGCACGTCGGCACGCGACACCATCGCCCGCTGGCCGAGCGTGCGGCGCGGCGAGGACAAATGGATTTTCCCGTTCCAGGAGAACGCCGACGTGATGTTCAACAGCGCCCTCATCTATGAGCTGTCCGTCCTGCGCGCACCCGCCCTCTCCCTCTTGGAGTCCATCCACGAAGACTGCGAGGAGCACATCCTCGGGCAGACGCTGACCGAGTTCCTGCGCTTCTTCGAGCCGATTTCGGCCGACGAGCTGCCGCCCACGTCCCTCCTGCGTGAGTTCCTCGGCGGTTCCTCCTTCCATTATTAAGAAAAAAAAGAGCGGACGACCATCGCCCGCTCTTCTCTCTCTACGAATTACTAACCATTAACTAACTATACAACATTTTTTCTTCTGATGCTACTTTTGATTGAGGGGCTTACCACAGCCCGTCAGTCCATGCGTCCTGCTGCAAATCTTCGGCAATAGCAATTTCATCATCGTCATAGCGATGCTTCACGTCGCCGTATGAGTTGTTCTCGGCAGTACCATTCACTCCTATAGATTCGGCTATCATCTGTTCCACCATGACGGCATGACTTTTCACTGCGGGTCTGATATATATTTTTTTCATGACTTATATCTGTTTTTTTGATTCAACAATAATGGCTTACTTCACAATCAATTTCTTGCCGCCAACGATGTAAAGGCCGCGACCAGGGCGGCTTACCCTCCGTCCCTGCAGGTCGTACACCTCGCCGTTGAGCATGTCGGCCACCTGCTCCGTCGTGAGGCTCTCGATGCCGTTGGCCTGTCCGTTGCCTTCGATGCTCATATTCACACCCTTCACGCTGCCATCTGTTGGAACAGCTGAAAGATCAAGGTAAGCGCGGTTGGCATTCACGTAGTTTGTGTTTCCTTCAGCCACCAATTTCCATGTATTGCTTTGCAGAATATAGTGACCGGCTGTCACCTCTGTGTTGTCAGTGAACGAGCCCACCAATCCGTTGTTGCTTCCGGCTGTTGTAACATCATCATTCAAGTCGGCACGGAAGAAGTTGACATTGCGCTTACTGCCCGCAGCATCCGCGCCTATTTCGTCGTAAGACTTGAAAATGTAAGGTCGGCCGGCAGTGAGCAGACCCGTTTCCTGCGTGAGGATGATGCTCTTGTTCTCTTCGTCATAGGAGGCGACGCTGTAGATGAGGGCACCAGCTACCGATGCCGTGTACGGCAGGCAGACGGTTCCGAAATTCCCCGTTGTAGAATATTCGCGGTAGTTGTCGCCTGTTTGATAACCACCATAAGAAACCGCACGGTTCGTCAGATAGATGTTCCCGAGATAGAGCGTGCTACCACTATAAGTGAGCGATTTAATGTTCTCACAGTCCAATCCCAGTGTCTCATGACAATACTTCAAACTGATGGCTATGATGTTTTGGTTGTTCCAGCGGTCCAACCACATATTGCCACCTGTACCGGCACTACTGCCGGAATAGCTTTCACCACTGATTGTCAAAGTTCCATCCGAAATGCTCAGTGCGCGGCTGTAATCTGCTGCAGTCTGTGCTGTCGTGATGACGAGATACTGATAGCCGGAAATATCCACGCCGCCGTCAAATTGCCAACCTGTGGTCAGTGCTCGCGTATCTGCGTCAAAGCCAACAGCATTCGCGGTTGTAAAAATAGAAGTATTGGCATCATTGTCCGTATAGCTATAATCCGCTACAGTTGTAGTGGTAGAGCTGATACCCGTATAAAGTTTCCAATATTGCGGAGTGGAGTTGTTGGCCGCCCCTGTTCCATTCATGTAGCCTCCAAGCCCCACATTATAAAAGGTAAAACCTTCTCCTTCCACATACTGAATGTCCCAAACAGCATAATTCTCCGCGTCCTGTCCATATTGACCATTCAGCCCCATCGTAAAAATAACAAAGGACGCAGTGTTAAGATAAGAATTATTCGTATTTCCCCACAACGCCCAATAATTACTTTTTGTCAAATCCGATAACACACGGACAAGATATTTGCCATTGATGGTTTCGTTTTCTGACTCAATGGCCTCGAGTTGAAAACCATAAGCATGCGATTGGAATGCAACGCTATATGATTCCATCGAAGCATTCTGAGCATCTGTAAAGCACATGGCTTTGCCATCCAGTGTCATGACGAAAGGTGTGCCGTCCGTGATGTCTGCAAGGCTGGTGATTTCGGTGGTCTCATCGACCGTATAGGTCGTGACATCTGCGGCTTGTGCCTCCCCCGACAGATTCAAGAGCGAGAGGAACAGACTTGAAAGTAATAATTTCCTCATTTTTTTGAATGTTTTTGTTTGTAGTTTTTTGTAAATGAATAGAAATAGTGTGTTGCGTTTGGAAAAGGGCTTGCGCGGTTTTCAAAACTCGGTGCAAAGTTAGGACAGAAGGAAGGGAGGCACTTTCAGATATGTATCTTTTCCTTTCGATTTTGAACCATCCGGGAGAAAAATTGCCCGCCGCGCACCGTTTCTTCCCGTCCTCGCGCATTTTTTCTGACGGATTCCGCAGAGAAATGTTCCGGACTCCGCCGATTTCGTGTCCAACGAACGCGTTCGTTCTGCCAATCGGACGCGTCCGTTCCGAAAAACGAACGCGTTCGTTTTTCCGCGAATCAGTCTGAACAGTCTTTTTTCTTGCCTGAATTGAGGGCTTTTTTCCGAAGAAGTCATGACCCTCTTTGCCGCCGCAAAAAAAAGCCTCTCACCGGAAGCAGGGGTGAGAGGCTGATGGGGAAAGGAAACGGGTGGAGACGGCACGGCAGGAAGCCGGTCAGCGGACGCGCGTGCTGAAGACGATGCGCTCGGACGGCAGGCCGAGTCCGCCCATCTGGTTGGCGCAGCGCACGGTGAAGAAGGCTCCCTCGGGGGTGCCGGCAGGCACGGTGAAGGAAGGCGTGGTGGTGAAGGCCACAATCTTGCGGTTGCAGAGCACGGCGTAACAGCCCGCCTCGGGGATGTCGTCCCACATGATGACACGGCCCTGCCGGCGGAGCGTGGGCGGCACGACCTGCTCGGTCTTGTCCTGCGGCTGCCATCCGGGGAACACACGACCCAGGGTGTAGCCACCGGCCTCCTCGGGCGTGAGGCTTGGCGAATACGCCACCTGCTGCGGCTGTCCGGCGGCGTTGAGAAAGGAGGTCTTGCGGCGGGAGAGGTCGAGCAATTCGAAATAGCCGTTGGTGGATTCGAACTCGGCGAAGCGGGCGGGCAGGGTGCCGCGACCGTCGGCCCATCCCTCGGCGGCCGGCTCGATGTTCATGCAGCAGTTGATGAAGGCCGCACGAGGCGCGTTCTTCCAGGGCCGTCCGAGGCGGTATTTGCCCCGCTGGTGGTCGGGGCCGTCGATGTAGCAGTCGTTGAACACGTAGCCGTAGGCCGAGCCGCCGGCCGTGGCGGGGGCGCAGAGGATGTCGGTGTGGTCGGCGGAGCCGCGCTTCACGAGGCGGAGGTCGCAGTGGTTGAAGAAGACGGTGCCGCCGCCGCAGACGATGTCCACGGTGCCGGCCAGACGGCAGTCCTCCAGATAGGTGGTGCCGCCGTCGTTGGTGTAGTAGGTGGCCTGCGTGCCCATCAGACTAACGTTTTTCAGCACGTTGCCACGGCAGCGCTTCTCGTTGAGGGCCACGGAGCGGTTGGCGAAGAGGGAAGCGTCGTTGCGGAAGTTGGACCAGAGCTCCAAGTCCTGCATGTAGGTGCTGTCGGCACCGTTGAGGAAGAGCGTGCTGGTGATGTCGAGCCCTTCGTGCTGCGGACAGTTCTCCACCTGCGTGTTCTGCATCTGCTCGCCGATGATGGAGGTGTTGGGGGCGGTGAGCACGGTCATGGGGCTGGGAAAGGAGACGGTCTTTCCGCCTTCCGTGGTCTCGATGAGGTTGCCCTCGCCCTTGATGCGGTAGTTGCTGGAACGGATGAAGATGCGGAAGCGTTTCGACTTGTCGGCACGCCGGTTGGCGGTCTGGATGGCGGCAACGAAATTGCCGTTGTCGGGCACGATGAAGTCGTAGCGCCACTTCTGGGCACGGAGGGGGAGGACGAGGAAGAGGAAAAGGGAAAGGAGGGCGGATTTCATAGGGAGTCGGACGCTGTGTGGTCGATGAGGATGATGCTGTCGCCGCCCGCAACGGCAGGGCGGTCGTGCACATCCTGCACGTGACGGAAGGAGAGGTAGAGCATGCCGAAGACGACGAAAAGGAGGATGACGGCGAAGGCCAGCATCGCAAACATCATGCGGCGGTTGAACTGAGAGGCGCGGTTCATGGCAGGGGTTCGGATGAGACAATCGGCAACGGCGGCCAATCATCAGTTTTCAATGGTTGAGGATTCGTTTTCCACCGGTGTCAGCAAGCGGCGGTAGGCTTCGCTGTCGGCCAGCACTTCCTCGGCCCGCCGGAGGTCTTCGTCGCCCTGGAGCGCGGCTTCCACGCTGCCGGCCTGATAGTAGTACCGCTTGACGACTTCCTGGGTCATGAGGGAGCGGATGTCCTTGTCGTTCTTGGCAAAGTCGCTGTCGAGGTTGTGCTGCAATTTCTGCTCAAGGGCTTCGAACTCCGGTTTGGCATCTTCATAGTAGCCTTCGAAGCGGGCCATCTTCTTCAAGTCTTCCAGCCGCTTTTCCGTGAGCTGGTCGTACTTGAATCCGGAGTCTCTGGCCATCCGGAGCAGGTCGGCCACGTCCTGGTCGCTGATGCTGAAGCGGCTGACGGGCGGCAGGGTGGCGTGGGTCTGCTGGTAGCGGGTGCCCCAGTCCACGAGCACGTCGTCGCTGCTGAGATAGACGACGAGGTTGGACAGCGTGTCGTGCTTCACCTCGATGTCGGGACGGATGCCGCCGCTGTCGAGCACGGTGCGTCCGCCGGCTGTCCGGAAGGCACGGGCCAGGCTGTCGGGCACGCGGCCGTCGTTGCCCATCTCGCGGGCACGCTGATAGTCGATGGCCTGGATGCAGCGCCCGCTCGGGATGTAGTATTTCGAGGTGGTGAGCTTCAGGCTGCCGTCGTAGGGCAGTTCACGTGGCGACTGCACGAGGCCCTTGCCATAGGTGCGCGTGCCGAGGATGACGGCGCGGTCAAGGTCTTGCAGCGACCCGCTCACGATTTCGGCTGCCGATGCCGTGGAGCTGTTCACCAATACGCAGAGGGGTGTTTCGAGGTCGAGGGGGTCGCTCTTGGTGGTGTAGGTGGTGTTCACGGCTTTGAGCTTGCCTTTGGTCTCCACGATGGTCAGCCCTTTCGGCACGAAGAGGTTGACGATGTTCACGGCCTCGCTCAGCAGTCCGCCGCCGTTGCCGCGCAGGTCGAGCACGAGGCCGCGCGCTCCCTGCTCCTTGAGCGAGATGACGGCCTTGCGGAGTTCCACGGAGCAGTCTTCGGTGAACTGCGTGAGTCCGATGTAGCCCACGGTGGGGGAGACCATGCCGTAGTAGGGAATGGCCGGCACCTTGACGTTGCGGCGCGTGATGTGGAAATCGCGCTCTTTCTGCTCGCCCGGGCGCAGCACGCGGAGCACGAAAGTGGTGCCGGGCTCGCCGCGCAGCAGGTCGCTCACCTCGTTCACGTTCTTGCCCTTCAGGTCGGTGTCGTCGATGCGCTTCAGCACGTCGCCCACTCTCAGCCCCACCTCGGCTGCGGGCATGTCGGCGTAGGGCTCGCCGATGATGACGGTGGAGTCCTTGCGCATGCGGATGATGGCACCGATGCCGCCATACTTGCCCGTGGTCATCATCTTCAGGTCGCCCATGTCTTCCTCGGCATAGTATTCGGTGTAGGGATCGAGATATTCGAGCATGGCATCGATGCCCACGCGCACCACCTTGTCGGCATCGAGCGTATCTACATACATGAGGTCGAGGTCGCGGTAGATGGTGTTGAACACATCGAGGTTCTTGCCCACGATAAAGGAATGGTCGGATTTCTTTCCGTGGCTCTTGTTCTGGGCTGCGAGCGGCAGCACCGAGAGCAGGGCCACGACTGCCATGACAAGTTTCTTCATAAGGGGTTTATTTCCTGCAAAGGTACTACTTTTCCCGAAAAGGGGAAAGTGGAACTGAAAAATTTTGCTAACTTTGCCGGCCGGGGCGGCATCGCCCTGACATCCAACCGACATCGCATCCAACGAAATGAAAGAATTTGTCATCACAGAAGCCAAGGTGGAGACGGCGCTCATCGTGGGGCTCATCACGCCCCGGCAGGACGAGCGCAAGACGCAGGAATATCTCGACGAGCTGACGTTTCTGGCCGAGACCGCCGGAGCCAAAGTCCTCAAGCGGTTCACGCAGAAGGTGAACGGCGCGAACAGCGTGACCTACGTGGGCACGGGCAAGCTGCAGGAAATCAAGGACTACATCCGGCAGCTGCAGGACCTGCACGACGAGACGCTGAAAGAGAATCCCGACCTGACACCCGCCGAGGAGCCGGAAACCGTGGGCATGGTCATCTTCGACGACGAGCTGTCGGCCAAGCAAATCCGCAACATCGAGAAGGAACTGCAAGTGAAAATCCTCGACCGCACGTCGCTCATCCTCGACATCTTCGCCATGCGAGCCCAGACGGCTGCCGCGAAGACGCAGGTGGAGCTGGCACAATACAAGTACATGCTGCCGCGCCTGACGCGTCTCTGGACACACTTGGAGCGGCAGCGGGGCGGCAGCGTGGGACTCCGCGGACCGGGCGAGACGCAGCTGGAAATGGACCAACGCATCATCCGCAACCGCATGGCACTGCTCAAACAGCGGCTGGCGGACATCGACACGCAGAAGACCACCCAGCGGCGCAACCGCGGACGGCTCATCCGGGTGGCACTCGTGGGCTATACCAACGTGGGCAAGTCCACGCTCATGAATCTGCTGGCCAAGAGCGACGTGTTCGCCGAGAACAAGCTCTTCGCCACGCTCGACACCACCGTGCGCAAGGTCATCATCCAGAATCTGCCTTTCCTGCTCAGCGACACCGTAGGCTTCATCCGCAAGCTGCCCACCGACCTCGTGGACTCCTTCAAATCGACGCTCGACGAGGTGCGGGAGGCCGACCTGCTGCTACATCTCGTGGACATCTCCCACCCCGACTTCGAGGAGCAGATTCACGTGGTGGAGAAGACACTGGCCGACATCGGGGCGGCGGGCAAGCCCTGCATCATCGTCTTCAACAAAATCGACGCCTACACATGGCTGCCGAAGGACGCTGACGACCTCACGCCGCGCACTCAGCAGAACATCACACTCGACGAGCTGATGCAGACCTGGATGGCCAAGATGGGGGACGACTGCTTCTTCATCTCGGCTAAGAACCGCACCAACATTGACGGACTGAAGGAGCTTCTCTACAAGAAGGTGCGCGAACTGCACGTGCAGAAATATCCTTACAACGACTTCCTCTTCCAGAACTACGACGAGAACGGAGAGGCGGAATAAGGGTACGTTTTTGCGCAAAAAACAGGACAAAGATGCGGAAGGCAAGGATTTTTTCTGTACCTTTGTCGGCATAACCGGCATCTCTTCCCCAAGCCGGGAGGAGGCGGCCACGACTTGAGAAACCGAACGGAAACACCATGCGCAATCTGACGGAAAGGGAAATCGACATTCTGGAGGAACAGGGCTGTTCCGCCGAAGACTGGACGGAAGTGACCGTGGACGAGGACGACTTCCGTGTGGAGCGCGTCCGCGACACGGGCTTCTACGGGCCGGTGGCCATCGGAGGTCTGGCGGGCACGATGGAGATGGAAGAGGGCTTCGAGCTGCCCTGCGGCATCCGCCACGCACGGCTGCGCAATGTGAGCGTGGGCAGCAACTGCCTGATTGAGAACGTGGCAGGCTACATCTCGAACTATGACATCGGCGACGGCTCGCTCGTGAGCAACGTGGGCATCGTCACCACGCAGGGCAGCACGACGTTCGGCAACGGCACGGCCATCAGCGTGCTCTGCGAGGGAGGCGACGGCAACGTCATCCTCTACGACAAGCTGACGGCACAGACGGCGCAACTCATGCTCGCCCACCCCGACGTGCGGCAGATGGTGACACGGGAACTGGCGAACCGCCCGTTTGCGGAGCACGGAAGCATCGGACAGAAATGCCGCATCGTGGGCGTGAGCGAACTGTGCAACGTGAGCGTGGGCGACGCGTGCGAGATACAGGGAAGCAGCCGGTTGCGGGAATGCACGGTGCTGAGTTCAGACGAGGCTTCCACGCTCATCGGACCCGACGTGATTGCCGAAGGCTGCATCATCGCCGAAGGAGCCACCGTGACCGACGGCGCGAAAATCTACAACAGCTTCGTGGGCGAGAGCGTGCACATCGGCAAGGGATTCAGTGCCGAGGCCAGCCTTTTCTTCGCCAATTCCTATCTGGACAACGGCGAGGCCTGCGCGGCATTCTGCGGCCCGTTCTCCACGAGCCACCACAAGAGCACGCTGCTCATCGGCGGACAGTTCTCATTCTACAACGCCGGTTCGGCCACGAACCAGAGCAACCATGCCTACAAGATGGGGCCCATCCACTACGGCACGCTGGAGCGCGGAGCCAAGACGGCCTCGGGCTGCCACATCCTCTGGCCGGCACACATCGGAGCGTTCTCGATGGTCATGGGAAAGCTGACCACGCACCCGCAGCTCGCCCATTTGCCCTTCAGCTACGTCATCGCATCGGAAAGCCGCACCGTGGTCGTGCCGGGCATCAACCTGCGCACGGTAGGCACGTGGCGCGACGTGGGCAAATGGCCGAAGCGCGACCTGCGGCCACGCACGCTCCGACGCGACATCGTGAACTACGCCTTCCCCAATCCGTTCATCATCCAGCAGGTGCTGGAAGGCAAAAGTTTTCTGGAAAGAAAACTGGAAACCGACGACGGCGGTGAATACATCGACTGCGGTGATTACGTCATCAAGCGCACGGCAGCCGTGACAGGCACCGAATACTACGACCTGGCCATCCGCCTCTTCATCTACTCCGTGCTGAACGGCACGAGCGACATGGCCGGCGACACCGGCATCGACACATGGCTCGACCTGAGCGGCATGCTGGCTCCCCAAAAGGAAATCGGGCGCATCGTGGCCGACATCCGCAACGAGTCCATCTCCACCACCGACGAACTGCTGCTGGTGCTCTCGCAAGTCCACGCCGACTATGCCTCCAACGCCGCCAGCTATGCCCACAACCTCATGCAGCAGATGAACAACTCCATGTTCATCGACCAGGACTATTGGCTGCGCGAGGCCGAGCAGGCACACGAGCGCTGGCTCCACATGGTGCGCGACGATGCCGAACATGAATTCCAGCTGGGCGACGTGGACGAAGAAACCCTCCGCACCTTTCTTGACAAAGTGAAATAAACGAATCATTCAACTTTTCAATCACATACAACCATTTTTCAATCATATACAACCATGAGAAGAAGCATTTTGATGTGGCTCTGCTGTCTGACAACCGTCATCGCCCCGGCGCAGAAGACCTACAAATACGACAGCTACGACAACGACCCGATGAAGGCCCGCATCTACACGCTCGACAACGGACTGAAAGTCTATCTGACCGTCAACCGCAACCAGCCGCGCATCCAGACATACATCGCCGTGCGCACCGGCAGCCGCAACGACCCGGCCGAAACCACCGGGCTGGCTCATTATCTGGAACACCTGCTCTTCAAGGGCACCGACTCCTTCGGCACATTAGACTATGAGACAGAGCGACCGCTGCTCGACAGCATCCGCGACCTCTACGAAGTCTATCGCCACACCACAGCACCCGAAGAGCGCAAGGCCATCTACCACCACATCGACTCCATCTCGCACCTGGCCTCCACCTATGCCATCGCCAACGAATACGACAAGCTGATGGCCTCCATCGGCGCAGAAGGCTCCAACGCCCACACCAGCGAAGACGAGACAGTGTATCAGGAAGACATCCCGGCCAACGAACTGGAGAACTGGGCCATCGTGGAGAGCGACCGCTTCAAGCACATGGTCATCCGAGGCTTCCACACCGAGCTCGAAGCCGTGTATGAAGAATACAACCGCAGCCTCACGAGCGACTTCCGCAAGATATTCGAGAAGTCCGACCATATCCTCTTCCCGCATCATCCCTACGGCAATCAGACCACCCTCGGCTCGCAGGAACATCTGAAGAACCCCTCCATCGTCAACATCGAGAACTACTTCCACAAATACTATGTGCCCAACAACATGGCCATCTGCATGAGCGGCGACTTGGATTTCGACCAGACCATCGCCCTCATCGACCGCTACTTCGGCGACATGCAGGCACGGCCCGTAGAAGCGCCCGTGTTCCCCGACGACCCACAGCTGACCACTCCGCAGCGGGCCGATGTCTATGGACTGCAACAGGAAATGGTGTCGCTCGCCTGGGCCACGCCCGGCAACACGGCCGGCGCACGTGAATCGCTGCTCACCGACATCGTGGCCCAGATTCTGCAAAACGGCAAGACCGGCCTCATTGACCTCGACCTCACACAGCAGCAGAAGGTGCTCGCCGCAGAAGTATTCCCCTACAGCAAGAACGACCACACCACCTTCTATCTCGTCGGACTGCCCAAGGAAGGACAGACACTCGACGAAGTGAGAGACCTGCTCCTGCAGGAAGTACGGAAAGTCATCGACGGCGACTTCGACGCAGGCCTGCTCCGAGGCATCATCAACAACAAGAAACTGTCCGACATGAGAGACCTCGAAAGCAACGAGGCCCGCGCCACCACTTTCTACAACTACTTCATCGCCGGCCGCGACTGGACCGACTTCGTCCACGAAAACGAACTGCTGTCGAAGCTGACCAAACAGGATGTCACCGACTTTGCCCGCAAATACCTGCCGCTCAATGCCTACGCCATCATCTACAAACACCAGCAGGCCGACCCCGACGAGAAGAAAATCGACAAGCCGGCCATCTCCCCGATTGAGATGAACCGCGACAAGACCAGCCAGTTCGTGGCCGATGTCACCGCACGCTCCGTGGAGCCCATCCGGCCCGTCTTCGCCGACTTTGCAAAGGACATGACCACCGCCACGCTGAAGAACGGCTCTACCTTATTATATAAGGAAAACACGCAGAACGGTATCTTCACCCTCCGCTACATCGTGCGCTACGGCAACAAGCAGGACAAACTGCTCGACTTGGCCACCGACCTGATGGACTATCTCGGCACCGCGTCGAAGAGCATCGAGCAAATCCAGT
The DNA here is from genome assembly GCA_964415385.1 of uncultured Bacteroidaceae bacterium. GTDB lineage: Bacteria > Bacteroidota > Bacteroidia > Bacteroidales > Bacteroidaceae > UBA3839. Next base: position 102,321 of record CAYPZK010000003.1, read on the forward strand.
CGGAGCTCTACCAGCTCGCCTGCAACGTCTCCGTCTCCTCCAGTGACCTCACGACCACCATCGCCGTCAACGGTCTCGCCGAAAATCAGAAACAGGCCATCGCCATCATGGAAGACTGGATCCGGAACATGCAGCCGGACCAGGAAAAGCTCAACACACTCGTGACCGACGCGCTGCGCGGCCGCGAACTCGCCAAGACCGACCAGAACAATTGCGAGCGGCGGCTCCGCGCCTACGCCATGTACGGCCCAAAGAACAGCTACACCGACATCGCCTCAGCCGAAGAACTGAAAGCCGCCCGTGCCGACGAACTGGTGAAGAAACTGCAGCAGCTGGCTCTCTATCCGCAGGAAGCCATCTACTACGGCCCTTCATCGCTGGCGGACATCAGCAAGCTCATCGCCAAGACACACAAAGTGAACGAGAGCGTGCAGAAAGACTACAGCGAGCCTACCTACGCCGAGCAATACCAGCTGCAGCGCACCACGGCCAACGAGGTATTCGTGGCTCCTTACGAGACCAAGGCTGTGAAACTCACCCAATACTCCGACAACGGCGAGAAAACCGACGCATCCCTCCTGCCCGAAATCCAACTCTTCAACGAGTACTTCGGAGGCAGCATGAACTCCATCGTCTTCCAGGAACTGCGCGAGAGCCGCGGACTGGCCTACTCCGCCGGAGCCACCTACGCCAGCCCTTGGATGAAGGATGCCGACAATTACTTCATGACGATGATCGGCTCGCAAAACGACAAGATGGCCGACTGCATCGATGTCTTCCACGACATCACCGAGAACCTGCCGCTTGCCCAGAACAGCTTCGACCTGGCCAAGGAAAGCCTGCTCAAGCAGATGGCCACGCGCCGCTACGTGGGCGACGAAGTGCTCAGCCTCTACCGCACCATGCGCCGCGCCGGATTCGACCACGACATCCACGCCGACATCTATCCGCGCGTGCAGCAGCTCACCATCGACGACCTCGCCGACTTTGCCCGCCGCCACGTCAGCTCACGCACCTACCGCTACATCGTCCTGGGCGATGAGCAGAACCTCGACATGCAGAAGCTCTCCACCCTCGGCACCGTCCATTCACTCACGCTCGAAGACATCTTCGGCTATTGAACCGCAGCACACCTCATGGCACACTTCGACAGCAGCGAGCGCGACGACCAACTCCGCCGCGAAGAACTGGTCCGCACCATCGGACATTCCATCGAATGTCTCTCCCTGAGCGAACTGGAAGCGCTCTACTACGACATGCTCACGAAAGACTACATCCGCAGCTGAGGCCACGCCTTCGCGCCCATACCGAACCCATCCACACCTCCCGTCCCATGTACGACTATCTCATCGTGGGCTCCGGCCTCTTCGGAGCCACCTTCGCCCATCTGGCCCACCGGCGCGGCAAGACCTGCCTCGTCATCGACCGCCGCCCCCACACCGGAGGCAACGTCCACTGCCAGACCACTGCCGGCATCCACGTCCATCAATACGGAGCCCACATCTTCCACACATCCGACCCCGAGGTCTGGAACTTCGTCAGCGCCCTCGTCCCCTTCAACCGCTACACCAATTCGCCCGTAGCCAACTACGAAGGACAGCTCTACAACCTGCCCTTCAACATGAACACCTTCTACCAGATGTGGGGCGTGCGCACGCCCGCCGAGGCTCGCGCCACCATCGAGACCCAGCGCCGCGAGGCCGTCGAACGTATGCAGGCCGAAGGCATCAGCCGGCCGCGCAACCTTGAAGAGCAGGCACTCACGCTCGTCGGACGCGACATCTACGAGCGCCTCGTCCGCGGCTACACCGAAAAGCAATGGGGCCGTCCCTGCACGCAGCTCCCCGCCTTCATCATCCGCCGGCTGCCCGTGCGCTTCGTCTTCGACAACAACTATTTCGACGATTCCTTCCAGGGCATCCCCATCGGAGGCTACAACCCCCTTGTGGACTGCCTCCTCGAAGGCTCCGACGTGCGCCTCTGCTGCGATTTCTTCGCCGACCGCCCTCTGTGGGAAAGCCTCGCCCGCACCATCATCTACACCGGCGAAATCGACCGGTTCTACGACTACCGCTTCGGCCGGCTCCAGTGGCGCACCGTGCGGTTCGAGACCGAAGTCCTGCCCACCGCCAACTATCAGGGCAACGCCGTGGTGAACTACACCGAAGCCCGCATCCCCTATACCCGCATCATCGAGCACAAACACTTCGAAGCCTTCGGAACCGAAGTCGATGCCAATCCCCAGACCGTCATCTCCCGCGAATACCCCACGGAATGGCAGCCCGGCCTCGAACCATTCTATCCCGTCAACGACGACACCAACTCACGTCTCTACACCCTCTACCGCGAGCTGGCCGACCACGAGCCCCACGTCCGCTTCGGCGGCCGATTGGCCGAATACAAATACTACGACATGGCTCCCACCATCCGGCGTGCCATGCAGCTCGCCGCCGCCGAGGGGCTCTGATGCACGGCCCGTCCCTCTCCACCAACCTCCGCGTTTCTCCCAAACTACCTATCTATCCGAAGTTCATCCTGTCCGCAAGCTGCACGAAATAATCGTTTGACCAAATATCCAGTTCGTGCGGGTCAAGCACAAAAGGTTGCACATCAGCCTTGACCATACTGATGTCGGTAGTTGAAAGACGCTGGCGCAGCAATTCCATAAACTCATCCCGACTCATGCTCATCCCATTGAACTGACGAATTCTCTCAGCCAAGTGCCCATAATCCAGCGGAACATGATGGCGCACATACCACTCGAAATCATACCAATCGCGCCCCTTCACACGATTCTTCCACGAACGGAAAACGAGGGCGTGCATCTTTCCGGCGAACAAATCGGGCAAGGTAAAGCAACGCGTCATAAACGACTGCGGAAGCAACAACAGCTTCTGCTCGGTGTTGAACTTCAACGGTGGGTTCGTGTCCACCTCAATTTTGATTCGAACCGCCTTCTCCGTCTGGAATGAGACATCAAACACATCCGTTTGGTCTTTCAGAAAAGCCGATTCCACCCTTCCAAAATGACGCTTCTCTTTCCGCGTAATCTCCACCTCCCTGCCCATCAACTCGAACATCTCCTTGACGGGCTGAAAATAATGGGTGAAGTCAAAACCTTCAGATGGAGCCAACAACGAGAAGTCCATGTCCTCGCTGAAACGCCGCAACCCATGAAAGATGCGGAGGCATGTGCCACCATAAAAAGCGGCCATATCAAAGAATCCTCCATGATACAGCCCAGCAAGAATCACCTGCTGATTGACCTCAAACACGGCGTTGCGCCTCTGCTGCAGAGTTGCCTGCGGATAAGCGGCCAACATACTTTCATAAATCTCATTGCGCATTCTTCAAGAGTTTTGAGAGGGTACGGATAGAATTGCCTTTCTTGCCAACAGCAGCATACGCATCCAATATAGATGAGTCCATCCGCACAAACCCATCCATGTCCAGACGGAGATCCTCCTCCAGATAACGACGCGCCTCCTTCAGATAACGGAGACTCAAGTGCGGAGTGTTGGCTATCAAGTCGCAGAGAGCTTTCTCCGCCGAAGCCATCAGAAAAGCACAGTCACCACGAACAACACTCCTGACACCCACATGAAACGCCGCACGCGCAATGGTAAAATAAGAGAAACGACCATAGGGCGTATCAAAAACCTTAGCACGCTTCATCGTCATCGACTGCGTTTCATAGACAGCCTCTGGAATCAGCCCATAAAACCTCAATGCCGTGTGCATCGACACGTAAGACGGTGCATAGAGATGATTCGCCATCAATTCCGTAGATAGGGGCTTGCCCGTAATGTCCGGATTGACCACATACATTCCCCGCTTAAGCCTGATGATTTCATCGTGCCGCTCCAGCCATCTCACCTTCTCATTCTCCTGCCGCAAATCCGGGTACATCGATGCAATAGCAGCCGACGTGACTGGCGTATTACCCAAGGTACTTAATACATTGCCTGCCATACAAGATTCTTGTTTTCCGCTGCAAAAATAGCAAAATTTTGAATAGAAAACATGGTTTCAAGCATTTTTCTGATCAAAATATTACTTTTTCAAGAGATTCCGAGACGGAAACAGAACCGGCGAAGACGGCTTTCCGCTTGCCAAGCTCTGCGGAATCCGACAATAAAAATGCGCAAGGGAGCGGAACAGAATGCGCGGCAAAGAGAAACGGTATGAACGGACAAGTCAAAAATTAAGACTCATCGCAACACCATAATATCCGCCGTCCACGGGTGCTGCCACGGGAATGAGAGCCACATTCCTCTCCCTTTTATGGAATACCCTGGCCCACCACTGACAACTCCACTCACCAGCCCACGCGCTCAGCATGCCTACTCCAGCCCCCCCCACGACATCATGAAACCAGTGACGGCCGTTATACATCCGCATGAAACCGACTCCGGCCGCAACGAGATAAGCTCCCATGCCATACCAGCCTCCGTATTCCAACCGAACCAATTCCGCGCCCATGAAGGCGGTGGCCGTATGCCCCGAAGGGAAGGAATTACGCCCCGTGAACTCCGGCCGCTTCTCGTCAACGCAAAGCTTGGGGACGTTCGTCAGCACAGCCAACGTCGCATAAGAAGTCGCGACAATCAACGCCCGCTCCCTGAATGGATGCTTCGCCCGGAGACCGAGACTGCCCATCATGAGCGCACTGACAACGGGCACATACTGAATATAATCGTCCGCAACAAACCGATTCCTTTCTCCCCGCAGCCCAATCACGCTGTGCGTCATCTCCCTGCTGCTGTTCCTAAGGAATTCCACGCCGACCGCCACGGCACCGGCTCCGAACAACGAAGCCGGAAGAATGGCCTGACGCCATGAGACTGTAGAACCCTCTATGCTTTGACTGTCCGTAGCCAAGGAATCACCATCCACCTCCTGCCCATACACCTTGACGGACAGGATGACCTGAAGAACAACAATCAGAAATAAACATTTCAGAACCATACACATTCGCAAATTAACACCGCAATTATCACATAAAAGCGGACATATATCACCCCTTCAAATATCTTATGAACCGTCTCTCTTCTCTGACATACTTTTTGTATGCGCCCAAGAAATGCCGGATCTTTCGGAAGAGGGAGGCAGGGCGGCTCTTGACACCACGAAAGCGCGTCCCCATGCTGTAGAGGCGGTTGCCTTGATAGAACTGCGTCAGAACACCTGTCTGATACAGCCGCTGGGAGAGGTCGATGCCTTCGTATTCGCCCCAAAACAAATGAGGATTGAGCCGCACGGGGGCTATCAAATGGCGCTTGATCTGGATGAAGCCGCCATTGACGAACAAGTCCTTTGACCATTCATCGTAATCAAGATAGATTTTGTGCCACCGGAACCGTTCCCACTTGCTGAGAGTAAAGAAAGAATGTGGACTGGTCACCCAGTCTTCCATGCGCCGGGAGGAATCGGCCTCGTTCAGAATGGGGCTGCAGAGCAGGTCGTAATAATTGCCATAGAGACACATGTGGGCATACCAATCGGGAGGAAAGGATATACGGTCGTGCAGGATGACTAAGTTGTTGTAGCGTGCCTGCTGAATCAGCAGATTTTTCTTCCGTGAGATGGGAATGCGCCGGTCCACATAGCAGGGGGCTTCGTCAATGACCCGCACGAAAGGCGGCAAGTCAGCTCCGGGAGCTGGGCCGCAAATCAGCACTTCGAATTGTGGAATCCGGAACGAGTAAATCGTATGGATGATGTCCCGGATGCGGTCGTTGCGCCGGCCGTCGCTTACGATGCCGAACGTCCAACGGTCCATGCTGTCGTCCTTCGGCAGACACGCACCTGTTTTCTTGAAGACGAAGTGTCCCTCGGGACCGTCGTCCACCTGCTCCAAGCGGATTCTGTCCCCAAACACGAGGGAGAGCTCGTAGCGCCATTCGTACTGCCCTCTGACGGCACGTCCGGGGTAATCGCGGAAGGCATTGAAGAAATCTATTTCCAACGTTCCTCCGCTCGTCAGCATGTAGTCGCAGCAACGTAGCACGCAGCGCAGGAAGGGGTGTTGCTCCAGCATGCCCCGGATATGGATGCGCTCCACCGTCTCGGGACGGATTTGGGGATGGCCAAGGAAGAAAGGCCGGCAGGGATGAAAGTCGTGCTCGCGGAGGACGATGCCGTCGCTGTGCGGGCTGCGACACCGAGAGTGGAGGATGTGGACTGTGTGCATGTTCATTTCAGTTTTTTGATTTTCCGTGCGGGGATGCCTGCATAGAGCCAGTCAGGCTCGCAGTCTTGCGCTACGACGGCTCCTGCCGCCACGATGCATCCCTCTCCCACCGTCACGCCCGGCAGTATCGTGGCGCCGGCACCTATCCAGCAACCATCCCTAACGATGGTGGGGCGGGCATGGTACCGGCCACCGCGACACGTATGGAATCCCACCTCGTGCGTACCGTTGAGGAAGGATACATTCATCGCCACGCAGCAATGGTTGCCGATATGGATGTCGCTGCCGAGGTCGAAAAAGCAACCGTGGTTGCAGAAAGACCCTTTTCCCACATACAGATGTCCTGGACCCTCACCCAAGAAACAGTTGGAGAAGAGCTTGGTCACGTGATGGCCACACAGGCGCAGGAGGTGGCGGCGCAGGCTGATGGGCACGAGAGGGCTGGAGCAAATCACGTTCAGCCAGCAGTTCTTCAGGTAAGATTTCAGTTTCTTCATAAGCGATGTTGCACGACTCTGGCGAGATAGGCCTCATATTCCTGCGGGATGCCGCAGAAGATAACCTCATCACGGCTGATGACGTGGATGTGAATTTCCTTTCCCTGCGCAATGAGGCAGTTGTACATCGGAGCCACGTACAGCTCATTGCGTTGCGGATGTGCCACTCCCCATACATACGCCTCCTTATAATCAGCCACACGCCTAAACCAGTAAATGCCCGTCGAACAATTGTCCGAGATTTCCCTTTTCTCCGCCGTTTCCACGACCCGCGTTTCGTCTCCTCCCTCAGTCTTGGCATAGCTCCAGTTCGCACCATTGCCCTTGAATACTTCTAAGTAGCCGTCCCATTCCTGAGGAATTTCCGGCAAGGTGAAGTTGGGACGGAAGGTGTCGATGTTGAAGATCAGGATGTCCTCTTCGTCGGGAATATCCGCTTCAGTGATGCCCCGCAAGACCGTCTCCGACTGTCCACGAGTGGGACTTTCGAGAATGACGATGCTGTAGTTGGCGATACCCATCAGCCTGCACTCTTCCTCAACGAATGTTTTTGTGTCGAACATATCTCTCGCCACAAAGACAAACTGCGCCACAGCGAAGTATCGTTCGAAACTGCTGACTGCAATGTTGAACAGGCTGCGGCCTACAGCGTAGAGCATATACTTGGGAAGCGTGTAGCCAGCCCTTGTGAAACGGGAACTGAGTCCCGCCATCGGAATGATAATAGTCATGTTATCTGAAGTTCTTTGTATTCCACATACAGACGCAGTGCGTTCGCCAGCATGACCCGCTGCCGCTCCGGACAGTCATGGTGCAGGGGAATCATTGACAGGAAAAGATGTACGAGTATCGGATAAGTGCTCAGCTCCTCCAAGGAGAAACCTGCTATCTGTTGCCGCCTGAAATAGTGCTGAACTTGCGTGAAGGTATCATCCACCGAGAATGCAAGAGTTAGGTCATACGCGTCCGCTTCCTCCAGACGATAACGTCCGCTGATGATGAAGTCATAGAGCCCCAGCACAGAATGCGCTAACTTGGCCACGTCATAACGCAGATCGCCGTAAATGGTGATATGCCCCTCTTGGTCGCGTCCTCGCGGATCCAGCACCTTGATGGACTGGCTTCTGAAGTCATAGAGAATATTGCTGAAACAAAAGTCTCCATGCATGAGATGAACAAAACGCGGAGCCGCACCGTCGAGACTTCGGCTCGTTTCCTCCACGATTTCTTCAATCGAAGGAACCTCCCGACCATTGATGCGCCAACCGTGCTTCAAATCCAGTTGCGCCGATTGGGCATAATCCCCGATGCGTTGCATGGTTTTCACTCTGTACAGGCCTGCATTTTGCAGGGCAATCGCCTCCGTATGGCGAGGAGTGTATCTGGCTTCGTCGTTCAGAAAAAGGATGCACGAATCGACAATTGACCGCAAGACGAAGAAAGGATTCCGTCCGAAAACGAAAATATCGGACAGCGAACTCAGATAGAAATACTCTATCGTATATTCTCCATATCCCGCCCGACATTTCTTTCCCCACAAGGCGGGGACGTAATGCTTCATGCCGGCAGGCACGCGCCCTATCCAGCCGGCCTCGGCCATCATCTTGTGAGCGTCATTGCTGAACTTCGTCACTGCGTACCGGTCTATTCTGAGCCCGTTGAATACGCGTTGCGTGGTCATCTTGGATTTTGAGCGGTAATACGAATTGGCCAAGCCGAAATCGAGCCACCCAGTAGTAGCCACATATTCCACTCGGTGTTGCTTGGCGTAAGCCCTCACTCCTGCCACAAAATCATCAGCCTGCTCACGGATGCATTGCAGCAAATCCTGCTGTGAGGAAAAAGCAAAATATCCTGCATAAACCTCCCCCTTGCCCATGCTTTCAACTGGTGCCCAGTCGTAATTATCCTCGGCCAAGGAAACCGACACGATGTCCAATCCGCCAGGCAGCATTTCCATCAACGTGTCGCCATGAAGAATGCGCAAAGGCTCATCGGTCCTCCCCAAAGTATTGAGCACATAGGCAACCGATGCGCCTAACGTCAGCTCGTTGGGCACACGCACGACGAGAACATGGTGTTGGGACAGATACGCTGAGTCATAAACATCCATCTCAAAATCCTTGGGAATCGACAAAATGATGTCCTCATTCAAAGGCTCAAGCAGCCGTAGCTGATGCCAATACAACCGCCGGTTCTGCAACGGCAAAAAGCTCGGGGGCAGGTTGCCGAACTCGGCTGCCAGCCCCGCTGCCACATACGCTGCGGATGTAATGAGAATCATTTTTACTTCACCAAGGAATGGATATACGATTTTTCTTTCTGGAGTAAATCTTCAATTTGTTCCAGCGACATCGAGTGGAATTCAGACGGCCGGATACACTTGTCGTCAATGTAAAAGCCTGTAAAGCCGCACCACGGCTTTCCGACAATGATTTCGTCATAGGGGACACCGTGAGCATTGAGCCAATTGACGATGTTCGGCAAAGTGTGTACATTGATTTTCCCCACCTGTCCCTCGTAAGTCCGCATCTGACGGCTGGAGTGAATGACAATCTGAAATCCCGCTGCCTGATATTGTTTCAACAAGTCGATAGTCGGCTGGATAGGTTTGCTATGCTCATAGTCACCATGCTCGGTGACGGTGATTGTGTCATCCAGATCCACCACCAGTTTCTTCACTTTGTTCAGATCTTCCATTGAGTCACATTGCTTTTTTGTATTGATACAGACAAACCATCCATACGCCTGTCCGCTATATTTCCTCCGTCGTGGCGAAAGGCCGGTCGATGCGGAGGTCTTTGGTCAGATAGGTCTGTCCGCCCATGTCAAACTTGTATCGCTCGGCACCGCGCGTCAGGTCGATGTTACAGATTTTGGAACCCGCCATGAGATGTTTGGCCAACTCCGAAATCAGCAGCAGTCCGGGTGAATAGAACTTGAAGGAGGAGTTGAAGGCGATGCGCGGAATCAGAATTCTGTCGCCCTGGACGTTGACGAGACCGAACAAGACCGCCGCCACGTCGCCGCCAATGCGCAGAACGGCGGTGCAGGCATTGGGGAAGTCACGCAACGTCCGTGTGTCGTGCCGCAGGTGTCTGACCGTCCATCCCTCCACACGTCGCGCCATGCCGGACCGCTTGTGCAGAATTTCCGTCAGCCGTTTGATGTATATCTCCAGACATTCGTCGTAATGAGGATTCTGCGAGGACGGACGGAAGAAGTCGAACGAATACGACAATCCCGCCCTTTCCAGCCGGTGATAGGCTTTCCGGACATTCTGCCGCGTATTCGTGGACAGGCTCATCAAATAAGCTTCGTAGTCGTCCGGAAGGGGGATGTTGACGCAGACGGTGTCCTTCTCTTCCACATCCGCATAGCACGAGCGCAACGCCTGATAGACGGGCGATGACGTGAGCAGGCGCTTGAAACTGAACAGCCAGTGGCAGTGGGAGAGCAGCAGATACAGACATTCTTCCATTTCCTGCAGGGTCACGCTGCTGCCATAGATGAAGTCCGTGCTGCCGCAACCTCTCACGTTTCCTCCCAGAATCATATAGCTTGCGTGCGTCATCATCTTGACCACCGGCGCAATCACCAGCGGCCGTTCCTGCTGTTTCTCTGTCTTGTAGAACAAGAAGAACAACGGCTGGTACCAGCGCGAAAGGAAATGCCAGCGGTAGTAGCTCAGCATGTTCCGCACATACTCACGATCCTGATAAGGCATCAAGTGGCCGTTCTCCAAATAGAGATGGTTCCATGCCCTGCGTAGTTTCAGCGAGTCGATGGAGCGGAAAATCTTGAAATGGATGGTTCCCATGATTGTTTCCTATCAGTTTGTTGACAACATTGATATTTTCATCTCAGCCAATACAGCAACTGCTTATAAGCTCTCTCCAACTGCCATTTCACATACGCTGATACTGTCTTCTCAGACAAGGCTGAATGAAACAGTCCATTATGACTGCCTTGTGTGGCAATTGTAGGGGAACACCAGTAATATGTGATTTCTCCCGATTTCAGCATCTGACAATGAAGCCAGTCAATCGGAATGCCTAACCTCTGTTGCACGACATAGGCAAGCATGTAGCGGGCACACTCCCTGCTAATATAATAGGCACCAGCCATACGGTCTCTGTCCCCCTCATAAAGCACCTGCCCCTTTATTCGTTTGCTTCGCGGCACGAATCTCAAGCGTGTATCTTCATACGAAATGATTGCCCGCTCCACCCCTGAGACCTTCAATTCCGCCATGCTCTTTCTAAAAATGTCAGTAAAGTTTTTTGACAGACAAATGTCATCCTCCAGAATCAATGCGCCCGGCAAATTCCTGTTCATGATCTCTTGATAGGCAAGCAGATGCTTGTAGGCGCATGAAATCTGAGGCATGGAAAGCACTCCCGTAAGATGCCCTGTGAAATAAGTTTGCAGTACATCTGTGTCAATATCTGCAATATCACCTTGAAGAATATATTCAAACTCCAAGCCTTGACTGCGCATCATCTTTTCCACATGAAGCGCCCTGTCTTCATATCCTGTCCTCACGTGGAGAACGAATATCCAAGTGTCACAAAGCTGATGATTCATCTGTCTATCGTCAATTCCTGCCGTATGTCCGGCGAAGGGGAGTCCATGCCATGCTCACATCTGATGCGGTTCCTGTTCCGCTGGAGCATCTCTTTGTTCCGCTCCGTGACTTTCTTGCGGGGATGCTTGATGTGATACTCCACGCAAATCCATTTGGCAAAGTGTCGCTTCACGCCGAGATTGTGCAGGCGCATGCCCAGGTCCGTGTCCTCGCCGTAATACCCCTCAAAATCCTCGTCGAAGCCGTTGATGGCCTTCAGGTCGTCGAGAAAGGCGGCCATGTTCGTGCCCCGGAACTTGCGGAAAGGGCGGTTGAAGTAATAATGCTTCGTGAGGAAATACAGGAACGGCAGGCGCAAGGCATTCAGTCTGCGCTCCACCCCCCGGGAGAACGGGCAGAGTTTGATGGTCTCCTTGTCGAGGAACTTCATCGCCGCGTCGGGACGGATGTTGGCACGGCTTCCTGCCACGCAGTAGCCCCGCTGCGCGATGCGCACATGGTCTTCCATGAAATGGCGGTCCAGGATGATGTCGCCGTCGATGAGAACCACATAGTCCGAGGTGCAGACCCGCAGCCCCTGGTTGTAGATTCTGCACTTGCGGAATCCCTTGTCCTCCTGCCATTCGTGCCGCAGCGGGCAGGCGAACAACGGCCGGTAGAGGTCGATGAGACGCTTTGTCGCCGGCCCCGAACCGTCATCTATGATGATGATTTCGTCGGGCTGGCGGGTCTGTTGCAGCACGCTCTTGAGGCACAGCTTCAGCTGCTCGGGAGCGTTGTAGGTGGAGATAATCAGGCAGGCGGTCAGCTGCCGGTGCGGGTGTTTCATAAGTCTGCGTTGGGCCGTCCGCCGCTTCGGAGCGGACGGAGGGTGAATCCGTACAGCCTCCGCCCCGTCGGTGGAGCCGGAAGCTGTACGGAAGAAAGTGATGAATGAGAGAATTAACGGTGATGGTTCCGATGTCTGTGCGAGGTGAAGAGGCCGCGCAGGCTCGTCTTGGAGGATTCCTCCTGCATGGCCGGCTTGCGGGCAGGAGCTTCATCATCATCGTCATCGCTGTCGGCGTAGTCGTAGTAGAAGGTGTAGCTGGCTCCGCCGATGCGGGTCACGCGCACAGCTCCCTCGCTGTTGTAGCTGTAGGAAATGTTATAGGAATCAGAGCCTTCATCATCTTCCTCCAAATCTTCCCATTCGTATTCGAGTGCTGACGGCAGTTCGGATGGACCCACGCCGAGCAGTCCTGCGAATGACATCAGAGCTGGGGTTTCGCCCGAATCAGTAAATACGTAAGCGAGCGACGGTGTCCACTGACGGAACGGATTGTCGTAGTCACCATTGTAGGAGAACGTGGTCGTCTCGGTGTAATTAGTATGTCCATCTACCTTATCCGTGACGACGACCTTGGTCAATCGGTTGCTGCTCCAGGTGAAGTTCCAGGTGGTTGTACCCGATTCGGAGTATCTCTCACCGTCATCGATGCCGCTTCCCTTCCATGAGCCGGAAATCTTGGTCAGATGCCCGCTGCCGTCATACGAGAATGATGCTGTGCCGCTTTCAGACCAGTCTTCATAGACCCAGCTTTCCGAATAAGAGGAGAGGTATCCGGCACCATTATATCCCACGGAAATAATAACATCTTCATATTCGTCCTCATACTTCCCGATGATTTTGTTGGGATTGTACGTGAATTCATAGCTTTTCCCACTGCTGCTGATTTCCGACAGACGACCCTTGCTGTCATACGAGTAGGAGTAGTTACCGAAACCTGTGAGGCGCAGACCCGTTTCCGAGTCGACGATGCCAGCCTGCGTGGAAGGACCGCCGTTGTCGTCATCATCGCTGCACGACGTGAATAGGGTTGCCGGAACCAGCAACATGGCGGAAACCATTGTCCACCAAAGTGTGCGTTTTGTCATCATGTTTGTTGAAGTCTTTTTAGTGTGATTGTTAAAATGTGATTGTTGAAATAGGATGGAGCCGCGCCGCTCTCAACGCGCGCACGGCTCCCGTGGCGTTTCCGGGTCAGAATGTGTAGCCAAGCGTGATGGAGGCGGTGGAGATTTTCACTTTCTTGCAGATTTCAGAGAAGTCTGTACCGTAGGAAAGGCCAACAAGGAATTTCTCGTTGAAGCGTGCCTTGACGCCAATGTGACAGCCAATCTGGAAACGCTTCCAAACATCGTCACTGCCGCCCATCTCGTCCTTGTCGAACAGGTCGTATTCTTCATCTTCATCATCATACTCATACTTCAGCTTTCCTGAAAGGTTGTAGCGGAGATCCAAACCGAGATTTGGCATGAGCGTAATGGAGCTGTGCGGAATCTGCCAGGCGTAGATGAGGCTCACAGGAATCTTGGCGGAGAGCATATGCCATTTATAGTCCTCATCATCAAACGACTCCGAATGGAAGGAGTACTGCAGCCCGATGCCGGCTTCCACAAAGAGCGGAATAGACTGTGACACGCCGAATGCCTTGCTGTAGCCCAGCGAAAGGCCGGTGAACGACTCGCTGTCACCTTCGTCCGGATTCAACGAACTCGGGTTCCACTGAATCCAAACGGTGTTCCATCCGTCAGCATCGGCGGCAGTTGAAGACTTTGCCCCTCCGTTGGAGAACTGGGCGGAGGCTGGGACAGCGACGGCCAGCAGGGCGGCCACTGCGAGAGTTTTGCTCAATTTCATGATTTTGAGTTTTTTTAATGAATGAATAAATAAATAAATAAATTGATGAAAAAATATTGAAGTGAATCAATACACGAAATCCATGCGCCACACATTGGCCGTGCCCGTGGCGGAGCCGCGCTGCGAGATGAAGTAGATGTAGAGTCCGTTCCGGCTCCACACGGGGCTGAGGTCGTCGGCGGCATGGTAGGTGAGCTGCACCAGCTGCGTGCCGTCAATATGGCAGGCGTAGAGGTCGGTGTTGTAGTACGTGCGCGTGCCGTTCATCAGGGCACTGCTGCCTACGAACAGAATCCAGCGGCCGTTGGGCGAGATGGTGGGCGAGGTGAAGCTGCGGACAGGGTCGCTCACGATGCACTCCTCGATGCCGGTGACGTAGTTCACACGCCAGATTTCTCCGCGTCCCTCACCGTTGAAGCGCGTGCAGAGGATGCTGGTCTGGCCGGGGATGGGGCACGGGTTCATGCCCTTCGTGTAGCTCGACAGGAAGTTGTTGGCCACATTGTAGGCCCAGACGCTGGCCCCGTTCTTCTCGGCCCGCGCGAAGAAGACGCTCTTCATGTCCGGCGAATAGGTGGGCGAATAGTCCTGGTTGCCGCTCGTAATCTGCCGGCAGACGTAGCCGCTGGTGGCACTGGTCTGGAAAATCTGGTTGGTCTTCCCATTGGTCTCCGAGAAGCAGATGTACTTTCCGTCGGGCGAATAGGTGAAGTCGAGCACGTTCTGGCGGTTGGTCCGCTGGACGGACGCGCCCTGCTTCCCGATGTCCTTGATGAAGATGTTGGTCGTGCCGCTGCGCATGGAGAGGTAGGCCAGCAGACTGCCGTCGGGCGAGATGTCGAGGATGCGGTTGGAGAGCCAGCTCACGCCGCGACCGCCGCGCTTCACCTGCGGCATGCAGACATAGTCGTTGTCGGAGGTGATCTGGGTCAGGTTGATGCCTGCCTCCTCGTTCACATGGACGACGGAGTAGTCCACCTGCGCCCGCATCGTCAGGGGCAGGGTCAGCAACAGGGATAAAGCTGTGATGTGTTTCATGTGTGTGTGAAATTGATTGATGTGTGATGATGTTCGTTCAGGCCCATGCCCGTGGAGACAGGGGGTACAAAAAAAGAGCGTGAACCGTCCGTTGTCCGATCCACACTCTGAGGCCGTGAGAATTGCCTATACCGTTGAACGAACAACAGTATAAGCCCACGCCGATATGAACATCAAGAGCCACGTGTCGCGCATCCACCCGAGGGTGGCACGAACGGGCCGTCAATCATTCACACCCGGGGCATCTACTGTCGTTTTGTTCAGGACGGTATGGTTTCTCGAAATTTCTCACGTTTCAGAGTGTCCGTTGAACAAAGCGCATGTAAACGCCTCTCATTATATGCTGGACCAATGCTCCCACCCAAAACCCGCTTCGTGCATTTACTAAGGTATCATGTCTGTAATGGTATCTAAAACGCACTCGGCGTGGCGTAGGGCGTCCTCCTCATTGTGCCTGCTCACGCTTGAGCAGGCCGCGAAGAATATAAGGAGCTGAATAGTCCGCCGCAAATGTACGATAAAAAAACGAAATATCGCTGGAACGTGAAAAAATATTGAATCTGAGCGCACGATTTAAGGATTTTTAAGTGTTTGTTCTTTCTTCAAAATGGTTGGAAGCAGAACCGGCGAAGGCGGCTTTCCGTTTGCCAGGTTCGCGGAAAAAAAGTGCGAAGCGCGGCTCAGAAAGTTCCGTTTCAGTCTGAGTTTTTCCAAAACGAACGCGTTCGTTTTTCAGAATGAACGTGTCCGTTCCGAAGAACGAACGCGTTCGACAGACACGGAATTGCGCGGGTCGGGAAATTTCCGGCGCGGAGTCGGGAAATTTTCCCTGCGGAGACGGGGACTTTTCGGGGCGGAGCTGCCATAGAAGCCGCGCACGACCGCATCTTTTGATTTTCATCAAAGTCGGGGCGTTTTCCTTTCAATTTATCATCAAAACAAGAGAAAAAGTATGCGTTTTCTTTGCAATTTCGGTAAAAAGACGTACCTTTGCAGCCAAATTGATTCCAGACGACCATGCAACCATCCATCAGCATCCTCCGAATTACCCTGCTCCCGCTACGACTTACGAAGCTCGGAGCGAGAGAGGCGTGTGGTGCAGCGGTCGCTGTATAACATCCTATCCGAACGATGAAAGCCTTTCTCAATCCGAGCCATTGTGAAAGGCTTTTTTGCGCTTACCAAGGATTTCAACAAAAATAATTACGCATATATGTCTGACAGATTATTCATTTTCGACACGACGCTCCGCGACGGGGAACAGGTGCCCGGCTGCCAACTCAACACGGTGGAGAAAATCCAGGTGGCCAAACAGCTGGAGGCACTGGGGGTCGATGTCATCGAGGCGGGATTCCCCGTGTCCAGCCCGGGCGACTTCAATTCCGTCATCGAGATTTCAAAGGCGGTGACCTGGCCGACCATCTGCGCCCTGACCCGCGCCGTGGAGAAGGACATCGACGTGGCCGCCGAGGCTCTGAAATACGCCAAGCACAAACGCATCCACACGGGCATCGGCACGAGCGACCCGCACATCAAGTACAAGTTCAACTCCACCCGTGAGGAAATCATCGAGCGGGCCGTGGCGGCTGTGAGATACGCCAAGCGGTATGTGGAGGACGTGGAGTTCTACGCCGAGGATGCGGGACGCACCGAGAACGAATACCTGGCCCGCGTCATCGAGGCCGTCATCAAGGCGGGAGCCACGGTGGTGAACATTCCCGACACGACGGGCTACTGCCTGCCGTCGGAGTACGGAGCCAAAATCAAATACCTCTGCGACCACGTGGACGGCATCGAGCGAGCCGTCATCTCCACCCACTGCCACAACGACCTCGGCATGGCCACGGCGAACACCATGAGCGGCGTGCTCAACGGGGCGCGGCAGGCGGAAGTGACCATCAACGGCATCGGCGAGCGGGCCGGCAACACGTCGCTCGAAGAAATCGCCATGATTCTGAAGTGCCACAAGGGCATCGGCATCGACACCAACATCA
>CAYPZK010000004.1:0-99754 GCA_964415385.1 uncultured Bacteroidaceae bacterium
AGTCATAGCCGACGAACTGGCTTTCTCCTTCGCGCAGCACATTCCAGTCGCCCAGTTGCACTTGGGCGGCATTGCGGGCGCGGGCTTTCTGCTTGGCCATTTCGGCATTGAAGCCGGCCTCGTCCACCGACATGCCGTTTTCGCGGCAAATCAGTTCGGTGAGGTCGAGCGGGAATCCGAAGGTGTCGAACAGGGTGAACGCCTTGTCGCCGGAGATTTCCGTCTTGCCGGCGGCTCTGGTCTCGTCCATTACGCCGTTGAGCAGCCGGATGCCGTTTTCCAGCGTGCGGAGGAAAGCGTCTTCCTCCTCTTTCATGACCTTCATGATGAGGTCTTTCTGCGCTGCCAGCTCGGGAAAGGCTTCTCCCATTTCTTGAATGAGGGTCGGCACGAGTCGGTAGATGAAGGCTTGTTTCTGTCCGAGGAACGTGTAGCCATAGCGCACAGCGCGGCGCAGGATGCGCCGGATGACGTAGCCGGCCTTGGCGTTGGACGGCAACTGTCCGTCGGCGATGCTGAAGGCGATGGCACGCAGATGGTCGGCGATGACGCGCATGGCGATGTCGGTTTTCTCGTCTGTTCCGTATTTCACGCCGGCCATGTCGCCCAGCACCTTGATGATGGGTTGGAAGATGTCGGTGTCGTAGTTCGAGTGTTTGCCTTGCAGGGCGCGCACCAGACGCTCGAAGCCCATGCCAGTGTCAATGACGTTCATGCCTAATTTCACGAGGCTGCCGTCGGCTTTGCGCTCGAACTGCATGAACACGAGATTCCAGATTTCGATGACCTGCGGGTCGTCCTTGTTCACGAGATCGCGTCCCGCCACCTTGACTTTCTCTTCCGGCGTGCGGCTGTCGAGGTGAATTTCGGAGCAAGGTCCGCATGGCCCCGTGTCGCCCATTTCCCAGAAGTTGTCGTGCTTGTTGCCGTTGATGATGTGGTCGGCGGGCACGTGTTTGGCCCAGAAAGTGGCCGCCTCGTCGTCGCGCGGGATATTGTCCTCGGGCGATCCTTCGAACACGGTCACGTAGAGATCGGCCGGATCGAGGTGCAGCACGTCCACGAGGTATTCCCAGGCGTAGTCGATGGCTCCCTCCTTGAAGTAGTCGCCGAACGACCAGTTGCCCAGCATTTCGAACATCGTGTGGTGGTAGGTGTCGTGTCCCACCTCCTCCAGGTCGTTATGCTTGCCGCTCACGCGCAGGCATTTCTGCGTGTCGGCCCGGCGGCGCGGCTCAGGGTTGCCCGTGCCGAGGATGATGTCCTTCCACTGGTTCATGCCGGCGTTGGTGAACATGAGTGTGGGGTCGTCCTTGATGACCATAGGTGCCGACGGCACGATGGTGTGTCCCTTGCTCTCGAAGAATTTCTTGAACGAGTCGCGTATCTCTTTTGCTGTCATCATATTCTTATTGTCCGTTTTTTGGGGAATTTGCTGCAAAGTTACACAATTTTGTCGTTTCAAGAGCCGTTTCTTCTAAAGAAGTTGAACGTGAACCGTGAAAATCCTTATTTCCATGACGACGACCATCGACATTCTGATCTGCACCATTGACGCAGGTATCCGGCAGGTGGCCGATGTGCTGCTGCCCCCACTGGAAGGTGTCCGCTATGTCGTGTCGATGCAGTACACCGATGACCGTTTCCTGCAAGACGTGCCCGACGTGCTTCGCCGGCGGCCTGACGTGTCGCTCACCTTTCTGCCCGGCCGTGGCCTCTCGCGCAACCGCAACCACGTGCTCGACCAATCTTCGGCCGACATCGTCATCATCACCGACGACGACGTGCGCTTCACGCCCGATGGGCTCGACTGCGTTCGCCGTGCCTATGCGGAGCATCCCGAAGTGGACATTGCGCTCTTTGAGATTTCTACGCCCGACGGCCGTCCCATGAAGCGATACCCGCAGGCAACGGTGGGCTATCAGGAGGCGCTGCGCCAGGGCTACTATCCGAGTTCGTGCGAAATCACCATGCGCCGTGCCGTCGTGCAGTCCGGTCTGCGGTTCAATGAGTGTTTTGGCCTCGGTTCTGCCTACTTTGGCAGTGGCGAGGAGGACGTGTTGCTCAAGGACGCATGCGACCGAAAGCTTGCCGTCCGTTTCTTTCCCTTCGTCCTGTTGCGTACCCATGCCGTCACGACGGGCAGCCGCCTGCTTTCCGATGTCAGCGTGCAACGGGCTAAAGGAGCCGCGCTGGCCTACTGCATGGGTCGTCTGCCAGCCCTCGTGCGTTGTGCCCGCGACGCAGCTCATTGGTGGATAGCCTGCCGTGCCAATCCGTTTCCCCTTTTCCGTCATTTCTGCCAAGGAATCTTTCAGAAAATCCCTTCGCAGCTTTCCATCACAATCGTCATCCCCTATCGCAACCGTGCCGCACGCCTGCCGCGCACGCTCGAATCAGTGGCTTCCTGCGGATGGCGGCCGTTGCGGGTGGTGCTGGTGGACAACGGTTCCACAGACGGGTCTGCTGACATTTGCCGCCGCTTCAAGGAACAATGGGGAGCGGATGACTTCGAGGTGACACTGGTCGCAGAGCCTACCCCGGGAGCCTGTGCGGCCCGCAACCGGGGACTGGCCTTGTGCCGTACGGAATTTGTCTATTTTTTCGATAGCGATGATTTGTTCGATGCCCGCTTCCTGCCGGAGGTCATGCCGCAGCTGACAGCCGGCATCGACCTGTTGGCTGTCCCCACGCAGATGCGGATTCACGGACGGTTGCGGAAGCGCGTTTACCGTGCCACCGACGACCCTGCGGCGCAGTTGCTTCTCTCCCATCTGTCCACGCAGGCGATGGTGCTGCGCACGTCGTTTGTCCGCAGCATTGGCGGATGGAACACGCAGGCGCAGATTTGGAACGACTGGGAATTAGGACTGCGTCTGCTGCTGGCGCGTCCACGTTTGCGTTGGTTCACCCCCCACGCCTTCCATGACATCTGTGTACATACCGACAGCATCACAGGCGCGGGCTACGCGGCTCGTGCCGACCGCATCCAGACCACGCTCCGTCTGGCTCGCACCGACATCGAGTCGGCCTCCCTGTCTGCCACTGACCGCAATCGGTTGCTCAGTGCGCTCTGTCTGCGCCACTGCATTGTGACCGGGCAGCTGATGAGGGAGAAAGATATGGAGGCGGCACGTCTCTGCCGTCAGCAGCAGGAACGGATGATGTCGTCGTTCCCGTCCGCCGCCGTCCGCAGGCTGGCGCGGTTTCTGACGCGCTACGTCGCGCTGGGGGTGCCCGGTGCCTGGTGGATTGCGTGGAAAAGTATCGGCAGACGGCGTATGTAGAAAATCAGTGTGCGTTCAAGCCTTTGATGGGCTGACGGATGTCTGCTTCCAGAACAGACGGAGGAAACCGATGCAAAGAATGACAGAGACAGCGAGCACGATATAGGTGGCAGGCTGGCCCCACAGGCGGGTGAAAGTGAGTTCGTCGGCCTCTGCGCCATAGATATTCATGAGCAGCACGCTGGCGGAATTGTTGAGAATGTGGCAGACGGTGGTCAGCACAAGACTGCGGGTGCGGAGGTAGATGATGCCGAAGACGATGCCGACGGCGAAGGCAAAGGGCATCTGGGCGGGATTGCCGTGGGCGAGGGAGAAGACGAGCGCGGAAGTCAGGATGACTGCCCAGGGATGGATGCCACGGCGGAGCATGGGGCGCATGATGCTGCCCCTGAACACGATTTCCTCGCAGACAGGGCCGGCGACGGCGATGGCGAGGATGCCCCAAAGGTTGCGGCTCAAGTTGGTGAACAGGCTTTCCATGTAGTTGGGCAGCTGCAGCTGTTCGTTGACAATGTCGGAGGCGAGTAGGGCGAGCAGAGTGCTGGCAAGGGCACAGAGGGCGGCGCTGCGGCTGCAACCGACAGTGCGGAAGGAACCACGTAGCTGAAGCGGACGGACAACCCACAGGAGAATGGCTGCGGTGAGCAGTGAGGAGATGAGCAGCACGATGCCCATCATGGAGCCGAGTCCCGTGTCGCCGTTCATAGCCGAGAACACGGCTACGGGCATGGCACAAAGGCTCTGCACGAGCACATAGAGAATGACGGCTACCAATGGCCATAGCAGACTCTTGAGATATTCTTTCATCGTTTCGCTCTGAGGTTTTATTTCTGTGAAAACGCAGCGAAGTTACGACAAATTGTGTTTTCGTCCAAATTTCGGCCATTTTATTGACGATTGTCAAAGAAAGATGCGGAAAATATGTTTTTCAGCATTGTTTTCTTGGTCGTGTACGAGGGAAAGCTGTATCTTTGCAGCGTTTTTAGGATTTATAGTTACAACGTTTTTCAAGAGAAATTAAACCAAACTGAAACTTGAGTGTCCAAAAATCAGAGAGTTGTGAAGCAATTCTCGTTTTTCGAGATAACGTTTGGAAGATTTCGACAGTAAAAAAAGAAAGGTAAAAAGATGAAAAGGATGACAACATTGGCATGTGCGGCGATGGTAGCGGCATGCGTCCATGCACAGAGCGTGGAGACAGTTCCATTCACGGAGACTCTGATAGACGTGCCTGCAAAGGTGCATTTCGTCCGTGGCAACGGATTTGCGTTCAGCGTTGAGGCTGGTGACCCGGAAGTGGCGCGGCAGCTGCAGTGCAGCGTGAAAAACGGCGTGCTGAAGTTCAACTACGGCAAGGCGCTGAAGGCTGGCGAGGTCAGCTACAACGACCAGTCGGAGACGTACTACTATGGAGTTGCCGCCGCCGAGTCGGAGAGTCTGGCCTACGATGGCGGTGATGTGGATTACATCATCACGATTGTCTCGCCGGCCATGCCGGAAGTGAAGACTTCGGCCGACTACGAGATGGCCTCGCTGGTCCGCGACACGGAGAGCCGGAATGTGGCCATGACAGACAAATAAGGCTCAGACGGCACCCACCAAGAAGGGCTGCAGCGGTTCGCCGTTGCAGCCCTTTTTTGCATGAAACTGTGCTCAGCGTCTCGGCGGACGGCCGCCGGGGCCTCCACCCGGGCCTCCCGGGCGACGCTGGTTCTTGCTGTCCTTCGTGTTGCCCCATTGGTCGCGTTCCTGATCCGTTCCGTTGGCGTTTTTGCCACCGAAGATGTTGAGTTTGTAGATGATGCGCAACATGCCGTAGGAATAGATGGCGTTGTAGCGGGAGTCGGTGCTCATCATGGCATTGACCGTGCGGCTCACGTTGCTCTGCTTCTTCAGGATGTCGTTCCATGAAGCCGACACGGTGAGCGCATTGCCCTTGAGGAAGGAGTGGGAGATTTCGGCGTTCCAGATGAGCTCGTTGGTGTTCATCGACGATTGCGAGTAGCCACGGCGGGAGTTCATGGCGATGTCGGAGCTGAGGCTCGTGCCCCACGGCGCGTTGATGTTGAGGTCGATGCCGTAGGAGAATTGGTAGGTGTTGAGCTTGCTGTTGGCTATCACATTGTTGTCGGAGTGGTTGTAGCGGATGTTTCCGTTGACCGAAGCCTCGAACCAGTCGTTGCGGTAGGCGAATTCCAGCCGTTCGCTGAGGTTGAGCGTCTTGGTTGTCGATTTGTCTTCCTCATATTGCTCGGGGTCGAGGTAGCCCACGCTGTTCTGGTAGCTCATGTCGGTGAAGGAATTGAGCGTGAAGGCTTTGTCCTTGTCGAGCGCCGTGTTGAGGCCGAATCCCAGTCCGCCGTCCCAGTTGCCGTTGATGTTCTCCGGCTGGGTGGTGCGCACGCCGGTTTCCTGATTGTAGGAGACGCGGTTCGCGATGGAGTTCTGCGTGAAGCTGAAGTGGGCATGGCTGAAGATGCCGCGCTGGTGGTCTGCGTCGTAGGTGTTGAAGAAGAGACGGAAATTGCTGTTGAACGACGGTTTCAGCCCCGGATTTCCCTTCGTGATGTTGAGCGGGTCCGAGTCGTCGGTGATGTCGAGCAAGTTGGTCATCGACGGCTGCGAGGCGCGTCCGCGGTACCAGAACTGGAGGTTGGTCATGTCGTTGAACTTGTAGCGCAGGTTGGCCGAAGGGGCGAAGTTGAACACATTGCGCGTCACCTTCGGATATTCCTGCCCCATGTATTTGTAGTTGAGCTCAGAGTGTTGCGGCAGGAAGTCCATGCCGATGTTGAAGTTGTACTTGTCGCGCACGAGCCGGAACATCACGCTGATGGTGTGGTTCATGTTCTTGTATTCCGACAGCTGGCTGAGGGAGTCGCTGAGCGTGCGTTCGTACCCCAGCGCGGCAATGTCGTCGAGTGCGCCCGGGATGTCGTAGCGGTTGGACCGCAGGGCGTTGACGATGTCGTTGTAGGCTACGTCGCCGTAGGTGTATGCCTGCCGGTCGCTCTTGTTGTAGCTGTATTCGAACCGGTAGCTGAACTGCAGGTAGGTGCGCTTGGCGATGGGCTCGCTGTAGGTGGTGCGGATGGAGTAGTTGCGGCTGCGTCCGGGCGTGGTGTAGTAGCGGTTGTTGATGTCGCCTTCCTGTCCCGAGCTTTGGCGGTAGTTGATGCTCGAAGCCGAGAGCTGTTTGCTCTGCGTGTTCGTCAGTCCGCCCGTCATGCGCAGGGTGATATTGCGTCCGTTGGTGCTGAGCTTGCGGTTGAGTTGCAACTCGCCGTTCAGTCCTTTGCTGTTCGAGTACGTCTGCTGGCGGCTGTTGTTCGTGTTGACGATGGTGGCGATGATTTCGTCGATTTCCGTGTCAGACACCGAGGTGGTTCCGTTGCGGAAGTCGCTCTCGGCCTCCTCCAGCTTGTCTTCGTCGTAGTCGTTCGGGTCAGAGTCGTAGGTGCCGGAGTGGCCGTAGGAGCTGCCTCGGTTGCGCGACAGGTTGCCGTTGGGGCGGAAAATGATGTTGGTCATCGTGTCGGGTTTCCATTCGAACCGGAAGCCGGCGGCCAGGCTGGCGTTGCTACCGTAGCTCTGGTTCAGGCTGTTGCCGAAGGCTCCGGTCGAGGTGACGAAGTTCTGGGTGGATGTCTGGCTGCGGGTGTCCGTGCCCGTATAGTTGTGCCAGACGTAGCCGCCCGTCTCCAGCTTGTCGCTCGTCGTGGCGAAGTTGAAGCCCAGTTCCTTGTTGGTGGTGAGGCCTTGGCTGCCCCATCCGCCCCAGCGTCCTCCTCCGCCACCGCCGCCGTAGTCGTTGGCGTTCTGTGCGCGGCCCACCAGCGAGAACTGGTTCTCACCGTTGAAGCGGTTCACGTTGGCATTGGTGTTGTAGCGGTCTTCTGTGCCGATGCCGCCGCTGATTTGTCCGAACCATCCGTTGTTCATGCCTTTTTTCACCGTCAGGTCGAGCACGGTTTCCTCCTCGCCGTCGTCGATTCCCGTGATGCGGGCCAGGTCGCTCTTGCGGTCGTAGGCTTTGATTTTGTCGATGATGGTTGTCGGCAGGTTCTTCATGGCGATGCTTTTGTCGTTGATGAAGAATTCCTTGCCGTCCACCAGTACTTTCTTGACTTCCTTGCCGTTGATTTTCACGGTTCCGTCCTCATCCACCGTCGCGCCCGGCAGTTTCTTCACCAGGTCTTCCAGCATACTGCCTTCAGGCAGCCGGTAGGCCGAGGCGTTGTAAACGAGCGAGTCGCCGCTGACCTGCACTTTGGCCGCGTTGGCCGTCACCTGTGCCTCCTTCAGCAGGATGGCGTCGGTGGTGAGGGTCAGGTAGCCCATGTCCACGTTCTTCTCCTTCTTGTTCGTGAGGTCTAAGCTCACCACTCTCGGCTGGTAGCCGATGAAGCTGATTTTCATCAGATACTTGCCCTTCTTCACGTTCTGGATCTTGAAGGCACCCTTCATGTCGGTAGCCGCGCCGGCCACGAACGTGCTGTCCTGTGTGAGTACTTGTACGGTGGCCGAAGGTACGGCCTCGTTGCTTCCTTTCTCAATGATGGTTCCGGACACGTTGAACTTGCTTTGGCCTACGGCCATGACAGTGGTCAGCATGGCAGTCAGCACCGCCAAAAGCCTTGTTTTCATGAATCTCAAGTAGTTATAAATTACAGAAGCCTGCTGTTCCCCTTGTCCGAAGGAACGGAAAAGGCTTCTCCCTGTTGATTTTGACCGCAAAGGTACGAATTAGTTTAATCAAAATTAAATTTTCGTCCTTTTCTCCTTTCTCCTTTTAATGTTATTTAATGATATGGCTCCGCTCGGTCATCTGAGTTCGTCGGATGACCGCCCATACCTTCTCATGGCTCGCGGGGAAGCCCGCACCGTGGCGGAAGAAAAGTACCGGAGGGCACTCTCGCAGCGGCCTCCGGTTTCCCCGGGTATGTTTTTTACTAACTAATTTAACTGGCGCGGCTTGCGCTCAGTGTGGTCATTCCTTTTTCTTCGCATCCAGTTTATAGTTGAAGGTAAGGGAAATGTAATGGTGGATGAACGAGGTGCCACCCTCGGTGCGGGATGTGGTTGTGACATAGCTGTAGTTGTTGGTGTTGCGGTTGAAGAGGTCGTTGGCATAGAGAGTGAGGCTTGCCTTGCTCTTCAGGAACTTGTATTTGATGCGGGCGTTCATCAGGAAGCGGTTGTTGTTCATCGCGTCGGACACGTAGCCACGGTCGAGGATGAAGTCGGGGATGAACTGGAACGTCCAGGACTTCAGTGTGTATTCGCAAGTGAAGCCGACGCGGTAGTTGAAGATGTCCTGCCGTGGCTGCGAGGAGTCTTGATACGTGTAGCGGTGCCAGCCGAAGGTCTGTCCGAGGAAAAGGAAGAGGGGACCGTTCTTGTATTGCAGGTCCAGGCGGTCGGAGAAGTCCGAGCTGCGCTGACGGGTGTAGGTGATGTCCGTAGCGTCGTCCACCAGCGTCATGATTCCGTATGACTGCCCGTAGCTTTCCGAGAGACTGTTCCTGACGTTGAAACCGCCGCCGAGGTCGCGCTCATAGGCGATGCTGGCACCCCAACGCCCGCCGCCACGCACATTCTGTTTCTGAGCGCGGTAGGCTCCCGTCTGGGAGTTGTAGTGGAGGATGGTGCCGATGGGGTTGTAGTTCTTTTGGTAATCTACGGAGGCACTTAGCATCTGGCTGGCATGAGTGAGCATTGTGCTGAAGGAGAGGTTTGCTGCCAGTGTGTTTGAGGTCTTGAGACGTGGGTTGCCCATCGTGACATAGAGCGGGTTCGTGTCGTCGTAGTACCCGATGCAGTCGATGAGGTCAGGGCGGCTGGACGTGTAGCTGACGCGACTGTTGAGGCGGGTCTGCTTCTGTGGCCGGTAGGTCAGTTCCAGTGTAGGCGTTGCAAACAGGGTGTTGCGGCGGGCAATCGTGTCGAGACTGCCACGGCGGTAATCCGACCGCTCCGACCAATGAGTGAGATCGAACATAGGCTTGACGCTGAACCGGCCGTGGGTGAGGTTGGCCTCTATGTAGAGGGTGTTGCGCCCCGAGTCGTCGTCGCGGCGAAGGCTGTTGACTCTGTCGAGCGTGTCGGCGCGGTAACGCTGTTCGTTGCGGAAGCTGTTGTTGTAGGTGGTCTGCCAACTGGCCATCAGTGTCAGGTTCTGGCCGAAAGCGCGGCGGGCCTGCACGCGGGCTTCGGCTGTGAGGTGGTGAGTGGGAGCGTGGTAGTGTTGGCGGTCAGTCTGCGTCGTACCGCTTTGGATGTACTGATAGATGCCTGTCGATTCGCCGTTGCTCCTCATGTTGTCATACGCGAAGTAAACCGATGCCCCCAGTTCGGTCTTTCCGCGCAATGCGGACAAATTACCCCTGACGTTCGTTGAGAAACCCTCCTCCGTGGTCAGCGAGTGGTAGTCGGAGGTGTTCGTCATGATGTCAGGATGATCCAGCTCAAATGTATGCCCGTTGTCTTCCATCGTGTTGCGCTGGCGGTTGTAGGTGATGTTGGCATTCACATGCAGGTATGTGTTCGGACTGAGGTTGAGATGCGAGCCGAAGTCAACGGGGACTTTCAGGGCGTGCTTGTAGTCGCGGCTGGTCTGGTCGGTCTCGGTGGCCGTGGTGCCGGGGAGGAAGGCCTGGAAGTTATCCCATTTGTTCCGCCGCTCGTCGGTGTGGTTGGCTCCGCCGTTGATGCTCCAGTAGCTCGGTGTTCTGACGCTTTCGAAAGGCCTCCACAAATGGCTGTAGCCTACGGCTCCCGTCTGCTGGCGGATGGGGGTGTTGCCTCCGTGCGTGCTGGAGCCATTGATGGTCATCGCATTGACTTTCGTCGGGTCGTCGGCCACACGGCCATAGAGCAGCAACGGGTCGGTATTGCTCAGCCGCATGGCCCGCAGGTGGGCAGCATAGTTCTTGTTGGTAAGTCCCTTCAGCTCCGCGTCGCCGTAAATCTTGTCCATGAAGCCGGGCTTGATGGTCACGTCGAGCACGTGCTCCTCCCGCCCGTCGGCCACGCCGGTCTTCTGCTCGAAGTCGCTCTTCCGGTCGTATGCCTTGATGTCTTTCACAGCCTCCACGGGCAGCAGGTTGGCCAGCATGGCCTCGTTGAATGCCTCCTGTCCGTTCATCATCAGTTTCAGCGGCTCACCGTTCCAGAACAGCTTGCCTTTATCGATGCTCACGCCCGGCAGCTGCTCTATCAGTTCCAGCAGCCGTGCGCCGTCCTGCGTGTGGAAGGCTTCGGGGTTGAACACCACCGTGTCGCCCCGCATGTAGAAACGGCGGGCACGCCCCTTCACCATCACCTCGCCCAGCAGGTGCTCGTCCATCTTCAGCCGGATGTCATCGAGGGTGATGGTGTCGCGGTCGTTGTTGCCCATCCGCTGCACAGACTGACTATGGTAGCCGAAGTAGCTGGCCGTGATGGTCAGCTTCGAGAGACCCATCTCGCAGGTGTGTTGGAACTGCCCTAATGAGTCAGTCCGGAGCGTAGTCTGCATGACGCTGCGCATGTCAATGTCCGTTTCTCTGAACACCACTTCTGCCTGCGGCAGCGGTTCCCCCGTGTCGGCATCCACCACGCGGCCTTTGATGATGTCGGCTCTGCAGATGGTGGCCTGAAGCATGAGGGCGCATAGTGCGGTGAGTGCGGCTTTCTTGTTCATCTTCCTGAGTGTTTTTTTGATTGAAATAAAAAAAGGAAATGTCTGGAAGCGCGCTTATTTGTTGAGAATGTAGCGATGCACCAGATCCTGCATCTCGGCCGACAACTTGCGCATGGCCTTGCAGCGGCTCACGACCTCCTTCT
Organism: uncultured Bacteroidaceae bacterium; assembly: GCA_964415385.1. GTDB lineage: Bacteria > Bacteroidota > Bacteroidia > Bacteroidales > Bacteroidaceae > UBA3839. The sequence continues at coordinate 11,115 of CAYPZK010000004.1, forward strand.
GCAGCGCGGCGGGAACGTTCACCTTCTTCCAGTCCTCGCGGCGGTTGCTCCAGTGACCGTAGGCGGTGGCGGAACCCGTGATGACGAAGACACCCTTGCGGCCCATCTCCGTGTAGGTGCCGTTGTGGAAGGTGTAGGTGCCATACTCGTGAGGCAGGATGGTGTACTGATTCTTGCCCGACTTCATCACCTCGGCGCAGGCATACTCGCCCTTGGGGCCGTAATACTTCACGCAGGTGTATTCCTTTCCCAACGGTGTCTTGTCCTCGCCGTCATACGTAAACGACTGGCAGACCCAGAAGCCGATGATGTCCTTGTCGGAGACTTTACTTTTACCTTGTGCCGGCGCAGGCAGCACATACAGGAACGACAGCAGGGCCACGGCCACTGCCATGCTGCGGGTTCGGATTTTTGCTTGCATCATGTCTGTTTGTTTTTTCAGTAGGTTGATGCCGCAAAGATAGCCGTTTCCCCAAAAAACGGCAAGGAAATCTGTTCGCAAAAGTTCGCAATTGCCCCTTCAGAGTTCGCGGAAAGTTCGCAATTGCCCTTTCAGAGTTCGCGGAAAGTCTTTCAATCACAGCTCCAGGATGAAGGCATCCCAGTCGGCAGCGGCACCTTTCTTGTGGAATACCTTCCCGTAGAGGCGGCTGCGGATGGAACTGATGCTGTTGGATGCCTTGCACAGCACGGTGGCCATGTCCTTGGGCGCGATGCGCAACTTGATGAGCATGCAGACTCTCAGTTCGGTTTCTGATAGATGAATCAGTTCGTAGAGGCGGTGCGTGAAGTTGGGATAAGTGGCGTTGAGCCTGCGTTCCATTTCCTGCCAGTCCTCCGCATGCAGCGGTTTTCCTCCACCCACACGCTGTTGCAGACTCCGGTAGTAGTCGGAACGGAATAAATCACCTTCCACTTCCCTCAATGCCGTCTCCATCTTCGCGGGGCGCAGCTCATGCTCCTCCTCAATCTGTCGCAGCCGGAGCCGGATGCGGCGGTTGCGGCGGTGCACATGCAGACCGTAGGTGACAGCCGCTGCGACGATGAGTGCCAACAGGGCGAGGAGGCCGATGAGCGTGTAGTTGGCAGTTTGCAGCCGCATTTCCCGGGTGGTGAACACATACCTCTCGGGTGTCCCGTCCTCTGAGTAGTCATGGCTGCGGGCGATGTCGAGAATCATCTGTTCGTTGGCCTTGGCCAGGCCACCGGCTCTCACGAGCGTATAGCGGCGTCCCATTTTCTGATAGAGCAGCGTCGTATCGTTGACGAACCGGAGCGGATAGTGGTGCCCCTCCTCCACGTAGAGCAGGTCGCCGTGCCCCCGGTCCACGCAGGCGTAGCTGTTCCTCTCCCTCGGGGTCACGCTGATGTCCTGCTCCCCGTACCGCATGTCAATGTTGTAGAGCACGCTGTCGCCGTCGAAGATGAGCAGGCTCGTCATCGGTGCGCTGTCGGACAGTTGCACGGTGAACCCCTCCGGCATCCACATTTCCACAATCATCCACGCCCCTTGCAGGCTGCGGATTCCGGATTGCGGAGCCTGTCGTTCGCCGCAGCCCGCGAGCCAGCAGACCAGCGCGGCCATTCCGCAGATCTGCATCCCTCTCAGTATATGTCTCATGGTGCTCATCCGTCTGTTCCTGATTTGCTTGCAAAGATACGTCGAAAGGGTCGGACGGCCAAAAGTCCGCGCCCGTTTTTTTTGTCGTGCCCGTCCGCAGCGTCTCCCCACGCATTCAGGGAAAGCATCTCCTCCCGCCGCCCATTGAAAGTATCAACTCGGTCGTGAAAATTCCCGGAATCCGGCTCGGAAAATTCCGAATCAGTCTGAGTTTTTCCAAAACGAACGCGTCCGTTTCGGAAAATGAACGCATCCGTTCCGGAAAACGAACGCGTCCGTCCGGCTGGGCAGGCGCAGGGCCGGTGGAGAGAATTGCGCGTGGCCGCGGCTTTCTGCCGCACAGTAGTGCGCAGAAAGAGGGTGGGGAATCTATTCTTCGGGACTGAGGAGCCGCTCGTTGATTTTCTTGTCGCTGATGACGCCTTTGTCCTTCAGCGCGGCCAGCTGGCGGGTGAGGTTTCCGGGGCCGGAGGAGAGCTGCTTCTCGGCAGTGGTATATGTGGTCGAGAGGGCTGCGATGCGGTTGCCGAGGTCGGCGAACGAGTTGGAGAAGGTGGCGAACTTTTCATAGAGTTTCTTGGCCTGTTCGATGATGTCGCGCACGTTCTTGGTCTGCTTCTCGTTCTGCCAGAAGAGCCATACGATTTTCAGTGCCAGCATCAGATTGGTGGGGTTCACGATGATGATGTGCCGCTTGTAGGCATCGAGTGTGATGCGTTCGTCGTTCTCCATCGCGAGGATGTAGCTGCCCTCGTTCGGGATGAACATCAGGACGTATTCGGCGGCGTTCTTCACCTTGGCGGGATAGTGCTTGTCCGCCAGTTCGTTCACGTGCTTGCGGACGGAGGCGATGTGTTCCTTGACGGCTTCGGCCTGCTGCTGTGCGTCGGCGGCATTGACATAGTCCAGATAGGCCTTGATGCTCGTCTTGGAGTCGATGATGAGATAGCTGTCGCCGTGGAGCTTGACTTTCACGTCGGGCACGTAGCGCTTCCCCTCCTCGTCGGTCGTGGATGCCTGGGTGAAGAAGTCGATGCCTTCGGTCATGCCGCTGGCTTCGAGGATGTTGCGCAGCACGGCCTCGCCCCAGTCGCCCTGCTTCTTCGGGTCGGCCTTGAGAGCCTTGGTCAGGTGTTCGGCCGAGTGGCCTAACTGTTGGGTCTGTTCGCTCAGTCCGCGCAGGGCTTCCTTCATGACGGCATCGGTCTTGACCTGCTCCGTCATTTTGTCGCTGAAGTCTTTCTGGAAGGTCTCGATGGTCTGCTTGAGTGGGCTGAGGAGCGCGTCGAGGCTCTCCTTGTTGCTGTTTTTCATGCCTTCTTGCTGCATCTTGAGGTGGTCGGCGGAGAGCTTGTCGAACTCCAGCCGGAGCGTGTTGAGCTTCTCCTCCCACTGCCGCTGTTGCTCCTGGCGCGAGGCTTCGAACTGTTCCCTCAGGTCGGCTTTCGCGCGCTCGGCCTGTGCCTGCGCTTCTTTCCACGATGTGGCGAACTGCTGCTTCAGGTTGTTGACTTCGGCGAGGTGGCTTTCCTTCAGATGGTTGATGATGGTCTCGGCGTTTTTCTTACTCTCGTCGAGGCTCTGCCGGAGCGCACGTGCCTCCGCGTCGCTGTCGGCGGCATGCAGACGGATGCGGTAGGTTGTTGCCGAGACGGCAATGAGGGCTGTTGCCAGCAGAATGATGATGGCGATTTCCATAGGTCAGTTTTCCTTTGAGTCGGGTGCAAAGTTAAGAAAAATTTCCTAAATTTGCATCGTCTGCGGCTGAATGGCCGTGGGCAGGAACGCGTATGACAAGATTCTTGACTCTGATTTTCGCGGTTGCCGCGTCGGTGGCGGCCGCTCAGCCCGCCGCAACCGACACCACGGGCCTGGCTGCCCGGGCACTGGCTGATTTGCGGCAGCAGAACACGTTCGGCGGCTATGTCATCGGACAGGCGAAGTTCAACGACCAGCAGACGAACGACGTACAGTCGGATTTCAGTCTCAGGCTGGTGCGCGTTTATGTGGACGGCAGGGTGCTGGATTTCGCCTACAAGCTGCAGGTGCAGGTGAACGGGGTGGGGAAGGACTCGAAGGAGAACAGCCCGCGCATCGTGGATGCCTGGGTGGAATGGCAACGGTACACGTTCGCGCGTGTGAAGTTCGGACAGTTCAAGCGGGCGTTCACTTTTGAGAATCCGATGAATCCGTGGGACATCGGGGCGGGCGGCTACTCGCAGTTAGTCACGAAGTTGGGGGGATTCAACGATCGTGTGGGGGAGCATGCCAGCAACGGTCGCGATGTGGGCATGCAGGTGCAGGGTGACCTGCTGCCTGTGGGCACTGCCCGCCGCCCGCTGTTCCACTATCAGGTGGGTATCTACAACGGGCAGGGCATCAACCACAGCGACCAGAACTCGTCGAAGGACCTGATAGGCGGCCTCTTCGTGCGTCCGTTCAGAGGGCTGCAAGTGGCCGTGTTCGGATGGAACGGCAATTTCGTGAAAGACGGACTGACGGTGGACCGCCATCGGTGGGCGCTCGGCATGAAATACGACGGCACGGTGAACGTGCGGGCGGAATATGCCGGCAGTCACGGGCGGAAAATCGGGACGGATGCCGACGGCAACAGCATCATCACGGGAGCCAGCCGGGCGGATGCCTGGTATGCCGTCGTGGGAGTGCCTGTAGGCCGCCACGCGCGGGTGTGGGGACGGTATGATGTCTATCGCGACACGAGGCAATGGTCCAGCGCGAAGAGCATCTACGGGCTGACGGGCGACTACTATTTCACAAAGAATCTGAAGCTGCAGGCCGGCTACTCCTTCACGCACGACCGCGCCGTCCGTGCCGCAGGGGGCGACGGCGACTACAACACCTTCGACTTGCAGCTCTACGTGCGTTTCTGACATGCCATGAAAAAAAGCCCCTTTCCATGTCCCCCTGGCGGGAGAACGGAAAGGGGTGTCTGCATCCTGCGGCGCAGTCGCGCGGATGGAGGAACGGGCGATTTTACTTCTGAATCTTGTACATCACGAAGGTCTTGCCGGGCACGGAGATGCCGAGGGTCGGGGCGGAGACGGTGACGGCTGTGGTCTGTGGCACGTAGCGTTCCGGCTGGTCGAGTGTGTTCTCGCCGTCCATGTCGTCGGCATGGTATGTGGTGAGGGTGGCGGCGTGGTCTCCCTTCATGCCGATGAGGTTGAGGCTGATGTCCTGCGACTGGTCGCCGGTGTTCACGATTTTCACGATGACGGAGCCGGAGGCTTTGTCATAGACGCTGCTGGCGAAGAGGCCGTCCTGTCCGTCGATGCCCTCGACGGGCTTGCCGTTCATGGTGAGCGGGAGCACGTTGGAGCCCTTGTTGAGGGAGAACAGCTGCTGCACGTAGTAGGAGCAGGAGCGGAAGGAACGCAGGTTGTCGAACCAAATCATGTCGGGACGCCACTGCCAGCCGTCGATGTGGGCGAAGAGCGGGGCGTAGGTGGCCATATAGACCACGTCGGCGTTGCGCTCCACGCCAGTCATGAAGGCGGCCTCGAGCAGGGAAGCCTCGAAGTGGTTCCATTTCTTTCCCTTGCCGTGGCAGGCGTATTCGCCGGCGAACACCTTCGGACCCTTGCGGTCGTAGTTGTCGTAACGCGGTCCGCTCTTCAGGAACCAGGCTTCGGGACGATAGAAGTGCTCATCGACGAGGTCGGCACCGATTTTCCGCATCTCAGGCCACAGATAGTCGAAGTCCTTGCCCTCGCTGTTCGGGCCGCTCGTGCCGATGATTTGGATGTCGGGGTACTGCTTGCGTACCTGCTCCACGAAGGGCTTGAGGTTCTCGGGATAGATTTCGCCCCACTGCTCGTTGCCGATGGCTACGAACTTAAGGTTGAAGGGTGCGGGATGTCCCATGTCGCTGCGCAGCTTGGCCCATTTGTTCTTGGCTGGGTCGCCGTTGGCAAATTCGATGAGGTCAAGCACGTCGTCGATGTATGGCTGGAGCTGGTCGACGGGCACGTGCTTGTCCGACCGCTCTGAGCCGTTCTGGAACTCGCAGCTCAGTCCGACGCTGACCACGGGCAGCGGTTCGGCTCCGATTTCCTCGCTCAGCAGGAAATACTCATAGAAGCCGAGTCCGTAGCTCTGGAAATAGTCGGGGAAGAAACGGTAGTCGAAGGTGTAGTGCCAGCGGTTCTCGTTGAGCGGGCGGTTCTCCACGGGGCCGACGGAGTTCTTCCACTGATAGCGGGTGGCGAGGTCGGTGCCCTCGACGATGCAGCCGCCCGGGAAGCGGAACACGCCCGGGTGGAGGTCTTCGAGAGCCTGTGCGAGGTCTTTGCGAAGTCCGTTCTCATGCCCCTTGTAGGTATCGACGGGGAAGAGCGAGACGTGCTCGAGATCCACCGTGGCGCTGTTGCGGGCGAGCATGAGCCGGAGCGAACCCTTGCTGACGGTCTTGGTGGCCTTGATGACCACCTGGTATTTCTGCCAGTCACGGGAGCTGACGGTCACCGAGGCTTCGGCAAACTGCTGCCGTTCGTCCATCGTGGCGGGGTCGCAGAGCAGGACGCGCACCTTGCCCTCGCCCCCGTCGGGCACGCGTGCCCACACGGAGAAGCGGTATTCGGCTCCCTGCCGGTAGCCGATGCCGAAATAGCCTTCGTTCTCTAATCCCGAGAATTTGTCGCTGTGGCCGCTGTAGCCCACGCGCACGTAGTGGGGATTCTTGTCGAACGGGCCGTCGTCTTTCAGCTGTACGTTTCCGAATACTTTCCAGCCCATGTAGCGGTCGGGAAACTCGAAGGAGCGGTTCTTGACCAGCTCGCCGTAGAGGCCGCCGTCGGCGGCGTAGTTGATGTCTTCGAAGAAAATGCCGTACATGGTGGACTGGACGGGCGCACCGAGTTTTTTTGTGTTGACATCGAACTGATGCGTTTGCGCCATTGCGCATGCTGCCATGCCGAGGGCAGCGAGGGTTGTGCTTAGTTTCAGCATATCAAATGGTGTCAGTTAATAAATATGTATGCGTGCAAAAAGTTTCGGGCAAAGATAGTGAAAGTAGCTCACAATGCAAAATAAAATCTGAATTATTGATGGAAGCCTCAGTTTCGTGGCGGATGGAAATTTAGGAAACATCCGTTTGCACGTTTGGCGCAAAAAACGTACATTTGCGGCAGAAATTCCCGTGAGACCGTTCCTTACCCGTGTGGGAATGGAATTTCACGGACGGAAACCACCTGACTAATTGATCATGAAGAGAACGAAATTTTTTCTCCTGCTCATGCTGGCAGCCGCAGGGACGGTGGAGTCGCAGGCACAGACTAACTATGACATGGAGCAATATCTGGCCGCCTCGGCCGCGCAACCTTACGACGTGACTTGGAAGGTCAGTAATGCGAGCTGCACGGAGAACAGCGGCTGGTCGCGCAACTCGAATGACGCTGCGGCTGACTATGTGACGCACAATCCGGAGTTCGACGACGAGCTCTACAGCGGCTTGTGCGTAGAATCGTGGTACTGGTCGCCCGTCGTGTCAGCCAATCTGATTTGGCAAGACGTGGAAGGCTTGTTGCCGGGCACGTACCGGCTGACGGCCTATGTGGTGGGGCAGGTGTATAACGATGCCTCGAACAAGGGTCAATGTCTGAGCGGGCTCTATCTCTTTGCCAACGACACACGCACAGCCATTACGTCGCCCACGTGGCAAACCCTGTCGGTCGAAGTGACGCTGCTGGCAGGCGAGACCTTGAGCATCGGCATCCAGTCCGACGCGGACAACCTCAACGACTGGACTGGCATCGCGGCCGTGCAACTGGAATGCATTGGCGCGGGCGAGCCGGAGGAGATAGGCTTGAGCGAGAACTTCGATGTGCATTGTGTGAAGGGCGAGACGTATGCCAACGTGGCATTGGTGCGCAGTGTGCCGTCTGACGGGTACACCACGCTGTGCCTGCCGTTCGACGTGGGCACGGCGCAGGCCTCGCTTTATTTTTCCGAAATGTTGCAAATCACTGGAGCCTCAGCCCATGGCAACGACATCGTGGTGACCACGGCCGCCGTCGATTCCCTGCAGCGGGGCGAGGTGTATCTCGTGAAAGCCAAAAGCGACGTGCCCGATGTGCTGGAGTTCGCCCACGTGTTGGTCAGCACGTCGGGGCTGAGCGGCAAGTCCGTGGGGAATTACCAGACAGTGGGCACTTACCGGCAGCAGATCAATCTGTCGGGAGTTTATGAGCTGCAGGACGACGGCCAGACGTTCCACAAGGTTGCGGACGTGGCCAATGTGAAAGCCTACAGCGGATATGTCATCGTTCCAAATTGATTGAAAACTTCATGAGTGATATGAAAAAAATCTTTGTATTTGCCCTGTCGATGCTCTTGACATTGCAGGCATGGGCCGGAGGACGGAAAACTTGTATCGACTTCGGATGGAAATTCCATTATGGTGCGGCTCCCGAGGCCGTCAGCCCTGACTTCGACGACTCGGCGTGGCGCACGCTCGACCTGCCGCACGACTGGAGTGTGGAGACAGAGGCGGCGGAGGCTGCGGGCGGCGAGCATATAGGGCCGTTCTCACGCAGCAGCGTGGGCGGCAGTTCCACGGGACAGACCGTGGGTGGCGAAGGCTGGTACCGCAAGACTTTCACCCTCGACAGCGAGGATGCGGGCAAGCGGGTGATGCTCTATTTCGAAGGTGCCTACAACCACACCGACGTGTGGCTCAACGGCCGCCACGTGTATTTCAATCACTATGGCTATTCCAGTTTCCGCTTCGACATCACCGAGTTCTGCCATGCGGCAGGCACGGAGAACGTGCTGACCGTGAAAGTGACCAACAATGGTGTGAATACCCGCTGGTATGCGGGCAGCGGCATCTACCGCCACGTGTGGCTCATCCGCACGCCACAGCTCCATCAAGACACGTGGGACAACTTCATCCAGACACCTGAGGTGTCGGCTGCGGAGGCGAAGGTGAACGTGCAGACCAACGTGCTGAATCAGTCGAAGAAAACGAAGCAGGCGCAGGTGGAGGTGCTGCTCTACGACGCTGCCGGCCGGCTGGTGGCTTCCGGCAGCGAGAACGTCTCTGTGAAGGCCGCCCAGTCGGCTCCGCTGAGCTTCGACTTGAGCATTGCGAATCCGCAGTTGTGGTCGCCGGAGTCTCCAGCCCTCTACCGTGCCGTCATCCGAGTGACCGATGAGAAAACGGACGACGTGGACGAAACGACTACGAAGTTCGGAGTCCGCAGTCTGGCGTACAATGCAGACGAAGGCTTCCTGCTCAATGGCGAGAGCGTGCTGCTGCAGGGCGGATGTGTCCACCACGACACGGGACTGCTGGGTGCGGCTGCCTACAACGCCGCCGAGGACCGCAAGCTCCGGTTGCTCAAGAACGAAGGCTTCAATGCCGTGCGTTGCAGTCACAACATGCCTTCGGAGCATTTCCTCGACGCCTGCGACAGCCTCGGACTGATGGTCATCGACGAAGCCTTTGACCAGTGGCTCGTGGCCAAGAACAACGACGACTACCACAATTATTTTGCGGAGTTCAGCGACCGCGACTTGCAGACGATGGTGCGCCGCGACCGCAACCATCCGAGCATCGTGCTTTGGAGCATCGGCAACGAGATTCCGGGGCGCATTACGGCCGACGGACAGGCTGCCGCTGCCCGCTTGCGCGAAACCGTCCGCCAGCTCGACACCACGCGCGGCATCACCGCCGCCATTCCGAGCTGGGACAGTCCGAACCACGCATGGTCGGAGGACAACGAGAATGCTTTCAAGAGTTTGGACGTAGGCGGCTACAACTACCTCTACGACAAGTACGAGAGTGACCACACGTCGCATCCCGACCGTGTGATGGTGGGACTCGAAAGCTACCCGAAACGTGCCTCGGAGCACTGGGTGCTCGTGGAGGAGCATCCTTATGTCATCGGCGACTTCGTGTGGACGGCGATGGATTATTTGGGTGAGGCCGGCATCGGCAGTGCCAGTTTCCGCACGAGCGGCAGCCAGCCGTTCTCTCCGGGCTGGCCATGGTTCAACGGCTGGTGTGGCGACATTGACCTCATCGGCACGAAGAAACCGCAGTCCTACTACCGCGATGTGGTCTGGCATCGCGCCCCTGTCACGATGGCCGTGGAGGAGCCTGCGCCGGCCGGCACCTACATGAGCATTTCGGCTTGGGGATGGCAACTGGAGCATCAGAGCTGGACGTTCGACTGCGACGAGGGCACCAACCTCACCGTGAATGTTTACTCGCGTGCGCCTCAGGTGCGCCTCTATCTCAACGACCAGCTTCTCGACACGAAGACCCCGGGCAGTACGTTCTGGGCGGGATTCTCTGTTCCTTATCAAAAAGGTACGTTGCGGGCCGTCACGTTCGACGGCACCAATGAAGGCGAGTCCTTCATCCTGCAGACGACGGGTCAGCCCGTGGCTCTCCGTCTCGTGACCGACCGCACCACCATCCGCTCCGACGGTGCCGACTTGGCATACGTCACGGCTGAGCTGGTGGATGCCGAAGGAAATGTGGTGAGCGACAGCTCGCGCCAGCTCACCATCACGGTGGACGGCGAAGGCACATTGTTGGCCGCCGGCAATGCCTGCCCGTATGATATGGAGAGCTTCCGCAGCAGCACGCCGAAACTCTTCGAGGGACGTGCCTTGGCCATCGCCAAGGCTACCCGCACGGCGGGCACGATGACCGTGAACGTGGCGTGCGAGGGCTTGGCCAGCCAGCAAGTCAGTATCCGCACGACGGACGATGGCAATGCGGTGGCCGTGGCTTCCACCCGCTATTCTATGAACGGACACAGTGTGGAAGTGGACGGCCGCCACATCCGTGTGGTGCAGGCGGATGGAAGTGCCGACGGCAGTGCCCATATCTACAACATGCAGGGACAGGAAATGCCCGTTGCCTCCGTATTCGAACCAGGCGTGTATGTGGTGAAAGTGGGAGCTGAGACCACGAAAGTATTGGTGAAGTAAATTTTGTGAAGTCGGAGGGAAATCGTAAATTTGCAACGAAATCATAAAAAACTGATAATAACTGACATTCCACAATGATGAAGAAACTTCTGACGATTCTGGTGGCAATGGTGCTGGGCACATCCGTGGCGACGGCTCAGCGTGCCACCGACAAGCTCGACCGTGGGGTCGTGGCCGTGCCTGCCAGCAGTGGCACGGGGTATCTGGTGAGCTGGCGCATCTTCGGCGAGGAGTACTACGACACGCAGTACAACATCTATCGCAACGGAACGAAACTGAATACGTCTCCGCTGCGGGTGTCGAATTATCTCGATACAGGCGGCTCGGCAGCCTCTACCTATCAGGTGGCGGCTGTGGTGAACGGTGTGGAGCAGGCTCTCTCAGTTGCCGTCACGCCGTGGACGAACGGTTATCTGCGCGTGCCGGTGCAGGCCGTCACCGACCGCAACGGCAATGACGTGACTTCCCACTACAGCATCAACGACATCTCGCTGGGCGATGTGACGGGCGACGGCGTGAGCGAATTCATCCTCAAGCGCAACTGTGACATCAGTCACGATGTGAACAACGACTCGGCCTTTGCCCTGCTCGAATGCTACGACGCGGACGGCAACCGCCTGTGGTGGATTGACCTCGGCCCGAACATGCTGTCGGGAGCCGATGAGCAGTACGACATTGTCTTCTTCGATTGGGACGGCGACGGCAAGGCGGAGGGACTGCTGCGCGGAGCCGACAACATGATGATTCACACGGACACCGGAGCGACCATCAACATCGGTGACATGAGTGTGGACACGCGCTGGAGCGGCATCGAATACACCAGCACGGGCAATGAATACCTGATTTATCTGGACGGTGAGACGGGCACGCCTTACGAAATCGGTCCGTCGGAGCATCCTCTCTATATGGACTATCCGCTCACCCGAGGACAGGACTCCGACTGGGGCACGGGCATCGTGGGGCACCGCTCCACGAAGCATTTCTTCGGCGCACCGTTCCTCGACGGACGCAAGGCCAGCATCTTTTTGGGACGCGGTGCCTACACCAAGCACAAGATGGCGGCCTACGACGTGGATCCGGCCACGCACCAGCTCACGCAACGCTGGTACTGGACGAGCGACGGGCTGGCCACGAGCTGGTTCGGGCAGGGTTATCACAACTTTGCCATTGCCGATGTCGATATGGACGGACGCGACGAAATCGTGTTCGGCTCGATGGTCATCGACGACAACGGCAAGGGACTTTCCACCACGGGCTTGGGTCACGGCGACGCACAGCATGTGGGCGATTTCGACCCTTATCGCAAGGGATTGGAGCAGTTTGCCTGCAACGAGTCGAGCCCGAACATGAACTACCGCAATGCCACGACGAGTGTGCTCTACTACCGCTCGCAGGGGTCGAGCGACGACGGGCGCGCCCTCATGGGCAACTTCTCGAACGATTTCCCGGGATGCCTCGGACGTTCTGTCAACACGGGGCTGATTTCGTCCGTGGCCGACAGACTTGTGGACGGTGGTCCGTCCACAAGCGGTACGAACGACGCGCTCTATTGGTCGCACCTCAACTTCCGCATCTACTGGGACGGTGACCTCTGCGACGAGGTGTTCGACAGCCCGGGCACGGCCCGCGAAGGCGTGGTTTACAAACCGGGTGGCGGGCGCATCTTCCAGAGTTCCGGCTGTCATCTCAACAATTCTTCGAAAAACAATCCTTGTGCCCAGGGCGACATCTACGGAGACTGGCGCGAGGAAATTGTCATCCCTGAGAGTGGCGAAGGCGCGTTCCGCATCTACACCACTCCTATCGAGACCAGCTGGCGCAACTACACGCTCTGGCACGACCATCAGTACCGCAACGCGATGGTGTGGCAGTCCATCGGTTATAATCAACCGCCTCACGTGAGCTATTTCCTCGGCGAGATGGAGGGCATCACCGTGGCTCCGCCACCACTCACCCTGACGGGGCGGACGGAAATTGCCAACGGCGGCACCATCTCAACCGCCACCGACGGCCAGCAGATCATCGTGTGCGAGACGAATGATACGAAAATCAGTGTAAGCGAGGGAGCCAGTCCATCTGTCGCCACCTTCAACGTGCCTTCGTGGACGCAAGGCAGCAACAACAACTCTGGCATCACCACCACGACATACGCCTGCACGGTGAGCGGCGGTGCCTTCAGCGGCAGCACGCGGGTCGTGAAGCAGGGCGAGGGCATCCTCACATTGCCTGCCGTGGCTGAGACCTACACGGGCAACACCGACATCTGGGGCGGTACGCTCAACTTCGACGGACAGCTGAAGAACTCTGCCCTCTGGCTCAACCATTTCACCAAACTCAATTCCAACGGCGGCCAGTTCCGCAGCATCAAGATGACCTACGCCTCCGAGTTGCGCCCGGGCGGCGAGAACACCATCGGCAGCATCACGACGGACACGTTGCGCTTAGGCTTCGGCAGCCGTCTCGTGCTCGACATCAACGACCAGCTGCAGGCCGATGCCGTGAACGCGGGCGTGCTCACCATCGAGACCAAGAGCTGGACGTATGGGCCGAGCTACCTGACACCGGTAGTGGAATTTGTCAACAGCGGCGATACACTGCGCGAAGGCACTTATGTGCTGGGCATCATCTCGAAGGTCAGCGGCAGCATCGCCAACCTCAAGATTGAGGGACTTCCAACCAGCAAGAAGGCTTATCTGCAGCTCACCGACAATCAGCTGAGCCTCGTCGTGGAGGGCATCCGCGATGCGGCCGCGGTCATCTGGAACGGTGCGGCCGGCAACACATGGAACTTGGCCAGCGCGGAGAACTTCACGCTCGCAAGCGATACGACCGACACGAACGAGGTGTTCGTTACAGGCGACAAGGTGCTTTTCGACGACTCTGCCAGCAGTTTCGACGTGACGTTGACAGATGACATGGAGGCTGACAGCGTCATCGTGGACAACACCACGGCCTACACCTTCAGCGGAACCGGCTCGCTCAACGGCGGGACAACACTCGTGAAGCGCGGTTCCGGCCGGCTCACCATCAGCACCGACAACACTTACACGGGCGGCACACGCATCTCCGGCGGCACGCTGCGCGTCAGTGCGCTCTCGAATGCCACGCAGTCGTATGGCGGTCTGGGCGGTGTGAACACGACGGCCAACAAGTTCATCATTGAGAATGGTGCGGAACTCAACACCACCGCATCTGTCACCCAAGGCTCACCGATGCAGATTCTCACCACCGAAGGCGGTACAATCAACAACACCAGTGACTTTGTGGTGAACAAAGCCATCAGTGGCACGACCCTCACGAAGAAAGGCTCGGGATGGATGAAACTCAATGCAAGCAACAGCTCGCTCAACCGGCTGGTCATCAGCGCTGGAACGGTTTTCGTAACGACCGACAACAACATTGTGCCGGCCAAGACGGTGGAAATCGCGGGCGGCACCCTCAGCGATGCCGACGGATCGGGTTCTTACAGCAACTATACCTATAATGTAGAGGTGCCGGAAAACAAGACCGGTACGTGGAACCTCGACAGCCGCGCCACCTATAAAAACAAACTCACGGGCAGCGGAACGCTCACCGTGAATGTGCAGACCTCCATCCAGCGCACGCAGCTGCAAGGCGACTGGTCTGCCTTCACCGGCACCATCAAGACAGCCACCAGCAGCGGAGCCGTCTTCCCGTTCGACAACAGCTATGGCCTGCCGGACGCTACGCTCAATATTGCTGACGGCCAGACGGTCTGCAACACCAGTGGCAAGACGTTCGCCATCGGAAAAGTGACGGGCAACGGATCGCTCGGCGGCGTAGTGCTCTATTCGTCGGGCACTGTCAGTGGAACGTGCACGTGGAAAATCGGCAATGACGAGAACTGGTCGTGGGCAGGCAAGGCCACGGGCTCGTGCAACATCGTCAAGACCGGTGCGGGCAAGGTGACGCTGACCAATAAGGAATCGAACGACTACACGGGCTATACGCGTGTGGACGAAGGTGAGTTGCACATTTCCTCGGGCGTGACGCTCGGTACGGGAGCACTGACCGTGTCACGCGGAGCAACCCTTTCGGGAATCACGGCCAACACCGGCAACCTGATCAACAGCGCCACCACCATCAACGGCACGTTGCAGGTAGGTGTCACGGAAAGCTCAACCTCGGGCACACTGAACTTCAACAACAAGAACGTCACGTTCGGAGCCAACTCCGTGCTGCGGCTTGGCGTGCGCCGGGGAGCCACGGCATCCTCGACGGGCGGTACCAGCATTCAGAACATCAACCGGCTGACGATGAACGGCACGGTGTCGCTCTCTATTTCCGACACGCACACACTGGCCGTTGGCGACTCCGTGATACTCTGGAAAGCCACGACCACGACAGGTACGCCGAAGCTCGAGAGCGAGGTCATCGATGCTGATGCAGGCCTCTATTGGGACACGTCGCGGCTCGCCGAGGGCATTCTCTTCGTCACCGATGTCGTGCCTACAGGCATCACAGGCGTGACGGCCGACTCCGAAGTTCACGTCGAAGTCATCGCCGCCAATGGCATCGTGATGGATCGTTATACGTCACCTTTTGGTGAAGCTGTCAGCCGCTTCCGTCAGTCCACACTGCCACAGGGTACCTACGTGCTCCGCATGAGTAGCCGTAACGGTTCAACGACGAAGAAAGTCAGCAAGTAAGAAACGATTCGTCAGCAACAAATACTCATTTTGAATATTTATGCGTAAAGTAGCTTTAATCACAGGTGTCACAGGGCAGGACGGCTCCTATCTCAGCGAGTTTCTCTTGGACAAGGGGTATGACGTTCACGGCATCATCCGCCGTTCATCAGTGGACTATCGTGAGCGTATTGCCCACTTGGAAGGAAAAACTCACTTCCATCTCCACTATGCCGACATGGACGATTCGATGTCGCTTGTGGCCGTAGTGAACCGAGTGCGTCCGACAGAAATCTATAACCTCGCCGCGCAGAGCCATGTGCAAGTGAGCTTCGACTCGCCGGAGTACACCGCCGATGTCGATGCCGTCGGCGTGCTCCGCGTGCTGGAGGCCGTGCGTCTCAACGGCCTGACGGACTCTTGCCGCATCTACCAGGCCAGTACGTCGGAATTGTACGGCAAGGTGGAAGAAGTGCCGCAGAACGAGAATACGCCGTTTCATCCCTACAGCCCGTATGCCGTAGCCAAGCTCTACGGCTACTGGATTGTGCGGGAATACCGCGAGGCTTATCACATGTACTGCTGCTCGGGCATTCTCTTCAACCATGAGAGTGAACGCCGCGGCGAGACCTTCGTCACCCGCAAAATCACTCTGGCCGCCGCCCGCATCGCGCAGGGCAAGCAGGACAGACTCTACCTCGGCAACCTCTCCTCCCTGCGTGACTGGGGCTATGCCAAAGACTACGTGGAGTGCATGTGGCTCATCCTCCAGCAGGATACGCCCGAGGACTTCGTCATCGCCACCGGCGTGCAGCACTCTGTGCGTGAATTCTGCTACTACGCTTTCAAGCACGTGGGCATCGAACTCGAGTTCCAGGGCGAGGGCATCAACGAGAAAGGTGTGGACAAGGCCACCGGTCGCGTGCTGGTGGAGGTAAGCCCCGATTTCTACCGTCCGACCGATGTGGTCAACCTCTGGGGCGACCCGACGAAAGCCAAGGCCAAGTTGGGTTGGAACCCCAACCGCACGAGCTTCGAAGAATTGGTGAAAATCATGGTGGACAGCGACATGGCCAAAGTCGCCTCCGACAGTGTGGCCGAGCGGGTGCGCACCAACCTGGCCGAGTATCTGGAAAAAGGAATCGTGAAATGAAAAGCCACCTCACCCCTGACAGCAAAATCTACGTGGCTGGCCATCGCGGACTCGTCGGCTCCGCCATCTGGAACAACCTCCAACAGCGCGGTTACACCCGTCTCGTGGGACGAACCCACCGCGAGCTCGACCTGACCAATCAGGCCGCCGTCACCCGCTTCTTTGACGAGGAACGTCCCGATGCCGTAGTACTGGCCGCCGCCTTCGTGGGCGGCATCATGGCCAACTCCCTCTACCGCGCTGACTTCATCATGCAGAACATGAAGATACAGTGCAACGTCATCGAGAACGCCTACACGCACGGTGTGCAGAAGCTCCTCTTTCTCGGCTCCACCTGCATCTATCCCAAGGCTGCCCCGCAACCCATGCGGGAAGATGCCCTGCTCACTTCTCCACTCGAATACACCAACGAGGAATACGCCATCGCCAAGATAGCCGGACTCAAGATGTGTGAGAGCTACAACTTGCAGTATGGCACGAATTATATAGCCGTCATGCCGACCAACCTCTATGGCCCGAACGACAATTTCCATTTGGAAAATAGTCATGTGATGCCCGCCATGATGCGTAAGATTTATTTGGCCAAACTCCTCCATGAGGGTCAATGGCAGGCCATCCGCGCCGACATGGACAAGCGTCCTGTCAATCCACCCGATTCTCTGCGTACCCTCATCGGCGAGGGCAACGTCACGGGAAGCGACTCTGAAGAACGCATCCGCCAGACCCTTGCCTTCTACGGCATCGAGGACAACCGTGTCACGTTGTGGGGCACGGGCACGCCTCTCCGCGAGTTCTTGTGGAGCGAGGATATGGCCGATGCCAGCGTCCACGTGCTGCTCAACGTCGATTTCAAGGACATCATCGGCATTGACAAATATTCCAGCGTCTTCTATGGTGCCAAGACCGGAGGGGCCGTTGACCGCAACAACTCCGAGGGACGCGGCGGTGCCATTCCTGCCCTTGGCGAAATCCGCAACTGCCACATCAATGTCGGAACGGGCAAGGAAATCACCATTCGCGACCTGGCCGACCTCATCGTCCGCACTGTCGGATTCGAGGGTACCGTCGTTTGGGACTCCACCAAGCCCGATGGTACGCCGCGTAAGCTCGTTGATGTCTCCAAGCTCCATTCTCTCGGCTGGACACACCGTGTGGAAATCGAGGACGGTGTCCGCCGTCTCTACCAGTGGTATCGGGACAGCCTCTGATTCGGACAGTCCGTCTGCGCCGCCGACACTCTCCCTGCATGCTTTCATGGCCGGATGCCGTGAAAGCATTTTTTTCTTTGGAACCGTCCGGATTCCGTCAAAAGGAAGGACGAATGTCGTGTTTTTGTCGTAAATTTGCAGCAGAAGACTGGTGCCCAGTTTTGCAACGGCCAGCCGGCATGTTTTTGTTAAGATACTTTCCCGATATGAAACAGATGTTCTTCGTGGCCTGTCTCGCAGGTTGGATGCTGACGGCCTGCGACAATCATTTCGACGTTCAGAAACAGTTGACCTATTGCGACGTGCAGGTTCACCGCACGTTAGACGAGTTGCGCTCCGACAGTGGCACGTATGACTATACGCTTACACCTCGCAACATAGCCGATTCGGCCTCTGTGTGGACGCTCTGCAGGGCTGACACGCCGGAGGAATGGACGGCAGGCTTCTGGCCGGGTATTCTGTGGCTTGACTTCGCGGCGACGGACGACCAGGAGGTGATGCGTGCGGCGATGGGGTGGACGGAGCAGTTGCGCTTTCTGGCCTATTCGCCCATCTACGACCACGACTTGGGGTTCATCATGATTGGCAGCTACATGCAGGGCGTGCGTCAGCTGGACCGCTATGCGGAGATGTTGCGCGATGCGGGCGAGACGGAATTGGCCAAGGTGGCGGCGCAGAGGCGGGATGACTATAAACGGGTGCTGCATGCGGCGGCCGACTCGTTGGCCACACTCTTCAATCCGCACGTGGGCACGTTGCTCTCGTGGCCGAGGAATGTGAAGATGTTCGGAGGACATAATACCATCATGGACAACATAATCAATCTGGAATTGCTCTTCTGGGCCAATCAGGACAAGTCGGAACCGCGGCTCTACGACATGGCGGTGAGCCACGCCGATACGACCCTGCACTATCAGTTCCGCCCGGACGGCAGCTGCTACCACGTGGCGGTGTACAATCCCGTGACAGGCCGGCATCTGCGCAACTGCACACATCAAGGGGCTGGTGACGAGACGATGTGGGCACGCGGCCAGGCGTGGGCCATCTACGGCTACACGATGGTGTATCAGTACACGCATGAGCAGCGTTTTCTCGATTTCGCCCAGAAGGCAGCCGACGTGTATCTCCGGCAGTTGCCCGATTCGACGCTCATTCCTTACTGGGACTTCTCGATGACAGACTATCGCGATGCCTCGGCTGCTGCGGTGGTGGCATCGGCACTGATTCCGCTGGCTGCATACGCAGACAACGCGGAATATCTTGCGGCCGCCCGCACCATGTTGTGCTCGCTGTCATCGTCGGCCTATCGCAGTGGTGATGCCAAACCGTCGTTCCTGCGCCACTGCGTGGGCAACTATCCGTCTGGCAGCGAGATTGACTACAGCATCAACTACGGCGATTACTATTATTTGGAGGCGTTGCTCAGAATGAAGAAAGCATCCGGAAATTGATCAGGGACGATGACTCAGAAATCATGAATAATAGCTGAAACAAAAGTGATAAATGATCATAGACAAATGAAGATGGAAAGGAAGTTGAAAGCACAAAAGTCGTCGTGGTATCTCATTTTCTTGCTGTCCACCCTTTTGGGGCAGCCGTGCGTATGTCAGGCGCAGCACTACACCAATCCCGTGCTTACGGCAGATTACAGCGACCCTGATGTGTGCGTGGGGCCGGATGGATTCTATCTCACGGCTTCCAGCTTCTGCGCTTCGCCGGGACTTCCTGTTCTCTTCAGCACGGACTTGGTGCATTGGAGCATCGTGAACCATGCCCTGCCCGTCGTGCCGAATGCGGACTATGAGCCTGAGAGTGACGTGCCTGTCAAACACGGCAGATGCGTGTGGGCACCCAGCATCCGCTGGCATGACGGCTGGTTCTATATCTATTACGGCGACCCCGACTACGGCATCTACATGACGTGTACGACGAATCCTCGTGGCGTATGGAGCCGGCCTGTGCTCGTCGTGCCGGGGCGCGGACTGATTGACCCTTGTCCACTGTGGGACGACGACGGGAAGGTGTATCTGGTGCATGCCTGGGCCAACAGTCGTGCGGGCATCAACAGCTGTCTGGTGGTGCAGGAAC
Organism: uncultured Bacteroidaceae bacterium; assembly: GCA_964415385.1. Lineage (GTDB taxonomy): Bacteria > Bacteroidota > Bacteroidia > Bacteroidales > Bacteroidaceae > UBA3839. The sequence goes on from CAYPZK010000004.1 coordinate 30,798, forward strand.
TGGACTCTACGGGTACCCGCGTGCTCAATGCCCCCGTCATGGTGTACGATGGTACGCAGGACAGGGCATCGGATGCCGCTTCGCTGAAGACAAATGTGCAGCAGGTGAACCACACCGTTGAAGGACCGAAGTTCTACAAACGTGGAGACTACTACTATATTTTCGCTCCGGCTGGAGGTGTGGAAACAGGCTGGCAGCTCGCCCTGCGCAGCCGGTCGGTCTATGGTCCTTACGTTTCCCGCGTCGTCATGGCGCAAGGCACGTCGGCCGTCAATGGTCCACATCAGGGTGCATGGGTGGAGACAGCCGGGGAAGAAAACTGGTTTTTCCACTTTCAGGAATCGCAGCCTTACGGACGCATCGTGCACTTGCAGCCCATGATATGGCGCGACGGATGGCCTGTCATCGGCGAAGACCCGGACGGCGACGGATGCGGGCAGCCGGTGGACGAATGGCAACTGCCACACACAGGTTTTCCTGCCTCCCGCGAGACCCTGCGCATGCAGCCGCAGACCGATGACGACTTTGCGGGCACGACGCTCGGACAGCAGTGGGAGTGGCAGGCCAACTATCAGCCGCTTTTCGGCTTTACTACGAATGCGGGCTACTTCCGGCTCTTCACGCATCGTTTGTCTGCAGACGAACCGAACTTGTGGAACGTGCCCAACCTGCTCTTGCAGAAGTTTCCGAAGAAGGCGTTCACCGCTACGGCTTGCGTGCGTGTCGTGGCCAAGGAAGAGGGACAGCGTGGGGGGCTCCTCGTGATGGGGCTTGACTATGCCTGGCTCTCGCTCGTGAGGCGTGGCGAACAGTTCGTGGTGCAGCTGGCCCGTTGCCGGAATGCCGGCGAGGGTGGGGTGGAGCAGACGGAAGACATCGCCGTGGTGTCGTGTTCGCGCATCCAGCCTACGGGCAATACGACCAACTATGAATGCCTGGTTTACCTGCGCGTGCAGGTAGAAAATGGCGGCCGCTGTCAGTTTTCTTACAGCCTCGACGGGCGGCGGTTCAGCGCTGCCGGCTCTGCTTTCCAGGCCCGTGAGGGCAAATGGGTAGGTGCCAAAATCGGACTGGCAGCAGTCAGCGCCGACCGGCCTGCGCTCGGATGGATGGACTGTGACTGGTTCCGCGTGGAATGAGGCAACGGCCGCTCTGTGCGGATTGCCAAGTGGAGTATCTACTTTGTCATGCCTATTGGCCATAACTGCATGAAAAATGAATAATTTAGTTTTTTTTAATGTTCTGATTTCGTCAGCCAGTTTTTATTGTGTAAATTTGCTGCCCGAACCATTGTAGGCGACTAAATACCCAATACAATTCATATAAAAAATATTCTGCAAAATGAAAATTTCGCGTATTGATCATCTGGGCATTGCTGTCCAGAGCATTGACGAGGTGCTTCCCTATTTTGAGAATGTCCTCGGACTGAAGTGCTACGCCGTAGAGGAGGTAGCCGACCAGAAAGTGAAGACGGCTTTTCTGAAAGTGGGCGAGGTGAAGCTGGAGCTTTTGGAACCGACGAGCCCTGAGAGCGCCGTAGCCAAATTCTTGGAGAAGGGCGGACGTGGCGTGCATCACGTGGCGTTCGCAGTGGAAGACGGTGTCCAGGAAGCACTCATTGAGGCCGAAGGCAAGGGTGTGCGTCTGATTGACAAGGCTCCACGTCCGGGTGCCGAGCACATGATGATTGGTTTCCTGCATCCGAAGACAACGGCAGGGATCCTCACCGAACTCTGTGAACCGGCCAAGTGAGAGACACACTCCATTCGTTCTTATCAAATCATCAGAATCATGAGCAAACAGACAGAAAAGATACAGGAGCTGATAGAGCTCCGCGCAAAGGCACGCTTGGGCGGCGGCGAGAAAGCCATTGACAAGCAGCATGCAAGAGGAAAGTTCACGGCTCGCGAACGCTTGCAGATGCTCCTCGACGAAGGCAGCTTCGAAGAATTTGACATGTTCAAGCTCCACCGTTGTACCAACTTCGGCATGGAGAAAAAACAATATCTGGGCGACGGTGTGGTGACCGGCTCTGGCACCATCAACGGTCGCCTTGTTTATGTGTTCGCGCAGGACTTCACAGTGAACGCCGGTTCGCTCTCTGAAACGATGGCGCAGAAAATATGCAAGGTGATGGACATGGCCATGAGTGTGGGAGCACCGGTCATCGGACTGAACGACTCGGGCGGTGCACGCATCCAGGAAGGCATCAACGCACTGGGCGGCTACGCCGAGATTTTCCAGCGCAATATCCTGGCCAGCGGCGTGATTCCGCAAATCAGCGGAATCTTCGGCCCATGTGCGGGCGGTGCCGTCTATTCACCGGCACTGACGGACTTCACGCTCATGATGGAGAACACGAGCTATATGTTCCTCACCGGCCCGAAGGTGGTGAAAACCGTGACGGGCGAGGATGTGGATCAGGAGAGCCTCGGCGGTGCCAGCATCCACAGCACGAAATCCGGTGTGTGCCATTTCACCGCCGCTACGGAGGAAGAGGCTATGGCCATGATTCAGCAGTTGCTGAGCTACATTCCGCAGAACAACCGCGAGGAGGCACCACGCGTGGAATGCACCGACCCCGTGGACCGCATGGAGGACAGCCTGAACGAAATCATTCCGGACAATCCGAACCAGGCTTACGATATGTATCAGGTGATTTCCGCCATCACGGACAATGGGGAGTTCTTCGAAGTGCAGCCTAAGTTCGCCCAGAACATCATCGTAGGCTTTGCCCGTATGAACGGCCGTTCCGTTGGCGTGGTGGCCAACCAGCCTTCGAAGCTCGCCGGCGTGCTCGACTGCAATGCCAGCCGCAAGGGTGCCCGCTTCGTGCGCTTCTGCGATGCTTTCAACATTCCGCTGGTGACGCTCGTCGATGTGCCTGGATTCCTGCCGGGCACGGGACAGGAATATAATGCCGTGATTCTGCATGGTGCCAAGCTCCTCTATGCCTATGGCGAGGCCACAGTGCCGAAGGTGACCATTACCCTACGCAAGAGCTACGGCGGCAGCCACATCGTGATGAGCTGCAAGCAGCTGCGAGGCGACCTCAACTATGCTTGGCCGTCGGCCGAAATCGCCGTGATGGGCGGCAGCGGTGCCGTGGCTGTGCTCTATGCCAAGGAAGCCAAGGCCAAGAAGGAAGCCGGCGAGGATGCTGTCGCATTCCTGAAAGAAAAGGAAGACGAATACACGAAGCTCTTCTCCAATCCTTACAATGCTGCCAAATATGGCTACATCGACGATGTCATCGAGCCGCGCAACACGCGCTTCCGCGTCATCCGCGCACTGGAGCAGCTGGAGACCAAGTCGCAAGCCAATCCGGCCAAGAAGCATGGAAACATTCCTCTTTAAGTTTTCAATAAGATTCAATCAAATGAAAAAAATAGTTGCATTATCTCTTGCCCTGATGACTGCAGGAACGATGATGGCGCAAGGAGCCTTTGACTTCAAAATCAATGAGGTGTATGTGGCTCCGGATACCCAGTCGATGGACTCGGCATCGCTTGCGTCTCTGCCCGAGTACAGGGATGAATACGGAGAGGCGGACAGCTGGATTGAGATTGCAAACACGTCCTACAGCACGCACGACATCCGCAACTGCTATCTGACCACAGACAGGAGGGTTCTTGACAAGGCGCTCTCGGCTCCTGAACGCATCGCCATGATGTCGCTCATTCCGAAAGGCGATGCCCGTACCAACCTGACGGCCAAGCAGCGTATCACATTCTTTGCGGACGGACATGTCAACCGCGGCACGCTCCACACAGACTTCACGCTGAACACTGTGGGAGAGAACTGGATTGCACTCTACGACGGAAACGGTGTCACGCTGCTTGATTCCGTGACCGTGCCTGTACTGCCGGCCGGAAGTTCGTATGCACGTATATATAATAAGGAGAAGGATTCCTATGAATGGATGGTCGCCGATGCCGATCATGTGACGCCGAACACGCCGAACGACGTGGGTGGACATGGCGAGGACAAAGTGGCCGAATGGAAGAAAAACGACCCATATGGAATAGCCATGACAGTGCTGTCGATGGGCATCGTATTCTTCTGCCTCATTCTGCTCTATATCTTCTTCCATGTGTTTGGATGGATTATCAACCGCATCACGATGCTCAACCGGGTGAAGGCCATCCGCAAGTTCCATGAAAGTGCCGAGAAACTCGTCGTCATGGCGATGGAAGGCACCGAGACCAAGGGTATTGAGATGGAGAATTATGCTGCCGCCATCGGCCTGGCACTCCACGAATACTGGGGGGGAACGCATGATGTGGAGAGCGGAATCATCACCATCCATCATCATGACAGCGCTTGGGAGAACAAGGACCATCAGCTGCGTCAGGCTCCTGAAGTGTATCATCAGAAGTAAGACGGTCATAGAGAACATTCATTTTTTCCCATAACAACAAGCAACATTCAAAATGAAAGAATATAATTATAAAATCAAAGGTGTTGAATACAACGTGAAAATCAACGGCGTTGAGGACAACATCGCCAAGGTCGAGGTGAACGGCATCGAGTTCGATGTTGAGATGGAGAAGCCGGTAGCCCAGCCGAAGCCAGTGGTGCGTGCCGTGGCAGCCCCTGTGAAAACCGTAGAGGCTCCGAAGGCCGCGCAGGAGGCGGTTGCAGCCGGTGTGACAGCCGTGAAGGCACCACTGCCGGGCACAGTGAACGATGTGAAGGTGACGGTGGGACAGGCCGTGAAAGCCGGTCAGACGCTCATCGTGCTCGAAGCCATGAAGATGGAGAACAATATTGACGCTGAGCGTGACGGCAAAGTGTCCGAAGTCAGGGTGGCCAAAGGTGACACTGTGATGGAAGGCGCAGTGTTGGTTACCATTGAATCATAGAACTCAAACGATCTAAAACTTCAATAGAAATGCTATTAGAAAGTACAGGTATCATGAGTTTCATCGCTCAGAAGTTCACCGACTTCCTTTCTTACACAGGCTTTGCCAATGTGGCATGGGCCAATATTGTGATGATTGCCGTCGGCGCTTTCTTCATCTGGCTTGCCATCAAGAAAGACTTCGAGCCGTTGTTGCTCATCCCGATTGGTCTGGGCATCATTTTGGGAAACATTCCGTTCAAGGCCGCCGGTCTTGAAATCGGACTCTACGAGGACAATTCTGTTCTGAACATCTTCTATCAAGGCGTGCGACAAGGGTGGTATCCGCCGCTCGTGTTCCTTGGCATTGGTGCCATGACGGATTTCTCCGCCTTGATTGCCAACCCGAAGCTGATGCTCGTGGGCGCAGCAGCCCAGTTCGGCATTTTCGGCGCATACATCATCGCTTTGGCGTTAGGCTTCGAGCCGAACCAGGCAGCCGGCATCGCCATTATCGGTGGAGCCGACGGTCCGACGGCCATCTTCCTTTCCTCAAAGCTCTCACCGAATCTCATGGGTGCCATTGCCGTGTGTGCTTATAGCTATATGGCCCTTGTGCCGGTGATTCAGCCGTTTATCATGCGTGCGCTGACGACGAAGAAAGAGAAATTGATCCGCATGAAAGCGGCCCGTCAGGTGAGCCAGACAGAGCGCATACTCTTCCCGATTGTGGGGCTGCTGATTACTACCTTCATCGTGCCGTCAGGACTTCCACTGCTCGGTATGCTCTTCTTCGGCAACCTGCTGAAGGAAAGCACCAAGACGACTCGTCTGGCCAAGACGGCAGGCAGTGCTCTCAACGATGTCATCGTGATGTTGCTTGGACTTACAGTGGGCTGCTCCACGCAGGCCAGCGAATTCCTTACGCTCGACACTGTGAAGATTTTTGCCCTCGGTGCATTCGCTTTCATCATCGCTACCGCCAGCGGTGTGCTCTTCGTGAAGTTCTATAATCTGTTCTTGCCGGAAGGCTCGAAGATTAACCCGCTGATTGGCAATGCCGGTGTGAGTGCCGTGCCGATGGCGGCCCGCATCTCCAACCAGGAGGGCCTGCGTGCAGATTCCCACAACTATCTGCTCATGCACGCAATGGGACCGAATGTGGCCGGTGTCATTGGCTCGGCCGTGGCCGCTGGTGTGTTGCTCGGCTTCCTCTCGTAAGCGGTCTGAAGGATTGCATTCATGCAAACAAGGGGCTGTGTCGTCGCTTTTGCCTGACGATGCAGCCCCTTGTTCATGAAAAAAGCTGCATCTGCCATGAGATGCAGCTTCGTTGTCTGACATGTGCCCCGGGTGGAGCATCGCTTCGGAATCAAATCATCTTCTCCGAATACACGTCATTGATGATGTTGAGTGCGTTGAGCGACCGTGGAAAACCAATCCACGGCAACATGGCTGTCACGGCAGCCACCATCTCCTTCTTGGTAGTGTTGCAGTGTTTGCAACCGATGGTATGCGTGCGCAGACGATTGTCGCATCCGCCCAAAGCGGCCAGCATGCAGAAGGTGATGAGTTCACGATGCTGGAGGTCGATGCCGTTGCGTGTGAAAAACTCGCCGAAGCAGTAGCCTTCCATATAATTCACGATGTGCTCCTGCCCTTTCGGCGAAGTCTCATACATGTTGGCGGCATTGCCTTCGCCCCAGAGAGCGTCAATGATTTTGCTGCCTTCCTCGTTGCGGTTCTCCTGCGTCACCGTGCTCTGGTCGTCGAGCGGCAGGCGTATGTCATTGTTGTCGAACACCTCATTCATGGCCAGCAGGAAATCGATGACGCGCGAGAAACCGAGGAACGGGACTGCCTGATAGACGATTTCCCTGATTTCGCGTGGCTTGATGCCCACGTTGAGCGCGGCATCCACGTGCATGCGGAATTCCGTCATGGCGTTGCAGCCCATTGTGGAGGCGAGAATGCACATGATGCGCGTCTTCTCCAGCACAGGACCGTCGGCCACTTCCAGCGTCTCGTCGAAAGCGAAGTTGTCGAAAATGGCCGTCAGTTCCGGGTCGCTTTTCAGCGTGTTCACGCTGTTTCGTTGGGAGAAGAGTTTCTTGATTTCCCTGTGAGCCTTCTCTGAAATCTTAATTTCTTTCATAGGTATTTCGATGTTTTGATAGTTGTCCGACGTGATATGCAGGTTTCACAAAGCAAAGATACTGATTTTTTTTGCTTTTCCCCAATTATCCCTTTATTTTTTCATCATTTAACATTGATTTTCATTCTTGCGCTCCATTCAGCAAGATTTTGCCCGGAAATGATGATTTTTGAGTTTTTCGGAACATTTCGAGATAATGTGTAATAGATTTTGTGCGAATCATAATAATTTGCAAACCTTTTTCAAAAATTAAATAACAAAAAGAAATCGAAACACGTTTCTTGCATAGATAAAATACAAGTTTTTTTTCGAATTTGTGAAAAAAGTTCATGAAATATGGTGATTGTTATTGCAAAATGTTATATCTTTGCAGCGGAAATCAGACGATAAGATACCGGAAACGGTTCGTCAATCAATAAGTATGTTTTTATAAAAAGTATTTGATTATGGCTTCAAAACTGAGATTCAAGGTAGTGGGCGACGCGTTCGCGAAGCGCCCTGTGGACGTGGAGACACCGGCAGAACGCCCGTCGGAATATTTCGGCAAGTACGTTTTCAACAAGCAGAAGATGTACAAATATCTTCCGGCCAAGGTATATGCCAAGATGTGCGACGTGATTGACAACGGCGCACCTTTCGACCGCTCCATCGCCGATGCTGTGGCCGAAGGCATGAAGCGATGGGCTATGGACTTGGACGTGACGCATTACACCCACTGGTTCCAGCCGCTCACGGAAGGCACAGCCGAAAAGCACGACGGCTTCGTTGAGCACGACGGGAAGGGCGGCATGGTCGAAGAGTTCGAGGGAAAGATTCTCGTGCAGCAGGAGCCGGACGCATCCTCCTTCCCGAACGGCGGCATCCGTTCCACTTTCGAGGCGCGCGGCTACAGTGCCTGGGACCCCACGTCTCCGGTCTTCGTCATTGGCGACACACTCATGATTCCCACCATCTTCATCTCCTATACGGGTGAAGCCCTCGACTATAAGGCACCGCTCAAGAAGGCTCTCTTCGCCGTCGATAAGGCAGCCACGGCAGTCTGCCATTATTTCAACCCCGACGTCAAGAAAGTCGTTGCCAACCTCGGTTGGGAGCAGGAATACTTCCTCGTTGACGAGTCGCTCTATTGGGCGCGTCCCGACCTTGTGATGACGGGACGCACGCTGATGGGACACGATGCCGCCAAGAACCAGCAGATGGACGACCACTATTTCGGATCGATTCCTGAGCGCGTGGAGAACTTCATGCGCGACATCGAGATTCAGGCCCTGGAGCTCGGCATACCGTGCAAGACCCGCCACAATGAGGTGGCTCCCAATCAGTTCGAGCTGGCTCCCGTCTTCGAGGAGTGCAATCTCGCCGTTGACCACAACATGCTGATGATGAGCGTGATGAAACGCGTGGCACGCAAGCATGGATTCCGCTGCCTGCTCCACGAGAAACCGTTCAAGGGCATCAACGGCTCAGGCAAGCACAACAACTGGAGTCTCTCCACCGACACTGGCATTCTGCTCCATGCGCCGGGCAAGACCCCGATGGACAACCTCCGTTTCGTCACCTTCATCGTCGAGACTCTCAAGGCCGTCTATGATCACAACGGTCTCATCAAGGCCTCCATCATGTCGGCTACCAACGCCCATCGCCTCGGAGCCAACGAGGCACCTCCGGCCATCATCTCCTCCTTCCTCGGCAAGACCGTGAGCGACCTGCTCGACCATGTGGAGAAAGCCAGCGACGACGACATCCTCACCGTGGCCGGCAAGACCGCCATGAAGCTCGACATTCCGTCGATTCCGGAAATCCTCATCGACAACACTGACCGCAACCGCACGTCGCCGTTTGCCTTCACCGGCAACCGCTTCGAATTCCGCGCCGTCGGTTCCGAGGCCAACTGTGCCAGTGCCATGCTCACGCTCAACACCGCCGTGGCCGAAGCCCTCACCGACTTCAAGACCCGCGTTGATGCCCTCATCGACAAAGGTGAGGCCAAGGAGAGTGCCCTGCTGAAAGTCGTGCGTGAAGACATCAAGTACATCAAGCCTATCCACTTCGACGGCAACGGCTACAGCGATGAATGGAAGGCCGAGGCCGCACGCCGCGGACTCGACTGCGAGACCTCCTGCCCGGTGGTTTATGACCGCTATCTCGACGAGGCCACCATCCGCATGTTCGAGAGCCAGAAGGTGATGACCAAGTTCGAGTTGCAGGCACGCAACGAAATCAAGTGGGAGACCTACACGAAGAAAATACAGATTGAAGCCCGTATCTTCGGCGACATCTGCATGAACCACATCATTCCGGTTTCCACGCGCTATCAGTCATCCCTCATCGACAACGTGCACAAGCTCAAGGAGATTTTCCCTACGGAAAAGGCCACGAAGATAGCTGCCGACAACATCCAGGTCATCGAGCGCATCTCCGAGCACAACGCCTTCATCATCGAAAACGTTTACAAGCTCATCGAAGCCCGCAAGGTGGCCAATAAAATCGAGAGCGAGCGCGAGCGGGCCGTTGCCTACCACGACACCGTCGTGCCTTACCTTGAGAGCGTGCGCTACCACGTGGACAAGCTCGAGCAAATCGTTGACGACGAGCTCTGGCCGTTGCCGAAGTACCGCGAACTTCTCTTCATCCGTTGAAGGAATCAGATATAATCTTTTGTTGGTTGTTTTAAGTTTTTTCGGGGTTATGTCGCGAGACATGACCCCGATGTGCGTTTGGGACATATCCCTGTGCGCGGAAGTCATTTTCTATAATAAACATTAAAACCCGCCCTTTGCCCCGCCCCGATTTTTGTAAAATCCCTTGAAAAACCTTATTTTTGCACAACTATTATTCATGACATTGTCAAGCGAAAGAAACCGTCCGGAATGATTGAACCAGAACATCCGAAGTCCCTCCTTCTTATTCTCGTCGCCGTTTTCCTCCTGTCTGCCCTTCCCGCCGGTGCGGGCAAGCGGAAGGAGAAAAAGCACGAGGACACCGTCTTGACAATTCCCGAGCCCGACCCCGTCAGCCGCAGGGCCAAGCCCGACAGCCATCCGCGTGCACTCGCATATCCCACCATCTCGGGCCTCGGCGGCTCGAGTTCCCTGCCCCACATCCATGGCATCGACGTGAGCCACTATCAAGGCTCCATCGACTGGCGGCGTGTGGCGGGCAATCGCGATGTCAACTATGTCTATATCAAGGCCTCCGAGGGCGCCAACATCGTTGACGACTACTATGTCACCAACGTGCGCGAGGCCCGCCGTGCCGGACTCAAGGTGGGCAGCTACCATTTCTTCCGTGCCAACGCCTCAGCCGACGCCCAGTTCCGCAACTTCATGCAGACCGTCAATGTGCGTCAGCAAGACCTCATCCCCATCATCGATGTCGAGACCACCAACGGAGTGAGCGAGGCCACTTTCCACAGCCGTCTGCAGGAGCTGCTCCGCCTCGTGACGCGCGAATTCGGCAAAGCCCCCCTCATCTACACCGGCCGCAACTTCTACAACAAACACTTCCACGGCGGGCGCTATCGCGACTACAAGTTCATGATTGCCAGCTATTCCTTCGATGAGCCGTCGCTCAACGACAACGACGACTACATCATCTGGCAGTACAGCGCATCCGGCCGCATCAGCGGCATCCGGGGCAATGTGGACCGGAGTCGTTTCGTCGGCCGCCACGGCATGCCGGAAATCATCCTCTGACCCCCTTCTTTTCAGGTGGATGTATTATCTTTGCCGCTCATCAATGATGCGCAGGAGCGGCTGATGACGGATTGCCCTTCCGCCCGTCGATGCTCGCCGCAGAAAAGTTCCGGATTTGAGCTTAAAAATGTCTGAACTTGTCTGATTTCAGAAAAAACGAACGCCTTCAATCGGCACGAAATCCGCGCAGTTCGGAAATAAAATCTTCGCAGTTCGGAAACAGAATTGGCGCAGTTCGGAAAATAAGTCGGCTGATGCCGAGCCGCAGATTTCTGCAATCGGGGTCATGGCTTGTCTTTGGGCAGGACATCATCCTTCCTGTATCAAAATGCCGGATGTGTGGTGCGCGAATGAGTTTTTTTTGTTACCTTTGCCGGCGAAGAAAAGAAGAACCGATAAAAAAGATACAAGATGAGACATTTGATTCTGTCATTGATGGCCGTGGCGACGTTGGGCGTGCAGGCGGCCGGCAAGCCCCGGACGACCCAGGAGCCGTTTGCGGGATATGTGTTCGCCTACTTTGAGGGACGGGGCGACGGCAAGTTGCAGGAGCAGCTGCGCTTTGCCGTGAGTGAGGATGCCGTGAACTGGTACGCGCTCAACGGCAACAAACCGGTGGTGGGGTCGGACTCCATCAGCGAGAGCGGAGGTATCCGCGACCCGCATATCCTGCGCGGTGAGGACGGCATGTTCTATATCGTGGCCACAGACATGAATACGAACCGGGACGGATGGAAGGAGAATCCGGGCATCGTGCTGCTGCGCTCGGCCGACCTGGTGAACTGGAGCCACGGCAAGGTGAACCTGTCGAAGGACTATGCGGAGCATTTCGGCGATGCCTATTGGGTGTGGGCTCCGCAAACCATCTACGACCCGAAGGCGAAGAAATACATGATTTATTTCACGCTCAACCGCACGAACGACGAGCGCAAGAGCCTCATTACGTATTATGCCTACGCCAATGCGGACTTCACGGGATTCGAGAGTGAGCCGAAGCCGCTCTTCGCGGCCAAATACGGCAGCATCGACAACGACATCATCCTGCGCAATGGCACGTACCACCTTTTCTATAAAGGAAACACGAAGGATGCCGACGGAAAGGAGTTTGAGAACGGCATTCAGCAGGCCACCTCGAAGTCGCTCCACGGGCCGTGGAAAGAGAATTTCAAATACATAGACGCTTATGCCACGACGAAGACGGGCGTGGAGGGCTCAGGCGTGTTCAAGCTGAACGACCGCGATGAGTATGTGCTGATGTACGACCTCTACGGTGCGGGACGTTATGAATACCAGACTTCGACGGACTTGGTGCATTTCTCCGAGAAACCGCAGTCGTTCAACAAGAATTTCTATCCGCGCCACGGCACCGTGACGAACCTCACGGCCGGAGAGCTGGAACGCCTGCAGCAGCGGTGGGGCTACGTCTTGAAGCATGACTTCGAAAGCGACGGCAATCCCATCATCCGCGACAAGCACACCGCTGATCCTGCTGTGCTGGTCTATAACGACACGCTCTGGCTCTTTGCGGGGCATGATATGGAGGGCAACCAGAGAGGATACGTGATGCGCGACTGGTTGCTCTACAGCACGACGGACATGCGCCATTGGACGGAATATCCTTCGCCGCTCCATATCGATGCCTTCAAATGGGCGGACAGCCATCAGGCATACGCAGGGCACGTGGTGGGGCGTGGTGGCAAATTCTATTGGTATGTCAGCACGAACTGGTGCGGCATCGGAGTGGCCGTGGCCGACCGCATCACGGGCCCTTACCGCGACGCGCTGGGGCATCCGCTGCTCACGAACAAGGACTGCTTCGCCTCGACCCACAGCTGGGCCTGCATCGACCCCGCCATCTTCATCGACGACGACGGACAGGCATATATCTTCTGGGGAAACCGTCAGTGCTACTATGCGAGGCTGAAGGACAACATGACGGAAATCGACGGTGAGGTGCACCAGATTCAGCTGACCGACGACTTCACGGAAGCACCTTGGGTGCACAAATATCAGGGACGCTACTATCTCACCTATGCCCGCGAATGGCCGGAGAAAATCGGTTATGCCGTGAGCGACAGCATCGGCGGCCCTTACGAATGCAAGGGTGTCATCAGCGAGATTGCGGGCAACAGCAACACCACCCATCCGGCTATCGTCAGCTACCGGGGGCAGTGGCTGTTTTTCTCCCACAACGGCGGCCTGCCGGACGGCACCAGCTACAGCCGCTCGGTAGTGGCCGAGCCGCTCCACTACAATGCCAACGGCACCATCCGGAACATTCCTCCGACGGCGCAGGGCGCAAGCCGGCTGTACTGAATTTGTCGCGTGGAATCCGCTCCATGTCAAATAAATTGTGTAACTTTGCAGCGTTTTTCGCAGCAGAGAAACTCTTTGGCATCAAACACTCATCATTTTAACTACAAACACGCAAGATGGAGTTAGCATCGAAATATGCTCCGCAAGATGTGGAGAAAAAGTGGTATGAATACTGGGAGAATCATCATCTCTTCGCATCGAAGCCGGACGCGAGGGAACCCTATACAATTGTGATTCCCCCGCCAAACGTGACAGGAGTGCTCCACATGGGGCACATGCTCAACGAGACCATTCAGGACATCCTCATCCGCAAGGCACGCATGGACGGCAAGAACGCCTGCTGGGTGCCGGGCACGGATCACGCGTCCATCGCCACGGAAGCGAAGGTGGTGAACCGTCTGGCGGAGCAGGGTATCAAGAAGTCTGACCTGACGCGCGAGGAGTTTCTCAAGCATGCCTGGGCATGGACGGAAGAGCACGGCGGCATCATCCTGAAGCAGCTGCGCCGGCTGGGTGCCTCCTGCGACTGGGACCGCACGGCGTTCACGATGGACGAGAAGCGTTCGCAGAGCGTCATCAAGGTGTTTGTGGATCTCTACCGCAAAGGACTTATCTACCGTGGCGTGCGCATGGTGAACTGGGATCCGAAGGCGCAGACCGCCCTCTCCGACGAGGAGGTGGTTTACAAGGAGGAACACTCCAAGCTGTATTATCTGAAGTACCGGCTTGCTCCCTCCCAGCAGGTCACTCCGACCGGATGTGAGGGTGAGGTCATCCACCAGGATGCGGAAGGATATTATGCCGTGGTGGCCACGACACGCCCGGAGACCATCATGGGCGACACCGCCATGTGCATCAATCCGAATGATGCCAAGAACCGCTGGTTGAGCGGCAAGCGCGTGATTGTTCCGCTGGTGGGGCGCGAGATACCGGTGATAGAGGACGACTATGTGGACATCGAGTTCGGTACAGGATGCCTGAAGGTGACTCCTGCACACGATGTCAACGACTATATGCTGGGCGACAAGCATCATCTGGAGACCATCGACATCTTCAATGACGACGGAACGGTTTCTGCCGCGGCAGGCCTCTACGTGGGAATGGACCGCTTCGATGTGCGCGAACAGATTGAAAAAGACCTCGACCGCGCCGGCCTGCTCGAAAAGGTGGAGCCTTACACCAACAAGGTGGGCTGCTCCGAACGGACGGGCGTGGCCATCGAGCCGAAGCTCTCCATGCAGTGGTTTCTGAAGATGCGGCATTTTGCCGATATTGCCCTGCCGCCGGTGATGAACGACGACATCAAGTTTTATCCGACAAAATACAAGGTGACCTACAAAAACTGGCTGGAGAACATCAAGGACTGGTGCATCAGCCGTCAGTTGTGGTGGGGACACCGCATTCCGGCCTACTATCTGCCGAAGGGCGGATTCGTGGTGGCTGAAACGGCAGAGGAAGCTCTGGAGCTGGCCAAGCGGCAGAGTGGGGACGAGAGCCTCACGCCGGCAGACCTCAAGCAGGACGAGGATGCCCTCGACACGTGGTTCAGCTCGTGGTTGTGGCCGATTTCGCTCTTTGATGGCATCAACCGTCCGGGCAATGAGGAAATCAAGTACTACTATCCGACAAGCGTGCTCGTGACGGGGCCGGACATCATCTTCTTCTGGGTGGCCCGCATGATTATGGCCGGCTACGAATACATGGGCGAGATGCCGTTCAAGAGTGTGTATTTCACGGGCATCGTGCGCGACAGTCTGGGGCGCAAGATGAGCAAGAGTCTCGGCAACTCGCCCGACCCGTTGGCACTCATCGACCGGTATGGTGCCGACGGCGTGCGCATGGGCATGCTGCTCTCCGCTCCGGCGGGCAACGACATTCTCTTCGACGAGAAACTCTGCAAGAACGGTTTGGCTTTCTGCAACAAAATCTGGAACGCCTTCCGTCTCGTGAAGGGATGGCAGACTACGGATGCCGCCCAGCCGGCGACCAGTCGCCAGGCCGTGGAATGGTTCGAGGCCGAACTGCAGCGCGCTCATGCCGAAATCGAAGACCTCTATGGCAAGTTCCGCCTGAGCGAGGCGCTGATGGCCGTGTTCAAACTCTTCACCGACGAGTTCTCGGGATGGTATCTCGAAATGGTGAAGCCCGCCTACCAGCAGCCTGTCGATCGGACGACCTACGAGGAGACACTGCGCTTTTTCGAGATACTCATGAAGCTCATCCATCCTTTCATGCCTTTCATCACTGAAGAAATCTGGCAGCATATCTACGAGCGTCGCGAGGGCGAAAGCATCATGACCGAGCAGCTGACCGTTCAGCCACTTGATGAGACCGGACAGCGCCTGCTGAATCAGATGAGCGTGATGAAGCAGGTGGTGGCTGGAGTCCGCTCCGTGCGCAACCAGAAGAATATCGCTCCGAAAGAGCCGCTCTCGCTGCAGGTGGTGGGCGGCAATCCTGTGGAGCCTTTCAACGCCCTGATTCAGAAAATGGCCAACGTGGACAAGGTGGAGGTCGTGGAGTCGAAGGCTGATGCCGCATCCTCCTTCCTCGTGGGTACGACGGAATATGCCGTGCCGCTGGGCAAGCTGATTGACACCGATGCGGAAATCGCCAAGATGGAGGCCGAGCTGAAGCATCTGGAAGGTTTTCTGCTCAGCATTCAGAAGAAACTCTCCAACGAGAAGTTTGTGGCTCACGCGCCTGCGCAGGTCGTGGAGCTTGAGCGCAAGAAGCAGAGCGACACCGAGACCAAGATTGCGGCCATCAAGGAAAACCTGGCGGTGCTGAAGAAATAAGTATCGCAGGGCAAATTGCCACGATGAGCCTGCGGGGAGCAGGCCGAAAGCATGTTTTTCAGGAAAGAACGCAGGTAATTTTGCGTTTTTTCCTGAAAATGTTTCCGTGCAGAGATTTTTTTTGTATCTTTGCAGCAGTTTTTAAGGTGAATGCTGAAGCGGCTAAGGGGATTAAACAGAGAGAGTTGTTATTTCACGCAATCGAAGAGAATCTTAGCCTTGTGACTGTGTTCAGAATCTTTTTTATCAAAGCTGATGGCGAAGAAGCTGTTAAAACCGAACTTTATTTTTGAATCTTCGTGGGAAGTCTGTAATAAAGTAGGCGGAATATACACTGTATTGTCAACACGGGCTAAGACGTTGCAGGAGCAAATGCCTGACCATATCGTCTTTATCGGCCCCGACTTCTGGATGAACGAGAGCAATCCGCTCTTCAAGGAAAGCAAAACGTTGCTGGCGGGCTGGCGCAAACATGCCGCCGCACACGATGGTCTCTCGTTGCGCGTCGGGCGCTGGCTGGTGCCCGGAGAGCCGATAGCCGTGCTCGTGGATTTCAATCCCTTCTTTCAGCAGAAGAACGACATCTATGCGTGGGCTTGGGAACACTTCCGGGTGGATTCCCTCCATGCCTACGGCGATTACGATGAGGCATCCATGTTCTCCTTCGCTGCCGGCAAGACCGTTGAGAGTTATGTACGTTTTCACGGTCTCACAGCCAAGGACAACGTGATCTACCAGGCACACGAGTGGATGACGTGTCTCGGTGCGCTCTATGTGCAGAAGGCGTGTCCGGGGGTCGCTACCATCTTCACCACACACGCCACCAGCATCGGACGTTCCATTGCCGGCAACGGCAAGCCCCTTTACGACTGCCTCTCCGCCTACAACGGCGACCAGATGGCTGTCGAACTCAACATGCAGTCGAAGCATTCCATCGAGAAGCAGGCAGCCCATGCTGTGGACTGCTTCACCACGGTGAGTGACATCACGAACGCCGAATGCGCGCAGCTGTTGGATAAACCGGCCGACGTGATTCTGATGAACGGATTCGAGGATGACTTCGTGCCCAAGGCAGGCAAGCCCTTCACCGCCGCACGCAAACGGGCACGCAAGGCCATGCTCAACGTGGCCAACAGCCTGATGGGAACCTCGCTGAAGGACGACACGCTCATCCTGAGCATCGGCGGACGCTACGAATACAAGAACAAAGGCATCGACATGTTTGTGGACAGCATGAACCGCCTGCGCCACGACCCGCGCCTCCAGCGCAATGTCTTGGCCTTCATTCTCGTGCCGGCCTGGGTGAAAGACGCCCGTATCGACTTGCAGCAGAAGCTCGCCTCCAAGCAGGGCGACAATCTTCCTTGTGGCGATCCGCGCATCACGCACAACCTCCATCAGCAGGATTCCGACCGCGTGCTCAGCCAGATGAACTGGCTCGGCATGCACAACCCCCCCGACGACAAAGTGAAGGTGATTTTCGTACCTTGCTATTTAGACGGCAAGGACGGCATTTTCAACATGCAATATTACGACCTGCTCGTGGGCATGGATCTCTGCATCTATCCTTCCTACTACGAGCCTTGGGGCTACACGCCCACAGAGAGCGTAGCCTTCCACGTGCCCTGCATCACCACCGACCTTGCCGGATTCGGCAAGTGGGCCAACTCCCTCCGGGGCAGCAACAGCCAGCTGTCCGATGGCGTGAAGGTGGTGCACCGCAGTGATTACAACTTTGAGCATGCGGCAGACGAAATCCGCGACACGGTCATCGAGCTGGCGCAAATGGACAACACTTCCGTGCAACAGGCGCGCCGCCATGCCGCCATGGTGGCCGAGAAGGTGCTCTGGAAACACTTCATCACGTATTACTATCAGGCCTACGACGTTGCGCTCCGCAACCGCTCCCTGCGCGAACAGGGGAGACGGACCGGTGCCGACTGCCCCCTTTCCCCATCGTCCGGTTCCTCCCGCTCCGTCGGGCTTCCGGACAATACGATTTTTGGTATAAGATATTCAATGCTTAATGAAGAAGACAATATGAAAATCAAGGCAAGCAATGCTAACGACCCCGTGTGGAGAGAAGTTAGCGTGAGGTCTTTCATTCCGAAAGAACTCCAACCTCTCAATGAAATCGCTCACAACCTCTGGTGGACTTGGAACAACGATGTCGGCCACCTCTTCCAGGATCTCGATGCCGACCTCTGGAAGAAAACCGTGCAGAACCCCGTGCTTTTCCTCCAACGTATGAGCTATGAGAAACTGGAGGAACTCTCGAAAGACCCTTCCGTGGTGAAGCGCGTCAACAAAATCTATGCCGACTTCCGCGCCTACATGGAAGTGAAGCCCGACAAGAAACGCCCGTCGGTGGCCTACCTCTGCATGGAATACGGTCTGAGCCACGTGCTCAAAATCTATTCCGGCGGCCTCGGCATCCTCGCCGGCGACTACCTCAAAGAGGCCTCCGACTCCAACGTCGACATGTGCGCCGTGGGATTCCTCTACCGCTACGGCTATTTCACGCAGACCCTCTCGATGGACGGCCAGCAGATTGCCAACTACGAGGCACAGAATTTCGGTGAGCTCCCGATTGAGCGCGAACTCGATGCCAACGGACAGCCCGTGGTCGTCGATGTGCCCTACAACAACTACACAGTCCACGCCTACGTGTGGCGCGTGAATGTGGGACGCATCAAGCTCTATCTGCTCGACACCGACAACGAACTGAACAGCGAGTTCGACCGCTCCATCACCCACTCCCTCTACGGCGGAGACTGGGAGAATCGTCTGAAACAGGAAATCCTGCTCGGCATCGGCGGCATCCTCACGCTCAAGAAGCTCGGCATCAAGAAAGACATCTACCACTGCAACGAAGGCCACGCCGCACTCTGCAATGTGCAGCGTCTCGTGGACTATGTGAAAGAAGGACTCTCCTTCAACGAAGCCCTTGAGGTGGTGCGTACCTCCTCTCTCTACACCGTCCATACCCCGGTGCCTGCCGGTCACGACTACTTCGACGAAGGCCTCTTCGGCAAATACATGGGTTCCTATCCTCAGCAGCTCGGCATCTCCTGGGACGAGTTCATCGGCATGGGACGTGTGAACCCTGATGACCACAACGAGCGCTTCTGCATGTCCACTTTCGCCTGCAACACCTGCTCATGGGTGAACGGTGTCAGCTGGCTCCACGGCAAGGTGTCGAAAGCCATGTTCAACTCCATCTGGAAAGGCTACTTCCCTGAGGAGCTCGACAATGTGGGATATGTCACCAACGGTGTTCACTTCCCTACTTGGTGTGCGTCCGAATGGAAGAAACTCTACAACAAGTACTTCGACCCTTCCTACGTGAACGACCAGTCGAATGCCAAACTCTGGGAAGCCATCTACAACGTGCCTGACAACGAAATCTGGAAAACGCGCCAGACGCTCAAACTCAAGCTTATCGACTACATCAAACGCGCCTTCCGCGAAGACTGGCTCAAGAACCAGGGCGACCCATCGCGCATCGTCTCCCTCTTGGAGAAAATCAACCCCAACGCCCTGCTCATCGGCTTCGCACGCCGCTTCGCCACCTACAAGCGGGCTCATCTTCTCTTCTCCGATCTTGACCGTTTATCCAAGATTGTCAACAACCCTAACTACCCCGTCCAGTTCCTCTTCGCCGGCAAGGCGCACCCGCACGACGGAGCCGGACAGGGTCTCATCAAGAAAATCTATGAAATCAGCCGTCGTCCGGAATTCCTCGGCAAGATTATCTTCCTTGAGAACTACGACATGAAGCTGGCCCGTCGTCTCGTCACCGGCGTTGACATCTGGATGAACACCCCGACCCGTCCGCTCGAAGCCAGTGGCACCTCCGGTGAGAAAGCCCTCATGAACGGTGTCGTCAATCTGTCCGTGCTCGATGGTTGGTGGCTTGAAGGCTACCGCGAAGGTGCCGGATGGGCACTCACCGAGAAGCGCACCTATCAGAACCAGGATCAGCAGGATCAACTCGATGCCGCTACCATCTATTCCCTGCTCGAAAACGAAATCCTTCCGCTCTACTACGCCCGCAACGCCAAGGGCTACAGCGAAGGCTGGATTCGTACCATCAAGAACTCCATCGCCCAGGTGGCACCTCACTACACTATGAAGCGCCAGCTCGACGACTACTACACGAAGTTCTACACTCCGCTGGCCAAGCGCGCCAAGATTCTCTTTGCCGACGGCTACAAGAAAGCCAAGGACATCGCCCTCTGGAAGGAGCAGGTGGCAGAGCGCTGGGACAGCATCCGCGTGGTGAGCAGCTGGAAGGAAGCCGGCGACGATGTCCGCACCTTCGAGAGCGGCCGCAAGTACAAGACGCAGTACGTCATCGACGAGCAAGGACTCGACGACGTTGTCGGACTGGAGCTCGTGGTGCTCAACACCGACGAGGAAGGAGCTACCCACGTCACGGGTACTTATCCACTCAGCGTCGTGAAGCGTGAAGGCAACCTCTTCACCTTCGAAGGCTCCCTCAGTCTGCCAAACGCAGGCTCCTTCAAGCTCGCCTATCGCATGTATCCGAAGAACGTTGACCTGCCTCATCGTCAGGACTTCTGCTATGTGAAGTGGTTCAATTGACCCCAAGACATCTGTTCCTCCAATGCCCGATACGTCCCTGTGTCGGGCATTTTTCTTGTTGTTCTTGAGGGTGTCGCCCCGCACCTTCAGAAGATGGCAGGGGAATCCCAGAGTACGGGCAGAAGAGGAGCGGGGCGAGGATGCGCCCGGGGAAAAGTTGCAGGGACCGGTCGGCAGACATCAAAATTCTGTCGGATAGGGTTGCTGCAATGAAATAATATTCGTACATTTGTCCTCCGAAAAAAAAGTGCGGGGCGACGTGTGCGTTTTTTCACAGAAAAAGCAGTCCCGTTACAACATTTTTGCAGTTTTTGAGTTATATTAAATATACGGAAGTTTCATTTTCCCACGAGTTGCATGGACAGAACCATTACGCTCAATTACTCCTGCGATGCCATGAACAGCCTTGAGAAAGCGATGAAGAGAGGAGCGGACGCGGTGTGCGCCGCTGTCGGTCTGGTCGTTCTCTCGCCGCTGTTTCTGCTGATTGGCGTGCTGCTGAAGCGGCAGAAGAACGGCCCCGTTTTCTTCAGGCAGGAGCGAATCGGGTATAAGGGACGGCCTTTCCAAATCTATAAGTTCCGCACGATGGCCACGGAGAGCGAGGAAGACGGGCCGCGGCTCGTGCCACGGTGCGACGAGGAGCATTCCACGCCGCTGGAGAGCTTCCTGCGCGTGCATCATCTCGACGAGCTGCCCCAGTTGTGGAACGTGCTCATCGGCGACATGTCGCTGGTCGGGCCGCGGCCGGAGCGGAAGTATTTCATCGACAAAATCATGCAGTATAACCCCAACTATGTGAAGCTTTACGAAATCCGCCCCGGGCTGACCTCTGAGGCCACGCTCTACAACGGCTATACGGACAGCATGGCGAAGATGCTGAGGCGGCTGGACATGGATCTCTACTATCTGGAGCACCGCTCACTCGGTATGGATCTGAGAATCGTGTGGCGCACGGCGGTGAGCATGCTCAGCGGCATGAGGTTCTGATACAACTTCAAGGAAAAACAAAGACGTGCATATATGAAACGATACCTCCTTTTTCTCTTGTTTGCGCTGACCGGCGCAGTGGGCGCGATGGCTCAGTCGTCGATGACGGACGACCAAATCATGAAGTTCGTCATGAAGGAGCAGCAGAATGGTTCGAGTCAGGCGCAAATCGTGAAGAAACTGATGCAACGGGGCGTGACCGTGCAGGACATCCGGCGCGTGCGCAAGAAATACCAGCGGCTGTCGGAGCAGGAAGGACTGGGAGTCGTGTCGAACCAGACAGGCGGCCAAACGGACGACCGCACCCGCACAAACCAAGCGAAGGGAAAAACCTACCGGCAACTGGACGGTGACAATCTGGAAGACAGGGAGGCAACCTACGCCAACTACTCCGTGGGACGGCTGCAGCAGAGCCGCGATGTGCGCCGTCGTCACACCTATGACGAGAATGACGAGGACTTCGTGCAGATGCAGGATGAGATGAACCAGTTCGTCCCCGTCGATACGACCGTGCTCTACGAACAGCTCCTGGAGCAGGTGAGGAACAAGAAGAAACAGGTGTTCGGACGCGACATCTTCAACAATGAAGACCTGACGTTCGAACCGGCCATGAATATCGCCACGCCGGCCAGCTACGTGCTGGGAGCAGGTGATGCCGTGTATATCGACATCTACGGTGCCTCGCAGAAGACCATCGAGAGCACGGTGTCGCCCGACGGCACCGTGACGGTCGAGGGGTACGGACCCGTGACGGTGGGCGGCATGACGGTGGCCGAAGCCAACGCAGCCTTGCGCTCACGGCTGGGACAGCGCTACAGAAATTCCAGCATCCGTCTGACAGTGGGCCAGACCCGCACCATCACGGTGAACGTGATGGGCGAGGTGCTCGTGCCCGGCACTTACACGCTCTCGTCACTCTCCACCGTTTTCAATGCCCTCTACATGGCCGGCGGGCTCAACGACATCGGCACGCTCCGCAACATCAAGGTGTTCCGGGGTGGAAGGCTCATCTCCACCTGCGACATCTACGGCTTCATCATCGACGGTGATATGAGCGGCAACGTGAGGCTGATGGACAACGATGTCATCAGCGTGGGACCCTACGACTGTCTGGTGAACATGACGGGCAAGGTGAAACGCCCGATGTACTACGAGATGAAAAAAGGCGAGAGTCTGGCCACCGCACTCGACTATGCAGGCGGATTCACGGGCGATGCCTACAAGGGTAGTGTGCGCGTGGTGCGCAAGAGCGGCGAGATGCGGTCGGTCTATAATGTGGAGGAATTCGATTTCAGCACGTTCCGTATGATGGACGAGGATTCGGTGACAGTGGACTCTGTCATCGACCGCTACGAGAATATGGTGGAGGTGAAAGGTGCCGTGTTCCGTCCGGGCATGTATCAGGTAGGCGGAGCCATCAGCAGCGTGAGGTCGCTCATCGAGGCGGCTTCGGGGCTGACCGAGGATGCCTTCACTGCCCATGCCGTAATGCACCGCATGAAGTCCGACCGCTCGCTTGAAGCACTATCCGTGGACGTGGAGGGCATCATGAACGGCAGTTCGCCCGACATCCCGCTCCGCAGCAACGACGTGCTCTTCATCCCGACCAAGGCCGAGATGATGCAGCAGCAGACACTCACAATTCACGGCGAAGTGCAGTATCCGGGAGTCTATCGCTACGCCTCGAACGAAACACTGGAGGACTTCATCCTGCAGGCCGGCGGCCTTACGGATCAGGCTTCCATGGTGAAAGTGGACGTGGCTCGCCGTGTGTCCGACCCGATGGCGGTCACCACCGATTCCGTCATTGCCCGGACTTTCTCCTTCGCACTGAAGGACGGATTCGTCATCAGTGGCGAGAGCAACTTCACGCTGTTGCCGTTCGATGAAGTCTATGTGCGCAAGAGTCCGGGCACCTACACACTGCAGAATGTGGAAGTGCAGGGACAGGTGATGTTCCCAGGCTCCTATACGCTGGCTATGAAGGATCAGCGGCTCAGCGACATCGTGAAGAACGCGGGAGGCGTGAACGACCGTGCCTATCTGGCCGGTGCTCACCTCATACGCCGCTACACCTTGGAGGAACGTCAGCGTGCCGTGGAAGCACGTCAGCGTGCGCTTGAGGAGCTACGCACCAACCTGCAAGCCCTGGCTGCCAAATCGGGCAATGCCAACCTGGCCTCGATGAGTACGATGGATCAACTCAGCAAATATGAGGTAGGTGACACCTATCCCGTCGGCATCCAGCTTGACAAGGCTATGTCGAATCCGGGCGGGTTAGAGGACATTGTGTTGCGTGAGGGCGACCGCCTCGTCGTGCCAGAGTATAACGGAACGGTGAAGGTGAACGGTGAGGTGATGTATCCGAATACGATGACCTACATGAGCGGAAAGCGTGCCAGCTACTACATCAATCAAGCGGGCGGCTATAGCACCAAGGCGCTGAAAGGCCACGCCTATATCATTTATATGAACGGCCAAGTGGCCAAGGCGGGTCGCAAGAACAGACCGCAGCCCGGCTGCGAAATCGTGGTGCCGCAGAAGGCTCTGAGCACGACCACCACGGCTGAGCGTCTGAGCATGGCCACCAGCGTCGGTTCCTTTGCCGCCATCGTCGCCACGATTGCCAACGTGCTGAAATAACCGTCGGACGGACGCGCGACGGCTGAAGCTCCCCGGAGCATTCTTAATTTTCTTCCTCAACATTCCCCTTCTCAACATGGATACAGCAGAAGAAACCAAGCAGATAGATTTTGTGAAAATCGCACAGGTCATCCGGCGCAACAAGAGACTCTATTTCTATTCCTTGCCCATCGTGTTCGTCGTGGCTTCGGCATTGATTCTGTGTGTGCCTCGTTATTACAGATGTACACTCAAGTTGGCACCGGAGCTGTCGAGCATGAGCTCCAGTTCCATTGCCGATTTGGCATCATCGTTCGGCTTCGATGTCGGCGGAAGTTCGAGTGGGAGTGACGCTATCTTTCCTGAATTATATCCCGACCTCATCGGTTCGTTTGATTTTATCACCAGCTTGCTGCCCGTTCAGGTGGAAAACTATGATGGAACCATCCACACCACCTATTATGAATATATGAGCCGGTATCAGAAGGCTCCCTTCTGGTCGAAATGTGTTGTGTTCGTGAAGAATTTGTTTTCGGACAAAGAACCCGGTTCGTCATCGGATGTGATTGATCCTTACCGGATGACGCGGCGGCAGTATGGACTGATCAAGGCGGTCGGCAAGAATATTGATTGTGATGTGGACAAGAAGAATTATGTGATTTCTATCACTGTGACGGATCAGGATCGTCTGGTCTGCACGACGATGGCTGATACTGTGACGCAACATCTTCAGGATTTCATCACGGATTACAGGACGAAGAAATCGCGGAATGATTTGGCGCATGCCGTGAAGCTTCAGGCTGAGGCAAGGGAAAAATACCTGCAGGCTCAGCGGGCTTACGCGCAATTCTGCGATGCCAATCAGGATGTCGTGCTGGAGAGCCTGCGCTCGAAGCAGGAGGCTTTGGAAAATGAAATGCAGCTCCAGTACAACAACTACAGTGCGCTGACTGTGCAGGTGCAGTCGAGTGAGGCGAAGGTGCAGGAAAATACGCCGGCATTCACCACCTTGCAGTCGGCCACAGTGCCTGTGAAGCCGGCAGGCCCCAAGCGAATGTTGTTTGTGCTGGCCATGTTGTTTCTGACCTTTCTGATAGACACTGGATATTTGCTCGTCCGTGATAAATGATAGCAGTTCTGTTTCTGATTTTTGCATTTGTGTTTTCTGTTGCTCTGATAGAAGACCATATCGTGCGTGTCCGCAGCTATATCTATTGGGGTATCGCTGTGGTGCTGATGTGCTATGCAGGATTCAGGGAGATAGGCTTTGACCTCGATTCTGTCAATTACGAATATTCCTTCAAGCATTATGAGGAAGATTCCATCATGAAGGAAGTGTCGTTTACCTTTTTGTCGTGGTTCATCCAGTTTTTTTCGGACGATGTCAGGCTCTTGTTCATTGTCTATGCCGTGCTGGGAGTCGGTCTGAAGATGAAGGCGTTCCGTCGGCTGATGCCCAATGAATGGTTCGTCCCCGTGCTGATTTACATCAGCTATTATTTTGTGCTTCAAGAGATGACGCAAATCCGTGCAGGCGTGGCCGCCGGTTTCTTTTTGCTTTCTATCCGGCCTTTATCGGAAGGGCGAAAGGGGCATGCGGCGTTGTGGATGTTGCTGGCACTGCTGTTTCATTATTCAGCCATTGCATTGTTCCCTTTGCTCCTGTTTGGCAACAAACCCTTATCGCGGAAATGGCTGTGGCTGTTGTGGCTGTCTGTCCCATGCGCGTTTCTCATGTACTTTGCCCATATCGAGGTGACATCGATGCCGCTGATTAGTGATAAGATGTCGGTGTATCAGCGAATGGTCGATCATGGACTGATGAATCGTGCCAACGTGTTTAATGTGAACTTCCTGTTGCGTATTTGCATCTTCTATTTCATTTTGATAATGCATAAGACCGTTTCGCATTTTTTCCCCTATCTGCCGATCATGCTCAAGTGCATGGCGATTTCCATGATTCTCTTTGTTTTCTTCTCCCCCGTGTCGGTTCTGGCCTTCCGCTTTATGGAATTGTTCGGGAGCGTTGACATCATCTTGTTCTCCTGCATTTTCTATTGTTTCCGCCAGAGCATGATTGGCAAGACGGTGGTAGGAATGGTTGGAATGGCTCTGATGTCGCTGAATATCTTTTATCTTGAATTGTTGCAATCCTGAAATACGTATGATAAGATGAAGCTGGCGGTTGTCATTGTTTTCTTTCATCCCTCTGAGGCTGACGTGGATATGGCACGGGTTCTGGGAAGTCGCTATGAGGGCGTGATTGTGGATAATTCCGAGTCATCGCAGCCGGAGGCGGATTTCGGCCATATAGAGTATATCGCGAATCTTCGGAATGCAGGCATTGCAGGGGCACAGAATGCAGGCATTGCCCATTGTCTGCATCAGCTGCAGGCCACTCATATTGTGTTCTTGGATCAGGACAGCAGAGTGTCTCCGGACTATCCCGACCGCATGGTGACGGAGTATGAGAAAGTGCGGCGTTGGCTTCCGAACTTAGGCTCGCTCGGACCGACCATTGTCAATCAGCAGACTGGGGAAGTCTATACTTCAGACATTCATCACGACCATCACCTTTCACCGACGGTGATAGAGAAGAGTTTCATCATATCCTCCGGAAGCTGCGTCAGCAGTGAAGTGCTGGATGTGGTGGGGATGAATGCCGATTCCTTGTTCATGGATTTCGTGGATAGTGAGTGGTGTTGGCGTGCCCGGGCGGAGGGATATGTGTGCGCCATGACGCAAGACATCCGGATGTCTCATCAAGTGGGGCGCAAACTGATTCATGTGGGACCGTTCCGTGACATTCTTTCAGCTCCTTCCCGCTATTTCTTCCAGTTTCGCAACTACTTGTGGCTGACACGTCTCGCTTATGTCCCGAGGAAATGGAAGGTGCTGACGGGGCTGAAATATCTGCTTCGCATGATTTATGTCCCTTTCACGCCTCACGGGTTGCGGTCCTACTGGAATATCTGGCGGGGCATCATCGCCGGTTTCCGAAATCCCCTCATCTGACCATACACAACCGATAATAGATGACAATCATGAAAAGAGTCTCGGCCTATGTCAAGGGCGACCGTTCTACACCTGAATACTATAGAATATATCAATATCTGGATCGCATTGATGGCATTGCCTGCACCTATCACATGATGATGCCCGACAAGGTGTATCGTCATTTCATGCCTATCAGCAAGCAGGGGATTGTCAAAAAGATGGCGGCATTCCTCTACATTTATTTCCGGATGCTTACGGCACTCGTCTGCGACAACCTGCGACGGCCCGATGTCATTGTCGTCCATAAGCGCATCATGCCTCATGCCATGCCCCCGAGCTTCCGCTGGTTGTTGTGTCGTATGTTGAGACGGGGCACACGGCTGCTGTGGGATTATGATGACCAGATTCTCATGACGCACGAGATTTCTCCGCGGACTTTTCATGAGATGTCCCAATGGGCTGACCGCATCGTGGTCACCCACCAGTATCTGGCCGATATGGTGGAGCAGCCGCTTCGTCAGAAAGTGGATATCCTGCCCACCACCGATGGTGACATGTTCTTCCTCAGTCAGGATGCAGCGGTGCGTGCCTTCCGCCTTCAGACTTTGCCGTCAGAAGTGCGGCTTCTGTGGCTCGGCACGTCGCTCAATCTGCGGTTTGTGGAGCATGTTGTTCCGCAATTGGAGGAAGCGGCGTGCAGGTTGCAGGCGGATGGGCGCGTACTGAGACTGACCATTGTCTGTGATGCGCCGTTGAATGTCTCGACGCAATGCTTGCACATCGACAATGTGAGATGGACACGGGCGGATGCCATTGCGCAGACCCGCCGGGCTCACATCGGCATCATGCCGTTGACCGACAACCCCTTCACCCGTGGAAAAGGAGGATTCAAGCTGGTGCAATATCTGTCCGCCTCGTTGCCTTGCATTGCTTCTGCCGTCGGATTCAACAAGCAGATACTCAATGACCGATGCGGATGCTTGCTGGAGGAAGGAGAGTCTTGGTCCGATGCTGTCATCCGGCTGGCTGACGTGGCTGTATGGTCTGCTGCCAGCCGGCAGGCCTATCAGCAATGGGAGTCAGACTTTTCTTATGAACGGAACCTGAATGATTGGCGGACGCTGATATACGGATGATTCTTGTCTCATTTTTCGGCGTTGCGATAAAATATTGTTCAGCTTCTTGCGTTTCTCTTTCAAGAGACTGTGTGTTCCTTTATCCGGCAGGCAGCGCAAAGCATACTTCTTGGACTCCTGATTTATCTATTTTATGACAAAACTCTACATCGTTGTCAACGAAGACCGTTTCTTTCTTTCTCATCGCAAGGACATAGCTCTCCGCGCCCAGCTTGCGGGCTATGACGTGACGGTGGTGTGTAAGGATACGGGGCGTAAGCAAGAGATTCTTGATATAGGACTGAAATGGATCAGCCTGCCAATCAATCCTACGGGGGTGAATCTGGGCGAGGAGCTGCGGACGTTCCATTTCCTGCTGAAGCTCTACAAACGCCGCCGTCCCGACATCGTCCACCATGTGGGGCTGAAGAATGTGCTCTGGGGTGGGTTGGCGGCACGGATGGCCGGTGTGCCGGCCGTGGTGAATGCCATTTGCGGAATGGGCGTGCTCTTTTCGGGCAACCGGCTCTCGCTACGGGCCAGACTGGTGATGACAGTGTTGCGGT
Organism: uncultured Bacteroidaceae bacterium; assembly: GCA_964415385.1. Lineage (GTDB taxonomy): Bacteria > Bacteroidota > Bacteroidia > Bacteroidales > Bacteroidaceae > UBA3839. The sequence goes on from CAYPZK010000004.1 coordinate 59,503, forward strand.
TGTCCGGACGGCGGCCGGACATCATCTACATTTTCCAGAACCATGAAGACATGCATCTTTTTGTTGGTCACAAAATCGTCAGGCCGGAGCATTGTGTCCTCATCAAGGGGTCGGGTGTGGACCTCAACAAGTGCGGCTATTCGGAGGAACCGGCCGAAGGGAAGGTGCGCGTCATCTTCACGGCACGGATGGTGAGGGAAAAAGGCACGCTGGTGCTCTGTGAGGCCGCCGAGCTGTTGCGTGGCGAGATGCAGGAGCATGTGGAATTCCTGCTGTGCGGTGCCTTGTCGCAGAACCCCGATGCCATCAGCCGGCAGGAGCTGGAGGCGCATTGCGACGGCAGTTATATACGCTGGCTAGGCTACCGCGACGATGCCCGCCGGTTGGTGCGCGATTCCCATATCCTGGCTTTCCCGAGTTACTACCGTGAGGGCGTTCCGCTCTCGCTTATCGAGGCTGCTGCCATCGGACGTCCCATCGTGACCACGGACTCCATCGGCTGTCGCGACACGGTAGATGACGGAGTAAACGGATTTCTTGTGCCACCGCGCGATGCACATGCCTTGGCCGACCGCTTGCGCCGGCTAATCAACGACCGCGAGCTGCGGATCCGCATGGGGCGCAAGGGGAGGGAAAAGGCCGAGCGCGAGTTCTCCCTCGACACGGTCATCGAAACTCATCTTGATGTTTACAACCGTTTGCGGAAGGCAGTTGACAGACCTTAAACTTTTGTCTGCCGCATGCAATAATCTCGACTTTTTTTAGTTATTATGATAAAGGCTTGCTTACGGCTTTTTGGTTCTGTCATTACCCATCATCCAGTCTTGATTATTGAATGATTTTACGCCTATCCATCATCATCGCGGCTTTTGTCGTCAGTGCAGTCTGCGGATTTATCTCCATTCCGCAAATCATGAACTATTGCAAGCGAAAGAATCTTTACGACATTCCGAACGAGCGGAAGATTCACAAAAATGCCATTCCGCGCCTTGGTGGCATCTGTTTCCTGCCCAGCATGTTCGTGGCATTCCTGCTGGCCATTTTCGTGTTCGACCATGTGACGGGGCGCACGGAGGTCACACTCAGCCTCTGGTCGTGCATGTTCTTCATCAGCCTCATGCTGATCTACGGTGTGGGTCTGGTGGATGACATCATCGGGCTGGACGCGATGGTCAAGTTCATTGTCCAGATTATGGCCGCCTCGCTGATGCCGCTTTCCGGACTCTATCTCAACGACCTCTACGGCTTCTGCGGCATTCATGAGATACCCGTGTGGGTGGGCGGCCCGCTCACAGTGCTCTTGATTGTTTCGGTGGACAATGCCATCAATCTCATCGACGGCATCGACGGGCTGGCGGGCGGTCTCTCGCTCCTCGCGCTCAGCGGCTTCCTCTTCGGCTTCATGCGTGAGGGCATGTGGACTTACAGCGTGTTGATTGCCGGACTGATGGGCGTGCTCGTCGCTTTTCTCTACTTCAATCTCTGCGGCGATCCGGAGCGCAACCGGAAGATATTCATGGGAGATTCGGGCAGTCTCACGCTGGGTTTCATCCTTGGCTTCCTGCTTGTGAAGTTAGCCATGAACAATCCGGCCGTCATGCCCTTCCGCAAGGACGGGTTGGTGCTGTCGTTCACTCCCCTCATCGTGCCGCTCTTCGATGTGGTGCGCGTCGTGTTCTTCCGCCTGCGCCACCATCAGCCGATTTTCAAAGCCGACAAGAACCACATTCACCATAAGCTCCTGCGGACCGGCCTGACGCAGCATCAGGCTTTGGCGGTGATTCTCGGCCTGTCCTGCTTCTTCATGGTGTTCAACTTGTGGATGACCTATGTGGCCGCCTGGCATCCCACCGTGCTCATCTTCACCGATGTCGTTATCTTCATCGCCTTCCACCTCGGTGTCAACTACCTGATATACCGAAGAAGCCGGAGCAGGGAATCATGATAGTTGCTTCTCTTCTTCTTTTTCTTTCTTCTGCAATTCTTTGCTTTCCACGGTGTTCTGTTGCAGCTCCGGGTAGGAAATGCGTGTGTGGTAGATGTTTTTCAGACGTTCCTTCAGCTCGTTTTTGGCTATCATGATTTGGCGGAACGTGATGTCGCATTCCTGAAAGAAACCCTCCTTCACCTGTGAGTCGATGATGCGGTCCACGAGGTTCGAGATGCTCTCCTCGGTGTATTCCGACAGGGAGCGGGAGGCGGCTTCCACGCTGTCGCACATCATCAGGATGGCTTCTTCGGCCGTGGCGGGGTTGGGTCCCGGATAGGTGAAGAGGCTCTCATCCACTTTCTCATCGGGATGCTGGTTGCAGTAGGTCACGTAGAAGTAGCGCACCTTGCCCCTGCCGTGGTGCGTGGCGATGAAGCGGCGGATGACCGGCGGCAGATTGTACTGCTCGGCCAGTTCGAGGCCGCGCGTGACGTGGCGGATGATGACCTCCGCGCTCTTCTGCGGCGTGAGGTGGGTGTGGGGATTGGCTCCGCTCTGGTTCTCGGTGAAGAAGACGGGACGGTCCATTTTCCCGATGTCGTGATAGAGTGCACCGGTGCGCACGAGTTGTGCCTTGGCGTGGATGCGCTTGGCCACCTCGCTGGCCAGATTGGCCACCTGCATGGAGTGCTGGAACGTGCCGGGGGCCACTTCCGTCATGCGTTGCAGGAGCGGGTTGTTGATGTTGGACAGCTCGACGAGGGTGACATCGCTGATGAATCCGAAAGCTCGTTCGAACACCCATAGGAGCGGGTAGGCGAAGAGCAGGAAGATGCCGTTGATGATGAGGAACACGATGGGTGCGTGGTCGATGTCCTGCAGCTTGACGCCGAGCGTCATCTCGTAGGCGATGTAGAAAACGATGTAGGAGAGGGTGATGATGAATGCCGTGCGGATGATTTGAGAGCGTTGCGAGAGTTCGCGCAGGTTCTGGATGGCAATCATGCCGGCCACGATTTGCAGGATGATGAACTCGTAGGGGTAGGTGAGCACGAACGAGATGATGAGAATCATGGCCGTGTGGAAGATGTAGGCCGTGCGCGAGTCAAGGAACACGCGGATGATGATGGGCACCATGCAGCAGGGCAAGGCAAAGATGTGGTAGAAGTGATGGCTCACCATGAGCGAGGCGAGGATGCTGAAGATGGTGATGAGCGCATAGACCAGGATGGCGCAACGGGGGTTGGCCAGATAGTCGCGGCGGAAGAGGGCAAGGTAGGACCCCAGCACGGACATGATGATGAGCACCATGATGATTTGTCCGCTCAGAATGTAGGGAACCTTCTCGTTCTCCGTGTTCTGTTCCTTCACCACATTCTCGTAGGAGCGGAGCTTGAGATACGTTTCGGGAGTGATGATGTCACCCTTGTCCACGATTTTCTCATTGGCCATGACGAAGCCGACTCCGGTGGAGAGCGAGGCCAGCTGGGCATCGCATTCCTCCCTCGACTTTTCGCTGTCGTAGATGGCGTTCTCCTCCAGCACCGTGTTGATGTTCAGCTGCGACAACAGGGTAGGGTTGAAGCGGTCGGGGTCTTGGCTGACGATGTAGCGGTAGGCCGTTTTCGTCGAAAAGATGCGGCTGAACGGATAGGGCTTGGCCACGTTGCCCGAAATCAGACGCACGGTCTGCACGCCCGCTTCGCTCAAGCTGTCGGCCACGATGGGGGAGATGATGCCGCGGGCATAGACAGAGTCGAGCAGCTGAGCCACGTGGAGCACGTAGGGGCGTAGGGTGGCATCGTGGGCGGCGCTCACGCTGTTGCCGTCCTTGTCCTTGACCTTCATGGCCATCAGCCGCGCCTTCATGGCAGGCAGGATGGTCGGGTTCACGTTGAAGTACGGCTGGAAATGCCGTCGCACGCTGTCCTGCTGAGCTTGGATGGCGGAATCGCTCATCTGGATGTTGAATTTCTGCGTGGCGAACAAGGCTCCGTAGCGCCACGGCTGGTTCACGTGGTAATCGTAGTTGAACGAGCTGGAGCGGGGCATGAAATACACGACGGCGCACGTGCAGGCTATCACGAGCGACACGGCCAGTACCCACGCGTGGGTCTTGTCCTTGCGCAGCTGTTTCCGTGACCGTTTGGCCGATCCTTGGCTGAAAATGCTGAAGTCCATCTGGCGGAGAAGTTAGAGGTGGATAGGAAATATGGGTTATGCGTTCATCAGGAAGGTCTTGAAGGTGGCGAAGTCTTTCGTCATCGGCACGCTCTGCTTCGTCCCCTGCATGAAGGCTGCCAGACGGTCGGGCACGACCACGGGCTGGCCGATGATGCGTTCCACCGTGTCGCGGAACTTGGCCGGATGTGCCGTTTCGAGGAACACGCCGGTCTCGCCTTCCCGCTGCCCCTCGCTCAGGGCGCGGTAGCCGCAGGCTCCGTGCGGGTCGCAGAGGTAGCCTGTCGAGGTGAACACTTCGCGGATGGTCTCGGCTATCTGCGTGTCTGTGTAGGTGGCACCGCTGATGTCGTGGCAAATGGCTTCGTGGCTGCCGCCGTAGAGGTCGTAGATACGGGCGAAGTTCGACGGATCGCCTACGTCCATCGCGTTGGCAAGGGTCTGCACGGACGGACGTGGACGGTATGTGCCCGTCTGGAGGTACTGATAGAAAATGTCGTTGGCGTTGTTGGCGGCGATGAAGCGTTTGACGGGCAGGTTCATCCGTCGGGCGAACAGGCCGGCGCAGAGGTTGCCGAAGTTGCCCGACGGAACGCACACCACGAGCTGGTCGGCCAGCCCCGCCCGTTTCATCTGCGCGTAGGCATGGAAATAATAGAAGGCTTGCGGCAGGAAGCGGGCCACGTTGATGCTGTTGGCCGAAGTGAACTTCAGCCGCTGATTCAGCTCTGCGTCCATGAAAGCCGCTTTCACGAGAGCTTGGCAGTCGTCGAATACGCCATCCACCTCTACTGCCGTGATATTGCGTCCCAGGGTGGTGAACTGGCATTCCTGAATCGGGCTGACCTTTCCCTTCGGGTAGAGCACATAGACATGGATGCCGTCGACACCGAGGAAACCGTTCGCCACGGCCGAACCGGTGTCTCCGCTGGTGGCCACGAGCACGTTGACCGTCTGCGGGCTGCCACCTTCTTTCCGGATGAAATATTGCAACAGCCGTGCCATGAAGCGGGCTCCCACGTCCTTGAAGGCCAGCGTCGGGCCGTGGAACAGTTCGAGAGCATAGATGGTGTCCGTGACTTTCACGGCAGGACAGTCGAATTGCAGCGTGTCGCGCACGATGCGGTGAAGGTCGGCGGCGGGCACGTCTTCGCCGAAGAAGGCATCGGCCACGGTGCAGGCAATGTCCTGGAATGAGAGGTTCTGGATGTTGTCGAAGAATGACTGCGGAAGTGGTTTGATGCGTTCCGGCATGTAGAGGCCGCGGTCTTCGGCCAGACCTTTCACGACGGCTTTCTCCAAAGTGGCCGGTGGGGCTTGATGATTGGTGCTGTAGAAATACATGGGGTGGGGATTAGATGTTCATGAATGTGCGGATGAACTCGTCCTTCTGAAGCAGGCCGTAGCCGCCGCGCTTGCAGGAGTCTTCATCGAACGTCTGCACGTCGTCCGGCGTGATGCCGGGGGCATAGATGAGGAACGGAATCGGTTCGTTCGTGTGCGTGCGGTGGGCGATGGGTGTCGGGTGGTCGGGTAGCACGGCGAAGGCCACGGGCTCGCCGACGCTGGATTGCGGATGGGCAGGGTCGAAGTCGGCCAGCGGGCCATAGACGGCTTCGAAGATAGGACCTATGGCACGGCGGTCGAGATAGTCAATTGTGTCGAGCTTGATGCGCAGATTGCCGTCGTGTCCGGCTTCGTCGCTTGCCTCAATGTGCAAGTACACGAAGTCGTCGGTCTGCAAGGCTTCGATGGCTGCGGCGGCCTTCCCTTCGTAGTTGGTGTCGAAGAGTCCAGTCGCCCCCGGCACGTCGATACAGCGCAGGCCGGCCAGCGTGCCGATGCCGCGGATGAGGTCAACGGCCGTGATGACGGCTCCGCGCTTGATTTGCGGAAAAGTCACGGTGAGCGGAGTCATGCGTGGCCGGTAGCCGCCTGCCCACGGCCAGATGCTGTTGGCCGGATCTTTGCCTGCGGCCATGCGTTGCCGGTTGAGCGGATGTCGCGCCAGCAGCTCCTGCGAACGGATAATGAGGTCGTTCAGAAGGTCGGCGGTCGGCTGTGCTTCGGGCACCTGTGCCTTCACGAGGAGCGGTCGCCAAGGTTGACCCGGCACGTCGTGCGGCGGTGTGCAGTCGATGCGCTTGTCACCGCCTTTGATGACGAGCAGATGGCGGTACTGGATGCCTGTATAGAAGTGGACGCGGTCGGAGCCGAGTTCCTGTTGCAGGTATTTGATGAGCACATCGGCTTCCTCCGTTGAGAGGTGTCCGGCCGAATGGTTCTTGATGTGGTCGCCTTCGATGCAGATGAGGTTGCAGCGGATGGCCAGGTCGTCGTCGGCCAGCTTCACGCCGATGCTTGCCGCCTCCAGAGGCCCCCGTCCTTCGTACACCTGTGTCTGGTCGTAGCCCAGGATGGAGGAGTTGGCCACTTCGCTGCCCGGATGAAAACCGTCGGGCACGGTCTTGAGCATACCCGTGCGCCCCATCCTCGCCAGGGCATCCATATAGGGTGTATGCGCGTACTGCAATGGCGTTTTGTTGCCCAGCTCGGGGATTTTCCAGTCCGCCATGCCGTCGCCTAAGATGATGATGTGTTTCACGTTGTCGTTTGTGTTGAGGTTATTTTCGGATGATGATTTTATCAGATGTTTGCGATGCTCATGATGTCGGCAAAGACACCGGCTGCCGTCACGCTCGCACCAGCACCGTAGCCCTGGATCTGCATGGGATAGTCGTGATAGCGTTCGGTGGTGATGAGGATGATGTTGTTCGAGCCTTCGAGCGAATAGAAAGGATGATGCTCGCCCACGGCTTTCAGTTCCACCTTGGCGTGTCCGTTTTCCAGCGAGGCCACGAAGCGCCAGTGTTTGTGCCCGGCTTCGAGCACCTGACGGCGTTCCTCAAAATCCGTATCGAGCATCGGCAGGTTTTTCCAGAAGTCTTCCAGCGTGCCTTCGAAGAACGAGGCGGGGATGAAAAGATGCTTTTCCACATCCTCCTGATTCAGCTTGTAACCGGCCTCGCGGCTCAGAATCACTAATTTGCGGATGACGTCCTTGCCGCTCAGGTCGATGCGCGGGTCGGGCTCGCTGTAGCCTTCGGCCTTGGCCCGACGCACCGTCTCGGAGAAAGGTACCTGGGCCGAAATCGTGTTGAAGATGAAATTGAGTGTTCCGCTGAGCACGGCCTCTAATTTCTGGATTTTGTCGCCAGAATTGATGAGGTCGTTGATGGTGTTGATGATGGGCAGTCCGGCTCCTACGTTCGTCTCGAAGAGGAATTTCACGCCGCGCCGCCGTGCTGTGGCCTTCAGTCGCGCATAGTTCTCGTAGTCGCTCGATGCCGCCACCTTGTTGGCCGCCACCACCGAGATGCTGTGCTCGAAGAAGTCGTTGTAGAGTGCGGCTACCTCGGCCGAGGCCGTGCAGTCCACGAAGACGCTGTTGAAGATGTTCATGCCGATGACTTCCTCCTTCAGACGGCGCATGTTGCTGGGTGCGCTGTGCTTCAGAGCTCGTCGGAAGTCATCGAGCGGCAGCCCCTCGCGGTCGAACATGGCATTGTGTCCGCTGGCGATGCCCACCACGTTCAGCTTCAGTCCGCGTTCTTTCATGAGGCGTTCGCGCTGGCTGCGGATTTGCTCGATGAGGCTTCCTCCCACCGTGCCCACACCGCAGATAAAGAGATTCAGCACTTGATATTCGGAGAGGAAGAAACTGTCATGGATGACGTTGAGCGACTTGCGCAGCAGACGGCTCTCCACCACGAACGAGATATTGGTCTCGCTCGCGCCCTGGGCACAGGCAATCACGCTGATGCCGTTGCGCCCCAGCGTGCCGAAGAGCTTGCCCGCGATGCCCGGCGTGTGCTTCATGTTCTCGCCTACCACGGCTACCGTGGCCAGGTTCTTTTCCACTTTCATCGGGAACATGGCTCCCATCTCGATTTCCTTCTGGAACTCGCTGTTGAGCACCTCGCATGCCATTTCCGCATCCTCGTTGCGCACGCCGATGCTGGTTGAGTTCTCCGAACTGGCCTGGCTCACCATGAACACGCTGATGCCTTCGGCCGCCAGCGCGGTGAAAATGCGTTGGTTCACGCCGATGACACCTACCATCGAGAGCCCCGACACGGTAATCAGACTGGTGTCGTTGATGCTGGAGATACCTTTGATGGCGCGTCCGTTGTCGCCCGATGTCTGTTCGATGACGGTACCTGCCGCCTCGGGACGGAACGTGTTCTTGATGTAAATCGGAATATTCTTGATGCAGACCGGATAGATGGTCGGTGGATAGACGACCTTCGCACCGAAATTGCAAAGTTCCATCGCCTCCACATACGACAGGCGGTCGATGGTGTAGGCATTGTTGATGACGCGCGGGTCGGCGGTCATGAAGCCGTCCACGTCGGTCCAGATCTCGAGCGACCGGGCATCCAGTGCCGAGGCGATGATGCTGGCTGTGTAGTCGCTTCCACCGCGCCCCAGGTTGGTGATTTCGCCCGAATGTGCGTCGGTGGAGATGAATCCCGGAGCCAATGCCACGTATTTGTGGCCGCTCCGCTCCACGTCGCGCTCGCGGCTGAACTCTTTCCGCACCAGTGCGTAGGTCTGTTCCGCCTGCAGCAGGTTCCGCTGCTGTTTCTTCTCGGTCTTGATGAAGTCTAAGGAGTTGTGCCATACCGCCCCGAGCAGTGTGGCGACCACAACCGAAGAGAGCCTTTCGCCATAGGCCACTATGGCATTCGAGGTTTTCTCCGACAGGTCGTGGATGAGATACACTCCCTGCAAAATGCTTTTCAACTCTTCCAGCAGACCGTCCACGGTCTTCAGGACTTTCACTTGCTCGTCCACATCCTCAATCACGGCGTCAATCATGCGGTGATGGCGCTCCACAATCTCACGATACGAGTCGAGATAGCGGATGTCGCCCGTCAGTGCCTGATTCGACGTTGCAATGAGTTTGTCGGTAATGCCACCCAGAGCAGATACAACCACGACAACGGATTCCTGTGCTGCTCCGACGATTTGCTTGACATTCAGAATGCTTTCCACGGAACCTACGGATGTTCCGCCAAATTTCATTACCTTCATGCTCTTGTTTTTGCTTAGATTCGCACTTTGTCCTGCAAAGGTAAGCCAAAATTTTGACATAGAGGGTCTTTTCGGAGGATTTTCGCCCTGCATTCACATCGGATCCACATCGAAATAGATGTTCACATTGGCTGCGTAGGAAAGGGACAGCAGATGTTGGCGGGCGGCATAAAGTCCTTGCCGGATGGTGCTGCCCGGCAAGGTACGGCTGGCTTTGACCACAATCTTGCGGATGTGCATCGACTGCACGCGGCTCACCGGCGGGCGGTCGGGACCCAGCACGTCCGTCCCGAACCGGCGGCGCAACTCTGCCGCCATGTCCTCAGCCAGATGTTCCAGCGTGTCGTTGTCGCGGTGGCGCAGATACACGTAGATGAGGCGGCAGAACGGCGGATAATGGAACAATTGCCGTTCTTCCATCTGTGCGTCAAACATGCCTGCGAAGTCATTCTCCACCACCTGTCGGATGAGCGGTGAGTCGGCGGAGCGTGTTTGCAGGATAACCTTCCCTTTGTGCCCCTTGCGGCCGGCACGTCCGGCCACTTGAGACAGGATGTGGAACGTGCGCTCGTAGCTGCGGAAGTCGGGCAGGTTGAGCATGGTGTCGGCATCCAGAATGCCTACCACGCTCACGCGGTCGAAGTCCAGACCTTTCGACACCATTTGCGTGCCGATGAGGATGTCGCTCGCGCCCTCGGCAAAGTCCTCAATCATGCGTTCGTAGGCCGCCCGAGTCTTGGCTGTGTCCAGATCCATGCGGCTGACCCGTGCCTGCGGAAAGAGTTTCGAAATCTGTTCCTCGATGCGTTCCGTCCCCGCACCCACCGTCACAAAGCGGTCGGGAGCGGTCGGGGCTGTCGCGTCCTCCGCGCTGTCGCAGCTGTGGCACGACGGACATTGCGTGGGCATGGGATAGACGGCTCCGCAGTAGTGGCACACGAGCGACCCGCTCCGCTTGTGATACGTGAGGCTGACGTCGCAGTGGCGGCAACGCGGCACCCATCCGCATTTCGTGCATTCCACGAAATGGGAGAATCCCCGCCGGTTCTGGAACAGGATGACCTGTTCGTGTCGCTCCAGCGCACCTTGGATTTCCTCAATGAGGCGTTGCGAAAACGCACCTTTCATCCGCTTCTGGAAGCGTAGCCGCTTGATGTCCACCACTTCGATTTCAGGCAGTTGCATGTCGCTGTAGCGTTGCGTCAGCGGCACGTAGCCAAAGCGCCCCTCCCGTGCCAGGTGGTAGGATTCGATGCTGGGCGTGGCCGTGCCGAGCACTGTCTTGGCTCCCGACAGGCGGGCGAGCATCAAGGCCGCGTTGCGGGCGTGATAGCGCGGGGCGGGTTCTTGCTGCTTATAGGAAGTCTCGTGCTCCTCGTCCACGATGACCAGTCCGAGACGGCGGAACGGCAGAAACACCGACGAGCGCACGCCCAGAATCACGTCGAACGGGTGGTCGCTGAGCTGGTGGCGGTACACGTCCACGCGTTCCCGCTCCGTAAACTTCGAATGGAACACGCCGAGCCGTCCGCCGAACACACGTCGCAGCCGTTCCGTGATTTGCGTGGTCAGCGCAATTTCGGGCAGCAGATAGAGCACCTGTTGACCTGCGTCGAGCGCACGCTGGATGAGGTGAATGTAAATCTCGGTCTTTCCCGACGAGGTCACGCCGTGCAGCAATGTGGTTTCCTTGCCCTTTGTCCATGTGGCCAGAATCGCGTCGTAGGCACGTTGCTGTGCGGCGTTGAGGGCGTGGGTGATGCCTCCGGGCGCGAGGGTGGACAATCGGTCGATGAGGGTTGTCCGGCGACGTGTCGTCTTCGGCGTGTCGTCTTTCTTCAGCCGTCCCGGGAAGGCTGCCTTATAGACATCACCCAGCGGGCACATATAATAGTCGGCTACCCATCGCCAGAAGCTGAACTGCAGGGGCGTGACGATGGGGGCAGCGTCCAGTACGGCCAGCACGGGCTTCACGTTCACGCCCTGCGGTGCTTCGTCGTGCAGCCGCGTCACGATGCCTGCATATTGCTTGCTCTTTCCGAACTCCACCAAGACACGCGAGCCTTTACCTATCCCCTCTGCCAGTTCGGGCGGAAGAGAATAGGTAAAGGCTTCGAATGGTACGGGGAGAATGATGTCGGCAAATCTCATCTACATCCTCCGCGGGCGGCTCAGAAGAGGTAAGCCACCGAAATCTGATGCGTATTGTTCTTCATGTCTCCGCTGATGGTATTCCACAGCGTGCTGGTGGCTGTGCTGACAGCACCGTCCTCGTTCACCTCGGCCGTCTTGCCGATGGCGATGTTGTAGTTGTAGCCGATCTGCAGGTGCTTCAGCAACTTCACGCCTGCTCCCACGTTCCAGCTGAACTGCGACGATTTGAGCGAGTACGTTGACTTCAGAATGTTCTTGTGTCCGATGTTGAAGGAAAACTGAGGACCTGTAGCCACATAGATGCCGGCCACGGAACCCAATCCGAGGGTGTACTTCACGTTGATAGGAATATCGAGGTACTGCAGCGTGGACTTCGTGTCGATGTCTTCGCCGTTGTAAACGTCGCTGATTTTCACGCTTTTGTTGTCGTAGAGCAGGGCTGCGTCGATTCCGAGACCGACCACGGGCAACGTCACCTCTACCATCGGACCTACGAAGAAGCCCGTCTGGTTGTCACCGTCGATGACATCCTTGTCAAAACTCATTTTCGATACGTTCAAACCGCCCTTCAGTCCGAACTGAATCTGGGCTTGCGATGGCACGGCGACCCACAGCATGGCCATCACGATGATTGCTTGGAATTTCTTCATGTTTCTTGTTCTGGAATATAAATCTCTTGTTCTGGAATATAAAGATGTGTTTTTGTTCTTTTTGTGCGGTAGGTTGGTGATGATGGTGCAAATTTAAGCAATTCTGTGCGGGCTGCAAAATTTTCTCTTGCTTTTTCCGCGTTCCCCGCAAAAAAGGCGATGCGCCGTCTCGAAGGAATTACAGGTGCAGGAACAAAAAAATGACCCTGTTTCACAACAGAGTCATTCGTCATCAAATAGTAATACTTTCAATAAAAAATTTCTACGCAACTTACTTCAATTATATGTATATGGAAAATCACAACCGTAATTTTGATACTTGTTGTTGATTTGTTGTATATCCACTCATCAAAAGTAATCCGTTGGAGTCCGCTGACTCTGTTTGAAGCAAATTTTTGTTTACGGTTGCAAATTTACGCCCTTTTGCCGTCCTGCGCATTGGACAAAAGTGAAAAAATACAGGATTCTTGGGACTTTTTGCCCGTCCGTCTCGGGAGAAATAAGATATTCTTCCGGTATTGAATCTCTGAGAGACAGCGATATGCGATGGTCAAATCCGCGCCCGGAGTGCCGCACGTTTTTTTTGAGCTTTTTTCGCCGTCCTCCACCATTTTTCATCGGAATTTCACCTTCTGCGGGGTAGGATGGCGACGTCTCGGTTGGCTTCATGCGTGCCTTTTATCTCCGTTCATCCCTTATTTCCGTGCCTGTCTGTTCGCAAAAATACAGCAATTTCTTGATTTGTGCAAATCTGCTGTCTCGTTTTTTTTCATAAACATGCAGTATCTTTGCCCTGTAGAGTAAAACCGGTCAAGAGGGTATTCTCATTCCGCTGTGCATCGACCGCCAAGGTCTGTTGTGGTTCGGCACCCTACGACGGGCTGTTGTGTCTTGATATGCCCGGCGGAAAGTCGTGAACTCCGCAGTGGAAAGTTGTGAGTTCCGTCGGGAAAAGTTCCGGACTGCGGGGATTTGCTGTCGGACGGACGCGTTCGTTCGGCGGAATGAACGCGTCCGTTCCGGAAAACGAACGCGTTCGTTTCAGAAAAAATCAGACTGATTCGTACTTTTTATAGGAAGAAACCGGATTCTTTTTGCGCAGTGTTCCTGACATCCGTGCGCAGGGGTGTTCGTGCGGCCGCCGCACTGAGAATCCGTCCTGCCGGATGGTGCAGGGATATGAAATTCGGGTGAATCGGCGTTGCCACAGATGAATGCCGCTCCCAATTTCTTCGGGGAACAGGAACTTTCCGCCCTTCCATCGCTCTGTTTTCCATAAAATTCGTATCTTTGCGGCATTCTAAACCTCTGGCATCAGATGATGAATATTTGTATTGCATGCGGTGCCCGCCCGAATTTCATCAAGGTGGCACCGATTGTCCGCGCTGTCGAGAAGGCACAGCAGGCGGGCGAGAACGTGGACTATCAACTTGTGTATGTGGGCAGGGAGAACGATCCGACTCTGGAGCCATCGCTCTTCGCCGATCTCGGCATCCGTCGCCCTGACGTGTTTCTGGATGTCGATGACGCGAGTCTGAATGTGCTGGCAGCGGGCGTGATGTGCAAGTTCGACGCGTATCTCGCCACCCATCCGGTGGACGTGGTCATCGTGGTGGACGACTTGGCTTCGACGATGTCCATTGCCATCACGACCAAGAAGCGCGGCATCCGGCTGGCACATCTGGTGGCGGGTACGCGCTCGTTCGACATCAACATGCCGAAGGAAATCAACCGTCTCGTCATCGACGGCCTGTCAGACTTGCTCTTCACGGCTGGAGCCGGCAGCGACAGTAATGTGAACCGTGAGGGCGGCGAGATGTCGAAAACGTATATGGTGGGCAACATCCTGATGGACACGCTCCGTTTTCACCACGATGACTTCCGCCGGCCGATGCTCTCTCTGCCGTTTCGGCTGGAGGAGAAGAAGTATCTGGTCTTCACGTTGAACCGCAAGGCTCTGATGGCGGACGAGGCGAATCTGCGGCGCATGCTCCGGTCCATGTCAGCAGCGGCACAGGGAATGCCGGTCGTGGCTCCGCTGCGCGAGGCGGCTCGTCGGGCCGTGGAGCGGGCATGGTCTGAGGCTACGGGCATCTATGTGGTGGGACCGTTGTCTTATTTGGAGTTTGGCTGGCTCACGGCGCATGCCTGCGGCATCATCACTGATTCAGGAAACGTGGCGGAGGAGGCCACCTTCAACGGTGTGCCTTGCATCACGCTCAACAGCTATACGGAGCACATCGAGACGGTGCAAGTGGGCTCCAACGTGCTGGTGGGGGAGGACGCGGCGCGGCTGGGCGAGGCTGTCGGGCGGATGGTCGGTGGCCACTGGAAGGCATGCGGGTTGCCGGACCGTTGGGATGGCCGCTCGGCTGAGCGCATCATCCATATTCTGCTCGGGAAATGAACCCTCGGACGAGTTCCTGCACGGTCAGCCTCGTCCGATTTTTTTTTGCCACCAAACTCCCTGTTGATGTTGTCTGAAAAGAGAAAGCCCGTCCTCGTGGAAAGGACGGGCCTGGTATGAGTAGGTGTGCCGGAGGGTGGCGGCAGTGGTTATTTCACCGTCCACGCGGGCTTGGTGAGAAACCAGAGCGACGTGTTCTGGAGCTTGGAGTAGAGTTCCTGATTGCGTGAGCCGGTGGTGATGCCGTCGGAGACGAGCACGTCGCGGTCGGCGATTTTGGCGGCCAGCCATTCTGTGCCGTTGAATCCGCTGGCATTCTTGTGCTGCGCCATGCGGACGAGGTCGGGGAACCGATAACCTTCGAACGAGGCTTCGAGGGCGAGCTCGTCGCTGATGACATTCTCGACGGCGTTGATGATGTCAGCCTGCGAGGCGGTGTTCACATCCACTCCTTCGACGGCGAGACGCGGCGCGAAGTCGAACACGATGGAGTCGTTGTAGCCGGTGAGGTTGGTGATGTGCTGGGTTGAGATGCCGGTGGACCACGTGCCGTAGCCGCAACCGCGGGCATGGATGCCATAGTTCTCCTCGAAGGCATCGTCGGTGAAGTCGAGGAAGTTGTCGGCCAGCTCGGTGGAATCTACATAGTGGAGTGCGCCGTAGGAATTGTAGCGGATGTAGTTGACCACGGTGGTGTCGCGGATGATGTTGCCGTTTTCGTCGGTCACAGGATTGCCCTCCTCGTCTGTCCGTGTGGTGATTTCGGTCATCGTGGCATTGGCCTCCGGATAGTTGTAGGCGTTCAGACCGTCTTTGAGAATGGCGAAGGCCAGTTCAGGGAATCCGGCGCGGTTGAGTGCCTCAGCGAGGCGGAGCCAGATGACTGTTTTGCGATAGACAGGGACGGAATAGTAGAAGGTGGCACCAAAGGCGGCCTTGGCGGCCAAGCGGAAGGCTTCGCCCTCGTGTGTGAATTCCTCGGCGGCACGCTGGATGCGGGCATCGCCACAGGTGTAGTCCTCGCGTCGCAGGGAGGTCGTGTTCCAATAGACGTAGGTCTGTGCATTGCTGATGGTGCTATAGGCACGCGACGGCGTGGTCTGCGACTTGTAGTTGTAGGAAACGGAAATGGCGCCCGACGTGGAGACTTCCTCATTGCCGTCGTCGTCCGTGCTGGTCTCGGTGCTGTTGCTGGACGAAGGGGTGAAGCCGTAAATGTCGGCCACGCGGGTGAGAATGGTGCCGAACTGGCTGTTGGCCGACGAAGGGATGAGGGTGACGGTTTCGTTGGTGGAGCTGTAGCTGTACTGGGCTGCGAAGCCTCCGAACGAGCCGTTGGTGACGTAGGTGTAGTCGATGTTCGACGAGCTGGATTGGCCGCCGCCCGTGAGGCGGTCGGCTCTCACGGAGGCGTATGGCACTACGGCGTTGTTGTTGCGCAGCCATTGGTAGTAGTATTGTGCCGCCTTGCGGTAGTCGCTCTGGTCTTGTCCGCGGAGCAGGTAGAGGTCGCCGAGCACGAGACGGACAGGGAAGAAGCACTGACGGGAGGCGATGTCGACGGCTCCGTTGTTGTAGTTGCCATAAACGGGGTAGTCGGTGTCAACATAGCGTTCCAGTCCGAGGTCTAAGAGACGGTCGACGAGATTGTCCTTGGTGACGAGGTTGGACGCATAGTCGAAGTTCTTGACAACATCGAGCGAGGCTATCGGTTCGGAAATGAACGGCACTTCGCCATACATCTCGACGAGTTTCAGATAGGTCCAGGCGCGGATGGCCTGCACCTGTGCGTATTCGGGCAGCATGTATTTGATGTTGCTCTTCACGGCGTTGGTGTCGGCATGGGCGATGTAGAGGTTGCAGTTGTTGATGACGGCATAGAAGTCGGTGATGTTGAGCATGGAGCAGGAGCCGTCGGCGGGGTCGTCGAAATTGGCGATGGCGGCCAGCGTGTCGGTCATGTAGGCGGTCGGCGAAATGAGGTCGCCCCGGAGCTCATTGACGATGACGAGGCGCTCGGCAATGTTCTGTACGTTCTTCAGAATGCCTAAATAGGAATAGAGTGTGTCGTTGGCGTTTGTATAGCTCTTGTCGCCTGTCTCGACACTCAGCATGTCATCGCAGGAGGTTGTGAGAAGGGTGGCCAGTGGCCAGGTGAGGCAGGCCACGAGGATATGTTTGATTTGGATTTTCATACGATCACTGTTTTTCGATGATTAGGATATGCTTAGAGGTTGACTCTCACGCCGAGATGGAACGAGCGGTTCTGCGGGAGGAGTCCGGCGTCGATGCCCTGATAGAGGGTGGAATTGGCTACGGAGAACTCGGGGTCCTCGCCCGTGTATTTGCTGATGTAGAAGAGGTTGTTGGCCTCGGCCCACACGGTGAGCCCTTGAATCCACGAGAGGGACAGCGGAAGTTCGTAGGACAGGCGGACGGTCTTGAGCTTCAAATAGCTGCCGTCTTCAATCCAGCGGTCGGAGAACCGCTCGTTGTTCACCCATTCGTCGCTCGTGGTGGAGCAGGCGCGCGGCATGGAGGTGACTTGGTCTTCTGCCGTCCAGCGGTTCACGGCTGCGCGGGTCTGATTGTAGAAGTTGTTGAGCGACTCCAACTGCGAGCGCTGGTAGTTATAGATGTCGTTGCCAAGCGAATACTTGAAGTTGAAGTCGAGTGTCCAGCGTTTGTAGCCGAAGGTGGTGGAGATGTTGCCGTAGATGTCGGGATTCGGATTGCCGATGATGGTCTTGTCGCTCTCATTGATGATGCCGTCGCCGTTGCGGTCAACGAAGTGAATGTCGCCGGCTTTGAAGTTCTTGTACGGCGAGGAGGTGATGCCGGTCGGATACTTCAGGTAGTCGGTACCGTTGTAAGCGGTGGACGCTGCCTGGTCGGAGGCAAAGACACCGTCGGTCTGGTAGCCATAGAATACGCCCACGGGATGGCCCACGGCTGTGAGCACTTCTGCACCATAGATGGTTGTGGTGTAGTCGCCTTCGGGCAGTGCGCGGACTTCATTCTTGTAGTGTCCGAGCGAGGCTCCCACTTGCCATTTGAAGTTCGGGGTGTTGATGAGAATGGCGTTGGCATGTGCGTCGATGCCGATATTGCGGATCTTGCCGTCGTTGGTCCAGTAGGAACCGAGCCCCGTCATGTAGTTGTTGGCCTTGAGCGTGAGCAGGTTGGACGTGGTGGCTATGTAGAAGTCGGCTCCGGCCTGAAGGCGGTTGTTGAGGAAGGAGCCTTGCAGCCCGATGTTGTGGCGGCGTGTGGTCTCCCACTGAATCTCGGGATTCTCGATGTTGATGAGCTCGAGTGCCGTGGCCTGCTTGAGGAATTCGGCTGACTGGTAGTAGGTGCGTGAGGCGGAATACGGAATGGCATCGTTGCCACTCTCATCGTAGCCATACGTGAGCTTCAGATAGTTCACGGCTTTGGCTTTCTGCATCCATGGCTCGTTGCTGATGACCCACCCGGCTTGCAGGGACGGGAAGAGACCCCATTTCACTCCGAACAGCTTCACGCCTTCGGACGTTTCCTTGCCGAAGCGTGAGGAGGCTTCGGCCGAGAGTGTGAGCTGGGCGAACCAGGTGTTGCGGAAGTTGTAGTCGCCTTGTACGTAGTAGGCCATGTTGCGCCATTTGTCGGTCGTACCGTTGACGGAGCGGAACTGCAGCGAGTTCTTCATGTCCGGCATCTTGTCGTTGCCCGAGTTGTAGCCGCGCATGTAGTCGTTGGTGTAGGTGTTGTTGGTGAAGCGGAAACCGCCGAACGCACTGACATCATGTGCTCCATAGTTGGCTGCCCAGTTGATGCGGAAGTCTTCGAAGATGGCTGTTTCCTTGCCGAAGAGACTGCGGACGAGCGAGGTGACATCGCCGAGGCCTTCGAGCGTATAGACTGGAATGCCGGCTTCGGGGAGATAGTATTTCTCGCTGGTGCGGTTGAGCTGATAGGCGAAGCGGTTGGTGAGGTAGAGGTGACGGTTGATTTGCCATTTCGGCATGATGTTGAGGTTGAACTGCGTCACCTCCTGATTGTTCTTGTTGTTTCCGTCGCCATTCTCCAGAATCCAATAAGGGTTGGCCAGCGCGGCGTTGCTGCCGTACTTGGATGCGAAGCCGAACGGGTAGTTGTCGTCGTCATAGTATTTGCCGGCATACACGGAGGACTGGTGGAGCTTGAGGTCATCGCCTGTGTAGTAGCTGTATTTGGAGAGGAAAGGGGACTGAATCAGTCCGAGAACGTTGGGCGAGGAGATGGTGCTGGCGGAATAGCTCTCGGCCCATCCGTTGTCGCGCAGGTCGTAGTTGAGGCGTGAGTAGGCCACATCGAGCTGGGTGGAGAGGTTTTTCACCAGGTTGATGTCGGTGTTGAAGCGGATGTTCAAGCGGCTGAAGCCGTTTTCCTTGGCGGTGGACTGCGCGTTGGAATAGCCGAGCGAGAGGTTATACATGGCCACGTCGTCGCCTCCTTGCACATTCACTTTGTAGTTCTGTGTGAAAGCCGTGCGGTAGAGTCCGTCGCTCCAGTCTGTATTGTTGTGGTACATCGGGTACCAGTAGTAGTCGGGATTGTCGTTGAGGAACGGGATGGAGGAGGAAGCCGTGGAGTTCTTCTGTCCATATTCGGTGGTGCCGATCAGTTCGCTGACGTAGTTCTTGTATTGACTGCCGTTCATCATTTTGGTCGTGCCGGGCACGAGCTCGAAGCCTCCGGATAAGGATACGTTGATTTTCGTAGCCATCGACTGGCCGCGTTTGGTGTTGATGATGACCACGCCGTTTGCGCCGCGGGCGCCATAGAGCGAGGTGGCGTTCTTGACCACTTCGACGCTCTCAATGTCCTCAGGGTCGATGCCTGCCAGCACATTGTTGAAGAATCCTTGATGAATGGATGTGCGGTCGAGTTGCAGGTCCATCATCATACCGTCGAGGATGACGAGCGGCTGTGCGTTGAGATTGAGGGAGCCGATGCCTCGGATGAACATGGCTGCTCCCTGACCTTGCAGGCCACCGCGGTTGATGGTGTGGATGTCGCCGCCCAACGCTTTCTCGATTTCGGAGTCAATGGTCGTGGCGGAGGTGGCGGTGATTTCTGCCTTGCTGTAAGCTGTCAGCTGGGTCTGCGGTGTGTAGAAGCTCTTGAATTTGGCACTATAGAGTGCTACGTCCGGCGTGGTGTTGTCGTCGGCAATGGCCACCTGCACGTCGTTGTATTCAGGGACTGAGATGAAAAGGGACTGCACGAAGAGCGGTAGGGAAATGGTGAAATGACCGTCCTCGCCCGACATCACTGAATAGCGGTTGTCGTTGAATGCCTGCACGTGAGCACCGTCGACGGGCTGTCCCGTGGCGGCATCATAGATATAGCCCGTGACATCATGCATCGGATATTTGCGTGCGGGCTTGGCCGTGCGTTGTGGCCCGGTGGCGGTGGTGTCGGCTGTTTCCTGGGCACTGACTGTTGTGGCGGCGGAAACAAGTAGCACGCAGAGTGCCGTCCGGATCAGTGCTTGTGATATGTGAATGAAATGTGTGTTCATATCGTCTTGAAATATCTATAGGTTGTTAATGCGTTCTTGAGGTCTCGAAGCTGTCGATTCATTCTTCCTCCTCGACTTTCGGAACGAGAACAATCTTGGCGATGTATAATTCGTTGGTATAGAGGTTGCGCTGGCGGGATGTCATGTACGACTGAATCTCCAAGGTGACGTAGAAGTCGTCGAGACCGTAGTAGCATACAGGGAGTTCGAAGTCTTCTGCCAGCAGGACGGAGTCATTATACTGGAAGTTGCCGTTCTCATCGATGTGTGGAGTCTTCGTCACAAAGTATTTGCCTGTGCCGTTCACTCCTTCAATGGGTGTGAGCTGTTCGCGGCTCGTGGTGCTGCGGTTGCGGTGGTATGTGAGGTAGGCGCGGAATTGGTATGGCCTGGCTGCCTCATAGTTGTAGGCCATGACGGCATAGATGTCGTACTTGCAGGACAGGGTGTTGCGCAGCGGAAAGGTGACGGCGGTGTTGGCTGTGCTGCGCTCAGGGTCGAGTGCCAGCACTTGTTGCGAGATGATGGTGTCGAGTGGGGTGGTGTTGCCTAAAGAGTCGGTGAAGCTCGTATAGGTCAGGTCGATTTTCTTCACGGTCGGCGTGCAGTAATCATACGTAAGGACACGGAATGGGCTGATTTCCCGTGGCGTGGCCCAAGCGTCCTGTGCGCGGTAGTTGAAGTTGTCCACTACGTAGGCATAGCCGTTGCTGAGTTCAATGGGAGTCTGGCCGTCGAAGAGCCGGGCGGAATAGGGGTCGTAGAAGACTGTGCCGTGGGTGGAAATCAGTGAGTCGCAGGCACCTTCCTGGCTATAGTCGGCGTAGCTGTGGCCGAACTGGCTGGTGGTGTTGAATGCGAGGTCGCGGGCGATGACATTGCTGATGTTGAAATGCGTGAGGGAATCAAACTCCGCGTCCGTGAACGTTGTGGAGTGCGTTTCACTGGTTTCCGCACCTTCGCCTGAAGAGACCGTGACCGTCTGCTGGTACTCCTGCATGTAGTTGAAGTAGGGCTTGACTTGCTCGTATGCCTTCTGCCAGGCGGTGTTGCTCGGGATGACGACGGCATAGAGGGAATCCTCGCTGTTGAGCTTCGCGCCCATGTAGGTATTGTAGTCGAGATAGTCGTTCGACAGGTAGGTGACGGAATCTACCCACGAGATATTGCCGTCGATGGTCGGCCCTTGAGTGCTGGCATCTTCATCGAATTCATATTTCTCGAAGCTCTTGATGAAGGAGTTGATGGAGTCGAGGCCGGTTCCCGAAGTCAGATACTCGTAGATGTTGGGCAAGTAGGCTACGGGACCGTCGGTGATGTGGAGGACACCATTGGAAGACGCGATGTTGGAGGTGGTGATGTGTTGGCCACGGATGGTGCCTTGGGCACAGTTGAACATGGCCGACTTGTCGTTGAAGAGTTCGAGCAGGGTGCTGTCACTGCCGCTCAACAGGTGGCTGTAGCGGCTCATGTTGTTGCGAATCAGCTCGTTCTCCACCTTGTATGTGTTGTCCGTACCGCCTTCGTCGAGTAGTGCTTTCCATGTGGCATAGTCGAAAGTGCCATTGGCCGGTGCCCACACCGTGAAGGTCTGGTCGTGACTGAGTAGGTCGGCATAGGTCTGGGGAGTGGTTGAGCCTTTGCTCTTGGAGACATACACGGAGGAGAGAATGTCGGCAAATTCCGTCAGGTCTGCCTGCGACGAGATGTTCTGCCAGACAGTGCTGCGGCCACTCACGTCGGAATGGATGTCGAAATGGTCGTCGGAGCACGACTGCATGCCGATGACACCGGCCAGTGTCATGAAGCCTCGGGTCAACCATTTGTGATATATCTTGTTCATGTGTATCTGTTGTTTTTGTTGAAAAGTGTCGTTATAGAAAAGTGGGTTGGCATGTCTGGCGCATCACCATTTGTCCTCGGCGATGTCGCCGTTGTAGATGGACTTCGGCACGAGTTCGAGGTAATCGAAGAAAAACTCGGTCTGGGTGCTGGAGAGCACGGATTTGAAGCGTACATAGTAGGTTTCTCCTGCTTCGAGCTGGCCTGTGAAAATGATGCGGCGCAGGCAGTTCTGACAGTCGCGTCCCGGCGTGTTGGCGGCAGGGCAGAAGTATTTAGGCCCCTTCATGTAGCCGTTGTTGCGAATGGACTTGTCAAACTCGTCGATGGCGTCTGTCGAGCCGAGGGACGTGTCGCTCGTCCAGCCTATCAAGGCATTGCTTCCGCCGATACGGAGGTCGAGTGGAATACCTACAGCCGGCAGGTTGTTCGGATTGGTGCCTACATAGACCTGTGCCATGCCACGGTTGCTGTTGGCGTTGATGCCGTAACGTAGCTCATAAGTTCCCGTGTAAGGCACAGGAGGAAGTTTGAGCACGAAGTCGTAGATGCCGCGGATGTTGAATTCGTCTGACTGGTAGTTGAGCCATGAGCCTGAGGAACCGGCTCCGGCTGTGTTGGGCAGATACTCGAACTCGGTCTGGTCGGACATCGACGGGATGTTGTCGAAATAGTCCGGTGTAAAGTACCAGGAGTTGTTGCGGTTGAGACGGCATCCGGCTGAAATCATCTCCGGCAGCAGGGCGCAAATGTCGTAGCGCATGCGCTCGTTGAGAATCTGTGTCGGGACGGTCTCTGTCCAGAGCAGGATGTCCTCGATGGTGAAGTAGTAACCGTTGAGCGAGTTGTTGTCATTGTCGCCGTTGGTCTGGTTCACGGTGATGCCGGGGATGGGGATGGTGATGGAGGTGGATATTTCGCGGTAGGACGCAAGGTTGTAAACCGATTTGCGGTTGATGCGCTTTTGGTTGCCACGGATGCCGGTGATTTTAATGGAGCGGCGATGTTTGCCCATCGTCTCCCAGTATTCCCAAACGTTCACGCGGAAAGAACGGCCGTCGTTGAGGTTGGCGTTGCTGAAACCGTATTCATTGGACCACATGACCATGTTGCTCCAGTCGAGCCCCACATGTACGAGGTGGTAAGCCACGAACTGATTGATGGCATTGTTCTCGTTTTCGTAATCATCGTCCCATGTGGTGGCGTCATCGTAGTAGGCATTGGCTTTCAGATAGGACATGAGGGATGTCATGTCTGTGATACCGTTGGCGGCAAAAACGGAGTCGGTCTCGACGAAGGCTGTGTACTTCAGGTAGCGATGCTCGGGGTATTTGCCTTCCCAGCTGCCCGAAGAGCCGGAATAGGTGGTGCCGGCCTCGTCCTTGTCGTCGTAGTCGTAGTCGCGGTAGTCGGTGAGCTTCTGGTCCCAGCCTGTCGCTTTGAGAAGCTGCCCGAAGAACTGAGTGTTCTCGGTGGATACGATGAGGTCGCCCACGGTAGCGTTCGATGGGGAAATGACATGGTCGATGACATGGATATAGCCGTTCTCCACTTCGATGTCCTTCTGGATGACTTTCGAATTGATGTTGATATAGATGTCGGTGACTTGTGTGGTGTCTCCGCTGGTGGAAGTCGTGGTGGACACTCCATAGGTGACGCGGATCGGGCGGTCATTCATGTTGTTGGTCGGCATCGGGTCATCGAACGACGTGGAGGCGTAGGCTTCGTTGTTGCCTGTGTCGATGATGCTGTTGAAGACAATGGTCTCGGCGATGGAATCCGGGAGCTCACTGACTTCGGCCGATGGTATTTCACCGATGCTGAAGAGCGAATCGAGGTATGCCTGAATGGCCTCGTTGGTCGGCGCAAAGCAGGTGTAGTGACCGCGTGCGGAGAGCAGTTCCTGCATGGTGGAGGCGGAACGCTTGCTCGGGTGGACTTTCCCCAGAATCGCATAGTAGCTGCTGAACGTGTCGGGGTGAGCGGTGAAGTGGTCAATCATCATCTCCCCGGTGAAAGTGTAGAGGTCGGAGTCATCCACATTCTCCGTGCAACTGTCCAGAGAGGCGGTGGCAACCACTCCGAAGAGCAATAGCCCCATGCCTATATGTTTTTTCAGAATATTCATAGTGCTTCTTATTTATATAAAAGGATTACAGGTCATCGGTCTTGGATGTTGTCGTCGAGGTGTTCCATACGGGGTTCTGATGGAGCAGGCTGTTGTTCTTGAGCTCGTCCTCATAGACTGGTGCGAAGAGCGACTGCAAGGAAGCCAGCTTGGCCTCGATGGCTTTTTTGTTGTCACCGTACTTGCGGGTGAGGAGCGAGAGCATCTCTGAGGTGCCTCCATGACGCTGGGCAAAGCGTACAAGGTCGAACCACCGTTTGCCTTCGCCGAAGAACTCACGCTGGCGCTCGGCCAGAACCAAGTATTCCATGCTGCTGCTCGTGTTGAAGGATGCGAAGTTGAGCGAATCGGTCGTGGCCGGCCGGCTCTCGTAAGCGTAAGGATTGGAACGTTTGAAGACTTCGCGCACGAGATTGAAGGCAGTCTGCAGATTCACCTCGTCGCTGTAGAGCTGGCTCATGGCCTCGGCTTTCATCAGCACCACATCGCTCAGACGATAGACTATCCAGTTGTGAGGGTTGGGCGACGTGACGGAGGTGGAAATCAAGAATGTCGTGGTATTGGTGTTGTCTTTCATACCGCTTGACATGGAACCATTGTACTGGAGGGAGCTGGTGAGGATGTACTTGCCCAGCGGATAGTCAGTCTGGTCTGTAGCCGTATAGCGGGCAGATGTCCATCGCCGGTAGTCGGTCTTTGTGAAGAGATAATTCGGAATGTCGGTGTTCGGATTTGTATCGACACCGCCGAACAACGCGTTGGAGCAGAGGAGTGTCTTGGTCTCCCCCTTGGAAATATCGTAGAAGTAGTTGTTCATCAGCGACAGCGTGTTGTTCACTCCGTCAATTTGCAGCTCGAAGATGCTCTCGCGGGTATTGCCGTCAGCTCCGAAGATGAGCGAATATGCGTCCTCGCCTGTCCACATGGAGTAGTTGGTGCTGCCGGTAATTTCCGTATTTGGGATGAAAAGGTCGGAAAGCTGGATTTCGTCCACACCGCCCAATACGGTTCCGCTTTCGTTGAGCTGCTTCTTGTAGTCGTCTTCCATTTTCGCAATGACCCAGTCGCAGTATTCCACGCATTTCTGATAATCCTCGGCGGCGGTCGTCGTGCCGGTCACGGAGGAGTTGCCGGCCTTGTAGCTGGCACGCCAGAGATAGACATCGGCCAGCAGCGTATAGACCATCTTGCGGGTCACCTTGCCCTTGTTGTCCACGGTATTGCCGTAGTCCTGCATGGCAACGTCCTTGACTGACTCCAGGTCGGTGATGATGGAGTCGAGCACTTCAATCTGGCTGGATTGTGCCTTGAGCATGTACTGCGAGTCGTTGTTGTAGTCCTCGGTGACGTAAGGAATCTCTCCGAACGTGCGGACGAGGAGGAAGTGGGCAAAGGCGCGCAGGGTAATCATCTCGGCGCGGATTGGCTGCCAGTCGCCTTCGGAGAAACTTTCGTCTTTCCATACGATGTCCTCGCCGTGTGCCAGCACTTTGTTGCAGTAGTTGATTTCGTTGTAGATGGTGGTCCAGGAGAACATGCTGTTGGTCGGCAGCAGGTTGGCGTTGATGACGTTGGTGACGTCATTGTCGGTCACACCCGTGTTTTTGTCGAAATTGTCCGACCGCAGCTCGCCCCACTGCACGTATTTGTACATCACATCTTCCGTGATGAGTTTCTTGTAACAGGCTGCCACCACGTTGTCGAGGTCGTTTTTGTCTTCCCAGAAGTCTTCCTCCACGATGGAGTTGGTGGGGGTGATGGTGAGGAAGTCATCGCATGAGGTGAGCGCGGCGGTGCCGAGCAGGCTTGCCGCACAGAGCGTCCAGCACTGCCGCGTGCGAAGAATATGTTGTAGATTGAAACGTTTCATTGTCTTTTCGTCATTTAGAGATTAGAAGCCTAAGTTGATACTCAGCGTGAAGGAGCGTGAGCGTGGTGTCTTCGACTTGTCGGTGCAGACACCCCACGAACCGTAGGACACTTCCGGATCGACACCCGTGTATTTCGTCCAGCAGAAGAGGTTGTTGGCCGAGCAGGAGAGGCGCAGGCTTTGGAATCCGTAGTTCTTGCAGAACTTGGCCGGCACGTTGTAGTTGATTTGTGCATACTGCAAACGCAGATAGTCGCCTTTTTCCACGTAGCGGTCGCTGGCGAGAGCATTGTAGGAATCGCCGATGCCGGCGTTCATGGCACGTGGAATCTCGGTGATGTCACCGTTCTTGCGCCAACGCCATGCCACAGCCTTGCTCTGGTTGATGTTGGAACGCATGGATTCGTTGTTGAGGCGGGCCAAATTCACGATTTTGTTGCCGATGCGGTAGTTGAAGGAGAGTTTCAGCGTCCACTGTCCATACATGAAATCGACTCCGAAGCCACCGTTCACCTTCGGGTTGGAATTGCCGAGATAGACGATGTCGAGTTCGTTGATTTGTCCGTCGTGGTTGATGTCCTCGTAGATGACATCACCACCCTTGAACTCGTAGTTCTTGCCTCCGTAGTCATAGTACATCTTGAGCGGATTGCCTTTGGAGTCGTAAAGAACGTTGCCGTTGACATCGCGTACCACCGGGCAGGTATAGTTCTCTCCGCGCTCTTCAGCGGCAGCTGCTGTGTTGTCGCCGTATGTGTTGCGCGACTCTTCCGTATAGCCGCTGTGGTCGTAGTCGTAGCGGTAAACGCCTTGGTACTTGAATCCATAGATGGAGCCCACGGCGTTGCCAATCTGGATGCGTTGCAGATAGTCGGCGTTGTTATAGGAGAAATCACCGTTCATGGAGGAGAGCACGGTCGGATCCATCTTGGTGATGGTGTTCACATTCTGTGCGATGTTGAAGCTGCCTTTCATTGAGAACTTGCCTTTTTTCAGGAAAGGCTTGGTGTTGATATAGAGCTCCCATCCTTCATTCTTCAGCTCACCCACGTTGTTCCATGCCAAGGAACCGAAACCTGTTGAGCCCGGAATTCCGGTGTTGGCCATGAGCAGGTCGTGAGTCTTCTTATTATAGTAGTTGAAGTCGAACTGTAGAAGGTCGTTGAACAAGTTGAGGTTGGCTCCGAGATTCCAGGAATCGGTGGTTTCCCATTTCAGGTCGGTGAGGCGCAGGTTCTGTGGATTGATAGCCGTGTGGGAGACATTTCCCGAGCCATACGTGCCATAGTCGCCGTATTTGTTATACATCAGGTATTCGCTGCTTGGCTGGCGGCCGACGCGTCCCCAGCTCGGGCGGAAGGAGAGGAGGCTGACATAGCGGGTGGCGTGGCGGAACCACGGTTCGTCGCTGATGTTCCAGCGTCCGGAGAAAGCGAAGAAGTTTCCCCACTTGTTGCCGGCGCCGAATTTGGTGGAACCATCACGCGAGAACGTGGTGTCGAAGGCATAGCGTCCGTCGAGGTAAGCGACGTGGTAAGACGCGCGGAGTGCCATCGACCGCCATTGGCTGGTACCGGAGGTGGTGCTGGTGAGATAACCGATGGCGGACGAAGAGGTGATGCCCGTCGGGATACCCGAGTTGCCGAGCCCCTGGCTGGTGCCGTCGCCGCTGGTGATTTCGTAGCGTGCCATCGCACTCATCGTCCAGTCGGGATTGTTGATTTTCGGTGTGAAGACGAGGGTCTCGCGGTTGGTGAACGCCAAGCTCTTGTACTCTGAGTTCGTAGTATTGTTCACGCCGCTCGACCATGCATCGGTGGTCAGCGAATTGGGATAGTATGTATTGACCGATTCGTTGTAAACGTCCATGTAAACCTCGGCGTTGAGGTCGAGCTGATGGCCGGAGTCATCTTTGCTCAGGAGTTTGTAGCGGAGGTTGAACTGCGGCGTGATTTTGTAGGTCGATTGGTCGTTGAAGGCCAGATGAGCCATAGCCACAGGGTTGCCGTTCGACTTCATGTCGCTCAGGTATTTCGACGAATAGCCGTCAGGCGTGGAACCCTCCGTGTCGTATGATGGCAGCATCTTGTAGTAGTCTCCTGTACGGTAGGCCGTGCCTGTGGTCGGGTCGTAAGCGTATTCCCAGATGCTCATGTTCGGCATGGCACTGTAGGCACGGCTCAGAATCGTGGTCGTTTTGCTGCCGTCCCAGTTGCGGTGGTTGTCCGTATAGGTGAGTGCAAAGTTGGTGGAGAAACGGATGCGGTCGCTCACGTCGTAGTCGAGCACGAGTCGGGTGGAGAATCGGTCGAGCTTCTGCTTGATGATGGTACCCGTCTGGTGGTCGTAGCCTCCGGAGATGCGGAATTTGGCTTTCTCACCACCTCCCGTGAGGGTCAGATAGTAGTTGTGGGTCTGTCCGAACTGTTTTACGGCATCCACCCAGTCCGTGTTTTTGTTGAAGTTATAGTAATAGGTGGGACGGCTCTGGTCGTAGTTGATTTCCACCATGTTGGACGTGGCCGAGCTTTGTTTCGGGTTGAAATAGGCTTCCTTGAGCATCATGGTGTAGCCGTCGCCGTCGAGCATGTTTAGGCTTTGCGGCATCCAACTGCCTGTGAAACGGTAGGAGAAGTTGATTTTCGTTTTGCCGCTCACGCCCCGTCGTGTGGTGATTTCAATCACGCCGTTGGCACCCTTCGAGCCCCAGATGGCGGACGAGGCGGCATCTTTGAGTACCTTGATTTCCTTGATGTCCTCGGGGTTGACCGAGAGGAGGGTGGCGAATTGCTCCTCGTTGTCGAGGTCTTCGAAGTTCACGTCCGACACGTCGTCCGGCAGGTCAAAGATGTTGCCGTCGACCACGATGAGCGGTTCGGCACTGCCGTTGATGGTACTGACACCGCGCATGCGCATGCTGGTGCCGGCACCCAGGTTGCCGGAGTTGGAAATGATGTCGAGACCGGCGATTTTACCTTGCAGAGCCTCGTCGGCAGAGGCGAACGAGAGTCCCTGCACATCGTCCATGTTCATGGTCTGAGTGGCTACGGAAACCTCCTTCATCGGGATGGTCATGCCGTTTGACTCCACGCGTGGAGAGGCTTTGATGACCACGTCTTCGAGTTGCGTGTTCGACCTCATGCGGACTTCGAATTTAGTGGTGGAGCCGATGGGGAGCGTCACGGTTTTGTAGCCTACGTAGGAGATGACGAGTTGGTTCTTGGTGTTTTTCACCACCATCGAGAAGTTGCCGTTTACGTCGGTCACGGCATGCCCCACGATACGGTTGTTGGCATCCTTTTCCACCACGTTCGCCATCATGAGTCCTTCGATGTCGTCGAAGACTCGTCCGGTGATGCGGTGCTGTTGAGCCGTGGCCGTCGTGCTGACAATGAGCGCCAGGGCCAGGGCAAGCATATATCTGAATGTTTTCATTGTTTCCACTGTATTAGGGGGTTAATTCTTGATGCGGTATTTCTTCACGAGACGTCGTGCTGCCGAGGTGGTCGCCCAGTCGGAGTCATAGCGTCCGCCAGGCAGCGTCTTGTAGTTGAGCACTCCGTCGATGCCGTGCATCACTGCGAACGAAGAAGCCGTGATGGTGCGTGTGGTGCCGCTGCCGCTGAGAATGTAGTCACGCACGAGTTTGTTCTTGAACTCGGGGCTGACGGTGCGGGTATTGCCGGTCGCGTCCGTCACCTGCAGCGTATTGTTGCCTGTGGAGGAAACGGTCAGCTTGCAGTAGATGCCCGTCTCGCTGTTGAGCGTAGCTGTCTCATATTCGGTGGCTGCGAGAGCCGGCAGGTCGGCGAATACGGAGTTGTCCTGGAAGTGGTACTTGATGAAGTTGATGAGCGTGGTCACCATCGCTGCGGCCTTCTGGTTGCGGGCCTCTTCTTCAGCCTCGGTGAGCTCGCTGCGGTCTTCCTCTTCCTTGTCTAATTCCAGATATTCCCTGATGCTTTCCCAGGTTGGGAGTCCGTGGGCGATGGCATCTTCGATGGCGTCGTCCGTCGGCAGATAGACGGTGTAGCGGTAGTTGCTGAAGAAACGCACGTTCGTGGATGAGGAAACGCGCCCGCCCGTCTCCTTGTCGTAGCAAGGCAGGCCGCCGTTGTTCACGAATACGGTGTAGCGGTTGATGTATTCAGATGTGGAGGAGTAGATGGTAGCTCCGTCCTCATCGCGGTTGAGGTAGCCTTCGAGAGCCTCGAGTATCTCCTCGTTGTCGGTCTGGCAGAGCTCGAAGAACTTGCCGTAGCGGTCGCGGTTGTTGTACATTATGCTGTAAACCGATTCGATGGTCGGCACGATAGGACCGTCGACCTGGTAGGCCATACCGTTACCGTTGCCGTTCGTCTCGCGCGTCTTGTCGTCGAAGCGGATGACATTGGTCCATTCGGCATGCTGGTTGCCCCATCCGCCCTGCACTTTCATGCCGTTGGCGCGCTGAGTGGCGTTTTCCACATAGACCGGCGCACCGTTCTTGGCAATGAAATAATGCTGGTTGCACTCCACACCAGTGGATGTCTCGTCGATGCCGCTGATGCTGCTGCGGTCCTCGTGCACGATGGTGTGCGTCTCGAGAATGTCGTTCAGGCGGTCGCTGAGCTCCGTGGTGTTGGCGGCACCTGTGGACATGGCCGACGTGCGGTCGATGGTGTAGGTGTCGTTGGTGAAGTCATAGGTGAGCGGGTAGGAGGTACCCTTGAACGTGTTCTTCGTCTCGTCCCACTCGAAGTAGATGGCACGCTGCTGTCCGCTTTCGAAAGCAAAGGAGGCCGGATCGACGTACCAGAATCCGTCGCGCGGCACGAAGAGGCTGAAGCGCGAG
Organism: uncultured Bacteroidaceae bacterium; assembly: GCA_964415385.1. Classification (GTDB taxonomy): domain Bacteria; phylum Bacteroidota; class Bacteroidia; order Bacteroidales; family Bacteroidaceae; genus UBA3839. The sequence goes on from CAYPZK010000004.1 coordinate 90,141, forward strand.
CTCATGGCGAGCAGGTAGGCATAGAAGTTCTTGGCCGAGCCGCTCCACGTGAGCTTCTGGATGGCGTAGTTCATTACCCGCATGTCGTTGCTCACGTAGGCCGGAGCCGACACGGCGGCGTACTGTGCCGGGGTGAGCACTTCGTCCATGAGATAGATGATGCCGTTGTTGGCCAGCAGCACGTCCTTGATATATTGGATGTGGTCGGCGTCGAGCATCGGGTCCTGGGCATCGTCCTTGATGGTCTCGAACTTGCTCGGAACGGCGTTGCAGAACTGTTCCTTCATCAAGTTGTTGATGAGTGCCTGGATGACGGAGCGTGGTATCTGGTCAAGTGCCTTGAACATGTTCGTGTAGTCGGTCTGCGAGGTCACGTTGCCGATGAGGTCGGGTGCATAGGCATCGAGCAGGAACCTGCCGCCACCGTTGGCCGAGAAGAAATACTCGTAGAGTTTCTCGTCGGTCGGGGCGAAGATGACACCCATGTCCTGCTCCTTCGATATTTTGTCGCTCGGCTGATACTGGTTCCAGCCCGGGTCGAAGTTGAGCCCGAATCCCACGGTCGAGCCCGACGGGTCGCCCTTCGGATCGGTTCCCGCATCGCTTGTCAGCGAGCGGTAGGTCTGGGTGTTGAAGTAGCGTTTTTCCCAGACCGAATCGACATCGTTGCCGTAGAGCAGGCGGTAGTTGTCGGTGAGCGTCTGGCTGTAGAACGGTGCTGAGAAACGGTCGGTCAGGTGGCTGAAGATGTTCGTCTGGCCGTTCGTGCGGAGCAGTTCTGCCATGTTCGACGGTGTGATCAGCACTTTGTCCAGCCGGTTCACGTAGCCGTTCTGGCACGTGATGTCCTGCTCCAGCACCTTGCTGTCGTAGATATAGGCATCGTTTTCCGAGCGGTCTTCTCCCACGATGATTTTGAAATCCTCGTCCGTGATGCCTTTGTTGGCCATCTGTGCAGCCAGGAAATGAACCATCATCGGGTCGGTATTGTCGAGCGCCAGATAAATGCCTCCCTTGTCCGCCGCACGGAAACGTGCCCAATAGTCCTTGTCATCGCTGTTGTAGCTGACGGGCAGCTCGTCGGCGGAGAAATGCGGCACGGAGTCGAGCACCGTGAGAGCCGTGGTGTGACGCAGGCACTGACCTGCCACCGGTCCCTCCGTGTTCGACATCATCTCAATGAGGTAGGCGTTGTTCACCATTGCCGAGTTGAGAATGAGCTTTTTCTGGTTCCGGGTCAGCTGGCTGTAGCCGGTCACTCCCCAAGGGTTGTCCTTGAAGAATTCGTCGAATGCGTCGTCGTCGGCCACGAACAGCGTCTTGCTGCCCGTGCGTTGGAGCACTTCGGCGTAGTCGAGGTCGTCAATGAGCTTGACGAAATTGGTGTAGTTTCCCGCTGCCTGCAGGTATTCGTAGATACTCGTGTTGAGAAAGTCGGGATCGGTGTCGTCCCACTTGTAGTCGTCCGAGCAGCCCACGGTGAACCCGCAGAGCGAAACTGCGATGAGGGTTCTGCCCACGCACCGCCCAATCTTGCTGAAGCGATTGTTCATGTTGGTTATGATGGTTAGTTTCAAATAATTTCCAGGTGTTTTTTAGGCACTCAAAAAAACGCCGCACGATAAGCTCTGCGCCCACTTCCTCCTTCTGGAACAGTGGCATTCCCATGTCCTGCAAACCGCTGTCTGTCAGAACTCCGATGCGTAGGCTTCCGTTTTGGCCGTCAGGTTATGAGCTGGTTAAAAAAACTTTATTATCTGCAAAAATAGACAAAAAGAATTGAACCCACAAACTTTTTCCTGACAAATCTTTTTCGCCCCGTCTTTTTTCTTTATTTGAATACAGGCTTACTTCCTTGGCACCGCAAAGCTAATCACTTTTCTTTTTAGCAACAACTTAAACCGTAATTTTATGCGTTCGAAGAACGCAATCCCCCAGTTATAAAGGAAGTTTGTTTCCGACTCGGCGGAATGGGAGCTGAATAGTTACGAAAGTGTCTGTTTATCGATTAGCTCCCTCTTTTCTATACTCCGATGGCGTCACGCCAAACATCTTCTTGAAATATTGGCTGAAATAACGGGCAGAGCCGAACCCTACGGCCACAGCCACCTGGCTGACAGGTATGTTCGTTCCAGCCAGCAGCGTGGCAGCCCGTTTCAAGCGGACGTTGCGCAGGAAGTCGTTGGGTGTGATGCCCAGCATGGCCTGCATGCGCCGGTAAAGATTGGAGCGGCTGAGCGCCACGTCGGCGGCCATCTGGTCTACTGTGTAGTCGGCATTCGACATATTGTTTTCAATAGCATGGAGCAGCCGGTCGAGCAAGTCCTTTTCCTCTTCGGTGGCGGCCAGCTTCTCCGGTCTCACATTCACATTGTGTGCAAAGTTTTCTCTTGCCACTTCCCTCAACTCGAAGAGGCGGTTGACCCGCTCGTCGTTGTCTTTGGCCATACGCTTTTCCTGCCTTTTCAGATAAAGGCGCAGCCCGGCCGACAGACAAAAGATGAAAACGAGGGCATAGATAACCTTTGCCCACCACGAGAGCCAGAGGGGCGGCTCTACGGTGAGGGCGCGCTTCGTTGTCGTTCCCCACGTACCGTCGCCACCGGCAGCCTCTACCTCAAACACATAGTGCCCCGCGGGCAGATGGCTGTAAACTGCTGTACCCATGCCCTCCTGCCCCACATGGTTCCAGTGGTCATCCAAGCCCTGAAGGCGGTAGCGATAGCGTGTCTCTTCGGAGAGAGAATAATTGAGCGTGGAAAAACTGACGCTGAGACGGTTGTGGTCATAGCGGCTCCATCTGGTAATCGTGACGGTCTGACCCCCGGCGGATTGGTGCAGGGCACGGGTGTCGATGTCAGCCATACCATCGGCGAAGGCCATGAGCAAGTGTCCATCAGGCAAGACGGTGGATGCCCGCTCGGTCATCTTGGCGGTGGGTAGCCCGGCTCTTTCGCCCAATAAGGTGAAAGACGTGTCAGCCGGTGCCATCTTCATCCTGACAATGCCAACAGATGTTCCTAACCACAGATTGCCATAGCCGTCCTCGTTGATGTTGTTGATGTAAGCGTTTGGGAGGCCGTCGCGCGCGGTGAACAGTCTCCGGGGCATAAGCAGCCCATTTGGGGTGCCAGCCCATAGTTGTCCTCGGGAGTCCGTCATCATGCAGTTCACCTTTTCTGTAGAAGAGGATGTCCTGACGATTCTGTCATGCGTCGTGTCGAGAACAAACATGCCGTTTTGCGTGTACAATACATAACAGCCATCCTCCGTTGGCAGTCTGGTACACCCCACGATTACCCTGTACCTCTGCAAGTCCGGCAGTTTCTTGTTCAAAAGTACAAACTGCCGTGTCTCAGGATAGAAATAGCCGATACCGTTAAGCAGGTTGCACACCAGCAGGCGATGGTCATCCAGTGGACAGGCAAAGCGCACGTGGTCGCCCAGCAACCCGTGGCAGTTAGCCGTGCAGTATCTGACGATATGGCCGTCTCGGTAGCAGTAGAGCCCGTGCTGGGCGCTGACCCATACAGCCCCGCTCTTGTCCACTGACTCATCGTGGCACAAGCCAGTGCCGGCCGCCAGTGTCCTGACGACCGTCTTCTTTTGCGGGTCGTAGAGTAGAATGTCATCATTGCGCCCCAATACCACCATCGCGCCGCATGTCGCCATCGTCTTGACTCCTGGCACGGCAATGGTGGAAATACCTTTCGCCGATGTTTGAAAGTAGTAGATGCCATCATCCATCGTGCCCAGCCACAGTCCGCCCTCATGGTCGCGGAATGCCGTGGTGACCTGCTTGCGGCCGCCGAGCAGTGAATCTCCCCATTGCTTGTAGAGGGCAGACTGGCGCCGTTGCAACATCATGGTGTTGACGAATGTCTTCACATCCTTTCCTTTCAACCTTCGGGCTACATCGTAAAGGAAAGAGTTACACCTCGTGTCAAGAAGATAGAGGTTGTAGAAGTCGCCAAGCCAAAGCAGAGAGTCGCCTTCCTGTCGGTAGCCGTAGTCCGCATAGAAGGGTAGCCGGAAGGTCTTGCTGTAGTCAATAGGCAGTGGGCAGAATTTTCGTCCGTCGAAGAGGCTTATTGCACCGGCTGTTTCCACGAGCATTTGCTTGTTGGGCAACTGCACCACCTGCCACACCTCGTTGTTTGGCAGTCCGTCGGAGGCAGTATAGTGCTTGGAGTATGCCGCTATGTCAAGGGCAATAGCCAACACCAGCAACAAGCAGAGAGATTTCTTCATAACAGATGTGTGCAAAATGATGATGCAAAGGTAGTGTTTTTCTGCGAAAAGTTTTTTGTCCATTGGGGATAATCTGCAAAAGTGCCAAACTAACGCTGCAATCGTCCATGATACGATTGCAGCACCTGCTTTGGGACGATCGCGCACCCTCCCTTTGTGCGATTTGCCGTACCTTTGCACCAGAAAACTAAAAACATCCGACGTATGAAAAAGAGAATCTTATCATTTATTTTTTTTGCTGCTTTCTGTTGTGTGGCTGTCATGGGCCAACGCACGTTCCGTCATCCAGGCGGAATACTTTCAGACTCCGACTTCGTGCGCATCAAGACCCATGTGGAGGACGGTGATGAGCCGTGGGCCTCGTGCTGGAAGAGCCTTCAGGCCAGCAGTCAGGCCAAGAGTACTTACACCGCCCGTCCGTCAGCAGAGATCGGCGGCAGCAACGGCACCCGTCAGCGTGCGGCCGCCGATGCCTACGCCGTGATGCTCAACGCCATTGAGTGGCACGTAACGGGCGAAACGGCCTACGCCGACTGCGCCGCACGCATCCTTACTGCGTGGGGGCAGACGCTGCAGACGGCCTCGGCAGAACTCTATCAGTATCCCTGCCGTGCCTTCATCGTTGCCGCCGAACTGCTGCGCACGCCGGAAGGCTTCTATGAGGGATGGGCTGAAGCCGACCGCGACACCTTCCTCAATAAGGTACGCACGGTGATGGTGCCCGCCTGCCGGCAGTTCTGCACCTACCAGGGCACCCATCCATCATGGTACACGCCCGCCGCGCTGACCGTTGAAGCTGCCGGCGTGCTGCTCGACGATACCACCTTGTATAAAGAAGGCTATGAATTGATGCTCAACACCGACCACTGGGGCACCATGTTCGGCGGCAGCATAGAGCCCAGTGGCCAGTTGCGCGAGATAGGACGCGACAATGTTCACGGGCAGCTGACGCTCACCGACATCACCCAGGCGTGTCTTACGGCTTGGAATCAAGGCGATGACCTCTTTGCCGAGGGCGACAACCGATTGCTGCGCGGCATGGAATACTGGTGCCACTACAACACCGGCCATACCGACCTCTACTATGAGCCGCTGCCCAGCGAGGGCGACTACCACTACTATTACATCTCCACCCACAACAACGGTTTCCGCCTGCGCCCCGACTGCTTCTGCTTCGAGGCCGTCTATCACCATTATAAAGAGGTGAAGGGCATGGATGCCGAGAAGGAGTTCCCCTACCTGACCATCGCCGCAAAGCTGGCGCGCCCCGACACGGGAGCAGAGATGCTGGGCTTCGGCACACTGCTATTCACCATCAATGCCGATGCCTCGCCCATGATGACCGAGAAACCCGAGAAACCCGCTGGCGTGGTGGCCGAGGACGGTCTGAACTGCATCTACCTTTCTTGGCAACACCCCGCGAAGGAGGACGTGCGCGGATTCCGCATCTACCGCTCCACCAACGGCACCGCCTACACTTTGTTGTCGACCAACGATTACTATACCAACAACCAATATAAGGACGAGAACGTAGAGGCTGGGAAGACCTATTACTATAAGGTGCAGTTTATCAACCTGGCTGGATACAGCGAGCAGAGCGACGTGGTGAGCGCCACGGCGCAAGGCGGCACCGAAGAGTTGCCCGCAGGTTGGACATTCGCCCCCGTGGGCACCACGCTGGGGGGCAGTCTTTATACTCCAGCCCAAGACACCACCTTGACCGTGAGCGGTGCGGGCAGCGACATCGGCGGCACTGCCGACACAGAGGGATTCGTTTACTGCCACATGACTGGCGATGCCACGCTCACCGCCCGCCTGGTCTCCACCGTAGAGGATTTCTACAAGGTAGGCATACAGATGCGCGGCACGCTGACGGGCAACGCCCAGCGTGTGGGCATCACCCTAGGCGAGAAGGGCTATCGCATGTGCCGCACCGCCGTGCGATCCTCTGTCGGAAACAACACCACCTGGCAGGCCGGCACCGACTATGGCAAGGCACCTTATTGGATGCGCATCAACCGCACGGGCAACAAGTTCACCACCTACATCAGCCGCGATGGTGAGACCTGGCACCAGATAGGTCAGGCCACGGTGGCCATGCCGAAGACCTACTACGTGGGGATGGCCTCCTGCTCAGGCTCTGCCACGAAGACCTATCAAGCAATCTTCGACCACGTGACGCTGGAGGGCACGCGCTACGTCCCCGTCACCAAACCGACGGCACCCACCAACTTCTCAGCCACCTGGACGGGCAGCGACGAAGCTACATTGAAGTGGACGGGTGAGGCCGACTCCTTTCGCATCTATCGCTGCCGTCTGGAGCAGGAACTGTCAGCTTACGAGCTTCGACGAGTGACTGACTATGAGGCCATCGCCACCGTACGCTCCAACTCTTATATTGACACTGCCGCCTACGCAGGTGTCTATGCTTACCGTGTGGCTGGCATCAACAGCGTGGGAGAGGGCAGTCCTTGCATGGCCAAGCAAGTAACCACCGATGCTGTGTCGCGCATCACGGGTACCATCATCGGCACAACGGGGTCGTGGGGAAACAACAGCTCCCACACCCGCACTGCGGCCTTGGACAGTGTGCTCACCACCTTCTTTGATGCCGCGGAGGGCTCTGGGGCTTGGGTGGGCTACGACCTCACTGAAGAGTATGTGGCACAGACGGTCTATGTGTGCTACGCCCCACGCAGCGGCTATCCCGCCCGTATGACCGGCGGAAAGTTTCAGGTGGCCAACCAAGCCGACTTCTCCGATGCTGTGACCATCGCCACCGTGCCAGAGGCTCCCACAGAGGGTGTCTATACCAAGCTGTCTTCCCTCAGCTCAGCAACCACCTTTTACCGCTACTTGCGCTACATTGGTCCTGACAACGGCAACTGCAACGTGGCCGAGGTACAGTTCTATGGCCGGAAGATTCCCAATCCCGCGTTGGGCATCGAGGAAGTGAAGAATGATGAGGGAAGCGTGGAAAATAGCACTATTAATGGCAAAGTGTATGATCTGAGTGGTCGAGTCGTTTCAGAGAACGCATCCACTGACGGCTTGAAGAGGGGTATTTATATTGTCAACGGAAAGAAAATCTTAGTGAAATGAAACGTTTTTACATCCTTTTTATAGGCATAGTCGCTACATTGTCGGCCTTGGGTCAGACCATCAGCATCACTACTGCAAGAACACAGTTGGTCTTCAAGGTGAAAGCTGACCACCGGCTCTATCAAGTCTATCTCGGTGCACGGCTGACGGCAAACACCGACCTTACGATGCTCGACATGCCTGGCACTGAGTTCACTACGAGTCAGATAAAGGGTTTCGAGGCCTACCCCGTGATGGGCACAGAGGACTACTACGATCCCGCCTTTGAGATATGCCATGCCGACGGCAATCCTACCACCGTGCTGAAATATGCTGGGCACAGTCAACAAGACAATGAGACCATCATAGAGTTGCGCGATTCGGTGTATCCCGTGAGCGTAACCCTACATTACATCGACTACCCCGACGAGAACGTCATACGGCAGTGGGCGGAGATCAGGCACAACGAGAAGGGCGATGTCTACCTCTCGCGGTATGATTCGGGCATTCTCTACTTCGAGCGCCCGGCCTATTACCTTACGCAGTTTGGCGACGACTGGGCCAAGGAAATGCAGATGAAGGAGACCAAGCTGGAGTATGGCCGCAAGGTGCTTGACACGCGTCTCGGCACCCGCTCGGCACTCATCACGCCACCTTACTTCATCGTCGGCCTCGGCGCGCCCGTCAGCGAAGACCACGGTGAGGCGCTGATGGGCACCATAGCGTGGACGGGCAACTACCGCATGACCTTCGAGGTAGACCACGACAACTGCCTGCGTGTGCTCACCGGCATCAACCCCGATGCCTCACGTTATCTTTTGAAGTGCGGCGAGACCTTCCGCACGCCCGACCTCATCTACACGCTGACCACCGAGGGCATCGGGCAGGGCTCGCGCGACTTCCAGCGGTGGATGATGGCGCACCAACTCTATAAGGGCGGTGGCGACCGTATGACGCTGCTCAACAATTGGGAGAACACTTACTTCCGTTTTGACGAGGAGAAGCTGCAAAGCCTGTTCAAAGATGCGAAAGACCTTGGCGTAGACCTGTTCCTGCTCGACGACGGCTGGTTTGGCAACAAATACCCGCGCAACAACGACCGTCAAGGCCTCGGCGACTGGCAGCCGCAGGAAAAGAAATTGACCAATGGGCTGCCTTTTACCGTAAAGAAATGCGAGGAACAGGGCATCGGTTTCGGACTATGGATAGAGCCAGAGATGGTGAATCCAAAGAGTGAGTTGGCTGAGAAGCATCCTGACTGGATCATCCGTCTGCCCAACCGCGAGACCTATTACTCGCGCCATCAACTCGTGCTCGACCTCAGCAACCCGAAAGTGCAGGACTTCGTCTTCGGCGTGGTGGACGGCCTGATGACCGAATGCCCGACCATCAAATACATGAAGTGGGACTGCAACTCACCGATGACCAATGTCTATTCCGTCTATGAGGGCAAGCATCAAGGCAACCTATTCATTGACTACACGCGCGGCCTATACAAGGTACTCGACCGCATCCGGGTCAAATATCCCGACCTGACGCTCATGATGTGCAGCAGCGGTGGAGGGCGCAGCGACGTGGAGGGGCTGAGCTACTTCGGCGAGTTCTGGTGCTCCGACGACACCGACCCTATCGAGCGGCTCTACATCCAGTGGGGCTTCTCCATGTTCCTGCCCGCTAAGGCGATGTGCTCACACGTCACCAACTGGAACAAACGAGCCAGTATCAAGTTCCGCACCGACGTGTGCTTCCCCTGCAAGCTGGGATTCGACATTCCCGTCGACAAACTTTCCGACGATGAGCGTGCCTATCTTCAACAGTCTGTCAGTGAATGGAAAAGGCTGAAAGAAGTCATCTTCTCGCCCAATCTCTATCGCCTCGTCTCTCCTTATCAGGGCAATCACTGCGCCTTCATGCGCACCACCGACGACAAGAGCCATGCCGTCGTCTTCGCTTATGACTTGCATCCCCGCTTCCACGAGGCTTTGCAGCCCGTGCGCCTGCAAAGTCTTGCCCCGGAGGCGACATACAAGGTCAGCGAGATTATGCCCATGTCGGAAGAGAAGAGCAAGCTGCCCTTCAACGGAAAAACTTATACCGGCGACTACCTGATGAAAGTGGGGCTTCCATTGCTCACAACAGGTGACATGGCAAGCCATATAGTGGAGATAACGAAATCTTGAAAAAGCAAAGAAAAGGGCATTCCCTGGCATTGACCGCCGTGCTTGATATTTTAACGTGAGTTCGACGAATTCAAAACAAAGCAAGTTGTGTGTCTAATGTAC
>CAYPZK010000005.1:0-97977 GCA_964415385.1 uncultured Bacteroidaceae bacterium
TTCACCTCCCGCTCTCCAACGAAGCCATCCTGGAGGCACAGTTGCTCATGCTGCAGTCGCACAATATCCTGTCTCCGGCCAGTGGTGAACCTATCACCGTTCCGTCGCAGGACATGGTGCTCGGCCTCTATTATATTTCCAAAATCCGCCCGGGTGCCAAGGGCGAAGGTCTCACCTTCTATGGTCCGGAGGAAGCTATCATTGCCTTCAACGAAGGTCGTGTAGATGTGCATGCTCCTATCAAATGCGTGGTCAACGACGTTGATGAGAACGGCAACTTTGTCCATCATCTTGTAGAGACCACAGTCGGCCGCATCACCATCAACGAGATTATCCCTGACGAGGTGGGCTACGTGAACGAGGTCATCGGCAAGAAAGCCCTGAAGAAAGTCATCACCAAGGTCATCAAGACCGTGGGTATGGCCAGCGCCTGCGAGTTTCTCGATGGCATCAAGAACCTCGGTTACCGTATGGCCTACGAAGGCGGACTGTCCTTCGTGCTGGATGACATCATCATTCCTGCCGAGAAAGAGCAGATTGTGCAAGACGGTCACGACGCGGTAGAGCAGATTCAGCAGAACTATGCTTTCGGTCTCATCACGGACAAAGACCGCTATCAGCAGGTCATCAACACATGGACGAAGGTGAACGAGAAGCTCAAGGAAACGCTGATGAAGCAGATGACCGAGGCCGACCAAGGCTTCAATGCCATCTTCATGATGCTCGATTCCGGAGCCCGTGGCTCTGCCGACCAGATTGCCCAGCTTGCCGGTATGCGTGGTCTGATGGCCAAGCCGCAGAAGGCCGGTGCCAGCGATGCCAACATCATCGAGAACCCTATCCTTTCCAACTTCAAGGAGGGCATGTCCGTGCTGGAGTACTTCATTTCCACTCACGGTGCGCGTAAGGGTTTGGCCGACACCGCCTTGAAGACAGCCGATGCCGGTTACCTCACCCGCCGTCTCGTCGATGTGAGTCACGACGTGATTGTGACAGAAGAAGACTGCGGCACGCTCCGTGGCCTCATCTGCACAGCTCTCAAGGACGGCGACCGCGTGGTGGCCAGCCTGGCAGAGCGCATTCTGGGCCGCGTTTCCGTGCATGATATTGTCAATCCTTCCACCAACGAGCTTATCGTGGCTTCGGGTGAGGAAATCACTGAGCGCATCGCTGCCGAGATTGAAGAAGCCGGCATCGAAAGCGTTGAGATTCGCTCCGTCCTTACCTGTGAGAGCAAGAAAGGTGTCTGCATCAAGTGCTACGGTCGCAACCTCGCCACTGCCCGTCTGGTGCAGCGAGGCGAAGCTGTCGGCGTGATTGCCGCACAAGCCATCGGTGAGCCGGGTACGCAGCTTACGCTCCGTACATTCCACGCCGGTGGTGTGGCCGGAAATGCCGCTGCCAATGCCCAGATAGTGGCCAAGAACCATTGCCGTCTCGAATTCGAGGAACTGCGTACCATCAACCATCCGACGGAAGACCATCCGGACGCAATGGTCGTGGTGGGACGTCTGGCCGAACTCCGTTTCGTGGACGAGAAGACGGGTATCGCGCTGTCCACCGTTCCTGTACCTTACGGTGCCAACCTCTTCCATAAAGACGGAGAAGTCGTGGAGAAGGACACCGTCATTGCCAACTGGGATCCATTCAACGCTGTCATCGTTAGCGAATTTGCCGGTAAGGTCAAGTTCGAGGGCGTACAGGAAGGCGTGACCTACCGCGTGGATGTCGATGATACGACCGGTCTGAAAGACCTCATCGTGACAGAGACCCGCGACAAGACGATGGTTCCGGTATGCCATATCATCAACGAGAATGGTGAGGAGCTTCGCACCTATAACTTCCCGATTGGCGGCCACATCGTGATTGAGGACGGACAGACCGTAGAGGCCGGCGAAGTACTCGTCAAGATTCCACGTGCCGTCAGCAAGGCAGGCGACATCACCGGTGGTCTGCCGCGTGTCACCGAGCTCTTCGAGGCCCGCAATCCGTCGAACCCGGCTGTCGTGGCCGAAATCGACGGTGAGGTCACGATGGGCAAGCTCAAGCGTGGCAACCGCGAAATCATCCTCACCTCCAAGGTGGGCGACGTGCGCAAATATCTTGTGCCGCTGTCCAAGCAGATTCTCGTGCAGGAGAACGACTATGTGCGTGCCGGCACTCCGCTCTCCGATGGTGCCATCACACCGGCAGACATCTTGGCCATCAAGGGCCCTACGGCCGTACAAGAGTACATCGTCAACCAGGTTCAGGATGTCTATCGCATGCAGGGTGTGTCCATCAACGACAAGCATTTCGAAATCATCGTCCGTCAGATGATGCGCAAGGTGCAGATCAACGAACCGGGCGACACGCGCTTCCTTGAAGGCGGCATTGTTGACAAGCTCGACTTCGCGGAAGAGAACGACCGCATTTGGGGCAAGAAGGTCGTCACCGATGCCGGTGATTCCGAAACCATGCTTCCGGGTATGATTGTCACGGCCCGCAAGTTGCGCGATGAGAATTCGATGCTCAAGCGTCGCGACCTCAAGCAGGTGCAGGTGCGTGATGCCGTTCCGGCCACCGCCACCCAGATTCTGCAGGGCATCACGCGCGCGGCTCTCGGAGCCAAGAGCTTCATGTCGGCTGCATCGTTCCAGGAGACCACCAAGGTGCTCAACGAGGCTGCCATCAGCGGCAAGACCGACTTGCTCGAAGGCATGAAGGAGAACGTCATCTGTGGTCACCTCATCCCGGCAGGCACCGGTCTGCGCGAGTTCAACCATCTGGTGGTCGGCTCCAAGGAGGAAGCTTACGAGATGCACCGGCCTCAGTTCGACCCGACTTCCGCGTTTGCCAACTTCAACAGATAATCCTCAGCACACACGATTCAATGACAAAAGTGCAGGCCCACACCCGTGAGTCTGCACTTTTTTTTGAGAGACAGAACTTTGAGAGACAGAGCCTGTCCTGTCAGATATGCCTGTTGTGACTTTTCTTGATGATTTGCGCCCCGTTTGAACGATTCGCACAAAGCATTGTCGCAGGGCAGAAACCGTTCTCAAACTCCGCGGAGAAAATCTCCCAAATCCAGCACGGAAATTTTTGCTTTAGCCTGATTTCTGACAAAACGAACGCGTTCGTTTTGGAAATCGAACGCGTTCATTCCGCAGAACGAAGGCGTTCGAAAGATGCGGAATCGCCGCTTCCCCCGACTTTTCTCTGCGGAGAAAAGTAGAAAAATTGCGCAGGATGGAGGAAAGAAATGCCGGAGCAGACAGCCATTCTCAGGCGGGGCGGATTTGTCCGTCGCCGTGGATGAGCCATTTGTAGGTGGTGAGCTCTTCGAGCGCCATCGGGCCGCGGGCATGGAGCTTCTGTGTGGAGATGCCGATTTCGGCACCCAACCCGAATTGGGCGCCGTCGGTGAACGAGGTTGGCGCGTTGCTATAGACACAGGCGGCATCGACGATGGTCAGGAAGCGGTCGGAGGCGACAGCGTCTTCGGTGATGATGCACTCGCTGTGCCCCGAGCCGTAGCGGCGGATGTGGCGTAGTGCTTCGTCAAGCGAATCGACGATGTGGAGTGCGAGGGCATAGTCCTGAAATTCCGTGCCGAAGCTCTCTTCGGTGGCGGGGTGGAGCAGGTCGGACGGATAGAGCGCATCGGCCTGGAGCGTGGCCAGTGCGCGCGGATCGGCATAGATACGCACGTGACTGTCGGCCATCGGCAGCAGAAGGGCTGATAGGTCGGCGAGGCGGGCGGCGTGGACGAGCACGCAGTCGAGTGCGTTGCAGACGCTCACGCGGCGCGTCTTGGCGTTGTTGATGATGCGCTTTCCTTTCTCCAAATCACCCTGCTCGTCGAAGTAGGCGTGGCAGACACCGGCACCGGTCTCGATGACGGGGACGGTGGCTTCCTGCCGCACGAAGTCGATGAGCCGCTTCGAGCCGCGCGGAATGACGAGATCCACGTCGCCGCGGGCATGGAGCAACTGTGCCGTGGCCTCGTGGGTGGCGGGCAGCAACTCGATGGCGTGCTCGTCGATGGCATGGCGGCGGAGCACGTCGCGGATGAGGCCGGCAATGGTGCGGTTGGAGTCTTCGGCATCTTTCCCTCCTTTCAGAATGCAGGCGTTGCCGGATTTCAGGCAGAGCGAAAAGACATCGAACGTGACGTTCGGGCGGGCTTCGTAGATGATGCCGATGACACCGAAGGGCACGCTCACGCGTTTGAGGTCGAGACCGTTGGGCAGCACGGTGTGCTTGAGCACCCGGCCGAGGGGTGACGGCAGGGTGGCCACGTGGCGTGTGTCGGCGGCGATGCCGTCAATGCGTCCGGCGGTGAGCCGCAGGCGGTCGTACATCGGATTCTGGGAATCCATTCGGCTCAGGTCGAGATTGTTGGCATGCAGGATGTCGTCGGTGTGGGCGATGGCGGCGTCGGCCACGTCGAGGAGCACGCGGTTGATGGTTTCATCGGGGAGTTGGGCGAGCGCGAGGCTTGCCTGGCGTGAAGATTCAAACATTATTCGATGTAGAGATAATCGTAGTGGATGACAGGTTTCTTGTTGCGTTTGCCGATGAGCGTGCGCACTTCGTCGGACGTGAAGTCCGTGCGCCCTACGCCGATTTGCCGGCCTCGGTCGTCGATGATGCTGATGATGTCGTGCGTGTCGAACTCGCCGTCCACCTGCGTGATGCCGATTGGCAGGATGCTCATGGCCGTCTCGCCCTGAATGCGCTGCGAGGCGCAGGCGTTGAGATGGATGGCACCCTTGGCGAATCCTTCGCTGTGGGCTATCCACCGTTTCACGCTCGATGTCTCGACCTGTGCGGGAATGAAGCGGGTGAAGGGCAGGTCGGAGATGGGTGGTGCGGCATCGGCGGCGGAAGGGAACAGCACCTGCACGAGGTCGGTGAGGATGTGCTCGCGCTTGCCGTTGGCGATGATGACCTCGATGCCTTCCTGTGCCACTTTCTGGGCAATGTGGCTCTTGGTCTGCATGCCGCCGCGGCCGAAGCCGGACTTTTCGTTCTGGATGTATGCGTCGAGGTTGCGGCCGGGCTCCACCTCGCGGATGAGGCGGGTGCCGGGCTGCGACGGATGGCCGGTGAAAACGCCGTCGATGTTGGAGAGGATGATGAGCGCGTTGCTGTTGGTCATCGTGGCAATGAGCCCCGACAGCTCGTCGTTGTCGGTGAACATCAGTTCGGTCACGCTGATGGTGTCGTTCTCGTTGATGATGGGAATCACGCCGTGTTCGAGCAGGGCGGTGATACAGTTGCGCTGGTTGAGATAGTGGCGGCGCGTGGCGAAGTTCTCCTTCATCGTGAGCACTTGGCCCACATAGAGTCCGTGGTCGCGGAAAAATTCGCGGTAGCGGCTGATGAGCAGCGTCTGACCCACGGCGGAGTAGAGTTGCCGTTGCCCTACTGAGTCGAGCCGGTCGGCGTGGATGGCGCGGAGCTCGCTGCGCCCGGAGGCAATGGAGCCGGAAGAAACGAGGAGCACTTCGACATCGCGGGCACGCAAAGCAGCCACCTGATCGACGAGGGCCGACATGCGGGTGACATCGAGCGAGCCATCGGGACGGGCGAGCACGTTGCTGCCTATTTTGACTGTAATTCTCACGGGAGACATTCTTTGGGAGGTTATTCGATTTCCTGGATGGTGACCCCTTCGAATTCCGTCATGAAATCGAGGATGCGGCGACGGTAACGCTTGCGCGTGATGCGCACTTCAATCGTGACTTCGATGAAGAAACCCGTGGAGGTGTGCTTCTCCTCCCGCACGTAGCTCTCAACATCGGCTCCGCGACGGCGCAGGTGGTCGAGAATGCGGTTGACGTTTTGCTGGTCGGGTGCGGAGAAGCGGACGGAAATGTTGCGTGAGCCGAAGCGGCGCAATACGAAGTTCATGGCTTCGAGGGCGAGCAATACGAGAATCGTGCCGCTGGTTGCCAGAACATAGAGCCCAGCTCCGCACGTCATACCGATGGCCGACGTGACCCACAGACCGGCGGCTGTGGTGAGCCCGCGCACCATGTGCTTCTGGAAGATGATGGTGCCGGCTCCGATGAATCCGATGCCCGTGACGACCTGCGAGGCGATGCGGGAGGGATCCAGACGGATGTTCAGGTGGCTGTAGTGCGTGAGCAACTCCATGAAACCGAATTGCGAGAGTTCCATGAAGATGGCACTGCCGAGCGCGACGAGGAAGTGGGTGCGGAATCCGGCCTCTTTGGCGCGGTATTCGCGCTCCAGTCCGATGATGCCGCCCAGAATGCCTGCCACGAAGATGCGGAGGATGAGTTGGAGGGTCATAGAAAGACTGCGGCGTAAGAAATTGCTTGCAAACTTACGAATTTTGTTTGGAAATCAGAGGGAAAATGGCAAAAAAGATGTGCAGAGTACGTCCTTTTCCCGATTTTGTCGTAAATTTGCGAGGAAACCATTCTTTCACAATTCACTGAGAAAACCATGAAAAGATTTGCATTCAAGATGTTCCTCAAGCCTGGCTGTGAGGAAGAATATCAGCGCCGTCATGCTGCCTTGTGGCCGGAACTGCGGAAGGGTATCAAGGATGCCGGCGTGAGTAATTACAGCATCTTCCATGACCCGGACACGAACATACTCTTTGCCTATCAGGAGATAGAGGGCGAAATGAGCAGCCAGGACATGGGGGCGGATGAGACGACGAAGAAGTGGTGGGCCATGATGAAGGACATTATGGAGACCAATCCCGACAACTCACCCGTGACGATTCCCATCCACGAGGTGTTCCACATGGATTAGGAACCGGAGCCGTTGCCGGCTGTGCGCTGCTTCTGATGGTTGAGCACGAGAGGGATGCCCAGTGTGAATTCGGTGAAATTGGCCTTGCCGAGGTGGGCACAGACATCGAACCCAGCCGTCAGTCCGGCCAGACGGTTGAAATGATAGCGGAGTCCGACCCGCTCATAGTATGGGGTTTCCACGCGTTTGGCCGTGTGCCCCATGTGGCGGTAGAGGTAGAAACCGATGGACATGGGCAGTGACCAGTTGTTGAAGAACACTTCGTGCTTGGCCGACAATCCGACAGACCAAGGGGAATGCTTCAGATGATAACCTTTCGCCTCGTCCAGTTCTCGCGTGCGCTTCCAATAGGAACCGTAGAACAGGTCGAGGCCGATGCCCGATGCCCAACGGCGCGCATAGCGGAACATGAGGTCGGCCTGGGCCGAACAGGCTCCATACACAGTGAAGTCGTCCGTGCGGTAGTTTTTGTCGCCCGGTGGTGTGTGGAACTGAGTGAGATACCAGTCTTCTACGAGCGCCTTGCCTCCGAAGCCGCCCGTGAAGTTCATGTACCAATGACGTTGAAAAGGCTCCCGGATGCGGATGGCGTGCGTGGCCACCGTCTCGTAGTAGGGAGTGTAGCTCACGGACAGCGTTGGTCCCAGCGCGTTGCTGCCCTTATTCGGACGGTTCAGCGCACCGTTGCTGTGGTGGGCGAATTCGATGCCGAGTCCGATGCCCCAGTCCGGCTCGGGATGATAGACGATGCTGGCACCTGCACAGAAGTAGATGAGCCAGCGTGAGCCAATCAGCTCGTTGTCGATGTCATTGTAGGTGTTGTACTTCAGTTTGTTGTATCCGATACCCGTTCCCAACAGATAGGCGGCTTCCCAATGGCGTGTGCGGAACAGAGGCCGGATGAATTTGGTGTAAGCTGTCACGGTGTTTCCGAGGTGCGAATCGTAGTCCACGGGTACGAGCATGTCCCATTCTGTGTCTGCATCGCGGTGCATGCGGACGGCTCCGTTGTATGTATAGCGCAGTCCGAAACTGATGGCGGGGTAGCCGAAATCGGAGGCGAAGGCGTTGCTGTCGGAAGGCAGCGTCACGTAGTGCGCTTCGATTTCGAAACCTGTTGTTCTGGTCTTTTTCAGCCATTTCTTCACTGTGGGGTTCATGGCTGCCATGCGGCCTGGGTGAAAGCCGAGAGTGAATCCCCAGTGATTCACGGTGTCGTGAGGTTGCGACAATGAATCTGCCGGCTGCTGTGCGCGGGCTGTGGCGACGAGCAGGAGCAACAGGCCGGTAAGGCATATCTGAAACGGGGAATGTCGGTGGGGAATGTTTTGCATGAGGTGAAAAAACTTAGGAACGGTGGACGGCTTCAAGGAGCAGTTCGACGAGGCGGGGCAGGGCATAGCGGTCGATGTCTGTCTCGTCCACCCAGATGAAGCCGGCAGGTAGCGCGGGATGGCTGTCCGTCTCCAGCAGATAGAAGTCGGTGAGCAGGATGCGGTGGGTGAGCACGTGGCGCACGTTGCGCTTGAGCACGCGTGCGTCTTTGCAGAAGTCGGGCAATGGTTCCTCGCCCTCGACGTGAGGCGGTTCCCACAGCCCTTGCCAGATGTCGCCGGCTCCGCGCTGATGCAGTGCTGTCTGATGGCGGCAACGGAGGTAGATGTAGCTGAAGTGCCGCGTCTGCACTTTCGTTGTCTTGAGCTTGACGGGCAGCATGTCTGTCCGTCCTGTGCGGGCGGCATCGCATGTGTCGAGCAAAGGGCAGATGAGGCAGCGTGGTGACTGTGGCGTGCATTGAATCGATCCGAAATCCATCATCCCCTGGTTGAAGTCCGCGGCCTGACGGACGGGCAGCAGCGATTGGGCCAGGTCGGCAAAGACATGTTTGCCTTCTGTGGAATTGATGGGCGTGTCAATGCCGAAATGGCGGGCGAGCACACGATAGACGTTGCCGTCCACCACGGCGCACGGCTGGTCGAAGGCGAGCGAGGCAATCGCAGCTGCCGTGTAGTCGCCGATGCCCTTCAGCTTCCGCAGTTCTCCGAAGGTAGTGGGAAAATGACCGAGGGCGACAATCTGCTGCGCCGCCGTGTGCAGGTTCCGGGCGCGGCTGTAGTAGCCCAGTCCCTGCCACATGCGCAGCACTTCGTCTTCGGTGGCTGCGGCAAGCGATTCCACATCGGGCCAGCGGCGCATGAAGCGTTCCCAGTAGGTGCCTCCCTGCCGGATGCGCGTCTGTTGCAGAATCACCTCACTCAGCCAGATGGCATAGGGATCGCGTGTGCCGCGCCACGGCAGGTCCCGTCCATGAGCGGCGTACCATTCGAGGATGTGTGGGGTGAAAGTGTTGTGCGGCATGGCGGATGATTTGATGTATGTAAATCTCTGCAAAGATACGCAATAATTGTTGAAAAACGATAGTTTGACGATCGTTGTGTTGCGTTTTGCGAATCCGGGCGGGGAATTGGTGAAACAGAAAGGCTCAGGAAAATGGCAGAAAGGAGGGGAAGAAACGACAAGCGGGAGAATCCCGAGTGGAATCCTCCCGCTTGTCGCGTAGGTGGTGGACGGCGCAGTGACCATCCGGCTTGTCAGAATCAGCGCACTACTTTCTTGCCATTGACGATATAGATGCCGTGGCTGAGGCCTTCGAGCGAGTTGCTGTCGCGGCGGATGAGGCGGCCGTCCATGCTGTAGATTCCCGTCCGCATGCCTGCTGTGGCATCGTCGGTTGCAACGGTCTGGATGGCTGTGCTGATGTCTTCCTGCGACATGCTGCCGTAGAAGTAGAGGCGGAAGTCGTCGAAGATGGACCAGTAGTAGCTGTCGCTCGACGTGCAGCGGATGCCGAGGTTGAACGTGTTCGAGCTGGCGGTGAGCGTGTTCAGCAGTTCATTCTCGTAGCGGCCTGCGGCAAAGTAGATGCTGGCTGCATGCATGTTGTTTGGTACGTACTGGCTGCCCACGGAGCTTTCCGTTCCGCCGAGCTGCGTGTCGCTGGCACCGTCCATGATGTTGTGGATGTCGCTGCTCTTGCTGCCCATGTAAATCTTTGTAGTGATGGTGCTCGTGCCGGCCGTGTAGGCGCTATAGACATCGGCGGTGGAGCCTGGACGCTGGAAGCCTTCGACGGCGAACTTGTAGGTTCCCTTCGGCATGTTGCTGAAGGTCTGGTAGATGTTGAAAGTCGTCTGATAGTATTCAGCGCAGGAATAGCTGATGCTCGGGTCGACAGTCTTCGTCCAGCCGTCGCTGCTGTCCATACCGGCATTCTCAATCATGAAGGTAAGGTCGAACGGATTCCATGCTTCCGTTGGCGTGGCTCCGGCGAGGAACGTGAGGCCGGCATCGTTCACGCTGCTGATGAGGCTGAGCACGTCGGCTGCCGTCGTGACGGAGGCCTTCTGTGCGTTCACCGTTTCGAGGGCAGTGGTGAAAGCGTCGTCCACGCCGTTCTCATTCTCCGTGTGAGGCGTGTCGTAGAGAGCCTGGTTGTTCTTGATGGCCTCCTCCAGCTCGTCAAGGGCGAGGGTCGTGAGTTCCTTGTTGATGCTTGCGTCTTCCTCGAAAGTGGAGATAATCCAGCGTTGCTTCACAGCGTCGTTGGAGATGTCGAACGAAGTCGATGTGGTTGTTCCGTCGGTATTGGCTGTGAGGGTCGGTGGCGTCAATTGGCTCTCCGGGTGAATCAGCCAGTAGCCGCGCACGCTTGCACCGTCAACGGTGGTCACATCCACGCGTCCCTTCATCAGGTGCAGGTTCTCGGCAGACGTGATGCTCGTGCGTTCAGCGGTGGAGAAGCCCGTGCTGCTGTTGTACGTGATGTAGCGTCCCGTGGCCACGTTCTGTATCTGGTAGTAGCTGTTGCTTGGCGTGAATTTCACATACCAGGCACAACTGTCGTTGACAGCCTCGCCTGTGGCCTGTTTCCACACGAGGTTGCCTGCGCCGTCATCGAAGAGGTAGGAGTTGTAGAGCCCGCAGTCGGCGGATTCGCTCTTGATGCGGTACTTGATGGTGTCCTCCTGGTCGAACACGTAGGCAGGGGAAGCGAAACCGCCCGTCGGAGGCAGTCCGTCCTCGCCGAGCGCCTGGGCGATGAGCGAGGTGCCGTAGTAGAGCACGCTGGTGCCGGTGTCCTCCTGTGCGCCGTTGATGCCGTAAGGCCACATGTGCGTGCCGTCGCCGGTGAGCGTCTCCGATTCATTGTTGTCCCAGAAGCGGAGCACTTCGTTGGCGCGTTCGCCGAGCCAGAGGCCACTCGAACTGTTGGCACGCAGAACGGACGGACCGTACCAGAGGGAGTGGGTGCCGACACCGATGCCGTGGAGCCATTCGTGCAGGATGGTGCCGGTGGCCTGATAGGAAGTGCTCGGTCCCACGCGCATCCAGCCGCCGTAGCTGCAGTCGGCAGTCGGAGTGCCCGAGGCATAGCCGATGGAAGAGTTATAGCCCGTGATGCTCGTCACTTTGTTCCAGATGTCACAGGCCACCTGTGCGGCGTTCTTGATGCGGTTATAGACTTCCTCCGTTCCACCGTCACGCATGGTGAATTTCACGTTGGCCTGCGGCAGCGTGACCACCTTGATGACATCGCCGTAGCCGATGGCATAGTCCGTGGTGAGGGCATAGGCGCGCATGTAGTAGATGGTTCCGGCCGAGAGGTTGCTGAGCACGTAGATGCGGCCATTGTTGTTGAAGTATTCCGTCGTGCGCAAGTCGGCGTAGGTAGGGTTCGGATTCGTGCTGTAGCAGAAACCCTGTTCCTGAATCTTCGACGAGCTGACTCCCGTGACGGTCATGCGGCCGAACGCCATCGTACATCCGCGGGCGAACCGCGAATCCGTGGTTACGGTCGGCACTGTGCCGGTGGTGTTGGCGAAACGGTAGGTCATGATGGCTGTTTGCAGGCTGCGGGTGGCCTCTGCGGCCTCAGCGTCGGTGGAGCTGGCGTTGTCGTAAATGGCCTGGGCTGCCGTGATGGCGGCTTGCAATTCGTCAATACCTTCGCCGGTGGCTGTGGCGGCGAAGTCCGTCGTCGTGCTTATCTGAGCCTTGAGTTTTCCGAAAATCTTGATGGACAGGCGTGCGTCGGCCAGTGCTGCGGCGAGTTTCTTGGAGAGCACGCCGTACTTGGCCTTTCCGTAGGAAGCTGTAGAGTCGTAGCTGGCGTATGTCGTGTTGAGCCCGTCGAGAGCCTCGGCCGACAGCCGTTCGGTGGCCAGCGTCCGGTTGGTGGCCAGCTGTTCCATGACGAAGGTCTGGTAGTCGTTCACGCTGCTGCCGTAGTAGGTCAGGCGGATGTTGTCCAGCACCGACCAGTCGTTGGTGTGGAGCGTTTCCTTCTTCACGCCGATGGTGAGCTTGCCGTTCACGGCAATCACCTTGATTTCGTCCGTACCGAAGTCACCGCTGGCGATGAGGCGTGCGGCTGCGTTGAGCGTGGTCGGTACGGTCGTGCCCGTGTGGGCATCCGGCAGGGGCGTGTATTCCTCGTTGGCATAGAAGAGCGCGTCGAGCGAGTTCTCGTCATCGTCGTTGCTGTTGATGCCCTGCGCCTTGATGCCGTAGATGCCGTTCTTCGCCGTCACGGTCAGGTAGGAGTCGAAAGTCTTGTCAGACCACTGTGCGACCCAGTTGCCGCCGAGGATACCCGTCGTGTTGTTGCGGTAGCCTCCGATGGTGGAGATGCTGGTGCCTTCCCAAGCCGAGGTCTCGTTGTAGAGCACGTCGAACCGGTAGTTCGGCACGTAGAAAGTGGCGTCAATCGGACTGTCGTAGCTGGCATTGGCGAGGTTGCTCTCCAGTTCGCTCTGGAGCACCAGTTGCCAGTAGGCATTCTCGGCCGTAGCAGGCATGGTGCCCACTTTCAACTTGTTCGATGAGCCGTCGTACTGCAGGAATCCGCTGGTGGAGTCCGTGCTGATGGTGTAGTAGTTGGTGCCATCCACTAACTGGAAAATCCACTTGCAGGTGGTGCTCTGGTCCATCCACACGCCGTCCGATGCGGAGTTCATGTAGAAACTGCCGAAGTGAGTGCGCACGGAGAAACCGTCGTCGCTGGTCGTCAGCTTGACATCGGTGCCCACAGCGTCGAGCGACGCGTGCGTGCCCCAGTTGTTGCCTTCCGACAGAAATTGCCCCGCTGCCACATTATAGATGTAGTAGCTCCGGCCCGATGTCGGCGCACTGCCCGTGTAGTCAGCAGCCGAGGCTGTAGCGGCGCAAAGACAGAGCACCAGCGTCGCTGTCAGTGATTTGAAGTGAAGTTGAAAAACATTCATAAGGATTGGTGGTTGTTATTAGAATTGTTATTGGAATTGTTAGTGTTAGGATGTTATGATTAGTTGCTTTTCCGCGCAAATTTACGGAAAATCTTGGTGAACAGAAAAAAAATGTCGGATTTTGTGCGTTATCCCGATTTTTCTCCGTTGATTTCCAGTGTTCGCGCGTCGGAAACCGGCGCATGTCTCCTCGTCAGGACAGCGGGCGTGCAGATTCCCCTTGCGGACCGGCATGCGGTTTTTCTGTGTCTGAGGGCACAGGAAACACAAGGTTGCGCGGAGAGGTGTAACCTTAAAAAAACATAAATTCGGGTATTTTGCGGCATGGGTGAGAAAAGTTTGGAGTTTTGTTCGAGGTATTCCGCATAAAATCCGTAAATTTGCAAACTATTTTGTGTGTTTCTGAAATCTCGGCAGCATATTTCGGAAATACTCTGTGAATGGGATTCTTCTGCGGCAATCGGAGACTCTTTTTCAGATGTTTTATATATTAGATGTATTAACAAAAACAAGATGAACGTAATTACAAAGAAAGTCTCGTTGCCTGATGGAAGAGAGATCAGCATCGAGACAGGAAGACTGGCGAAACAAGCCGATGGAGCTGTGATGCTCACGATGGGCAAGACGATGCTCCTGGCCACTGTTTGCGCCGCGAAAGACGCTGTACCTGGAACTGATTTCATGCCACTCCAGGTGGAGTACCGCGAGAAGTATTCGGCTGCGGGACGCTTCCCTGGTGGTTTCACCAAGCGCGAGGGCAGGCCTTCGGATGAGGAAATCCTCACCTGCCGCCTGGTTGACCGCGCCCTCCGTCCGTTGTTCCCAAGCAACTATCACGCCGAGGTGTATGTGAATGTCATCCTTTTCTCGGCCGACGGAGTTGACATGCCGGATGCGCTGGCTGGTTTCGCCGCATCGGCAGCTCTGGCCTGCTCCGACATTCCGTTCGAGGGTCCTATTTCGGAAGTCCGCGTGGCCCGTATCAATGGTGAGTTTGTCATCAACCCAACCTTCGAGCAGCTCAAGGAGGCCGACATGGACCTCATGGTGGGTGCCACGGAAGAGAACATCATGATGGTGGAAGGCGAAATGAAGGAAGTGAGCGAACAGGATCTGCTTGCCGCCCTGAAGGCCGCCCACGAGGCCATCAAGCCGCAGTGCCGCTTGCAGAAGGAACTCATGAAGGAACTGGGCACCGACGTGAAGCGCGAATACTGCCACGAGGTGAACGACGAGGAACTGCGTGCCGACGTGGCCAAGGTGTGCTATCAGCCGGCTTACGACGTGACCAAGCAGGGACTGGGCAAGCAGGAGCGCACGGAGGCTTTCCAGAAGATTGTGGAGGACTACAAGGAGGCTTACGCAGCCGCCCATGCAGACCTCAGTGCAGAGGAACTGGCAGAGAAGAACACGCTCATCGACCGCTATTATGCCGATGTGGAGCGCGATGCCATGCGCCGCTGTGTACTCGATGAGGGCGTGCGCCTTGATGGTCGCAAGACCACGGACATCCGTCCGATCTGGTGCGAGGTGAGCCCGCTGCCGGGACCTCACGGCTCAGCCATCTTCACGCGTGGTGAGACGCAGGCACTCGCCACCTGCACACTCGGCACGAAGCTCGACGAGAAACTGATTGACGGGGCACTGGTGCGTCAGTACCAGCGTTTCCTGCTCCACTACAATTTCCCTCCGTTCTCCACGGGCGAGGCCAAGGCCCAGCGCGGTGTGGGACGACGTGAAATCGGTCACGGCCACCTTGCCTGGCGCGGCATCAAGGGTCAGCTCCCTGATGACTATCCTTACACCATCCGCGTGGTGAGCGACATTCTGGAATCGAACGGCTCTTCGTCAATGGCCACCACGTGCGCCGGCACGCTGGCACTCATGGATGCCGGCGTTCCTATCAAGAAGCCGGTGGCTGGCATTGCAATGGGCCTGATCAAGAATCCGGGCGAAGAAAAATTCGCCATCCTCTCCGACATCCTCGGTGATGAGGACCACCTCGGCGACATGGACTTCAAGACGACGGGAACGAAGGACGGCTTGACGGCCACGCAGATGGACATCAAGTGCGACGGACTTTCCTACGAAATCCTGGAGAAGGCTCTCATGCAGGCCAAGGCCGGACGTGAGCACATCATGGGCGAGATGATGAAGACCATCAGCGAGCCGCGTGCCGAGCTCAAGCCGCACGTGCCGCGCATTGAGCAGATCATCATTCCGAAGGAATTCATCGGAGCCGTGATTGGCCCGGGCGGAAAGATTATCCAGCAGATGCAGGAAGACACGGGCACGACCATCACCATCGACGAGGAAGACGGTGTGGGCAAAGTGCAGGTGTCGGCTCCGAACAAGGAAGCCATCTCCGCCGCCATCGGCAAGATCCGTGCCATCGCCGCCGTGCCGGAAGTGGGCGAGGTGTATCACGGCACCGTGCGCAGCATCATGCCTTACGGTTGCTTCGTGGAATTCATGCCAGGCCGCGACGGACTGCTCCACATCAGTGAGATTGAGTGGAAGCGTCTCGAAACGGTGGAGGAAGCCGGAATCAAGGAAGGCGACCCTATTGATGTGAAACTCATCGACATCGATGAGAAAACGGGCAAGTATAAGCTCAGCCACCGTGTGCTGCTGGAGAAGCCGGCCGACTACGTGGAGCGTCCTCAACGCGAACGCCGTCCGCGCGGCGAGCGTCCGGAACGCGGTGAACGCCGTCGCAACGACCGTTTCGGCAATGAACGTCACGGCGAGCGTCAGACGTTCCGTCACAACGACCGTGCGGATGCTGCCCAGCACAGTGAGGGCGACAACGGCAGCGAAGGTTTCAAGAGCGCGCTCGATGACCTGCTCAAGTGATTGCACGACACATTTTTAGTTTCCTCTGATACGAATCTCCGTCCTGTTGCTCCGGGACGGAGATTCTTTTTGTCTTCGGAAAGCACGTTTCAGTCTTCGGAAAGTGCGCGAGGCCGGGCCGTTGCAAACTCCAAGTGGCAATTTGACGCATTGGGCGTTAATTTCTGTTGACTTTGTCAGCAAAAAAGTTGTTTTTGTACAAATTTTCAAGAAAAAAGTTGCAGAACGATTTGTCTGTCCAAAGAAATTTCTTATATTTACAGGCGAAAGGTGAAAGTCCCGTCACCTGGATAAATCAGATAAGACTGTTGAGGGACGGACGGTCAGAAAGGAGTCATCATGAGACCTGTATGGTATATCTATGAAGAGGAGGAGTATGACCTCGACAACATCTACAACGAAGATGAGGACCGCAGCCGCGAGTCCACGAGCAACAACGCCGGCTCTTATGGAATGAAGGGCCAGAGTTTTGAAGAAACTTGCATTTGGTATTCTTAACCGTTTAACACACTCTTGAAACACAAAGAGGCCTGAACGCCGGCACTACATCGGCGTTCAGGTCTCATCTGTTTGTCGGGCGCGGCCCGTGTCAGCGTGCTCAGTCTTTGACAACGTGGGTGTTGAGTGCGAAGGAACGCTCCATGTTGCCCGTGCCGTCGATGTTGTCCATCTTGGCAGAGAGGTTGTCGAGCAGATTCACCACGAGAGCTTCCTGCGTGCAGGGCATGACGGGCGAGCCATACTCCAGCTCGCCGTGGTGAGCCAGCACGGCGTGCACGATGCGGTTGATTTCGTCATCGTCCACATTCCGTTTCTTCAGCTCTGCCTGCAGACGGTTGGCCGAGATGTAGATGTGTCCCAGCAGATACATCATGGGTTGTGTCTCACCTTCCTTCGTGTATTCGTACACTTTGCCGTAGTCATGGAAGAGGATGGCCAGGACGCAACGTTCGAGCTTCGCCGGATAGGGGAGGCAAGGGTAAAGTCCCTCCAGCATGTGCAGCATCTGGTAGGTGTGGTTGAGGAGTCCGCCCTTGTAGGCGTGGTGCATGTTCGTTGCAGCGGGATACTGGGCGTAAGGCTTGTAGAGGATTTCGGCGAACTCGGAGATGATGGGCTTCAGCAGCGGGTCGGTGGACATCTGGAGCAGATGCCGGATACAGTCGTCCCATACGTCTTTCTTGATGGGACGCGGCAGCAGGTCGTAGAGCGGATGCCCTTCCTGCGGCATGGCTCCGGGGTGCATGTCGAGTTTGCGGGCGGACTTTTTGCCGTCGTTGTCCTGGATGTTGGTGAATGAGACGAGCTGTCCCACGACGGGTTCGCCCGTCGGCATGACATCCCATACGGCAATGTTGAGTTCTTCGTCGAGATTCTTCAGCTTCAGCGAGCAGTAAGGGTCGCCGCGCTTGGTCGTGCCGTTCGTGCGGCCGATGACTAAATATTCTTTGGGCTGATTGGGCATGCTGTAGAGATTTGCGTGTGACTATATATAATAAGGTGTAAGTCCGGGTTGTCTGTGGGTTGTGCGGCTCACTGCCCTTTTTCATCGAGATAGGAATCTTTGAAGCCGAGGAAATACAGCACGCCGTCGAGTCCGATGGTCGTGATGCTCTGTTTGGCGTTGGCGATGACGCGCGGCTTGGCGTGGAAGGCGATGCCCAAGCCTGCCTCCGACAGCATCGGCAGGTCGTTGGCTCCGTCGCCCACGGCAATGGTCTGCGCGATGTCCACTTTCTCCACCTGCGCGATGAGTTTCAGCAGTTCAGCCTTTCGCCGTCCGTCCACAATCTCTCCCACGTAGCGACCCGTCAGCTTGTGATGCTCGTCGATTTCCAGCTCGTTCGCATACACGTAGTCGATGCCGTAGCGTTGGCGCAGGTATTCGCCGAAATAGGTGAAGCCGCCCGAGAGGATGGCAATCTTGTAGCCATAACGTTTCAGCACGTACATCAGACGGTCCACGCCCTCGGTAATCGGCAGGTTCTCGGCAATTTCCTGCATGACGCTCTCATCGAGCCCCTTGAGCAGCGCGACGCGTTTTGTGAAACTCTCCTTGAAGTCAATCTCGCCACGCATGGCCCGCTCCGTGATGGCTTTCACCTGGTCGCCAACGCCGGCGCGTGCGGCCAGTTCGTCGATGACCTCTGTCTGAATCAGCGTGGAGTCCATGTCGAAGCAGATGAGGCGTCGCATGCGGCGGTACATGTTGTCGAGCTGGAACGAGAAGTCCATTTCCATTTGCGCGGAGAGCCGCATCAGCTCAGCCTGCATGGCATGGCGGTCGTGCGGCGTGCCGCGCACGCTGAATTCGATGCAGGCGCGCACGTGTTTCTGCGGGTTGCGTATGCTCTGCCGTCCCGTCAGCCGCCGGATGGAATCGATGTTCAGCCCCTGGTCGGCAATGACTTGCGTGGCGGCCTGGATTTGCTGAGCGGAAAGCGAGCGTCCGAGTACGGTCAGAATATAGCGGTTCTTGCCTTGACGGCCAACCCATGCCTCGTATTCGTCATCGCTGACGGGGGAGAAGCCGATGTTCACGCCCAGTTCGGTGGCCTTGAACAGCAG
Organism: uncultured Bacteroidaceae bacterium; assembly: GCA_964415385.1. GTDB lineage: Bacteria > Bacteroidota > Bacteroidia > Bacteroidales > Bacteroidaceae > UBA3839. Next base: position 18,486 of record CAYPZK010000005.1, read on the forward strand.
TTCTTTCATCACTTGTCCCGAGTGGTGGTCGTCCATGCGGATGAGAATGCCGAGCGACAGCGTACTGTGGATGTCGGCTTGTCCGATGTCCAGAATCTGCGCTTCGTATTGTGCGAGGATTTGCATCACCGATGCCGTCAGTCCCGGGCGGTCTTGTCCGGTGATGCGCACCAGGATTTGTTCTTCTTTGTTTGTCGGTTGTTCCATACTTTGTGAGGATTGTGTGGTCAGAGGAGGGCTTCGGCGACGCGCAGGTCGTAAGGCGTAGTGATTTTGATGTTCTCCCGGTTGCCGGGTACGAGAGCAACGGGATGGCCGAGGGCTTCGACTACGCTGGCGTCATCGGTGAACGCCTCGCGGAACGGTTGTGCGTAGGCGCGTCGGAGCAGGCCGGCCTGAAACACCTGCGGCGTCTGCACCAGCTTGTAGTCGGCGCGCGGCACGGTTTCGCTCTCGCGTTGCAGTCCGTCACCGTCTCCATGCAGGTGGCGCACGGTCTCGAAAACATCGATGACGGGAATGGCTGCGCCGCTTGTGGCGGCAGCGTGATAGGTGCGTGCGATGACTTCGGTGCTGACGAAAGGACGCACGCCGTCGTGCACACCAATCAGCGTGACATCGGCCGCTGTCTTCCGTAGTCCGTGGAGCACGGAGTGGAAGCGGGTCTCGCCGCCGTCCGCTATCTCAATGCCCGTTGCGCAGAAATCGGCGGCATGGGCTTGGCAGAGGTCGTGCCAACGGGTCTGCTGGGAGGCGGGTAGGACGAGGACAATCCGGATGGAGGAATCGAACTGTCGGAAACGTTCGATGGTGCGCATGAGAATAGGCTTTCCGCCGACCGGCAGAAACTGCTTGGGAGTGTCAGTGCCCATGCGCAGGCCTTTTCCTCCGGCTACGATGATGACTGCGTGCGACAAAGCGAAGACGGGTGGAGAATGATGTTGGAAGAGAAAAGAAACGGAGTCAGATGCCGGCCCGAATGGCATCCGGATAAATCATGGCGACACTGATTTCAGTGGCCTTCTGTTTGCCGCAGAAGAGTTCCACGATGCTGTTGCCCAGTTGGAATGCGGCAGCGGGACCTTTGCCGAGCAGGAACTGTCCGTCTTTCACCACGAGCTCGCCTGTCGGTACGCCTCCGTGCAGCTCGCTTTCCATGCCGGGGTAGATGGTGGCGCGGTGGCCTTTCAGCAGTCCGAGCCGTCCGAACACCAATGGTGCGGCGCAGATGGCGGCCAGCGGTTTGCCGGCTTCGTGGTGGTGGAGAATCAGCCGGCGCAGCCCTTCGTGGGCGGCGAGGTTGGTGGAGCCGGGCATGCCGCCGGGCAGGAAGAGCAGGGCGGCGTTCGAGAAATCTGTCGTCTCGAAAAGTTGGTCGGCTTCGACTGCAATGTGATGGGCACTCATCACTGTCTTTTCGCCCGTGATGGAAATGGTCCGGACGGGCAGTGCGGCACGGCGGCAGATGTCCACGACAGCCAGAGCCTCGACGGTCTCGAAGCCTGTGGCGAGAAAAACGTAAATCGTATTCATGGTTCAGAAAAATATGTTGAGGGATGCTTGTCGGTGGAGAGCGGGATTATCGCTGCTTGAACTTGTAGGTGATGGTTCCATTCTCGTTGGCATTGCCGGAGGAGAAGGTGGACTGCCGCGCGGCAGCTATGGCGGCGTTGCGGAGGGCGGCCGATGTGGTGGTGGCACTCTTCACGGTGGCGCTGGTGACATGGCCGGAGGGACTGACGACGATGGAAACAATGACGGTGCCCTCCGTAGTCTGGTCGGCGTATGCGGGTCTGGCCAGATGGACAACGGTGCGGCTGCCCACGACGGCGCTGGCCGTTCCTGTGCCGCCCGTTCCGCTGATGGCTCCGACGTTGGCATTGCCTGTCGGTGAGCCTTGGCTGCCGTCGCCCGTGGTGTGGCCGCTGTTTCCGGCTGTGCCGCCCTGTCCGAAGGCACCGGCCATCTGGTTGTTGGCGGCAGCTGCGGCAGCCTTGGCACGAGCCTCCGCTTCTGCTTTCTTCCTGGCGGCTTCAGCCTCCGCTTTTCTTCTGGCCTCCGCTTCGGCTTGCTTCTTGGCGGCTTCGGCGGCTGCCTTGGCGCGTGCTTCCGCTTCCGCCTTCTGCCGGGCTTCGGCTTTGGCCTTTTCGGCGGCAATGGTGTTTTCGTCCTTCTGTGTCAGCTGCGACGGGGTGGCGTCCGGCTTGGCTGTTTCTTTCGTCGGCCGCTCTTTCACCTTGGGCTCGGGAGCAGGTTCCGCCGGTTGCGGCTCGGCGGCTTCGGCCGTCGTCGTTTCCTCTGTAGCTTCGGCGGTCGCGTCGTCTTCTCCCTGTGCGGCCGGCAGTCCGCCTGTGTCTGTGCCTGCGGCATCAGGCACTTCGCCCAGGAGCACGGGAATGCCGTCCTCGTCGTTTGGTGTGTCCTTGGCAGCCGTCAGGGTTGCGAAGAACAGCACGAGGAGCAGAAGCACATGCGCCACGATGGTGACGAGGGCCGCGATGCCTTTGCGTTTCTTTTCGTCAGCTTCCATGAGAGGTCGTTAGCGGGTTCAGGGGTGTTCCGGCGGCCGGGTGGCGAGCACCATCTTGAAGTGGTTCTCGTTGGCCACGTTGAGCACCTCCACGATGTTTTTGTATGGGACGGTTTCGTCGGCGTAGAGGGAGACGAACAGGTCGGCCGTGTCGTTCTGGGCGGCTCTCAGCACGGCAGGCAGCTGCTCGAGCGTGACTTCCCGTTCCTCCTTGCCGTCGGCGGCCGCGTAGATGCGTTGTTCCTTGTCGATGACCACTCGGGCCACGGACTGTGTGGTGGTCTGCTTCTTGCTTTGCGGCAGGTTGACCTTGATGGCGTTGGGCGACACCATCGTGCTCGTAATCATGAAGAAAATGAGCAGGAGGAAGATGATGTCGGTCATCGACGACATGTTGAATGTCGGAGAGACTTTAGTTCTGCGGTGCAGGGCCATGGCTGATGTGGATGACGTTTGTTTTTTATTCTTCGTTCATGAGGTCCATGAAGGCCAGCGACTTGCGTTCCAGCTCATTGACCACGCCGTCGATTTTCGCCACGAGGTAGTTGTAGGCAAAGAGGGCGATGATGCCCACGATGAGTCCGCCCACGGTGGTGACCATCGCTTTGTAGATACCGCCGGACAGCATTGAGATGTCGAGGCTGCCTCCCGCGTTCGACATCTGCCAGAATGCCTCCACCATGCCGATGACGGTGCCGAGGAACCCGATCATCGGTGCGCCGCCGGCAATCGTGGCGAGCACGTGCAGGCGTTTCTCCAATGCCGCCACTTCCAGGTTGCCCGTGTTCTCGATGGCTGTCTGGATTTCGGGAGCGGGGAGCTTCATCCGGCTGATGCCGCGCTCGATGATGCGTGAGCCGGGCGTGTTGGTCACGCGGCAGAAGTTGATGGCAGAGCGCACGTCGCCGCTCTTGATGTAGTCGCGGATGCGGTCCATGAAGAGCGGGTCGTCCTTCTCGGCGGCACGGATGGCGATGAAGCGTTCGACGAAGATATAGACGGCAATGAGGGAGAGCACGGCGAGGACAATCATGATCCATCCGCCCTGCTCGCATAGTTCCAGAATGCTCAGTTCTTTCATATTCTTTCTTGCTTATTTGAGGCAATCCAAGTATTTCTGAACGGTGGTGCGCAGACCCAGATAGAGCGCGTCGCAGATGAGGGCGTGGCCGATGCTCACCTCGTCTGTCCACGGAATCTGCTCGTGGAAATAGCGCAGGTTGTCGAGGTTCAGGTCGTGGCCCGCGTTGAGTCCCAGCCCGCAGTGACGGGCCTCCTTGGCGGCCGTGATGAAGGGAGCGATGGCTGCTGCGGGGTCTTTGGCATAGAGCGAGGCGTAAGGCTCCGTGTAGAGCTCCACGCGGTCGGCTCCGATGCGGGCGGCGTAGTCAATCATGTCGGGGTCGGCGCCGACAAAGATGCTCGTGCGGATGCCCGCTTCCTTGAATTCGCCCACCACGTCGGTCAGAAAGTCGAAGTTTTTCTTCGTGTCCCAGCCTGCGTTCGATGTGATCTGGTCGGGCGCGTCGGGCACGAGTGTCACCTGCGTGGGGCGCACGCTCTTCACGAGGTCGATGAACGACTTCTGCGGATAGCCTTCGATGTTGAATTCCGTGGTCAGCAGCGGCTTCAGGTCGATGACGTCCTGATAGCGGATGTGCCGCTCGTCGGGACGCGGATGCACGGTGATGCCGTCGGCTCCGTAGTGCTCGATGTCGGTGGCCGCCTTCAGAATATCGGGGTTGTTGCCGCCCCGCGCGTTGCGGATGGTGGCGATTTTATTGATGTTTACACTTAGTTTTGTCATATCGCGATGATTTTGAGTTCGCTCGGATGATTTGTTTGCAAAAGTAATGTTTTTTTCCCGAAAAGCCCTCTTAATTTAATATAAAAACGCACGTTGGGCTCCTTTTCTCCGCCGATTCCGTCTCCCTGCTCTTCACGTTTGCTGTCTGTCGGACGCGTTCGTTCCGGAAAATGAAGACGTTCATTCCGGAAAACGAACGCGTTCGTTTTTCTCCACCTCAGTCCGCCGCGGATTTTTTTCAGGCTGCAAAAGCGATATTTTATGCGCAGAGTTTGGAAAAAACTTGTGCGGAGTTTAGAATCCGGGAATTATTTCTTAAATTTGCAGTCATGACAGGCCTTCGGGACGGAGTCCGTGACCGGTGGCGAGCAACTGTACGTGAAACGAATGATGGAAGTCCAGAAAAAACTCAAGTTCGCCCTCTTCGGCAATGTGTATCAGGAGAAAAAGGCAACGGCAGTGCAGAAGATTCTCTCCGTGCTCTCGGAGCGTGGAGCGGAACTGGCTGTGGCCGAGCCTTTTGGCCAGTTCCTGCGCGACAGGATGAAAATCGCGTTGGGGGATTACGAGATGATTGAGCGCAACGATTTCACGGCGGATTTCGTCATCTGCATGGGGGGCGACGGCACGTTTCTCGATGTGGCCAGCCGCGTGGGTGACAAGGAGATTCCCATCATCGGCATCAACACGGGGCGGCTGGGATTTCTGGCCTCGTTCTCTCCGGCCGACATCGAAACCGTCCTCAACGACATCTATGCAGGCTACTATTCCGTGGTCAACCACGGCGTGTTGCAGTTGATGTGCGACGAGAAGCCGCTGCAGGGCTATCCCTTCGCGCTGAACGAGATAGCGGTGCTCAAGCATGACATCTCCTCGATGATCAGCATCCATACGTGCATCAACGGCGAGTATCTGACCACCTATCAGGCCGACGGTCTGATTGTGAGCACGCCGACAGGCTCTACGGCCTATGCGCTCAGCGTGGGCGGCCCGATTGTCGTGCCGCAGAGCCAGACATTCACGTTGACGCCGGTGGCTCCGCATTCGCTCAATATGCGCCCCATCGTGCTGTGCGACGATTCGGAGGTGGAGCTGAGCGTGTCGAGCCGGAGCCACAGCTTTCTGATTGCGGTGGACGGCCGGAGCCAGAGCTATGCGGACAACATCCATCTGCGCATCCGCAAGGCTCCGTACTATGTGAAGGCCGTGGTGCGTCCGGGTCACAGTTTCTTCTCCACGTTGTGCCGGAAGATGATGTGGGGCGCGGACAGCCGTCAGTGACGGACGAGTTTTTGGTTGTTCTGATTCAGTGTTATTTCTCCCGAACCCTTGAAATTCAATCGCACGAAATACAGCACGCGGTCCATTGCGGCCTGGTTGTGGAGCCACCACCGTGGATGCCGCACGCAGGCCTTGGTGAATGTTTCGGCGGGGCTGCTGCAGGTGGGGCTGGGGCTGTGCGGCGTGGAATTGCTGCGCCGGCTGACCGACATCGCCACGGGGGCGCGTGCCGGTTCGCTCGTGACCGCTGCCGTGGTTTACGGACTGATTCTGCTGACGGAAATGCTCATCAACATGGGCACCACGTGGGTGCGGGCAGTGCTGGGCGTGAAGTCGCAGAACCGTTTCCAGCAACAGTTCTTCGGCCGTCTGCTCCGGGGGCGGTGGAACGGCGTGGAACGGCTGCACAGCGGTGATGTGCTCAACCGGCTTTTCGGCGACGTGGGAGACATCGTGAATCTGCTGACGGAGGTGCTGCCGTCGGCCGTCATCGTGGTCGTGCAGTTTGTGGCCTCGTGCATCTATCTCTACGTGATGGACGCGACACTGGCGCTCATCCTCCTCGTGGTTTCTCCCGTATTCGTGGTGCTCAGCCGTTTCTATTTCTACAAGATGCGCCGCATTGTGCGCAAAATCAAGGACAGCAACAGCGCGTTGCAGGCCATCATCCAGGAAAGCGTGCAGCACAAGATGGTGGTGAAGGTGCTGGAGCGCGGCGACACGATGGTGGCGCGTCTGGAACGGCGGCAGTCGGTGCTGCGCCGGCAAATCAAGAGCCGTGCCCGTTTCTCCATACTTGCCAAGATGTTCGTCAATATCGGCTTCGCCGGTGGCTTTCTCGTCGCGCTCGTCTGGGGACTGTTCCAGTTGCAGGCTGGGGTCATCACGGTGGGCGTGCTGATGGCTTTCACGCAGCTCATCAACCGCATCCAGCGTCCGATGCTCGACATGGCGCGCCTGCTCCCTACGCTGGTGAACAGCCTTACGTCTTCGGAACGCCTCATGGAGCTGGAGGAGCTGCCGCTGGAACGGGAACTGCCGCCTTGCAGGCTGAGCGGCGCGGCCGGCATCCGTTTCCGTGACGTGGACTATCAGTACACGGCGCAGGGACGTCGCGTGCTTCATGACTTCAGCCATGATTTCCGTCCAGGCTCGTTCACTGCCATTCTCGGCGAGACGGGGGCGGGCAAGACCACGCTCATCCGCCTCATGCTCTCTCTCATCGAACCGAACGGCGGACGGATAGAAATCTATGACGAAAAGGGGGCGCAGCCCGTATCCACGGCCACGCGCTGCAATTTCTCCTACGTGCCTCAGGGCAACACGCTCTTCAGCGGCTCCATCCGCGAGAACCTGCTTTTCGGCAATCCCTCCGCGACAACCGCGCAGATGCGCGAGGCACTTCATCTGGCGATGGCCGACTTCGTGCTGGAGCTTCCCGACGGCATCGACACCCGTTGCGGCGAGGGTGGGGGCGGCCTGTCGGAAGGACAGGCTCAGCGCATCGCCATTGCCCGCGCCATTCTGCGCCCGTGCGGCATCCTGTTGCTCGACGAAGCCACGTCGGCACTTGATGTCCAAACGGAGCATGCGCTGCTGGAGCGGCTGAAAGCTCATTTCACCGACACCACCATCATCTTCGTCACGCATCGGCTGGCTGTGGCGGACTTTACCTCCGAACAGCTCATGATGGTGCGCTCCGTCTGAAGATTATCCAACACGTTCAACGACTTATGATAGAATTTCTCAATGGAAGGCTGGACGAGCTGACTCCTGCCACCGCCACGGTGGAATGCGCGGGCGTGGGCTTTCTGGCCAACATTTCCGTCAACACGTTCAGTGCCATACAGGGCAAGGAACAGGTGCGTCTGTACATCTACGAGGTCATCCGCGAAGACACCTACCAGCTCTTTGGTTTTGCCACCAAGCAGGAACGCGCCCTCTTTCTCCAGCTCATTTCGGTGAGCGGGGTGGGGGGCAACACGGCCCGCACCATCCTGTCGGCCTTTTCGCCGGCCGAGCTGTGCGACATCATCATCAACGGCAACGACAAGCTCCTGCGGACTGTGAAGGGACTGGGAACGAAGACCGCGCAGAAAATCATCGTGGAGCTGCGCGACAAGGTAGGGCTGCTCAACATCACGCCGGCTGCGGCCGGCGGTGGCGATGCGGGCACGGCGGCCGTCAACCGTCAGGTGCACGACGATGCCGTGGAGGCACTCCGTGCGCTCGGCTATCCGCCTGCGCCTGTCTCCAAGGTTGTGCGTGCCATTCTCAAAGACCGGCCCGATGCCACGGTCGAGCAGGTCATCAAGATGTCGTTCAAGATGCTGTAGGAATGTGGGGAAGCCGCGGCTTCCCCGAATGGGTGCTCAGTCCACGATGCTGGCCTTGATGATGCGTAAGTCCTTGAGCGGTCTGTCGCCTTCGCCCGTCTTCGTCTTCTCAATGGTCTGCACGACTTTCATTCCCTCCACGACCTCGCCGAAGATGGTGTATGCGCCGTCGAGCCACGGTGCACCGCCGAAGGCGCGGTAGTCGCGCTTCTGTGCCTGCGTGTAGGGCGTGGGAGGATTGTTGTCCACTTCGGTCTGCGCCTGGTATTGCAGTTCTTCCAGTGCGTCGCTCAGCTTGTCGAAGTCACGTGCCTTGCGAAGCGCGTCCAGCTCGGCGGCATGCTCCTGTTGCTTTTCCGCAAACCTCGTGTCCACCATCAGCCGTTTTCGCTGGCTTTCATAGTTGGCGAGGACGAGCTCGTCTTGAAAGCGTCCCGTGACGATGTAGAACTGATAGGCATCGGAAGCCTTCGTCGGGTTGATGTCGTCACCTTGGCGTGCGGCGCCGATCATGCCTCGCTTGTGATAATATTTCGGATAGACGATTTCGGCAGAGATAGTGTCGCCCAGACCGGCGGTGTCGGCCTCGGCGGCAGCCAGTTCCTGTTCGTGTCCGGCACGCGTGTTCGGGTCTCCCGTCTGAATCATGAAGTAGCGGATGACACGGTGGAAGGAAACTCCGTCGTAGAGTCCCGCCTTCACGTTTTTAATGAAATTGTCGCGGTGGCGCGGTGTGTCGTTGAACAATCTGATGCGGATGTCGCCTGCCGTGGTCTGCAGCAGCACCTCAGTCTCTTTCTCGCCGCTCTGGCCGTTGCAGCTGACCGACAGCACCAGGGAGGACAGCAGCAACATTGTGAGAATACCTTTCTTCATATATATTTGTCGGTTTGGTTGTCTCCGCCAAAGTTACGCAATTATTTGCAAACCGCCCGCATGCCCTCCGCACTTTTTTGCGTTCAGGGATTTGCGGTGTTGCCGCCGGTCAGCGTTTGCAGTATGTAGCGGGCTATGTCGTGTCCCATGTGCGGTTGCCGGAGGCTGGCGAGGGCGGCTGCGACCACGTCCGGTGCCTCGCCTTCGGAATGATGTTCCAACAGGTGGCGCATGTAGGCGGTGGTGTATTCGGGGTGCCCTTGGAAACTGAGGATGCGGGAGCCGACGCGCATGGCCTCGGCCGGGCAGAAATCACTGGTCGCCAGTATCTCGGCTTCGGGCGGTGGTACGATGACCTGGTCGTGATGGTTGTAGAGAAGTCGCAGTGCCTGGCTGCCGAGTGCCGACCTGAGGTCGGATGCGAGGACGACGGACCGGCGGAGCCCACAGCCCCATCCGGCCGCAGCCCGCTGCACCATGCCGCCCAAGGCGTAGGCAATGGCCTGATGTCCGAAGCAGATGCCGGCAATCCGTCCCTGTGCCAGACGGGCATAGCGAATCCAGGCAAGCAGTTGTCGAATCCACGCCACGTCGTCGTAAACGCTCAAGTTGCAGCCCGTGATGAGGTAGAGCTCATCGGGGCGAATCTCGTTGGGAAACTCACCGTTCATCGCTCGGTATTCCTGATAATCAAGTCCGTTCTCCACCGCATCGAACAAATCGGTGAACATGCTGAAGTAGCTGGGAATGTCCGGCGGAAGCAGCCCCGGAAATGTGTCGCAAAGCAGAATGTTGATTCGCATGAGTAGGGTTTCTGATTGAATGAAAATCCGCTGCAAAAGTAATCAAAATGTTTTGAAATTTCCTATTTATGTTTCGAAATGTTTGTAAAATTTACATTTGCGCGTTGAATTGAAAATTTATTTCTTTGGTTTTCCTTTCATTTTGCTTTTTCGGAACGCGCCGTGCTTCCGGTTTGAAACCTACGCTTCTTTCTGCCGGAGATACGCTTCTTTCCTGTCCGGCCAACGCGTCGATTCCACCGGATGAATGAATTGCTCAGGGAAAGGAATACGTCCGTTTTTTTTCGGGACTCTGACTGCAAAAGAACTTTTTTTAGCTCGAACGGGTAAGTTTTTTCCGCAGATTCTGCAAATAATTTTTTTTGCTATTCACTTTTTCACTACCTTTGCAGCAGACTTCCCGACAATCGGCACGGGCGCGTGTCCTCCGTCGGCCACGGTCAACGTGCGCCGGCAGTCAGGGAGCAGTCGAGGCCGCCCTGATGGTGGAATGGTAGACACGAGGGACTTAAAATCCCTTGGCCATAACGGCTGTGCGGGTTCGAGTCCCGCTCGGGGTACGACGATTACATGAAGAAAATCGCTAAAGTCTTGGAAGTAAGTGCTTTGGCGATTTTTTCCGTTTTTTTTTTTGGGGGATTTGCTCCATATTCACTCTTGCATTTTTCCACTTTCCACAGCTTTCGTTGCAAAGTTGGGAAGAAACTGCTATCTTTGCATGTAAATCGTTGCTATGATGGAAATCTCTCATATTTCACAAGAATACATTCAAGCGGTAAAGGAAATAAAGAACGCTATCTTGAAGAGCCGTTACATGGCAGCCAAGAAAGCGAACAAGGAATTGCTCAAACTTTATTATTCTGTCGGCGGCTATGTTTCCTCTCACAGTCGTGATGGTTATTGGGGTAGCAATGCCATTGAGACCATATCCAAGGGCTTACAGCAAGAACTGCCTGGACTGTGTGGATTCTCTCCACGTAACATCAAGAATATGAGTGCGTTTTATGAGCAATGGAGCCCTTGTCTAAATCGGCAGATGACAACTGCCGAATTGGCGGGAACGTCAATCTTTCGTCTCAAAATGCAGGATAATAACAAAAAAATACACTGATTTTTTGGTCGATTTTCAAAAACTCTGTATCTTTGCCTCGGATTTCGGATCGCTTTCCTTTCGGAGCAGACGATGCTGGTGATTCGACGATTGAGTAATAAATGAGCGTCTGCCGCGTGTGCAGGCTACGTAATTGGATGGTAAGAAATTGGCTTATGAATCAGGCAAAAACTATCTTCGCGCCAGTTCCTCCCCCCCCCCGAGCGTCTGAGGCTAAGGAGGAGGAGGATGTCTGACTTGTGTCACGGACTTTCTTCCGGCTTTCCTCTATGATTGCCATACCGTCTTGCAATGGCATGGAAGAAGAGGCGTTTTTTTTTAGCTGGATTTGTTGTATTTTGTTGGTTTTCAGCCTAATGTAAATGTTGGGGTGAACTGGAGATTTGTACTGCCTGACGTGTGGGCCGAGTGTGCTTTCTATGAATGTCGCATTGATTTCGAGCGAAGAGGAAAAAGCGAAAATCCGTTGGTTTGTCATGAGAGCCTACAAGTGTGAGAAAAAGGCGGAGGACAAACTCATGGACGCAGGACTCGAATGCTTTGTGCCGAAGCACTATGTCGTGAGAGCCTACCACGGAGTGAAGTCGAAGCGGCTCGTTCCGGCCATCCCGAGTCTCGTGTTCGTCCATGCAGAACATGCCAGCATCACGAATTTCAAGAAGAAGTATAATTTCCTGCAATTCGTGACGTGGAAACAGGCAACGAGGCTTGAGTATATCATCATTTCAGACAGAGAGATGGAGAACTTCATGAAGGTGGCTGCCCACTATGAGGAGGACGTGACATTCTACAAGCCGGAGGAAATCAACCTGAAGAAAGGTATGCAGGTACGTATCCACGGCGGCAAATTCGACGGCGTGACGGGATTGTTCATGCGCGTCAGAGGCAAACGGAACCGCAGGGTCGTTGTTTTGCTGGGGGGGGTACTCGCAGCCGCGGCCGAGATTCACCCCGATCTGATAGAAGTCATTTCATAGTGCAGAGAGATGATTATTGCTGTTGATTTTGACGGAACCATCGTGGAGCACAGGTATCCGCAGATAGGCAGGGAACTGCCCTTCGCCATCGCCACGCTCAGAAAACTGCAGGAGGAAAGGCACTTGCTGATTCTGTGGAGCGTGCGTGAGGGCAAGCTGCTGGACGAGGCGGTGGACTTCTGCCGCAAGCGCGGCCTGGAGTTTTATGCTGTCAACAGCAACATTCCCGAGGATGAAATGCAGGCGGCTGCCGCGGTCGGCGGACAGAATCTGACCGGTCAGGATGCACTGCGGTGCCGCAAGGTCACGGCCGACATCTATATCGACGACCGCAATATCGACGGACTGCACGACTGGGGTGTGCTCTATGCGATGATTCACAACCGCTGGACGTATGACCGCTACCTGCAGGAGTTGCATCGTCCGGGCCGTCGGACGGAGAAATCTTTCTGGCGGCGTTTGTTCGGGGCATAGCGTGCGTGCCGGCATCGTCTTTTTTTTTCTATATCCATCTAAAAACATATATTGAAAGCTTTTATGAGCAACAACATAAAATCATTGGTGAGTATTCTGACACCATGCTATAATGCGGGGAACTGTGTGGGACGACTGCTTGAGACCATTCTGGAGCAGGACTATGAAAACATCGAGACAATCGTTGTGGACGACGGTTCGACGGACAACACGGCTGAGGTCGTCAATTCGTTCATTTCCAGATTTGAGGAGAATGGCTATCCGCTGATTTACCTCCATCAACCGAACCAAGGTAAGTCGGCCGCCATCAACAACGGGCTGAAACGGGTGAGTGGAGAGTTCCTGATGTGGCCCGACAGCGGTGACTATTACAAGTCGCCACATGCTATTTCCGCATTTGTTGAGGCTTTCAAAGGATTGTCCGACGACTATGCCGTTGTCAGAGGAGTTCCCACTTATGTGGATAGGAATGGCATGGCACGGAAGTCAATCGTATTTATGGATTTGGGGTCGAAGCAGTTCGAGAACTGCCTGTTCGGGCAATACTTCGTTTTGCATCCCGGCAACTACATGATGCGGATGAGCGCATTCGACGCGTGTGTGCCTCACAGAGAAATCTATACAGAGCGGTATGCTGACCAATGTCGGCAAATGTTGCTTCCCGTGCTGTACGCTTATCACTGTCATGCCTTAGAAAACTCTCATTTCTGTGTGCCCGAGAAGGGGAACGAAGAGGGACGGCACGCCGCCTATCGGCGACAGATTCTGCGGACAGATGCCTATGAGCGGACTGTCGGCCACGTGTTGCCGGCCATCAAGGGCCTGCCCGCACAAACCGTCTCCGGTCTGCTGGCCCGAGTCAAGAAAGAATGCCTGATGACACGGATCGGCTATGCGCTCCATTTCTCCAGAGTGCGGGATTTCCGCCGCTTCGTCAGGGAATACAAGAAGCTGGACAGGCTCCCCTCCGCCTATTCCCTCTTCTATGTCTGCTCCTTCTTCCCCGGAGCCCTGCGCCTGCTGGCGAAAGGAAAGTGACCGCCTCCCTTCGTTGCGGGGGAGGTGAGAATTGGGGGACATTTCAAGCCACACGTGATATGACATCGCAGTTCATGAACATCCAACGCATTGCGAAGAACACGCTGATGCTGTATGTGCGTATGCTGTTCAGCATGTTGGTGTCTCTCTATACCTCGCGAGTGATATTGCAAGCGCTGGGGGTTGAGGATTATGGTATCAACAATGTCGTGGGAGGGCTTGTGAGCATGTTCTCATTGGTGTCCGGATCATTGTCTTCCTCAGTGAGCCGTTTCCTTACATTTGAGCTGGGAAGAAACGATGTCTCCCGTTTGGCGCGGGTCTTTTCCACTTCCATCTGCATTCATGCCGTTTTAGCGGTCATTGTCTTGATTCTGATGGAGACTGTGGGTGTGTATTTTCTCAATACCCGCATGACGATTCCTTCCGCTCGTCTGGAGGCTGCAAATTGGGTATTTCAAGCCTCAATACTATCCTTTATATTAGGTCTCTTGTCAGTTCCCTACAACGCTTCTATTGTAGCTCATGAGAAGATGGGAGCGTTGGCCTATATCAGCATTGTGGATGTTGTGCTGCGCTTGATGGTAACCTTGTTTGTCGCGTATGCGCCGTGGCGGTTTGACCGGCTCATAGTTTATTCCGTCATGTCTGTGGGTGTCAGCATCATTTTTCGGTGCATCAACGTTTATTATTGCCGGTTTCATTTCGAGGAATGTCGGCTGCATTGGAGCTTTGACCGCTCTTGTTGGAAGTCTATGAGTGCATTTGCCGGTTGGAACTTTATAGGTTGTACTGCAGGGTTGCTCAAGGATCAAGGAGTGAATATCCTGCTGAATCTGTTTGGAGGTCCACTCATCAACGCTGCCCGGGGAATTGCGGTGACTGTCAACTCTGCGGTGAATAGTTTCAGTGGAAATTTCATGGCGGCTTTGCAACCTCAGATTATCAAATCGTATGTGGCCGGTGACAGAGTATCAATGATGTCGCTGGTAGAACGTGGATCCCGTTTCTCTTTTTATCTCCTGTTGATATTGGCGTTGCCTGTTCTGATGGAAACGGGTTTCGTCCTCACCTTATGGTTGAAGCAGTATCCGGCACATACGGAGCATTTTGTACGCCTGGTCATCTTGCTTTCTATGCTGGAGGTACTCTCACAAACGCTGATTGTCTTACAGACCGCCACAGGGAAAATACGTAACTATCAGTTAGGGGTTGGCGGTGTGCTGATGCTCAATTTCCCTCTGTCGTATATGTGCTTAAAGGCCGGTCTTCCTCCAGAGTCTGTTTACGTGGCCGCACTATTGGTTGGGGCGTGTTGCTTGGGATTGAGGCTGTTTTTCTTGAAAAAAATGGTATCATTGTCCATCTTGCATTATGTACGTAACGTTTGTTTGAATGTACTGGCTGTCTCTTTTATGGCTTTGATATTGCCTTTGTCCCTGTGTTGCAGCATGGAGGATGGTTTGCAACGCTTTGCCATCCTCACGCCTGTATGTGTTGTTTGTACCATATCGGCAATTTATTGGATAGGCTGCTCCCGGTCGGAACGGTCTTTTTTGACTGAAAGAGTACAGATAGTCTGGAAAAGATGTCGAAGATGATTGCTGTCAAGGACGTATCCTTGTGTTGCGGTTGTGCTGCTTGTGTACAGGCTTGCCCCCAAGGAAGCATCACTTTGCAGGTGGATGCTGAGGGATTTCTGTATCCGTCTGTCGATATGGAACGGTGCGTACAATGCGGAGTCTGCAAGGAGGTATGCCCGTCTCTTCATTCGAAAAATGGACGTTATGGAGTTTGTATGTATGCTGCAGTCAATCCCGATGAAAATGTTCGCCGTTTGAGCAGCTCAGGGGGTATCTTCAGCCTCTTGGCAGAGAAGGTGTTAAAAGAAGGTGGCGTGGTCTTTGGCGCACGTTTTGATGAACACTGGGATGTAGTCCATGATTATACGGAATCTCTGGAAGGATTGGCGGCATTCCGTGGCTCGAAATATGTGCAAAGCCGAATCGGGAATACGTACGTTGAAGCCCGGCAGTTCTTGCGGGCTGGACGTAAGGTGCTGTTCTCAGGGACGCCGTGTCAAGTCAAAGGCTTGAAACAATATCTCCGCAAAGAATATGACAACCTGCTGACTGTTGACTTTGTTTGCCATGGTGTACCCAGCCCCAAAGTATGGCACAAGTATTTGGATGAAGAACTCGCACGTCAGTGCGAAAAAATTCAGCTTCGTCCCACCCTATTTCCCTCACTTTCTGAACGGGATACCCTTGTGAAGGATATATCGTTCAGAAGTAAGGCACTGGGCTGGAAAGAATACAGTTTCGTCCTCACCCTCTCCAAGGCGATAGCCACAGGAGAGGGAAATACAGTTTCGTCCTCTTGTATATTCTATGATAATGCTTACATGCAAGCATTCTTAGCGAATTTATCTTTACGTCCCAGTTGTTATAACTGCTCGGCAAAAGCGGGAATCCCCGGTAGCGACATTACGCTGGGTGATTTTTGGGGTATAGAGGAGATAGACCCTGCTATGGATGATGATGGAGGAACAAGTTTGGTCTTTGTCTATACAGAGCGCGGCAGGCAGGCATTTAACAACTCCGGCCTTCATCTGAAGGCTGAAAGTTTCACTGAGGCCGTGCTGCGTCGTAACCCTTCCATCCTATCTTCGGTTCAGAAACCGCCGTATCGCTCGCTCTTTATGGAAGTACTGATTGACCGAGGTTTTTATGCCGCATGCGAACGGGTGCTCTCGACAGCATTCTTGGCAAGAATCCAACGTCGTATTTGGCTTCTGTTACACCGTCAATGAAAATAGGAATACTGACGCAGCCGCTGCATATGAATTATGGTGGCATAATGCAGGCGTGGGCACTGCAACAGGTGTTGAAGCGCATGGGGCATGAGCCTGAAACTTTGGCTCGTAATAATGATGCCCATACCGAAAGTCGGCTGAGGCTTCTGCGTCGTAACGGACTGAGCTTCTGTAAAAGGGTTTGTATGAAATTATTCATACGTGGAAAGTACATTTATCTGTGTAGCCCATTCTGCCCCCAATATTCTGTGGAACCAAAGATGGCAGATAAGGGATTTGTCAAGAAGAGGATAGCCAGAAGTAAAGGATTGTTTTCTGACGAAGCCTTGCGTTTGTATATTGCTCAGGCAGGATTTGAGGCTTTCATTGTAGGAAGTGACCAAGTGTGGCGCGAGGAGTACTCTCCGCGTTTAGAAACATACTTTCTTGATTTTTTGAAGGATGATGACGCTCGAAAGAGAATTGCTTATGCTGTCTCTTTTGGCACAAACGAAGGGTATATATCAGACGAAAAGATGCCAATATGCCGGAAGTTGCTGAGACGGTTTGATGCGGTATCTGTACGTGAGAATGGTGGGGTGCAAATCGTGCAGAAAGATTTTGAACGTGAGGATGCCGTGATGACACTTGATTCCTCCCTTCTGCTCACAGCGGATGAATATGTAAGCCTCATCAACAAGAAGGACAGGAGGCAAAATGGAAGTTATGTTGCGGCATATATTCTTGATGACACCCAGGAAAAACAGTTGATTTGTCGTCATGTGGCTGCACGGAGGAACAAGCCCCTCAAAGTGCAGTCCTGTACATATATTACGGGGCAACGTATGCCGACCGTTTCTCAATGGCTTGCCAACTTTGCGGATGCGGATTTCGTCATTACAGACTCTTTTCATGGTTGTGTGTTTTCCATCATCTTTCATAAACCTTTCATCGCGATTGGCAATGCCGGTCGTGGTATGGAACGTTTCCTGTCACTGTTAGCTGTATGCGGTTTGTCCCATCGTTTAGTGCTCGGTAAGGATGATTATCAGCGTCACCATGATAGTCTGTTGTCTGCTCCTGACTATCATGCCGTTGATCAGAAGTTACTGTTATTGCGTGCGAACAGCATAAAGTTTCTTGAAGATGCACTCTCCTAAAATCTCTGTCATTGTTCCGGTGTACAACACGGAACAGTATTTGCATCGATGCATTGACAGCATTCTTGCACAAACATTCACCGACTTTGAATTGTTACTCATCAATGACGGTTCCACCGATTCTTCCGGTGCGATTTGCGATGGATATGCTCAAAAAGACTCGCGGATCCGTGTATTTCACAAAGAAAACGGTGGCGTAAGTTCTGCAAGAAATGTCGGACTTGACAATGCAACAGGAGAATGGATTACTTTTTGTGATTCAGATGACGAAGTCAATGGTTGGGGAATAACTAATAGTGATGGCTCTGATTTGATATTAGGGGCTGTAGAGGTTCAAAAATTGAATGAGAAAACAAAGTTGCAATCATTTTCAAATGAACATTTGTGGGGAGAACAGCTAACGATATTTTTGGAAGAAAACCTGCATCAACAAATATTCAGTGTCTGTTGGGCGAAATATTTTAAACGGGAACTTATTGGCAAGTTAAGATTTGACACATCAATGAAAATAGGAGAAGATACCGTATTTATGTTACGGTATTTAAATCTGGTAAATTGCATATCGTTTAATAGAAAGTTTATCTATACATATTATTGGCTGTCCAGTTACGAGTCTAAATATCAGTTAACAATAAAAGAAAGTATTTATATAATGAGTAGTATTTTTGAGACATATAGTCAATTGAATATTCAGAATACGGAGTTTGAACGAAATGTATTTCTTAATTATAAGGGATGTTGTCAACAGGAAATTTATATAAATCCTTCATTGTGGTATAACAATTTCCGAGTTAATAGCATTTATAAAAGAGTGGCTAAAGAGATAGGTATTACTTATCGGATAAAATATAGATTTATGGCGATTCCTATGTTCTCGAAGATGTTGAATAATATTAGAAAAAGTAATAATAGCATTAAGTAATGCTATGTAGGGGACACCATGTTTTACAATGATATATAAATATGAAAATAAGGCTGTTATTGAAAAAAAATCTTTTGAGGAGCAAATTGTTTTTGTTGCTTTATAATGAGTTTTATATTAAGTTTTTGGAATGGAAAAGATTCAATGTAAACGTAATTGATTCGGGAAAGGATAATATAGTGGAAATTCCCAAGCGTACATTTTGTACCGATTTGCGGATAACCTTTTTAGGAAATAATAACAGAATTAAAATTGGGAACAGTTGTTTGTTTAAGGAAACGAATATGATATACGTGCAAGGGGATGGAAATATGATTGAAATAGGTGATGATACTATATTTGATAAAAATGTTTCTATCGTCTTGGCTGAAGGAACAAGATGTTGCATTGGTTCTGGTTGTCGTTTCGCCAATGGTGTTCGGATAAGGACAAGTGATCAGCATTTTATATATGATGAATATGGTAAAAGAATCAATCATGCAAAGGATGTACATATAGGTGAACATGTATGGTTAGGTGCTTCTGTTATAGTGATGAAAGGTGCGACTATCGGGGATGGTTCTGTAATAGGAATGGACTCAATGGTTACTAAGAATATTCCTTCGCAGAGTCTTGCAGTAGGTAAGCCAGCCAAAGTTATCAAAAGCAATATATATTGGGAAGAATAAGTATAAATTAGTTTGTGCGACTTACATATAGTAACTATTTTTGTCATGGTTGTAAGTATTTACTTTTATAACACATAAAACTATGCAAAAATTATAATATAAAGGCTTACCCGATATAAACTAAAATTCAACGTTTACTTATGGAAAATGAAGGAACATGTATTTCAGTTATAATACCGGTCTATAAGGTTGGGGCTTATTTGCCTGCATGTGTTGATAGTATCCTAGCACAAACATTTACCGATTTTGAACTATTGTTAGTTGACGATGGAAGTCCTGATAATAGTGGAATTATTTGCGATAATTATGCTGAAAAAGACAGTAGGGTGAAGGTTTTTCATCAAGCCAATGGTGGGGTTTCATGCGCCAGAAATTGTGGATTGGAACATGCGAAAGGAAAATGGATTGCTTTTGTTGATTCGGATGATTATGTTGGGAAAGACTATTTACAAGACCTTTATGATGCGGTCGATGAAAAAGTGGATTTGGTAATTCAGTCGTTCTCACATATTAAAGAAAACGGAGAGAAACTTTTTGGAGACTCCGAAAGGAACGGGAAGAATGGAGTTTATTTTCCGTCTGATTTCAGACAAATGCAGCAAGAGTGGCATTTAGAAATGCGATGTCATCCAATCTCAAAATTGTTTAAAAGAAGAATTATAGAAGATAATAAAATTGAATTTACACAAAAGGTTACATTGGGTGAAGATTTTCTCTTTTTGTTTAGTTACTTGAATGTTATATCTGGGGGGGGGGTGAGCGTTTCGTTGATAGACAATTACTTTTACGTAGATAGGGCTAATTCTTTAGTTCATAAAAAACGTTCGTTTGAAGAGCTTTTTACTCTTTATTGTTATGCAAAAAATGTGACATTTAATTTTATTCAAAAGTATAACTGCCAAATATGCGATTTTGATATTACAAACTTCTTGCATAGAGCTATTACCGTGGCAGAATCCCCAAAAGATTTACTTAAAATTTCACAGGATGACTGGATACTTTTTGTTGAATACTTCAAGGTAATAAGCAGGAAAACTGCATTGGATAAATGGATGGTTTCACATTTCCATTCACATCTTTCCGTATTGTTTTTCTATTTGCATGCCATTCGTTCGTTTAGAGAGGCATTGGAAAAAAGAAATCTTTGGGCTATTGTTGATTTCCTGAAAAAATAGCAAACAATATGTATAAAGATTATAAAGTCGTAGTCAATACCGCTGCCGGTCGTCGCCGGTATATGCAGTATTTAATTCCGTATATTGTGGATTGCCCGTATGTCGACCGGTATGATATATGGATAAATACTCATAATGGAGCCGATATTGAATTTTTCAAACGGATGGCAGAAAAATTTTCTGTTGTTAATCTTGTTTGGCAACCGGACAATTTTGTCAATGGGAATACCAGCATCAATGCTTTCTATAAAGCTTGTGTAGAATCGGATACAATCTATTTCAAGCTGGATGATGACATCATCTGGATGGAGCCGGGGCTAATTGAAAGAATGGTTGAATTCAGGATTGATAATCCAAAGTATTTTCTTGTATCTCCGTTGGTAATCAATAATTCATTATCGACTTACCTGCTTCAGTTAACTGGCAAGTTGCATCTGGACAGATATTATAGTGCGGAATCCGGCCATCCTGTATTGTGGAACAGCGGAAATTTTGCAAGAGAACTTCATGAATGGTTTATTACAAAATATCTGAGAACCGGAAAATGGAGTGAACTACATTTAGGTAAGAAAGTGATGGGAATGACTCGCTTTTCAATCAATGCCATTTTGTGGTTTGGCAATGAAATGGAGAAGTTTGCAGGACTTGTTCCCGGAGATGATGAGGAATTCTTGTCTTGTATTTATCCAACCAAGCAAGGAATGGCCAATGCTTGGAACGGTGATGTGATAGCTACTCATTTTGCTTTTTTTACTCAGCGTGAAAAACTCGACAATCAAGGTGTTTTAGAACAATATGGCGAAATTGTAGGTAAACAATGGCATGAAGAAAAAGATAAAGCGGATATATATGATGCCATACAAAACATTCTAAGGAATATCAATGCCAATGAAGGGGAGCTGATGAAAAAGAGGTCTCCGTATAAGCGTGTTGAGCAGGTGCCTACATTCAGAAGCAGAATGAGGCGTTACATCCCGAAAGTGGTTTTTGATTTGAAATGGTTCTTTGAAGAAAGAAAAGAACGTACCGGTTTCATAAAGTAAATATGTGCAGCATTATGGATAAGACTCTGACAGTAATCATTCCTACTTATAACATGGAGGATTATCTTCGTTATTGTTTGGACTCTCTTTTGATTAAGGATAATTTTAAGCAGCTGGAAATCTTGATCATCAATGATGGGAGTAAGGACAGTTCTTCTGCCATAGGGCATGAATATGAGCTATTATATCCCGAAGTCTTTAGGGTGATTGACAAGGAGAACGGAAATTATGGTTCATGCATCAATCGGGGATTGAAGGAAGCAAGGGGAAAATATGTGAAGATATTGGACGCTGATGACAGCTTTCATACCGAGCATTTTGAGTCTTTTGTGTCTTTCCTTGTAGAAACGGATGCCGATTTGATTCTTTCGGATTTTGTGGTGGTAAATGTGAATCGAGAAGTGAAAAAAAAAATTCGCTATCACTTTGGAAAGGAAAAACTGTATGATTTTAATTCTATATGTAATACTCATACATTTAAGAACATGCAGATGCATGCTGTTACTTATCGGTGTAAAAACCTGCGGACTTTCGGGTTTCGGCAAACCGAAGGTATTTCATATACAGACCAGCAATGGATTTTCCTTCCAATGATGACTGTTAAGTCTGTGGCCTGTTTTAATCGTTTCGTTTACAAATATCTTATCGGAAGGGAGGGGCAAACTGTTAATTCAAGAGATAGACTGAAAGGAATTGATCATATTTCCCGTTGTGCCGCAGATATGGTTTCTGGATATGAATGTCACAAAAAAGATATGAAAGAAATCTCTCTCTTGGAATATATGTATGGACGTATGGTTCCTTTGGTAAAGAATGTCTATGTGTTCCTTCTTACACATTATGAGGATAAAACAAAAAAAATGCTGATTGATTTTGATGAGCAGATAAAAAGTCTGAGTAAAGAAATATATGAACATGTAGGAAGTAAGGAGATAAGTTCATTCATGGGATTTGAATACATTAATTATTGGCGGAAGAACAAGAATGTGAATCCGTTGATTATAAAAATAATGAGCCGGGCTTATTTGTTGTTGATTAGATCAAGGAAAGTTTTGAAAAAAAAACGACGAAATGGCAGTCCCGGCTTTCGTTTAATTCCCTAAACTTGTTGGAATAATATACGGGTGAAAGTTTCTGTAATTATACCTGTTTATAAAGTTGAACGTTTCATTGTAAAATGTGCGGAATCGTTGCTGGCACAGACATTGAACGAGGTGGAGTTTATTTTTGTGGATGATGCTTCGCCCGACAATAGCATGAAGCTACTTAAGGCTTGCATTGAAAAACATCCTCAACGTAAGTCATGCGTCCAAATCATCCGCCATTCAAAGAACAAAGGACTTCCTGCAGCGAGGAACAGTGGACTGGCAGTAGCGAGCGGAGAATATGTGTTCCATTGTGACAGTGATGATTTTGCGGACAAGAATATGTTAGAAGTGCTTTATCAGACAGCGGCAGAACATAGTGCTGATATCGTATGGTGCGACTGGTTCCTTTCGTATGGGACGGTAGAACGGTTGATGAAGCAACCTTCCTATGATTCTCCTGTTGCGGCTGTTAAAGGGATGCTCGGAGGTGCCATGAAGTTTAATGTCTGGAATAAATTGGTGAGGCGTAGTCTTTATGTCAACAACGTTATTTCTTTTCCTGACGGTTACGGTATGGGGGAAGATTTAACGATGATTATGCTTTTTGCAGAAGCCAAGAAGGTTATATATGTGCCGGCAGCATTCTACCATTATGTGAAAGCCAATGAGAATGCGTTCAGTCAAACTTATTCAGACAAACATTTATACGAGTTGTGTCATAACGTAGGTCGGATAGAGACATTCATAAAAGAAAGATTTGGCAATGAGCTTGATGAGTATATTGCCTATATGAAATTAGAAGCTAAATTTCCGCTTTTGTTGATGAAGGACTCGAAGAGAATTTGTGTATGGCGTAATTGGTACTCCGAAGCTAACACTTATATTCTAAAAAATAAACAGATTACTCTTCGGAATAGGCTCTTACAATGGGCTGCTTGGAAAAATTTAATATGGTTGGTACTGTTGTATTCTATGGTATTCAACCGAGTGGTTTATGGCAGGTTCTGCAAATAAGTGACCAATGAGAAAATTTGTAGCAATAATATGTGCTGTCATTTTCACTAGTTTCTATCTGTTTCCCTTTGATTTTGTGTTCATGCCTGGTGCAAATACAAAATTGATGATGTCAGTTACTTCCTTGGTAATATTAGGCATTAACTCAGCAAAGCAAAGAGAAGGTGTACTTAACAAAGATTTTATGATAGTATGTCTTTGGGCTTTATTGGTATCCTTAACCACACTATTTGCGGTGTTTTACAACAATACTAGGGACTATACTTATGTGACATATATCATATCAATGCTTGTCTGGACCGGTGGGGCATATACGTTGATGTCAATAATAAAAATGATTCATGGCAAGGTTCAGGTCCCTCTTGTTGTGAATTATCTGATAACAGCGTGCGTTATGCAGTGTATTCTTGCTGTTGTAATAGATAGGTCTTCTGTCGTTGAATCATTTTGTGCATCTTTCTGTGCTGGCTTGTCAGAGTTGAAAGGATTATTAAAAAGTGAAAGACGTCTTTATGGTGTCGGCTGTTCTTTTGATCCCGCAGGTTTGCGTTTTGCAGCAGTCTTAGTTATGATGGGATATTTTTTCCCTCTGATTGTTGACAAGAATAAAAAAAGATTAGCCTGTATATATACATTGGCTTTTATCATCATTTCTATAGTAGGCAATATGATTGCTCGTTCTACTACAGTCGGCATGATTATAGCTCTGGTGTATATCCTATATTCATTAAAACTTCATACGTTGAAGATGGATACTCAAACAAGGCGTTTGTGGAGATGGTGCTTAGCTCTCTTTTTGTTTTTTGTTATGTTGGTTCTTCCTCTTTATCATCTTGATTCGAGCTTTAGAGGATCTTTTCGTTTTGGGTTTGAAGGCTTTTTTAGCTTAATTGAGAGAGGTAAATGGGAAGTGCATTCTAATGAAGTTTTGGTTACGATGTATAGATTTCCTGATACGTTAAAAACGTGGATTATAGGTGATGGATATTTCTTCAATACCAATTTGGATCCATATTATGTAGGGAAAGAATACAAAGAATATTATATGGCAACAGATGTGGGATACTTGCGGTTCATATATTACTCAGGATTGATAGGATTAATTGCTTTTGTCTTGTTTATGTGTAAGGCTGCATTTATTTGTATGCAGAAACATGAGAAGTATCGTATGCTTTTTTTTTCAGTGCTAATCCTGCAAATTCTTATCTGGTTGAAAGTCGCATCGGATATTTATTGTGTATTGGCATTATTCCTCATGATAAACAAAAATGATAAAACAGACACAGTGATAGAAGCGAATGGATAAAGATAATTGTCGGATATTTTGGGTGGATTATATAAAGGGTATCTGTATGATGGCCATTATATTAAATCATTTGTATGGCCCGAATATCTATGGTCGACTAACCTACCCTTTCGAGCTTGTTGGTTTTTTCTTTGTGGCAGGTTATACTTATACTATTAAAGATAACTTTCATTGCTTTTTGCGTGGTAAGGTGCAGAGATTGCTAATTCCTTTTGTAATCTTTGGAGTGATAAACTCAGCATTATCGTACTATGCTAAAGGAGGGTCGTTCTTCTCTCGTATAATAGGATTGGTTGTGCAAAAGCCTGGTGAATGGGATTTCTTATGGTTTGTGGCATGTTTATTCATAACGGAGCTTATTTTCTATCCTATAGCACGATTTGTTTCGTCATCAATCATCAAGTTTCTTATATGCCTGACTTTATTTATATGTGGATTTGTGCTATTGACAAAACTCTCTTACGCATTGCCATGGCATATTGAAAATGCATGTATCATGATAATATTCTTATGCGTAGGGCATATAATAAGAAAATCGACATTCGTGAGCAAACAGATGGCAGAAATCAAAATGAATAATACCAAATGGATAATCTTCTTGATGTCCGTTGCTTATCTTTTAATCGTTTTTGCCATTAATAATTATCCAATCGATATACATTTGCACCAATATGGACAGTTTACTATTTTTATGATTAGCGCATGGTTCGGTTTGGGAGCTGTCTTGAGCCTTTCATTACTTTTAGAACGCCGAAAGAAATCTCTATTTGTGCGTTTTTGGGGCTATGTGGGAACTAACACCTTGGTGTATTATGCTTTCCAGTCAGATGTTATCCAGGCCTTGACTATCTTGGGTGATAAAATTGGTTTTTATAGTTGGACATATGTAGGTTCGGTAACTTATTGTATTCTGACATGCATCATTCTTGTTGTGCCATCGTATTTGATAAAACAATATACACCATTTATGTTAGGAAGATTCTAATGTGAAGGATTCCTCACACGAATAAGTGCAATATCAACAATCAAAAATCAAAAATGAAAGCTTTTATAACATTATTGTCTAGTGCGGACTATTATGATGGTGTCATTGTGCTGAAACGTTCTTTGCAGGCTGTCAGATCGCGATATCCTTTTTATTGTGTCTTGGCGGCCAACATTGATGAGCTGATAGAAGGACGCTTAATCAAGGATGGGATACAATTTGTTCGTTTAACTCAGCATGTAGATACACATAGTCGCATTTCTGGTGGTTCCTCTTTTGAACGCTGGAATAATACGTTTGATAAATTGCAAATTTGGGGACTTACGCAATTTGAGAAGATTGTCTTTCTCGATTCAGATGTACTCGTCATGAACAATATTGACCATCTTTTTGATTGTGAACCGTTTTCGGGTGTATGTGCTGGTAAGTCTTATCCTGGTCATGACAATTGGACTGGCATCAATTCGGGTGTGATGGTAATAGAACCAGATATTCATGTGAAACGGAAGCTAATAGAACTTATTCCCATAGTATCTCATGCTTATGAACAGAAAAATCGATTGATGGGAGATCAAGATGTGTTACAATGGTTTCTGAAAGATCGATGGGATGATAATTCGTCGCTGCAATTGGACGAAGGTTATAATGTCTTTGCAGACTTTTTGAAGTATTACATTCGGAGCTTGGGATATTCTTGGGAGGACGAGGCATATAAGAAAATCTATGTTGTCCATTTCATAGGGAAAGCAAAGCCGTGGATGAAGCTGTCCTTGCGAGAACGTTATTGGTTGTTGAAAAAGTGGATATTGAATCCGTATTATATAGAAGTACGCCGTAAGTATCGCTATTATTTGTCTTATCAATGAAAATTATCTATTGCATACGCGCTATATACAATCCTGGCGGTATGGAACGGGTTTTGTTGAATAAGGTAAATTATTTGGTGGAGAGATTGCATTGGGATATAACCATTATTACGACTGATCAGCAAGGCTGTCCTCCGTTCTACCCATTTCCCAGAGACATCAAGCTGATAGATTTGGGTATTAATTATTCTGATGACAACGGTAGGACTCCTGTGGGAAAGATTATTGGGTATCTACAGAAGAGACGCAGGCACAAGGAAAAGCTTACGGCATTACTGCGAGAGGAGAAGGCGGACGTTGTTGTGTCGCTTTATCCTTCGGAATCTTCTTTCATTCCGTCCATTCCGGACGGTAGTAAAAAGGTGCTGGAACTGCACTATTGCAAGTTCTTCCGATTGCAGTATGGCAGGAAAGGATTGCTGGGACTGATTGACCGGTGGCGAACGAAGCAGGACGAACGGATTGTGAGCCGTTTTGACAGATTTGTGGTGTTGACACAGGAAGATTGTGAGTACTGGGGAAACTTGAAGAATATAGAGGTGATTCCCAATGCTGCATTGCATGTGGCCGACAAATATTCCGATGTGACAGCCAAAAGAATCATCGCAGTGGGCAGGCTTGATTATCAAAAAGGGTTTGACCGTTTGATTCAGGCCTGGGAGCTGGTGCAAAACGATGGTAAATACAGTAACTGGCGACTGGACATCTTTGGCCAGGGCGAATGGTACGATATGTTGCAACGGATGATTGTAAACAAAGGCTTGTCATCGGTTACACGCCTTAATAAGCCGACAAATTCAATTCGGGAAGAATACGCCAACAGTTCTATGATCGTGATGAGTTCCAATTATGAGGGATTTGGTATGGTTCTGGTAGAGGCGATGGCTTGTGGAGTTCCAGCCATTGCGTTTGATTGTAAATGCGGCCCGAAGGATATTATTAAGGACGGCAGCAATGGGCTGCTGGTGGCCAATGGCGATATTGAAGGATTGGCACATGCGATGATGAGGCTTATGAATGATGAGCCGCTCCGAAGGATGATGTCGGCCAATGCCCGTAAGGTAATCGAGACCTATTCGGAAGAAAAGGTGATGAGCCGGTGGATGCGTCTTTTCAATTCTTTAGTCGAGACCCCGTCCGAATCATAAGGGAAAATGCCGACCAAGAAGCTGCTACAAATCAACCCTGTGTTGCGAACCAGTACTTCCACGGGGCGCATCATGCAGGAGATAGGTGAGCTGGCCATGCAACAAGGGTGGGAGAGCCATATCGCCTATAGTTATGGGCGTGATGGTGTCATGCCCTGCCGGTCGCAGCTGATGCCTGTGGGTGACAAGATGGATGTGGTTCTGCATGGGCTTGCCACACGCCTGTTCGACCGCCATGGCTTGGCTTCTGCTCGGGCCACTCGGATGTTCATCCGCCGTATGGAGGAACTTCGTCCGGACATCATCCATCTCCACAATCTGCATGGCTATTTCTTGAACTATCAGATTCTGTTTGACTATTTGTCAGGGATTCGCGTTCCCATCGTTTGGACCGTGCATGACTGCTGGTTATATACAGGACATTGCTTCTATTATTCCTACGTCGGCTGCAATAAATGGGGCAGTGGTTGCGGCCATTGTCCGCAGCGACGCGAATTCCCCGCAAGCTGGTGGATAGATCGCTCCGCCAAGAATTTCGCAGACAAGCGCGCGGCCTTCACTTCGGTGCCGCACGAACGGATGGTTATTGTGCCAGTGTCCGAATGGATGAAGCACGAAATGGAACGCTCCTTCTTTCGAGACTATGATTTCCGCGTGATCCACAACGGCATCAATACAGATGAGTTCAATGTGTTCCCCTGCGATTCCATCAAGAGATTATATGGTCTTCTGGGAAAGCATATCCTATTGGGCGTGGCCAGTGTATGGAGCAGGGAGAAAGGTCTTGAGGACTTTGTCCGTCTGGCAGGACTGCTGCATGAAGATGAAATCATTGTGCTGGTCGGTATCAACCGGGATATGCAAAAGAAGCTGCCCAAGGGCATTGTTGGTATCAGTCGTACCGAAAACATGCATCAGCTGGCGGAACTGTATTCTGCCGCCACTGCTTTTGTCAACCTCACCTGGCAGGACAATTATCCGACCGTCAATTTAGAAGCCATCGCCTGCGGCACACCTGTCGTCACGTATCGTACGGGAGGCAGCGTCGAGTCCGTCACCGAACAGACCGGCATCGTCGTGGAGCAGGGGGATGTGGAGGCTGTCGTCCGTGCTGTCCGTTTGATTGAGTGTCGGGGAACGTCTGCCTACAGGCAGGCGTGTCGCGCTTTCGCATTGAAGCACTTTCGGAAAGAAGACCGCTATGCAGACTATATCAGACTTTATGATGAACTTGTAATGCGATGAGAATACTACAGCTGGGGAAATTCTATCCTATCCGTGGTGGTGTGGAGAAGGTGATGTACGATCTGACGGTCGGCCTCTCGACCTATGGGGTGGAGTGCGACATGTTGTGCGCAGCCTACAGGGGGAAAGGACGGACGATGCGCATCGGAAAGAAAGCGCGGCTCATTTGTTGCAGGAGTTGGATGCAGCTGGCGGGCACGATGATTTCGCCGTCCTTGGTGATCCGTACCATGCGCACATGCAGGGATTACGATGCCATTCATGTCCACCATCCCGACCCGATGGCCTGTCTGGCTCTGTTCTGTGCGGGATACAGGGGTAAGGTCATCCTCCATTGGCACAGTGACATCGTCAAGCAGAAGATGTGGTTGAAGTTCTACCGGCCGCTGCAGCGGTGGCTCTTGCGCAGGGCAGATATGATTGTGGGGACATCTCCGGCCTATTTGGCCGGCTCCCCTTATCTGCGGTGCGTGCGCCATAAGCTGCATTGCCTGCCGATTGGCATCCAGCCCATCGCGCCGGACGACGACCGTGTCGCAGAGATTCAGTCGTGCTATCAGGGACGGAGAATCATTTTCTCGCTCGGCCGTCTGGTGCATTACAAAGGTTTCGAATACCTGATTCAGTCCGCCCGCTTTCTGGATGATGACTTTGTGGTACTGATAGGCGGCGAAGGCCCGTTGCGCAGTCAGCTGGAACGCGAAATCGAGACGTGGGGACTGGAGGGAAAAGTCGTGCTGCTGGGACGTGTCTCCGACGAGCATCTGCCCGCTTACTTCGGAGCCTGCACCGTGTTCTGTCTGCCGTCGGTGCAGAAGACCGAGGCCTTCGGCATCGTGCAGATTGAAGCCATGTCGTGCGGCAAGCCCGTGGTGGCCACCGACATTCCGGGCAGTGGCGTTCCGTGGGTCAACCGTCACGGCTGTTCGGGGCTGAACGTGCCTCCGCAGAATCCGGCGGCCTTAGCTGTGGCCATCCGCGAGATTACGCAGGACAGAGCCACCTATCAGGGCTATGCGAAGAACGCTCTGGAACGTTACCAGACCGTGTTCACGCAAGAAAAAATGATTAACGATTATTTCAATATCCTATGGAAATGCTTGAATCTGTAACCACTCCCCGATGGGTCAAGGCGAGCTCCTTGGGTGTCAAGTATGGCATGGATCTGTTGCTGGCTCTGAGTGCCCTGCTCCTGTTCTCCCCGCTTTTCCTCCTCATTTCCGTGGCCATCAAGTTGGAAGACCGCGGCTCAGTTTTCTTCAAGCAAAAGCGCGTCGGCTTCGGAGGCAGGATTTTCACGCTCTACAAGTTCCGTTCCATGAAGGTTGCGGCCGAGGCCGACGGTAAGCCTCGTCTCTGTAAGAAGCACGACAAGCGGCTGACCCGCGTGGGCCGTTTTCTGCGGGAACACCATCTGGATGAGCTTCCACAGTTGTGGAACGTGCTGAGGGGGCAGATGTCCTTCGTCGGCTATCGTCCCGAGCGCAAGTACTTTGTTGACCAGATTATTGCGGTCAATCCTCAATATGTCCAGCTCTATCGGATGCGCCCGGGGCTGTTCTCCGAGGCCACCCTCTACAACGGCTACACCGATACGATGGAGAAGATGTTGGAGCGGCTGCGGATGGATCTGGAATATCTGCACTCGTGGAGCCTGTGGTCAGACGTGCGCATCATCGTGCTGACCACCGTGTTCATCTTGTGCGGAAAGAAGTTTTGAATCAAGCAAATGACAATGAAACAAAAGGCGAACCTGCAATTGCGTAAGATAGGAAGCCGGTATATGATTGTGGATGCCGACAGCACGGTCAATCTGACCAATGTGTTCACGCTGAACGGCACGGCGGCCCGTCTGTGGCAATATTCCGAAGGCGGGGAGCGCACGGCCGAAGAGCTGGCCGTCCTGCTGTGCGAAGAATACAACGTGGACTGGGAAACCGCCTTGCGGGATGTGCGGCGACAATTGGCCGAATGGGCGGAGTTCGGTCTGATAAGCTTATGAACGTGACGATGCTTTCCAGTCCAGAATATCGCGTCTTGCGAGCCTTGTTGCGTGCCGGCCTTTGGGAAAAGGAAGTGGAGCTCTCCGATGTGTTTCCCGCCACTTCGGAATGCTGGCACCGCGTGTTCCGCCTGGCGCGTCAGCAGACGGTGACGAGTCTGGTCTATCGCGGACTGACCTCGCTGCCCGAGCGTTTCTTCCCTGCCGACCCGCTCCTGTGCCGCTGGACGGCTGAGGCCGACCGCATCGAGCGTGCCAACCGCCGGATGAACGCGGTGCTGGCCGACTTGTATGCGTTTTTCGGCGCTCACGGCCTGCGCCCCGTCTTGCTGAAAGGCCAGGGCATCGCCAGTCTGTATGCCAATCCGTGGCTGCGTGAGGCCGGCGACATCGACCTCTATTTCCGTCGGCCTGAGGAACGGACAGAATCCCTGCGGCTCATACGGGCGCAGGGAACAGAATTCCGTCGCCAGCCCGATGGCAGCGTCAGCTACCTGTGGCAGGGCATCGAGGTGGAGCACCACCCCGCGCTGTTCGACCTGCATGCCCCGCGCGTGAGGCGCAGTCTGCATACGCTGGAGTGGACTTACGGTTTTGCGGAGCAGACGCTGACGGCTGATGGCAGTCTGCGGGCAGACGTGCCTGCGCCCGTGCTGAACCTCTTGTTGCTCAACACCCACATTCTGAAACACGCCATCGGCCGTGGCATCGGCCTGCGTCAGCTGTGCGACATGGCGCGTGCCTATCACGTCTTGTGCGGCCAGCGCAACTGCCATGAGCTGAAGAAAATCTACAGCGACATGGGCATCCGACGTTGGAGCCGTCTGCTCCACGCTTTCCTCACCGACGAGCTGGGACTGTCGCAGGATTCCCTTCCTTATTGGGAACTGCGCACCTCCGCCCGGGATTTGTCCTCCATCGTCTATGCCGGCGGAAACTTCGGCCGTTGCGACACGCATGGCACTACCGTGTCTCAGTCCCCGTCCGCACACAAGCTGCATACCGCCGGAGCCTTCCTGCGCAACCTGCGCTTCTCCTGCCGCTATGCGCCGCAGGAAACGTTCTGGACTGCCACTTCCCTCTTCAAAGGTCAATTCACATGCTGAAAGCACATTCCTACCGGGTAGCCGGATTTCCCCTCGAGGTGTTCCTTCCCGCCGGACCGGACGTGGACAGGCTGCTGCCCTCGTTCGCGCCTTTCCGGTGCGAGTCGCCGTCCGAAGCGGCCGGTGACCGTCTGTTCCGCCTGACGGCCTGCTGTGCCCCCCTTCCCATCCCTACGGATTGCATCCTCTTGGGCGAGTCGGACAACGACATGGGGCGGGTGCGCCTGTGGGAACATGCGGAGGGCTATCGTGTGGAGGTGGAATACGAGCCGGCCGGTGCCGTCGCCGTGATGCATGCCGACGGCGCTTTCCGTTCCGTCCGGGCCTGCCTGCCGTGGGCGCATCCTCTTGCCGGTGTCATGCTCAGTTCCCTGCTCCGCATCGCCTATTCCCTGGCCGTTCCTTTTCGTGGTGCCGTCTCCCTGCATGCCGCAGCCGTGACGTGGCGCGGACGAGCCTTCCTCTTCATGGGGAAAAGCGGCACGGGCAAGAGCACACATGCCGGCTTGTGGCTGCGCTGCCTTGACGGTTGCACGTTGCTGAACGACGACAATCCGACCGTCCGCGTGGAAGACGCGCACATCCTGGCCTATGGCACGCCGTGGAGCGGGAAGACACCCTGCTATCGGAATCTGGGCGTACCGCTCGGCGGCATCGTCCGTCTGAGGCCGGCCCGCGCCAACCGATTCGTTCCGCGCACCGAGGCGGAGGCTTTTGCCACCTTGCTGCCGGGCTGCTCCGTGGTCCACACCTTACGGCCGATGTGCGCCGCCCTGTACGACACCCTGACCTGCCTGGCCACCTCAGTGCCGACAGGCGAGCTGGAGTGCCTGCCCGACGAGAGCGCGGCCCGGCTGTGCGCCGCCTCTCTGACGGGGACGGACTCCATCTGAACATGAGAAAAAACAAGATAAGTATTGTAATAAGAAAAATGACAAAGAAAAAGATTGTAATCGCCTGCGCCATCGCATCGCTGTTGCTGTCCTCCTGCGGCAGCAAGAAAGACTATGTGTATTTGCAGAACATGTATGAGGGTGAGCGCTATCCGTTCGAGATCCGCCACGAGGCGGTGGTCCACCGCGACGACCGCCTGAGCATCTCCGTGAGTTGCAAGCAACCGGAGCTGGCCATTCCGTTCAACGTGCAGAACGGCGGCCTCCGCATCGCCTCCGACGGCGAGGTGGCGATGGCTTCCGGCGCGGCTTCCGAGGCGAGAGAGAAAGGCTACCGCGTGGACATCGACGGCAACATCAACTTCCCCATTCTGGGCACGCTCCACATTGAGGGACTGACCGTGGGCGGAGTGACGGAGCTGGTGCGCAGGCGCATCATGGAGGGCAACTATATCAAGGACCCCATCGTGAGCGTCGAGTTCCTCAACTTCAAGTACACCGTTCTGGGAGCCGTGGGCAAGAACGGCACGTTCAGCGTGGACGGCGATCGCGTCACCCTGCTGGAGGCCATTGCCAACGCCGGCGACCTCGCCGTCAACGCCCATGTCAACAAAGTGACGGTCATCCGCGAAATCGGCGATGAGCGGCAGGTGTTCGTGCACGACCTGCGCGACCGCAGTCTGTTCGACTCCCCCTGCTTCTATCTCCAGCAGAACGACATAGTGTATGTGGAACCGAAATACCGCAAGAAAGACCGCAGTGATACGGTCTGGCAGTACATCACCGGCGTGCTTTCCTTCATCACGGCAGCCTGCTCCATCATCTGGGCCACCAAATAACCGAACCTTTTTCCTCTGAAACATCATCATGCAATCCACTCAGATTCCCTCCGACAAGGACTCGCAGAACGTCAACCTCCTCGACCTGCTCATCTATTTGG
The DNA here is from genome assembly GCA_964415385.1 of uncultured Bacteroidaceae bacterium. GTDB lineage: Bacteria > Bacteroidota > Bacteroidia > Bacteroidales > Bacteroidaceae > UBA3839. The sequence continues at coordinate 52,074 of CAYPZK010000005.1, forward strand.
CACTGAGGTGGAAGTGGTTTCTGCTGTCCGTCATCCTGTGCGGCAGCCTCGCCTGGTTCTACTACGCCCGCACGCCGCAGGTCTATTTCCGTTCGGCCACGGTCATCATCAAGGACCCGTCGAACAAAACCTCGTCGGCGGCAGGACTCGACCGCTACGACAACTTCATCAACAAGGTGAATGTCTCCAACGAGATTCTCCAGTTCCGTTCCCAGTCACTGATGCGCGAGACCGTGCAACGGATTCATGCCGACATGAGTTATCAGCTGAAGACCGGTCTGCGCCACAGGGAGCTCTACACGAAATCCCCCGTCATCGCCACCTTCCCCGACGCGCATCCCGAGAGCGGCCTGCGCCTGACGGTCACGCCGCTGACGAAGAGCACGGTGAAAGTGGCCTGGGCCGACGATGAGGCCAAGCCGCAGGAAGTGCGCCTCGGCGACACCGTCCGCACGCCGAAAGGCCGGATGCTCCTCACGCCGACCGACTACTACGGGCCGGCCTGGTACGGCATCTCCATCCGGGTGAGCAAGCTGCCGCTCTCGGCCATGAGCAGCTACTATCAGGGCATGTTCGGCATCCGGCAGGAAGAGGACGAATCCTCCATCCTGCGCCTGTCGCTGAAAGACAGCTCACCCGAACGCGCCGAGGACATGCTCAACACGCTCATCACCGTGTACAACGAAAACGCCATCCGCGACAAGAATCAGGTGGCGGTCAACACGGCCGACTTCATCAACGAACGCCTCATCATCATCGAGAAGGAACTGGGAGGCGTGGAGTCCGACCTGGAATCGTTCAAGCGCTCCAACCAGATTGTGGACATCAGTTCCACGGCAGGACGCTACATGGGCGAGTCGCAGAAGTACAGCGCAGAGGCCGTCGAACTCGAAACGCAGCTGCGTCTGGCCTCCTACATCAAGGAATACTTGACCGACCCGGCCAAGGAGACCGACCTCATCCCCGCCAACACGGGCATCAAGGACATCGACCTCGAAGGGCAAATCAACCAGTACAACGCCATGCGTCTGCGTCGTGACAAACTCATTGCCGACAGCAGCGAGAGCAATCCCGTGGTGGAAGAGCTGAACAACTCCCTCCGCTCCCTGCGGCAGAGCATCATCCGCGCCGTGGACAATGTGATTGTCAGCCTGAATGTGCGCCGGCGCGATGCCCATAGCTCAGAGATGCGTGCGCAGGCCCGTGTCTCCTCCATCCCCACCAAGGAGCGCCACATGCTCTCCATCGAGCGTCAGCAGAAAATCAAGGAGGCTCTCTACCTCTTCCTGCTCAACCGCCGCGAGGAGAACGCGCTGTCGCAGGCCATGGCCGACAACAACGCACGCGTGATAGACAGTGCGGCCGGTGGCAACGCGCCCATCGCGCCCAGCCGCAACCGCATCCTCCTGCTCGGCATCCTCGTCGGCATCGCCATTCCCGGAGTCGGTTTCCTGCTCGTGCTGTTTATGGACACGCGCGTGCACAACCGCAAGGACGTGCAGGGCGCGGTCAGCGTTCCGTTCCTCGGCGAGATTCCGTTAGACAAGAAAGCCCAGGCCGGCGGCACCTTCCACCACCGCTCCCCGGCCGGCGACGAAACGCCCGGACGGGTCGTGGCGGAGGCCATGCGCATCCTGCGCACCAACATGTCCTTCATGGGCAAGAAAGAACAGCGCATGCAAGTCATCACGTTCACCTCGTTCAACGAAGGAGCGGGCAAGACCTTCATCGCCCGCAACCTGGCCATGAGCTTCATCCTCACCAAGAAGCGCGTTGTCATGCTCGACCTCGACATCCGCAAGGGAACGCTCAGCCACTCCATGCTCGACAAGCACCACGTCGGCATCACCAACTATCTGGCAGATGCCTCCATCACCTGCGATGACATCATCCACAGGGGAGTGGAGGGCGAGAAGCCCGACATCATCGGTTGTGGCACCATTGCTCCCAACCCCGCCGAACTGCTGATGGACAGCCGGCTTGACAGCCTGATAGCCGAGTTGCGTTCCCGCTACGACTATATCATTGCTGACAACGTGCCCGTGGGCATCATCGCCGATGCTTCCATCGCCAACCGCATCGCCGACATCACGCTCTTTGTCGTGCGGGCCGGACGACTGGACCGCCGTCAGCTGCCAGACATCGAGGCGCTCTATCAAGAGAAGAAACTCACGAACATGGCCTTGGTGCTCAACGGCATCGACCTGAAACGTTGGGGATATGGTTACGGCTATGGTTACGGTTACGGTTACGGACGCTACGGTTATGGATATGGGCACTATGGCTACTACGGCTCCTCCAAGCAGTGAACCGCACTGTGTGCCGCCATCGGACAGACATATCACAAAATCATCTTATACAAAAAACATCAAACATTATGAGCGAACCAAAGAAAAAAGACTATGAGGCTCCTGCCACGCAGAAGACTCAGGTGGAGATGGAGGAGGGCATATTCGCTGCCTCGACCGAACCACAGCAAAGAACATCTACCATCGAGGTGGAAGAATACACAGAGATTTCCAATGAAGTTACATTTGAATGAAAACGATTGAAGCATGAGAGTATTGAAGAACCGGATGTTCCAGGTCCTGATGGCGGTGCTGACCCTGACCGCCTGTTCGGACACGGAATTGGTGACAAAAGTTCAAGAGGGTCTGCCCTGCACCGTCCAACTCACGCTGGCCGTGCCGGAGCAGGAGAATGTCTCCATGACGCGTGCCACCGACGCGCAGGAAACCACGGTGGAGAAAGTGGCTTTGTTCTTCTACAAGAAGAGCCAGCCCGATGAAGCACCTGTAGTGGTCGAGATTACAGACATGGGTACCCCGACCGAGGAGACGAAAACTCATTATATATATACAGTGACCGTGAATACTGAAGGCTTGTACAGCGGCGAATGGTACTTGTATGCCGTGGCCAACTACGACAAGCAGTTCGTGTCGACTGAGTTGACGGAATTGGAGAAATTGACGAAAGCTCAGATGGATAATTTCCTCACGGGCGGTTCGGGCGAACTGGATATTGTGGAAACGACCGTTCTCATGTCTGGCAAATATAGCAACGGTACGGACGAAACACTCACGCTCCAAGCAGGCATGAATACATTAGAGAACAGCACCTTGACGTTGCGCCGTCTCATTGCCAAGAACATCTTCAAGTTTGTGGACGGAGAGGAGGTGACGTTCACGCCGGTCAGCTACTCCATCTACAACTATTCCACGTCTTCCACCCTCATGGAGCGCAGCGGATGGGGCGGAGTAAACGGCACCGACCCAGGCTCTGTCGATGGCAATTTGGCCGCAGAGAACTCCTTGAAGAATAAGGAGAACATTCCGATTACAGGCACCGGGTTCACATTCTATACGCAGGAAAATGTGCAGAAGAGCAATACCGAAATCAAATCGAACTATAACCTCCGTGAAAAACGTAACGATGACCGTTCTTTCATGTATGCACCGGCGAATGCGACCTATGTGGTTGTGAAAGGTTTATATAAGGGGCCGGGCTTAGATGATGGAACTAAAGTGACGGGCAATGTGGAATACACCATCCATCTGGGTGATTTCTCCACAAGCAACGCAACTGGAGACTACAATGGTAACTTCACAGTTCGCCGCAACGGGAGATACACCTACACGGTGACGGTCAAAGGCGTGAATAACATCATTGTCGAGGCAACGACAGAGATGGAGACTGATGAAAAACCCTTTCAGCATGGTGCCGAGGGTGACATCGTTCAGGAGAATTCGGAGGTCAGCGTGAAGCTGGACGCGCATTACGAGCAGGTGTTGCTGAGTCTCGACATCCCTGCAGGTTTTGAAGAATTTGCATTGGTCGTCAATACGCCGTATACCTCCAAGATATACAAGGCTATTAGCGAGCTCCCGGAAAATGCATCGGAATACGATAAATCGGGAGACTACGTCTTTGATGGTGCGGATTTGAACTGGGTGCAGTTTGCAAAGCCTGCAACCACGACAACTTTCGATGCCTATACAAATGTCTATACGAAGATGTGCGGCATCAAGACGTTGCTTAAGGAACTGAACAGCAAGAACGAGAGCGATTTGGTTCATGTCCTCAAAGGTGACGATGGCAAGTATTACGTAGCTGCCTATGTCAATGAATACTACTATAAAGGAAAAGATTTGTCAGGCTTCGTCAATGCGGCCAACCGCGAGATGATACTGGCATCTTCAGTGTCCACCAGCGCTGACAAACACAGCACCTACACTGTCACGCCGATTTTCTCCATCTCGCAGCGTTCCATCAAGTCGCCGTTCAACCTGGATAGCGACAACCCGATGGGAATCGAGACGATAGAAGAAGGGCCGATGTACAGGTTGAATTCTCAAGGTGAGGGTGATGAAGGCACGACATCTACGAACGAATCTGATCGTGACAAAGTCAAAAAGACGGGGGAATCTCTGGACAATGGATGGGAAAATATGACAGTTACTGATAATACTTATTTCTGCATCGTGGGCAAAAAATGGGCGGATTTCATTGATGAATCTAATCATGGCTATATCAAAGGAAAACTCGGTCAGAATGGAGAGGGTGATGACATCCTGAAATCAGCCTATCAGAATCCTCTCTATCAGATGTTGACCCGCAACCGTGATCTGGATGGTGATGGCGTGATTGACGCGGATGAGCTTCGCTGGTATGTACCGGCTCGTAACCAGTGTATGGATTTGTGGATGGCTTATGATGCTCTGCCTACGGGGGCCAAGTTAGATACGAAGAATCGGCTTTATTTCACCAGCACGGCCGGCGTGAACCGCACGTGGTGGGCGGATGAAGGTGTCAGCTTTGGCTATTGGAAGATTGGTGATAAAACAGATGATATGAGCGACGAGCTTAAAGGTACAAATGCCGTTCGTGTAGTGAGAGGACTAAAAGAACCTTATAAGACAACCAGTCCGATTGCAACCTATGATGACAACAAACACATCATTTCGATGACAGGTGTATCTTCGCTTTGCCTGCGTAGTGGTAAAATAACTGGCGAATACTCAGCACATCTGACTGGTGCGGTCGAGGATAAGCTGCCTAAGGCCTTTGAGTTCACTACTAACAGTAAAACTACGACGGCGGAAGTGGCTGCGACCGGTACGGTAGGATCTGGCGAGTGGCGTGTGCCGAATGAGAGAGAGTTGGGCATGATTATAATGAAAAATTCTGGTTTATTCAGTGATGCCTCCTATGTTTTTACACGTACTCGATATACAGTTACAGAAACAAAAACCCGATACTATTATTATAAAGTCTCGAAGGGTTTTGTATCGACAAGCGATGAGGTAACCTCCACGACCTCTGGAAGTGTCTTTCTGGTTCGTGATGCGGACGAATCCACTTCGGACAGCGGTTCAGACTCGGAGACTTCTACGACGAAGACCTACGACAGCAGCTATTCGAACAATGGTGTGGGCTTCGGCGTTCGATGAGGCTCCCGCGGACATACCGACTTACTCACAAACTCTCTCTCTGAACCATGCGCCTGATGAATTTCCGAACGCCGCGGAGGAAATCCTCATTTTCCGGCGAGAAAAAATGTGAATCAGACTGATTTCAGAGAAAACGAACGCGTTCGTTTCGCAAATCGAACGCAATCGTTCTGCGGGACGAACGCGTTCGTTCTACACGAATTCTGCGCAGTCGGCACTTTTTTTGTGCGCATCGGGGAAGTCTGATGCGCACTTCACGGTTGCGGACAGCGCACTGTTCCGAACAAAACAATACCTTATGAATCTATTGAAACATAGTATCGGCTGCCTGACGGCAGCCTTCTGTGCGGCTCTCATAACGGGCTGCTCGGACTTAGACGCGTGGCTCGGCAGAGCTGAAAGTATCAACATCACGGCGGATGCCGGCGGAAGTGGTATCACCAGAACGCAGATTGACGAGGCGGGCGATTCGTCGCAGGTCGGAATTCTGTGGTCGCCGGGCGACACCATCGGCGTGTTCGGCTCGGCCACTGCCAACGCCCCGTTTTCCACATCCATCACCGAGGCTGTGCCTACCGCCACCTTCTCGGGAACGGTGACGACGGACGACGCACCGGAATATGCCTACTATCCTTATCGCGCGGATGCGAAGGACATGACTGCCGTCCCGGTCACGATTGACGGGGTCATGTACTACACGGACGTGACTTCCATTTCGGCCAGTGATATCAAGGTGGGCAACGCGCCGGAGCAGCGCGGAGACGCGTGGCATTTCACGTTCCGGTCGATGGTGGCGATGCTGCATTTTGTGGTGAATGCCGACGGTGTGAATGAGCTTGATGCCTCGGAGCGGCTGCAGGAAATCCAGGTGGAACCTGCGGAGGATGTGGATCAAGACAACATAGGTGACTGGACAGGCGAGTTCACGATGAATCTGAGCAACCCTGATGACGGTCTGAAACCGGTTGCCGGAGAGGCTGCCGCCACGTTGGTTGTCAATCTGACCAACAATCCCACGCTGGCCGGCGAGGTGGAGGCTTACGCCTGCATCGCCCCCGACATTCAGAAGGGAGACCTCTTGCAGATTCGTCTGATTACTGACAAACATGAGATTACTCTCCAGGTGGCGGCCGAACAGGATCTGGAGGCAGGTGGATGCTACGACATTCCGCTCTATCTCTCGCGATGCACGGAGGAGAACAAGCTGAGCATTGTGGATATGCCGTATGAATCGGATGAGAATGCGCCGGAAATCCTGTCGTTCAGTTTCGAGGTGGCCAACAACAAAGGAAAGATCCTTGACAAGGAGGCTGCCTACGATGAGACGGTGGGAGCGACTCAGGTGAAGGGCGTGACGGAGCAGGCGTTGGAGGTGGATGGTGAAGCCGAAACCATCAGCGGCTGCATCCCTTATCTGTATGACTTCACGCTCGTGCCGACGTTCACGACTTCTGACAAGGATGCCGTCGTCGCGGTGGGCGGCGTGGAGCAGACCAGCGGCGTGACGGCGCAGGACTTCAGCGAGCCGGTGGTCTATAGCGTGACGGGCACGGACGGCGCGACACGCTACTATACCGTGAGTGTCACCAACACGGGGTTGCCCGTGGTGGTGCTGACGGGAGGAGGCGTATCCGACCAGGGATATAAGTATGCCAATAGTGACCGGACCGTCTATGATACAACATCCGACATGCCGTATCTCGAAAGCGTCATTCCTTCCAAGGAGTCAACATTCAGGGAAACGGACAAGATTGCCATCTACGACAAAGCGGGCGGACAGAATCTGGCCGAAGTTTACTGCGGCTTCCGCATGCGCGGCAACTCCACGGCCAAGTTCCCGAAGAAACCGATAGCTGTCAAATTAGTGAAAAAAGCAGAGGTTCTGGGGATGGCGGAGCACAAACGCTGGTGTCTGCTGGCCAACTGGATTGACCGCTCGATGATTCGCAACGCCGTGGCGTTCGACATCGCCAAGAAAATTCAGGAGGCGTACCCCGACGTGAAAGGAGACGACGGCTATGGTACGGACGGCACGGACGGTCTGGTCTGGAATCCGTCGGGACGGAACGTGGAACTGGTGCTCAACGGTGTGCATGCCGGCAACTATTTCCTCTGTGAGCAGATCAAAATCGGCGGCAAGCGGCTGGACATTCAAGATGGATTCGAAGATGTGCTGGACGACTATAACGCAGGCACGGGCGATGCACCGACCACAGCCAATTGCGGTTATCTGCTGGAGTTTAATGCTCCTACAGACGAGTACAATACAGCCACGACCAGCCATTATTCCCTGCCTTACCAAAGCAAGGATCAAATAACCTACTCAGCGATTTGGAGCTATGTGACGAACTATGTGCAGAGCATCGAGGATTATCTGTACGCCGGCAACTATACGTCTGCCTACGGGATGCTCGACATCAACTCGGTCATCGACTATTGGTTTGTGCAGGAAATTGCGATGAACAACGAATATCGCCATCCGAAGAGCGTCTATATGTACAAGAACGGCACGGGCAAGCTCTATGCCGGCCCTGTGTGGGACTTCGACTACCAGACGTTCCCGAACATCAGCAATATCAACAAGTATTACTACTATGACGGGTCGAAGAAGATTGACAAGTACGATTCGAGCACCCTGCTGCATACACTCGCTACCTCGGCGGAGCATTACCTGTGGTATCCGCAACTGTTCCAGGACGAAACGTTCAAGACACGCGTGAAAGAACGCTGGGCAAAGGTCTATCCGACTCTGCTCGGCGTGACTTCGACCATCGAAACGCTGGGACAGGCGAACAAGGTGTCTGATTCCTACAACCAGAAGATATGGCCGATTATCGGGCCGAACCAGAAGCGGCCAATCACCACGGTGAGCCGTCCGAACTACAAGGACACGTGGTACATCGAGTATAGCGGCGACGAGCATCTGGAGTGGGATGCCCTCATCGAGAACTTCAAGTCGGTCTATCTGGAACGTCTCAGCAACATGAATGCGGCTATCAATGCTTTGTAATCCAATCAACTTTCTAACAATCAGTTTTTTTTATGAAGAAAATCATTTTGACTGCCGTGTGTGCCGCAGTTCTGAGTCCGGCTGTGGCACAAACGACCTCCGACGTGCATGTGGAGGAAACGGTGGAATACGGCAAGGACAAGTTCAAGGTGGAGACCAACCGCTTCTGGAGCAACTGGTTCGTCAGTGCGGGCGGCGGCGTGCAGGTGTATTTCGGTGACCACGACAAACAATGTGATTTCGGCGACCGGCTGGCTCCGGCTCTGGACATTGCCTTCGGCAAATGGTTCACGCCCGGTATCGGACTGCGCGTGATGTACAGCGGCTTGAAGCAGAAGGGCGCGACGAAGCATCCGGGCGACCCGAACGAGGATTCGGCTCACGGCACGGGTGTGCCGGTGAAAGGTGGCGGTGCTCCGCATTGGCTGGAGAAGCAGGAGTTCAACATGGGAAACCTGCATGCCGACGTGCTGTTCAACATGTCGAACCTGCTGTTCGGTTATAACGAAAAGCGCGTCTGGAATTGCAGCCCTTATTTCGGCTTGGGCTGGGCACGCGCGTATGACAGTCCGAACGCCAAGGAGGTGAGTGCCAACATCGGCATGCTGAACTCGTTCCGCCTCTGCAGTGCGCTGGATGCCAACGTGGACGTGCGCGGCATGTACGTGAACGACAACTTCGACGGTGAGGGCGGCGGCCGCTACGGCGAAGGCAACTGGTCGGTGACCGTGGGGCTGGCCTACAGGTTCAAGAACCGTGGCTGGAACCGCAGCAAGACGGTGGTCCGTACCGTGTATGACAACGGCAAAATCAACGAGCTCCGCCGACAGCTGGATGAAATCAGCGCAGAGAACGAGCGCCTGAAGCAGGCCATCGCGGCGGGCGACAAGAAGGAGGAGCGCGTCATCATCAAGCGGATGGCTGCGGCCAACCTGGTCACGTTCCCAATCAACAAGACGAATCTCTCGAAGGAGGCTCGCGCCAACCTCGGCATGCTGGCCGAAATCATCAAGAGCGGCGACGCGGATGCGGTCTATACCGTGACGGGCTATGCCGACAAGGGCACGGGCAGCACGAAGGGCAACGAACGTCTGAGCCGTCAGCGTGCTGAGAACGTTTACAATTGCCTGGTGAAGGAATTCGGCGTGTCGGCCAAGCAATTGCGCGTCGACTATAAGGGCGGTGTCGAAAACATGTTCTACGATGATCCTCGTCTGAGCCGTGCGGTGATTACCCGCGGTGAGTGAGGACACACTGCTGACATTCCGTCAAAGTGAAGGGGTTGCACCGGCAAGTGGGTGCAACCCCTTTTTTCAATTCTTCTTCAGCCGCTGCTGTCATGTCTCCTGTAGATTCTCGGAGAGTATCGGTTCACTGTCGTCGGCATCGCGCAGAACGGGAAATTTCTGCCGGAAGGCTTGAAGGCGGTCGAGGTCGAGCGGGACGGTGATTGCGCTCTCGACATCGGTGGGTGCTTGTGCCATGGGTCGTCCGTAGGCGTCGATGACCGTCGAATGGCCGCAATAGAGGCAATCGGGATCTGCGCCGACGCGGTTCACACCCACCATATAGCATTGGTTCTCGATGGCGCGGGCGCGGAGGAGTGTGTCCCAGGCGTTGATGCGGCTCGTCGGCCAGTTGGCCACATAGATGGCGGCATCGTAGTCTTGGTGGTTGCGGCTGAAGACGGGGAATCGCAGGTCGTAGCATACTTGCAGCAGAAACCGCCAGCCACGGAAGCTGACCACCGTGCGGAATGTTCCGGGTGTGAAGTGCTCCTGCTCGCCGCCGTAGCTGAAGAGGTGGTGCTTGTCGTAGGTGGTTGTCGTGCCGTCGGGGCAGACAAAGAAGCAACGGTTGAAGTAGTGTCCGTCCTGTTCCACGATGATGCTGCCGCAGAGGGCGGCATCGCGTTCGGCGGCCATCGCCTGCATCCAGGCCTGTGTGCGGCCTCCTTCCGGTTCGGCTAACTGCTGCGGATTGACGGCGAATCCTGTGGAGAACATCTCCGGCAGCACCAGCAGGTCGGCGGGTTCCTGACGGCGGATGAGGTCGGAGGCACGGCGCAGGTTCGCTTCCACGTCGGCCCATGCCGGATTCATTTGGAGAATGGTGACTTTCATCATATACGGTTTGCTTGTTGCAAAGTTACGTTTTTTTATGTTCGCCGAATGTTCCCGGCCGTTTTTTTGCGGTGAAAAAACACGAAAAGCCCCGGCAGGCAGTTGCGTCTGTCGGGGCTTGTTGTCGCAGTCATCACTGATGTCAACCCACTTCAATGCGGCGTTGATTCTTCTTTTCTTCTTCTTTCGTCTCCTTCGGCATCACAATGGTGAGAACGCCGTTCTCCACCTTGGCTGTGATGTGTTCCCTGTCCACGTTCTCAGGCAGTGCATACGACTGCTCGTAGTTGCTGTAGGAGAATTCGCGGCGCAAGTAGTGAGTCTTCTTCTCTTCTTCCTTGTGTTCGAGCTTGTTCTCAATCTGAATCTCAAGATTGCCGTCGTCGTTCACGTTGATGCGGCAGTATTCTTTCTTCAGACCCGGAGTGGCGATTTCCATCGTGTACTCCTTTTCATTCTCTTTCACGTTCACTGCCGGAGCCGTTCCGTTCATGCGTGGCATCCAATCGGTGTCGAAAAAGTCGTCGAACAAATGGGTCATCCAGTTCTGATTGTTATTGTTTCTACGTGCGAGTAACATAAATAATACCTCCTGATTATGTTTTTTAAGAGTTCTTTTTGTTTGTCTGTGATTGCCTCGGCCCGGCTTGGCTTCCGCCCCGCTTTTGCTTCGGCTTTCACTGAGGAAGGGTGCAACATCCGTGCCAACCGGTGGCGTGAGCCTTTGACTTGCAGAATGTTGGACTTCTTGGCAGGAAAGTATAATTTATTTAATGTTTCATGACGCGGCTGCTGTCAGTGCGTCCCAACGGCCGGAGGTTACGGCTTCGGCGTGCAGCCGTCGCAGGCGGCCTTGGCGGTGGCTGTGCTGTCGCTCCGGCAATTCTGGCAGGCGGACGTGCCGCAGCAGGAGGCGGTTTCCGGCGTGTCGTCGGTGACGATGGTGGCTTTGTAGCCGAATTTCTCGAAGGCCTGCTGCAGTTTGGCCGGCGAAGTCTTGTCGGCATCGTAGGTCACGGTGACGCGCTGTGCAGTCACGTCGGTGGCGATGGTCTTCACGCCTTTCTCGAAGCGCAGGTTGCCTTTGATTTTGTTCTCGCAGTTCTCGCAGTGCATCACGGGGTTGGTGGTGAACACCACGGTTTGGATGTTCTTGGCCGTTGCGGCCAGCGTGCTGATGAGCAACATGCTCAGGAAAATGATTCGTTTCATAGAAATGGGTGTTGTTTGTTTGGTGAAAAGAATGTCTCAGAGTCTGCCGATGTTCACCCGTATGCCGGCATAGAACATCGCGCCTTCCACAGGTCCCCACACGAGGGTGGGGTCGAACTGACTGCTCCACGGGTTCTCCCAGCCGATGACGGGGTGCTTCTGGCGGTAGGCTGTCAGGTTCTCGCCTCCTGCGTAGATGGAGAAATGACGGAACCAGCGGGTCACTTGTGCGCTCAGCTGGGCAAAGCCGTGGTAGTGTCCGCTCCACGAAGGTGTGCCGTCGGCCAGCGTGTAGGGGGTCGGCATGCGCCCGCTGCCGTTGAGCTGGAGTGTGGCGTCGAACTGCCAGAGTTCGAGCGGAGTCTTGTAGGAAGCCGTGAGCAGCCCCTTGTATCGGTTCGTGAGGGGTTTGCGCAACAGCCGTCCGCCGTAGGGCGTCTTCACGTCGTTCCATCGCCAGGCCGCCGTGACGGTCATGCCCTTGAAGAGTGGATAAGTGGCATCAATCTGGAACGTGTGGGAATAGGAGTCGCCGTCGAGGTCGGCGATGCGGATGAGTGCAGGGTCGGTGTCGTAGTCGATGACTGCCTGATGACGGAAGTCGGTGTAGTAATATTCAGCATTGAGCTTCAGCGTTTGTCCGAATAGAGGAATGTAGAACTGCGTGCTCAGACCGTAGTTCCAGGCTTCTTCCTGACTGAGAGGGTCGATGACGAGGGTGCGTCCGCTGGAGAGCAGGTAGTTGTTCTCGGCCAGCGCATGTACGGTGCGGTAGCCTTTGCCCGCCGACCCACGCAGCGTGAGCCAGTCGGTGGCGGTCCACTTGAGATGGAAGCGCGGGGTGACGAATGTGCTGTATTCGTCGCTGTGGTCGATGCGGAGTCCGGCCATAGCCACCAGCCGCTCGTGCAGATTGTAGGTATATTGAGCATAGACACCATAGACGTTTTCCACTTCGTTGTCGCGGATGCGGCTGGCATCGGCCTGCGGTTCCAGTCGGTAGCGCTGGCCGAAGTAGTCGTGGTTATAGCTGAGTCCGGCCGAGAGCGTATGGGCATCTGTGAAGTTCGTCTCGAACATCAGCTGCGCATAGGCGTTCTTCTCGTTCACCCGATAGGTTTTGTGCCCGTAGGTGGCATCCTGCAGGTGCATCGAGACAGAGCCCATGAGCGCGACATTCGTGCCATGCTCCGGGTCGAGCACGAAAGCATGTTTCATGTAGCCCTCGTAGCGGTCGGTCTGGATGCCGATGCGGTAGAGCCCGTGTGCGGAGTCGGTCTGGCGTGCCGACGCATGATGCGTGGTCTGCCCGCCGTCGCGGTCTTCCTTGATGAGCGAGATGCCTCCATGGAAGATGTATTTCGAACCGAGGTAAGCCCAACGGTTCTGGAAGTTATATTGCCTCACCTGGGGCTGGTCGAGAAATGTGTCGCCGTTGCCGTCGTGGTTGCTCCAGTTGTAGTCGTAGTGCGCCAGAATCTCCGTGCTCAGCAGCGGGCTGAGGTGCACGTTGGCATCGGCGTTCGCCTCGATTTTGCTCATGGTGTTGGCGTAGAAGTTGGCGGTGATGCCCTCTTCGTCTTCCGGCTGCAGGTATTGCACGTTGATTTGACCCGTTATCGACTCATAGCCGTTGCGCACCGACGAGGCTCCTTTCGACACCTGGATGCTCTTCATCCACGGCCCCGGCACATAGCCGAGCGCGTAGGGAATGGACGCTCCGCGGAAGTTCGGCAGGTTCTCCGTGAGCATTTGCACGTAGGTGCCGCTCAGTCCGAGCAGCCGGATTTGCTTGGCTCCGGTGGCGGCATCGGAATAGTTCACGTCCACCGACGGGTTGGTGACGAAACTCTCGCCGAGGTTGCAGCAGGCGGCTTTGAAGAGCTCGGCCTTGCCGATGGTCAGTCCGTTCTCAGGCCCGGCCATGCGGAGCGTGCCGGGGTTGCGTGTCACCACGGACACCTCGTCCAGTTCCTCGTCCCATTTCGAGAGCGTGGAGTCGGTCTGGACGGGAGTTTGGGCTGTCGCCGTGGCCGCGAGGGCAGCCACGGCGCACAGCGTCAGGTATTTGTCTAAGTGTCTGCTCATTCTTGTTGCGATGTGCTGCAAAGTTACGGAAAAGCTCTTGGCCGGCGTGTCCCATGCGGCCGGTTTTTGCTTGTTTTTTCCGAAACTTGTAAAAATCGCGACGGAATTTTGTAAAATGAATCAGAACGCCCAGTTCAGTCCGGCCATCACTGTGGCCCGCGGCATCGGGAAACCGGCCACGTACTCGTATTTCTGCGCGAGCAGGTTCTCGCCACGCGCAAAGAGGTGGAGGCCCTGGAGCAGGCGGAACTTGGCGGTGAGGCCGAGCAACCAGAAGTTTTCCTTGGTCTCGTTTTCACCAACGGCGGTGTAGAGACCTTCGACCCATTGCAGACCGCCATTCAGGGCGAAGCGTCCGAGCGTCCAGTCGGCTCCGACGAAGGCTTTGTGCTCCGGCGCAGAGATTTGTGGATTGCTCATGTGGAGGAAACTGTAGTTGGCATTGAGCGTGAGATGGGCGTTGAGGCGATAGGCCGATTCCAGCTCGAAGCCCCAGTGCTCCGTCTCGCCCGTGTTGACATTGAGCGATTTGCCGTCCACCATGGTTGTGCTGATGAGGTTGTCGGCTTTCAGATAGAAGAGGTTGGCGCCGACCGTCAGATTGTCTTCGAGGAAACGCTGGCGATAGGACAGCTCGTAGTTCATGAGCCGCTCGGGTTTGAGATCGGGGTTGGCAGGGCGGAACATGTAGAGCTCGCGGATGGTGGGGTTGCGGAAGCCCTTGCTCACAACGGCGCGGAGCTCGGCCTCGCGCGGCAGACGGAAGGTGAAGCCGCCCTGCGGAATCCATTCGCCGCCGCTCACGGAGTGGTGGTCGTAACGGATGCCGGCATCAAGTGTCACCCACGTGGCTAATTCCTGCCGGAAATCCACGTAGGCGGCTACCTCGTCGATGGTCTTGTCGGCCAGGTCGGTGCGCTGGCCGTCGGCCATTGCCTTGTTCCAAGCCTCGCCGCCCACGTGCTGATAGTCGAAGCCGGCGGTGGTGCGGTTGCCGCTGAAGAGCCGGGCGGACTGGTAAACGGAGACACCGCCCATGCGGTCGTTGTGCAGGTAGTAGGCGGTCTGTGGCGTACCGCCCGGATGGTAGCCGTCGTTGATGTGGTGGTGTCCCCAGTTGAAGAATCCGCGGACGGCTCCGCTCGTGCGCCCGTATTCGTTGGTGAGCGAGAGGGCTGCCATGCCGCGCGTAATCATCATGTCGTTGTCGATATAGGGATTGGAAACCGTTCCCGGATTCGAAGACTCGAAGTAGGTGACGTTGGCGTCGCCGCTCAGCGTCCAGTGGGAGGAGAAGTCATAGCCGAGTTTCACGAAGCCGCTGGCCTGCTCAAATTCGGAATTGCTGCGATGGCCGTCCGTGCGGCCGTAGTTGGCTCCGACCATCGACGAGAATTTTCCCTTGCGCAGACGGTTCGTGGCTGTGGCTTCGAAGGTGCCGTAGCTGCCTCCCTGCAGGTTCACGTTGGTGCGCATGCCGTCGGTCTGCATCTGGGGAGTGACGATGTTCACCACGCCGCCCATCGCGTTCGAACCGTAAATCGTGCTGGCCGGCCCGCGCACTACCTCCACTTTCTCGGCGAGCATGGTCTGATAGGCATCGGCGATGGGGTGACCGTAGAGTCCGGCATACTGGGGCAGGCCGTCGATGAGGACGAGCAGGGAAGCCATGCCGCCGATGCCGCGCACTTTGATCGTGCCGGTGCCGCCGGTGCTGACGCCGTAGCCCAGAATGCCGCGTGAGGTAACGAAAAGCCCCGGCACCTGCTCGTTGATGGTGGGCAGGATGGACTGCTGGTAGTTGGCCGTGAGCTTCTGCTGATTGATGACTGAGACGGTCACGGGCAGCTGCCGGACATCTGTTTTGTCGCGCGTTCCTGTCACCACCACATCGTCGATGCTGTGGATGACGGAGTCCGCAGGAGTTGTTGTGAAAGCCGCATCCGTGAGGCATGCAGCCAAAAAGAGAGTAAGGAACATAAAAATAAAGAATTAAAGAAAAGGGTGGATTCCCTTTGTTTCATCGCTGTTGGTTGCGGATGTCGGCCACCACGTATTCCGACTGTGTGCCGATGCGGAACTTGGCTCCCCAGATGCCGAGGCCCGAGCTGACGTAGAACTGGCTCGCGCCCTTGCGCAGGTAACCCCACGCATCTTCATAGACACAGTCGGTAATCCACGAAATCGGCCACACCTGGCCGTAGTGGGTGTGACCTGCAAATTCGATGTCCACGCCCGCATGGCAGGCTTCCTCCAGACGGTAGGGCTGATGGTCGAGTTCGATGATGAACCGCTCAGGTGTGACGGACCGGATGAGCTCGGTGAGGGACTTGCGCTGTGGGTTGGTGCGGTCGTCGCGGCATACAATCTGGATGTCTTCGAAGTGAATCACGGAATCCTGAACCATCGTGATGTCGGCTGCGTGGCAGAACTGACGGACATCCTCGATGCCCGTGTAGTAGTCGTGGTTGCCGGCGCAGGCGAAGACAGGTGCCTGCACGCGATGGAACTCCTCGGCCATCTGTTGCTCACGCACGGGGCGGATGCTGTGGTCCACCAAATCTCCGACAATGAGCACGGCATCGGGATGCTCGCGATTGATGAGGTCAATCCAGCGGGCCAGTTCTGTCCGGCGGTTGTGATAGCCCAGATGCAGGTCGCTCACGACGACGAAGCGCAACGGCCGTTTCAGCGATTTGGCCGTGCGGATCTCCAATGGAACGCGTACCTTGTGCAGGTAATGGAAGTAGCCGTAGGTGAAGATGGCGGTCATCAGCACGGCCACACTGATACTGCCGGCTGCGCTTCGATGCAGGAAGGCAGGCGGGATGAGATGGAGCAACTGGCCGAGGCTGAGTACGAGGAACAGCATGACGAGATAGAGCAGAATCATGATCCACGACGTGCCGACTTCGTAGATGATGGTGGCGAGCGGCATCGGCAGGGCATCCGGCAGGTGGGTGAAGTTGATGAACATCATGGCGAATGCCAGCGTCATCAGTGTCATGGCTCCCCAGCGCAGGGCACCGCAGACGGGCAGCAGTTGCCATGTGCGCCACATCACAAAGGCTTGGCCGGCCAATGGCAGTATCAGAAAAATGAATCCCCAGAACTTC
This sequence comes from uncultured Bacteroidaceae bacterium, assembly GCA_964415385.1. Taxonomy (GTDB): domain Bacteria; phylum Bacteroidota; class Bacteroidia; order Bacteroidales; family Bacteroidaceae; genus UBA3839. The sequence continues at coordinate 69,073 of CAYPZK010000005.1, forward strand.
ATGAAATGGTAAGGTGTTTGTGTGTTGTTTTTTTTCGGACTGATGAAATGACTGTCCCCGAGGGGCAAAGCCGACGACCAGGGGCGGGCGCAGGCCGGCCTCAGACGCTGGCGTTGCGGAATTCGAGCGGTGTGCAACCTACTTTTTTCTTGAAGAAGCGGCTGAAATGTTGTGGGTATTGGAAACCGAGGGCGTAGCTGATTTCGGCGATGCTCTTGTCTGTTCCGAGTATCATCTCTTTGCCCATCTCGACGACGCGGCTCAGAATGATGTCCTGGGCGGTGCGGCCGGTGAATTTCTTGATGAGGTCGCCGAAATAGTTGGGAGAGAGAAAAATCTTGTCGGCAAAGTACTTGACGGTCGGCACGCCCTGGGTGTGGAGGTCAGGGCTCTGCATGTAGTCGTCGAGCAGACTCTCGAACTTCTCCAGAATGCCTTTGTTGGTCACCTCGCGCGTGGCGAACTGCCGGTCATAGAAACGCATGCAATATTCCAGCAGCAGTTCGATGTTCATCACGAGAATGCCTTTGCTGTGCTGATCCATGTCCTGCTCCGATTCGATACGGATTTTCTCCATGCAGTCCTTGACGATGTCGCGTTCCGCGTCGCTCATGTGCAACGCTTCGTTGGAATTGTAGGAGAAAAACGAATATTTGTGGATGGTGCGCCCGAGCTCTGTGCCGCGAATGAGCTGTGGGTCGAAGAGCAATGCCGTGCACTGAGGCCGCTGTCCCTCCTTTGTGTCGCAGCTGACTACCTGCCCCGGGCCGATGCACACGATGGTGCCGGCCTCGTAATCATATGTGGTCATGCCGTAGCGCAGGTCGCCGCACTTGGTGTGCTTCAGAAAAAGTGCGTAGAAACCGAAGTTCGTCACGGCGTGCACTGCTCCGGCACCGTCCGACAGCTCCACCACGCTCACCAGCGGGTTGTAGTTCTCAAGTCCGTAGAGCTGGCAGTAGGTGTCGATGCTGTCTAAGTTGATGATCTTGTTCATATTACCTTGCTTCGTCAACATGGAAAGATGCCGTAAAGTTAAGGAAATCAAATGATGCTTGCAAACGTAAGTTGTCCTTTTTTTTGCAACGGGACGTGAAAAGATGTCCGACTTTGCGCTGCAAATGTACGTGTTTCCGCCCGTTCTTCCGCTACCTTCTTTACGGATTCCTTTACCAGTTTTACGCAGTCTCACCCTCCAGAAAAATCCGCTGACCCGTTTTACGTCCGCCGTGCGGCGGCGGTGTCGGCATGGTGTCTGAGCTGTTCTGCGAAAAATAATATAGCCCGCTGAAATTCAGCGGGCTATATCAAATTGGTTGCGGGGGCAGGACTCGAACGTGCGACCTCCAGGTTATGAGCCTGGCGAGCTACCAACTGCTCCACCCCGCGATGTTTGGGATTCATGCGCCTGAGGGGTCTCCCTCATTTGCGTGTGCAAAGGTACGGTGTTTTTTTGAATTGACCAAATATTCTCCGCACTTTTTTTCGCTTGAGAGGCGGGAGAGGTGCCGACGGGTGGTGAAATGGCCGGACAGGCGGTCGCGTCAGATCTTCAGCTTCTGGCCTTTGTGGATGAGGGTGCGCTTCTGGCTGATGCCGTTGCGCTGGCAGAGCTGCTTGACGGTCATGCCGTGTTTGCGGGCGATGTCGTAGAGCGTGTCACCGTTCTTGACGGTGTAGGTCTTGGCGCGTGCGCGGGAAGTCCGGGTGCGGGCTTTGGTGGCGACGGTGCGGGTCGGTGCGGGGGCTGTGGTGGCACTGGCTCCCTCGCTCTGCCCGTTTTCAGGTTCGGTGGCTGCTGCATCCTCCTGGCTGTCGCGGCTGATGTCGCGGATGGAGGCCGTTTCGGTTTCGCGGTCGGCCTCGTTCTGCATGCGGTTCGTGGTGCTGGCCACGGCACTGCCGCTCAGACCGGCGCGGTCTTTGCCGTAGGTCTTGCGGGTCGTGTAGAAGTCGCTGACGACATCCTGGTGCTCGAAGTCGAACATTTCGGCCGGGTTGATGGGGGTGCCGCAGATGCGCGTCTCGAAGTGGAGGTGTGCGCCGAAGGAGCGTCCCGTGTTTCCGCCGAGGCCGATGGGCTGTCCGGCCGTCACGATTTGGTCTTCGTTGGCGAGCAGTTTGCTCATGTGTCCGTAGAGTGTTTCCAGTCCGTTCGGATGGCGGATGACGATGTAGTAGCCGTAGCCGCCGGCGTTGTAGGACGAGATGCGTACTTTTCCGTCGAAGGCGGCGCGGATGGTGTCGCCGACATAGACTTTGATGTCAAGTCCTTCGTGGTTTCTTCCCCAGCGGCGTCCGAATTTGGAGGTGACTTTGCGGCTGGTGGTAGGCATTGCGAACCGTCGGAGGTCAATGCGGCTGTTGGCGGCCAGATAGCCGGTGGAATTGCGGAGGTTGTTGTGCACCCAGTTGGTGTAGATGTCGGAAGCAGGGTTGTTGAGGTCAACGCTCGGAACGGTCAGTGTGTGCTCGATCTTCACGTGGTTGAGGTTTTTCATGTGGCGGTCGGCGGGAGCCTGTCGCGCGATGAGGTCTTGTGCCGTACCGCTGAGGGTCAGCATGGCCAGCAGTGCAGTTCCGAGTGTTCGTTTCAGATGGTTTGTATTCACGTGTCCGTTAGTTTGTCGGGTGAATTCTGGGGTTCGGACATCAGCCTTGTCGGCGTGCATGGATGGCCGGGCCTCAGAATGTGTATGGATAGGTGTGTGGAGCCGCGCTGCATCGGGGATGGCGCAGACTCCGGAAATTCAGTACTCGTCGTTGGCGTAGAGGAACTGGAACGGGGCTTGGTTGTACTCGAAGATTTCTTCGGGCTTGAAGAAGCGTGCCAATTCCACTTTGGCGTTTTCGGGAGAGTCGGAGGTGTGGATGATGTTCTCCTGGAAGCTCATGCCGAAGTCGCCGCGGATAGTGCCGGGGGCTGCCTTGCGGGCATTGGTGGAGCCGGTCATGGAGCGGACGGTCTCGACGGCGTCCACGCCTTCGTAGCAGCAGCAGATGACTGGAGCTGCCATCATGGAGTCTTTGATGCGCTGGAAGAAAGGCTTGGAGGCGAGGTGTGCGTAGTGCTCGTTGAGGATTTCATCGGTGAGCTGCATCATCTTCATTCCTGCGAGTCGGAGGCCTTTGCGCTCGAAGCGGGCGGTCACTTGTCCGACGATGGCGCGCTGGACGGCGCATGGCTTGAGGATTACGAGGGTTTTCTCCATGATGTGTTTTGGAATTATTCAGTTGCAAAGGTAACGAAATTTTTCTTTACAGGCAACGAATGTTTGGTGCTTTTAGTTTTCTTTCACAATTTTGTCGGCTTGACATCGGCAGAAGTAGCTCTTGGGCATGAATCCGGCGGGAAACGGTGACCTTTTGCAATGTGGAGATTGCAATTCCGGCCGTTGAGGCTCCGACAGCTTTCCCTCCGGCGGGGTCGGAGAAACATGGCGCGGAGAAACTTGTCAAGCTCCGCGGAGAAAATTTCCAAAATCCGGCAAAGAAAAATATGAATTAGTCTGATTTTTTCCGAAACGATGGCCTTCGTTTTGGAAATCGAAGGCCTTCATCCCGCAGAACGATGGCCTTCGGTGGACAGGAAATCCGCGCGGCTGGTGTACGGAATTGGCGCAGTTGGCAGATTTTCTCCGCGCAGTCCGTGCCTGTAAGGGGCGGAACTATGCCGGATGGCGGTGGGGTGGCACTATGAATGCTCGTCGGCCGGACCGGCGTTCTCATCGAAGATTTTCTGTACTTCAGCCTCCACGTCGGTGAGTTTCTGCCGGCAGAAGGCCACGAGCTTCTTGGCTTCCTGCAAGTTGGTGGCGAGCGAATCGACGTTCATTTCGCCGTTTTCCATTTTCGTCACGATGGTGTTGAGGCGTTTGATGGCTTGTTCGTAGGTGGTCATGTGGGTGATGGATGATGGTGGGTGATGTCTTTATTCGGTGGCGATGGAGCGGATGGTGCCTTCGGCCAGAGTGGTCTCGATGGTCTGTCCGGCCTGCACCTGCGCTGCCGATGTGATGGCCTTGCCGTCGATGCGGGCGATGCTGAAGCCGAGCCGGAGGAGGTGGTCGGGCTCGGCACTGCGCACCTTGCTCTCGGCCAAAGCCAGTCGGTGGGTGTTGGCTTCGAGTGTGTTGCGGGCGAGGAGCCGGAGCTGACTCCACTGCGTGTGGAGCTGGTGGCGGTGGTCGGAGAGCAGGTGGGTGGCCTGGGCGGCGGCTGTGGAGAGCAGACGGTCTAACCGTGCCGTTTCCCGCGTGCGGATGATGGTGAAGATATTGGGGAGGAGGTTGGTGAGGCGTTCGATGCGTTGTCGCTCTGTCTGCAGCATGGCGGCAGCCAGCCGCGCGATGTCGTCGGCCGTGGCTTCTACGCTGTCTTGTTCGGCTTTCTGGTGCTGGATGAGAAATTCGGCGGCTGCGGTGGGGGTCTTTACCCGCGTATGGGCTACGAGGTCGATGACGGTGTCGTCGCGCTCATGCCCGATGCCTGTGATGACGGGCAGGGGGAATTGTGCCACGGCCTCGGCCAGCGGCAGCGTGTCGAAACCGGAGAGGTCGCTGGTGGAGCCTCCGCCACGGATGATGACTACGGCATCCCAGCGGCCGTCCTGTGCGGCGATGTCGTCGAGTGCCCGGATGATGCTCTGTTCCACGCCGTTGCCTTGCATCACGGCTTCGAAGAGGCGGGTGCGGAATGCCAGATGATAAGGGTTGGAATCCAGTTGGTTGCAGAAGTCCTGATAGCCGGCGGCGGTGGCGGAGGAGATGACGGCGATGCGTTGGAGCAACCGCGGCAGGGGCAGCTCCTTGTTCATGTCGGCCACGCCTTCGGCCTGCAGCCGGCGCATGATGTCGTGCCTGCGGCGGGCGATGTCGCCAAGCGTGTAGGCGGGGTCGATGTCCACCACATTGAGCGAGTAGCCGTAGAGTTCGTGGAAAGTGACCTGCACCTCAACGAGCACCTGCATGCCGGGCGAGAGGGGCTGTCCCGTGGTGCGCTGGAAAAGGGGGCGCATCATGCTCCACCGCTGTGCCCAGATTTGTCCGCGGGCCTTGGCCACGAGAGCGTTGCCGCGCTCTGACTTCTGCACGAATTCCACGTAGCAGTGGCCACGGCTCTCACGCACCTCGCTCAGCTCGGCCGTGAGCCAGTAGGTGTCGCTGAGCGTGGCTTCGAGTGTGCCGCGCACCAGATTGTTCAGTTCGTAGAGCGTGAGTTGTTCCACGGTTGGAGGATGGTTTGGAGGAGTTTTTCTTCTTCTGGGAAAAAGGAAAGGATTACTTGCTGAAGTCCGGCAGGCCGTAGCCGAAAACATTGTCCGGGCACTGAGTGCTGTTGCCGAGCCGGCGCACGGCTTTCACGACTTCGAGGGCGGTGAGCTGCGGGTGAGCCTGCCAGTAGCAGGCGACGGCTCCGCAGAGGATGGGCGAGGCGAACGACGTGCCGCTGGCCGTGGTGATGGTGCCGTCGATGTTCATCACGGTGCATACGTCTCCCATTGCCACCACGTCGGGCTTGATGCGCCCGTCGGCGGTGTTGCCTAATGAGGAGAAGCTGGTGTTCACCCCCTTGTCGGTCACGGCACCCACGGTGAGCACGTCGTCGGCATCGGCCGGAATGCTGATGAGCTTCCAGGTGGAGGCGCCTTCGTTGCCTGCCGAATTGCAGAGCACGATGCCTTTCGAGGCCAGCAGGGATGCGGAGTGGGAGCAGAGGCGCGCGTGGCCGTCCAGCTCGCTGTAGCGCACGTTGTCGGCTTCGTTGTCATATTTGGAGTAGCCGAGCGAGGTGTTGATGAGGTCGGCTCCCACGCTGTCGGCAAATTCGGCTGCGGCAGCCCAGTTGTCTTCTTCCACCATCTGTTCGCTGTCGCCGTCCTCGCTGCGCAGGAGCCAGAACCTGGCTTCGGGAGCTGTGCCGACGAACGTGCCCGGCTGGTTGGCGCCGATGCAGGAGAGCACCATCGTGCCGTGCGACTGTCCTTCGTAAACATTGCCTCCGGGGGTGACGAAGTCCTTGGTCCCGAGGATGGACACGTTCCGCAGCATCGGGATGGTGTCGGTGTTGAAGAAACCGCCGTCAATGACGGCGATGGTCATGCCCCGTCCGCGGAATCCCCGCTCGTGGAGGGCTTCCACATGCAGTTGGCGGGCCTGTGTGGCGGCCCGGCCATATATCGTGTCCGGTTCCTCGGCAGTGGTGTCGGCCTCCTCCTGGCGGCCAAGGCTGAAAAATCCGAGTTCTTTCATCAGTGCCGCGGCGATACCGATGGAATCGACCGGCGTGGTGGGGATGTCACGGTTGATGCTTCCCGTCAGGTAGTTGCGGATGAGGGAATCGAGGTTTGTCGGGTTGTTGTCGTCCGTCTGCTGCCTTTCCGGCCGGATGAGCCGGAAACGGTCGTCCTGCCGTTTCTGCTCAGGCCGGGTGTAAGTGGCCACGCGGCGTGTCTGCTTCACGAACGGCAGGGCTGCAATGCGGTCGATGAGGCTGGTGTCGGTGGTCGAAACCAGCACGGTGTTGTTCCATTTGCTCCGGCTGCAAATGTCCACTCCCGTGGCGCGGATGCTGTCCACATAGGCCGGCGTGACGGGCAGGTCGGTCTGGTCCAGCTTGAGATGCTGGCGTTGGCGGCGCATGAGGGATTTGGCCGAGAGAAACTGCTCGGGGTGCCGCAGCGAGAAGGGGTTGTGCTTCTTGTCACTCAGTGTGATGCGGTATTTGTAGAGCGGCGTGAAGTCCGGTTCTGCGACTTGTGTGGAGGTTGTGTCCTGTGCCCGGCCGACGAGGAACGTCAGCAACAGGAGGGAGAGCGTGGGGATTCGTTTCATGATTTTGGGATTTCTTTTGTGTGGGTTATCGGAATGGATGGCTGGCCGTAGTCGTCACATTTGCGGCCGTTTGCCTTCCAACACGTAGCGGAATTTCTCATAGGAGGCTCCGAGGTAGCTGAGTTCGTAGGGCTCGATGCGGAGCGATAGCTGTGCGGTGATTTCCGTCAGTCCGAAGCAGGCCCGCAGGATGCTGGCCATGTTGTAGGACAAATCGTCGCCCTTGCGCAGGATGTAGCGGCAGCAGCGCAGGGCCAGCTCGTGGTTGTGGGCGATGTGTTGCAGCGTTTGCAGCAGCATGAAGTAGGCCAGCGGTGTGTTTTCGCGGATGAGCACCGCCACCTGACTCCGCTCGTCGTCGAACTGGAAGAGGCGGAAGAGTGCAATGATTTGCGCCTCGGTCTGGAGCTGCGGGATGGCCATGCTGAGTACTTTCGTCACCTGTGCCTTGTCGAGTGTCCGTGCTGCAGCGACGGCGGCCTCGCAGTCGGTGCCCAGCGGCTCGCGGCGGGCGATGCTGCCGATGGCCATGATGCCGCTTAGGAATGCCTGGGGTCTATATATAATAAGGTGTAGCCAGGCTTCCCAGAAGTCGGGCGCGGCCAGCGTGGGCAGGATGTTCTCGCGCACTGTCTGTTGGGCGCGGCGGAACTCCGAGTTCGTCATTCGGTCGAACACGTGCCGCATGTCTTCCCAGTTTTTCTGCCGGATGGCGGTTGCCAGAGCTTCCTTCGTGTTCATGCGCCTTCAGCTTGCATTCGTTTCAGCACACAAAATTACGTATTTTTTCTGAGCTTCCCACCACGATTCTCTCTTTTTTATGTTTTCTCTGCCTTGATATTTCTCCTATTTCTCTTTCTGTGTCTTTGCCGGCATGACACAAGGATTGAAGTACTGAAGTACTGAGAAAAATGAGGCAAAAGTTTTGTGCTTCGTCATAAAATCCTTACTTTTGCAGTGGAGTTCTGCAAGTTTCGCACAGAGGCGGCAGTTCTCCCCGTCCATCCGCTTGCCGGCGGACAAGGCTTGGACGCGTCATTTTTGTGGGTAAAAAAACATAGCGTTTGCTATTATTCGGAATGTCTCTGAAACGTAGGAAATTTCATGGAAAACCAATCCGAAAGAATAAGTCGCAAGCGTCTGCGCGATGGCGTGGACGTGACTTATCTGGATTGGCGGGTTTCCTACGACCTCAGAGCATGGATAAGGAGTGTCCATGCTTTTATTTTGTGTCGTAGGGTGAACTCGTCGCTCCGAAGATAAGCAATACGCCAGAAACGGTATTGCGCATGGCCAATAAAAGTCTTAATCGTGCCAAGGAAGCAAAGAAAGATGAGTTCTACACGCAACTTCCTGACATTGAAAATGAACTGCGCCATTATCGCCAGCACTTTGCAGGCAAGGTGGTGTTGTGCAATTGTGATGACCCTTACGAGAGCAATTTCTTCAAGTATTTTGCTTTGAACTTCAATGTGCTCGGCCTCAAGAAACTGATAGCGACGTGCTACGATGGTTCTCCTGTGCAGGGCAATGAACTGATGCTGCATTTTCCTGAATTCGACGGCGAACCGAAGAAAATAGCCTATCGGGTGGAGATTACGGAGGTTTCCGACGCGAATGGTGATGGTGCGGTCGATTTGGCGGATGTACGCTATCTGTTGCAGAACGACCGGAATGTGCTGTCGTTGTTGAAGGGTAATGGAGATTTTCGCAGTAGGGAGTGTATAGACCTGTTGCAAGAGGCGGACATCGTGGTTACCAATCCGCCTTTCTCTCTCTTCCGTGAATATGTAGCGCAGTTGATGAAGTACGAGAAAAAGTTCTTGATTGTCGGGAATCAAGGTGCTATGATTTACAAAGAAATATTTCCTTTCTTCAAATCCAACAGAATCTGGCTCGGCTATGGTTTTAAGGGTGGCGCGGCACATTTCACTTCTCCTTATGAGGACATTGCCACTGCTGGTGACCACCGCCAAGGCATGATACGGGTGTCTGGTGTGCATTGGTTTACCAATCTTGACCACAGGAAACATAATGAGGAGATTGTACTCTATAAAAGATATACTCCAGCAGAATACCCTACCTATGATAATTATAATGCCATCAATATTGATAAGACAACGGATATTCCTTATGATTGTGATGGAATCATGGGCGTTCCGATAACTTTTATGGATAAGTATAATCCACGTCAGTTTGAGATTATATGGCAGGCAAGTGGTAATACAAGGGCATCAACTCCACCTGAGATTCTTCAAGAAATTGGTTATCATATTCATCCTGAAGATAGAGGAGGATGTGGAGTTGTGAACGGCAGACGAGTTTATTCACGAATATTCATCCGTAAAAGACAATCATAATGAAAATTGAATTGAGAAAAATTACTGTCCGCAATCTGACCGAAAGCTATGAGGACAATGAGGAACAGGGCGTGCGCGGCTATGGTGGCCGGCTCGACATCCGTCCGCCCTACCAGCGTGAGTTTATTTATGATGACCGCAAACGTGATGCTGTCATTACCACCATCAAGCAAGGCTTCCCTCTGAATGTCATGTATTGGGCCCGGCGTGAAGACAATGCCGACGTGCCTTTCGAAGTGATGGACGGTCAACAGCGCACCATTAGTGTCTGCCAATATGTGAGCGGACTATTCGCCTACGACTTTCAATATTTCTTCAACTTGACAGAGTCAGAAAAGAAACAGATTCTTGACTACGAACTGACAGTCTATGTTTGTAGTGGTGATGACAAGGAGAAATTGAACTGGTTTCGCACCATCAACATTGCCGGAGAACGGCTGACGGATCAGGAATTGCGCAATGCAGTCTATGCAGGTCCTTTCGTGAGCGATGCAAAACGATACTTTTCAAAATCGAATTGTGCGGCATGGAATATGGCCAAGGATTTGCTGAACGGAACCCCTATCCGTCAGGACTATCTTCAGACTGCACTTGAATGGATTGCTAATTCGCAGTCCACGCCTCAGTCGCGCATGACTATCGAAGGCTACATGGCGAAACACCAGCACGATCCCAATGCCTCGCAGTTGTGGCAGTATTTTTCGGCGGTCATCACGTGGGTATTCGCCACTTTCGATGTGAAGCGGCGAAGGCAGATTATGAAGGGGTTGGACTGGGGCTCACTCTACGACCGTTTCCACACCCGAATACTCGACAAGGCGGACTTGGACAAGGAGATAGGCCGCCTCATCATAGACTCGGAGGTGGAACGGAAAAAGGGCATCTGCTCATACGTACTCACGCGGGACGAGCATGACCTCGGTTTGCGTGCCTTTCCCGAAGACATCAAGCTGGCTGTCTATGAGAAACAGCAGGGCGTGTGTCCGCTCTGTCACAGACATTTCGAGATGGAGGAAATGGAGGGTGACCACATCACACCGTGGCGTGACGGCGGACGCACGGTGGCTGAGAATTGTCAGATGCTCTGCCGCGACTGCAATCGGAGAAAAGGTGCAAAATGAGTGGGATTGTCGCGCATGGGCGGACGAGCAGACTGCGGGAGACATGCGCTTTTCAGCGCGTGAGCGAGAATTTCAGTGAGAAGCCGAAGTCGGCGGTCGTGGTAGGATAGGAGGAGGTGGAGACGAGCGGCACGTTGCGCTGCCAGTCGAGATAGCCGCTCATGGTGAGCAGGCGGGAGAAAGTGTAGTTGGCGGTGACGGCGAGCTTGTAGGCGGTGGAGCCGCTGGTGGCGGTGCTGGTGAGCGTCTGGATGTTGCGGTTGATGGCGTTTTGCATGCGGTAGGAGAAGTCGGCACGGAGGTTGAGGTCGTGGCTGATGCCGCGGCTGCCGGTGTTCGACTTGGCGTTGTTGGCGTTGCTCGTCTTGCTGTTTTTTGACTTTTTCTTGCTCTTCGTGGGATTCTGGATGTTTTTGGCTCCGAAGAGGTTGAGGTCTTTGATCTTGTAGCCGAGGCCGACGGTGATGTCGTTGGAGAAGTTCTCGGTGAGGGCTACGGAGGTCATGGAGAGGGAGAGCACGCGGGTTTTCTTGTATTCGAGCTTGGCGGTGAGGCCGTTGAGGAAGGTCATGTCGATGCCGAGGAAGGGCGCGAAGGACTCGTTGATGCTGACGGTGGAGACGTTGTAGAGGGAGCTCGGGATGGGATTGCCGCTCTCCACGTCGGTGATGAATCCCCAGTCGCCCATGTATTCCATGAAGGTGGCGTAGGAGTTGTAGGAGCCGACGGCATAGACGCTCTTGTAGGCGTGGTTGATGTTGAAGCTCTTGAAGTGGTCGGCGAACCACGGGAGCTTGGTCAGGCCGGAGTAGGTGATTTTCCAGTTGGGGAGCATCTTGGCAATGGAAGGGAAGAGGTCGAGCGAGTGGGTGTGGGGGCTGCCGCCGCAGTAGGCGGACAGGAATGCGGGGATGAGGACATCGCCGGAGTAGGCGTTGATGCCGCCATTGTCGGAGTTGTAGGGCTGTCCTGCGAGACTGCCTGCGGCAGCAGGGTAGGTGGCGTTGGCGTAGCGCTGCTCCAGCCGTTGCTGGATGATGGGGATGTTGGCAATGAACTGGTTGAACGGCTTGGAGTTGTAGTTGTTGTTGATGTTGCCGGAGCTGGCGAATGCGGACTTGACGGAGATGGTGGTGATGTTGAAGCTGCCACTGCGCGTGGTGGGCATGTCGGCATACATGAATTGTATGCTCTTGGCCTTGTTCACGGTGCGGGAGGCACTGAGGTCGATTTTCAGGTCGCGGAGGGGTTCGAGCGTGACGCGGAGCTGCAGGTCTTCCATGCCGGAGGTGGTGGCGGGGGTGGTGATGTTGGAGTCGTTCTGGATGAGCCATCCGTTGCGTGCGGCCTTGTCGATGTAGCTGTCGCCGATGGCTCCGAAGGCGAAGTCAAGTCCCGGCGAGAGCATGCCGTCGATGCGCTTCTGGCCGAAGGCATCGCCGATTTCGGTGCTGAATCCGGGCAGGGTGAGCACGTAGGTGTTGCGGTAGCTGAGGCTGGCATCGCGGACGAGCATGAAGCCTCGGGCCACGGTCTGTGCGGTCTTGTACCAGCCGAGGGTCTCGAGCTTCGGCTTGGCGGTGACGGTGATTTTCACTTTTGTCGTGTCGAGGTTCTTGATACGGATGGTGTTCTCGTCGGTTTTCTTGTAGCGGAGTTTGTAGGTCTTGCCGTTGGCTGTGGCTCTCACGTTGAGGCGTTTGGAGTTCTGCCCGTGTTTGAGTTCGGTGGCGGTGGAGTCGTTGAGTTGCACTTCTTTGGTGAACGACTTGGAGTTCTTCTTTGTCGGGTCGTTGCCGGTTCCTTTTTCTTTGTTGTCTTTCGAGGTCTTGTCGTTGTCCTTGCCGTCCTGGGTTTTCTTGTTGTTCGTCGTGCGGCTGGCGGAACGGTTGCGGCTGTTGGTCTGCGACTGGCGTGAGGAGCCGGAGAAGCGTTGCTCGGCGGAGGCGAGGAATTTCGATTTTTTGTAGAGGTTGAGGAAGTTGAGCTTTCCGTTGATGCTGATGGTGCGCTGACTGGTGGCGGTATGGCCGAGCGAGGTGCCGTCTTCCAGTTCGGTGCCGCGCGTCCAGTTGTAGGATGAGTTGTAGGAGCCGTCGAGCGTCACCCAGTCGAGGAGTGGAATCTTGCTGAAGGGCACGGAATAGGAGCCGTTGAAGGTGGAGGCATAGGTGAGCGGCCGTCCGAACGACAGGAGGCTGCGGCGGACGGAGTCTTTCCATGCTTCGTAGGCATCGGGATAGAGGTCTTTGTTGATGACGGTGTAGGGTTCTTCGATTTCGGCATGCGTGGCTGAGGTCCACGAGAGCTTCAGACTTTTGAAGATGTCCCAGCGGACGGAGAGCTCGCGGTTCCAGAGGAACTGCTCGGAGAAGCTGACGGGCAGCTGCGTGCCGGCATCGATGTCGCGCTCCTGCAGCTCATAGTAGTTGCGGAGCAGGTCGGTGTTGAAGGAGATGCTTTGTGGCAGGTAGTTGAGGTTTTGCGCTTTGATGATGTCGAGCCACTTCGACTTGCCTTTCATCTTTTTGAAAGGCTCCCAGGTTTTGTATTTGGGTGTGTAGTTGTAGGAGAGGTTTGCTTTCCACGTCTCTTCGTTCTCATAGACGATGGTCTCGCCCTCCTTGTAGTTCTTGCTGTGGGAATAGCTGATGGAGAAGTTGGCAGGGTCGTATGGCATGGGCACGCGGCTCTGATAGTTCGACTTCCAGTTGGAGAGGGCGAAGTTGCGGGCGGTTGTCTTGGTCTGGGTGATGGACTGGAGCGAGTCGCGCTCGTGGCCTTCCAGCTCGTCGATGGCATCCTTCAGCAGCATGTCGGTGTCGAAGGGATTGTATTTCGGCGAGATTTTCTGCCAGCTGTAAGAATAGTAGAACGGCAGTTGCATCTTCCACTTCTCGGGGAAGAATTTGCCGAGCTCAAGACTGGTGGTGATGCTCCATTCGTAGAGGTCTTCGTCGCTGCGCTCGCTCACGCCCTGCTCCAGGCCGCCGAAGCCGGCTGTCTCGACGTGGCCCGTGACATTCACGCTGCCTAAGTCGGCCAGTTGCACGTTGAGGTTGCCTTGTGCGGCCCAGCCGCCGTCGTTGTTGTAGCCTTTCATGCGCAGTTCGTTCACCCAGACTTCGATGGAGTTGGTCTGACGTCCGTTGTTGCGCACGCCGATCATCATGGTTTTCACCTCGCCGAGCGACGGGTTGCCCATCACGCTGATTTTGTTGTTCGGACGGTCGTCGTCGTATTGGGAGAAGATTTGTGTGTAGCTGGCCGTTCCTGCCGTGCGGGCTTTGTTGCGCTCGTGCTTCACGTCGGTCAAGACGCTGAAGTCGATGTCCACCATGTTCTCTTCGGGCCACACGGCCTTGCAGCCTGCTGTGGTGTAGGTATCATAGTGGCCGGGCGGCGTGAGTGTGAGCGGTACCTCGTATTCATAGTAGTTGCTCTTGCTGTCGGAGCCGAGACGGATGAACACGCTCATCTGGTCGCTTTGCAGGGTCTGGTCGCCTTCGAGGGCATTGGCGTGGACGAACATCTGCAGGTGTTTGTACTTGCGGAGGTCGAGATTCGTGGTCTTATAGACAGCGCGTGCGTCGCCCGTGCTGAGATTCTCAACGGTGATGGAGAGTGCCTGTTCGTTTTCCTGCGTGAGCTGCGGCTGCGAAGGGTCGGAGATGCGCGAGATTCCGGGCGGCAGAACATAGTTCACGGGTGTCTTGTCGTTGTTCTCCTCGATGTTGACGGCAGCCGTGTGGAGTGTGCCCGTGACGCTCGGTTTGTCACCCGTGTAGAGTGCCTGGGTGTAGGTGCGCCATTCGCCTCTGATGAGGTCGAGGGAGGCGAAACGCAGTACGATGGGCTGTTCGAAACCGGTGAGGTACATGCGCATGAAGCGGATGGATGAGAAGTCGCTGATGCTGCCCACCACGCGTTCGTATTCGTCCACAGGGATGCGGAACTGGTACCATGTGGCTTCTTCGGTGTTACCGTTGCGTAGCTTCACATTGTTCGTGCGGGAGTCCACGATGAAGTTCTTGCCGACGACGAGGTCTTCGGGGCGAATGGAGACTTTGTATTGAAAGAAATTCTCGTATTCGTTCATCGTGTAGTCTTGGTTCACGTCTTCCACATCCGGCGTGGCTTTGTAGGCGGTGGAATAACTCTCGCCCGAGTCACTGGAATTCGGCGAGTTGCCTTCCACGCCGTTGATGTGCTTGTAGCGTTCAAGAATGCTGGTCTGGGCGGCATCGAAGTCGCTGCCTCTGAAATAATGGTAGTCGTCGCCTGCGGGGTCGTTGTAGATGCTGTCGTAGGCGGTGGCGGAGATTTTCCCTTGAATGGCGGCGAGGTAGTCGCTGTAGGTGGTGTAGGTGCGTTCGTCGGCATCGGCCAGACCGTTCAGACCGATGTCCTGCCGCTGACGGGCGTTGCTCTCGGTGGAAAAGGCGTAAACCACGCTCTTGTCGGTCGGCACGCGTCCCCAGACGGTCTCCGTATAGTTGGTGCTGGAAGTGCTGACGGGCATGCCGCTTTCATAATACTTCTTGCCATCCTTGAGCACGTCCTCGCTCACGTCACCGAGATTGATGTAGAAGTCGCCGCCGTATTTCGTGTCGCTGCCGGTATAGATGAAAGGGTCGAGCATCCAGAACTCGATATACTGCACGTTGCTGGTCTCGAAATCGCTGGTGTCGAGTTTGCGCATCATGCCGCCCCAGCGTTTGGCCGGGTCATTGAGCCGCCCGCTGGCATTGAGGTCGGGGTCGAGGTTGTAGGGTCCGCGCTCGCTTGGATAGAAGGCCAGGTTGAGGATGGAGAGCGTGTTGCTTTCGCCTTGGTTCGTGTCTTTGTTCGGATAGACTTCGCGCACATAGACCTCGCGCACATAGTGGTTGGACAGCTGGTCGAGGTCACCCTTGATGTGGCCGGGGGTGAGGGAACTGCTGCGGCGGGTGAAAAGCGGGTCTATGTTGTACCAGGCGAGCAGAGCGCGGTTGTAGCCGTAGCGGATGTCGTTGCTGAGCGTGCCATATTCGAGATTGGCTGGTGTGGAGGAGAGCATCCAGTCGGTCGGCGTACTCACGTCGATGCCCGTCTTGGTCGATTCGAAATCATCGATGTAGGAAGCGTTGCCCTGCACGCCACTGGCCTCTCCGGCGATGAGCTGGGCGAACTCGGCGTTGAGAGAGATGGAGGATGGCGTTGACGTGTGAATGAAAGGAAGCTTGTCGATGAGGTTTGTAAGCCATTGCGATTGTTTTTTCCAGTTCAGACTCAATCCCCAGATCGTGTTGTTGAGCGGTTCTTCTCCCATGCCCACCTTGCTGGTCAGGGCTTTTTCCGTCAGACGCATGAGCGTTCCGCCGAGCTGGAAGTCCTTCGAGAAGTCGTAAGTCCAGTTCAGGCCAATCATGGTTTTGCGGATGGTGGAATATTCCGTCTGGCTTTCGAGGCTGACGTTCACCTGAGTGCCTGCGTCGATGATGCTTTGGTTGAGAATGGTGACGCGTCCGCTGCCGTAATCCACGGTGTAGTCGGTGCCTTCGGTGAGTGTCACACCGCCAGCTGTCACCACCACGGAGCCTTGCGGAATGTTGGTGCTGCCCAGGTCGATTTCGCTGCCCGACGAGGCTTTGTATTCACCCACGAGGGTGAACTTGTCCTTCTCCGACACCTGTTTGGCCACGACTTTTGTGGAGTCGTAGAGCTCGTCGTAGCAGTATTTGTCGGCCGTGGTGTCGTCACCGATTTTCGAGCGCAGCCAGTCGCCGAACGGCTCGACCACGGGGAAGATGATGCGTCCCGTGGAGGCGTTGATGGTATAGCCGTCGATGAAGTCGAACTTTCCGTTCGGGTTCGTTTTCTCGTTGTCGTCCAGACGGTCGAGGTTCATCATCTTCAGCAGCGTCGTTTGCTTCCATACTCCTTCGGGCAGGTAGGTGAGGCTCACGCCTGTGGTGTCGCTCAGATATTTCACGTCCATCTTGAACTTCTCCTTCTGCACCGATTGAGCGTTGAGCGAGTAGATGTTTTTCATCATCAAGTCCCAGTTTCCCATTTTGGGCGAGTTGCTGGTGTTCTTGAGCAGTTTCACGAAGAGAGCCTTGTTGGAGTCGCTGATGTCTGACGAGAACTCGCCCACCTGATATGTGCGGCCTCCGTAGGTGTATTCGTATGCGATGGCCAACACTTGGTTACTCTGGAGCGTGGCTTTGAGCGAGACGTAGCCCAGATAGGTGTTGAGCGTGTATTCTGAGGAAGAGAGCAGGCGTGCGTTCTCCACTTTCTCGTAGTCCACGCCGCCCGTGAGGAACGCGTCGAGCACGTTGCTCGTCTGGTCGATGGTGCGGGCATCGGCATATTGAGTCGTCAGAGTGGTGTAGAGGTCGTTGGAACTGTTCTGTGGTTGCGTAGTGCCCGACGCGGCCCACAGGTCGTTGCTGATGCGGTCGTGCTCACCGAGGTCAACGAGTCCGATGATGTCGCGGGTGTTCTCTGTGGCTCCTGTGTTGTTCGTCACCCAGATTTCCACGCGTTTGATGGTGATGCCGCTCGTGATGGTGGGAAGCGTGGCGCACGCCGCATCGTAGTGGTCTCGGAAATAGTGGGAAAGGAAGAAGTGGCGGTTCTCATCGTAGTTGTAGGCTTGGATTTCGAACGATGAGAGCTGGTTGCCGCCCTTTGACGAGACAGAGGTCGATTTCGACTTCTTCTGGCTGACCACGGTCTGCAGGTTGAGCTTGCCGAACTGTAGGTCGGTACGGATGCCGAAGAGAGTCGCCGCACCCGTCACGAGCGAGTTGTTCGATGGAAACGAGATGTTGCCCGCTTCGATGAGCTTCACAATCTCGTCCTCCTTTCCCTCGTAGGCCAACTTCAGGTTTTTCGAGTCGAAGTCGAACGTCGCGTCCGTGTTGTAGTTGATGTTGAAGTCCATTTTGTCGCCCACTTTGGCGTTGACCGAGAGATTGATTTTCTCGTCGAAGTCAAGACTTGTGGTCTTGCGGTTGCGTTCCGAGAGCGATGGATTGTCGGTGAACTTGTAGTTGTAGCCGAATTTCAGCTCTGCCGAGCCTTGCGTCTTGACCTGCACGCCGCCCGGGCCGAAGATTTTCTCTGCCGGCCCCAGGTCGAACTTCATGTTTGTGAAATCGAACTTTTCCTTGCCTTTCCTCACGAAAAGCGAGTCGTTGCGGTCGCGGAAATAGCGGTCGATGCTCTGCTGTTCCGTCCATTTCAGGTATTCCTGCGGAGTCATCAGATATGGCGCACTCAGATAGTTGTCGCCGAGTTTCGAGCCCACGCGGTAGTAGCCGCTCTCCTCGTCATATTCGCCCGCTTCCGTCTGCAGGTTCTCCGGGTCGTCCAAGTCGAAAGCATACGTCTCCGGCCGCTCGTCGCGCGTGTAGTCCGTCTTGCGCACTTTCCGCTTCGGCACGGTGTCCACCGGCACCTCGCCCTTCGGAAAGTCCACGTCCGGCCGGCCGTTGCCAATATCGGCAACGGCGCTCACGCAGCAGAGCATGAGCAGCAGATAGGCTATGTTGAACTTGAACTTTCTCAAAATGTAATTACACTGATAAAAATAACGAAAAGTGGCCGTCCTTATTGCTTTTCTCCCACTTATTTCTTTACTTTGCATGGGGAAAGGCACAGGCACCGATTCCGAGGCCGCAGCCTCCACAACGTTTCTTCCGTTATGCAGATTTCCAAAACTACCCTCGCCAATGGTCTCACGCTGTTGCATGCCGCCGACAGCTCCACCCAGATGGTGACGCTCAATATCCTCTATCGTGTTGGCTCGCGTAACGAGCATCCCGATCACACAGGCTTCGCCCACCTCTTCGAACACCTGATGTTCGGCGGTTCGGTCAATATCCCCGATTTCGACGAACCGTTGCAGCAGGCTTGTGGCGACAACAACGCCTATACCACCGAGGACTACACCAACTACTACATCACGCTGCCGGCGGCCAATGTCGAGACGGCCTTTTGGCTGGAGAGCGACCGCATGCTCTCGTTGGCCTTCACGCCGCGTTCCTTGGAGGTGCAGCGCAAGGTCGTGATGGAGGAGTTCAAGCTCGACTATCTCAACCAGCCCTACGGCGACCTCTCTCATCTCCTCTCCGCGCTCTGCTACAAACGTCATCCCTATCGCTGGCCGACCATCGGACTCGACCTCAACCCTATCGCCACGGCCACGATGTCTCAGGTGAAACGTTTCTTTCACCGCTTCTACCGCCCCGACAACGCCATCCTCGCCGTTGTCGGAAATATTTCCTGGGAGCGGACGCAAGAGCTGACCCGGAAGTGGTTTGGCCCCATCCGGCCTTCCGGAGCTCTCCCCGTGCAGGAGCCTCTCCCCGCAGAACCGCCCCATGTGCGGCAGCGTCGGCTCACGGTGCGGCGCGACGTTCCCCACGACCTGCTCATGATGGCATTTCAGATTCCACCGCGCAGCCATCCCGATTTCCATGCCTGCGACATGCTCACCGACGTGCTTTCCAATGGCCGTTCGAGCCGTTTCACGCGCCATCTCGTCGAGGAGCGACGATTGTTTCTCACGCTGGATGCCTATGTCGATCCCCATCTCGATCCCGGGCTGCTCATCATTGAGGGCGTGCCTGCCGAGGGTGTCAGCCTGACAGAGGCGGAACAGGCCGTCTGGACGGAGCTGGACGACCTGACCCACCATCCTGTGCCCGAAACAGAGTTGCAGAAGCAGAAAAACAAGTATGAGACACGTTTGGCGGCGGAGCGCACCAACAACCAGACACTGGCCGCCCAGCTGGCCTATTTCGAACTGCTGGGCGATGTGTCGCGCTTCGACTCCGACCCCGAATGCTACCTCCGTCTCACATCCGCCGACCTGCTCCGCGTGGCCCGCCACACCCTCACGCGTCGCCGCTCGAATGTCATCTTCTATCGGAGCATACATGCTTGCTGACCGTGATCTGCGGTCAGCAAACAAAGATTAGGAATGCTGAATCAGGGTCAGTGGTACATCATTCATCCTCATTGTCGTCTCCGAGTCCGGCCCGTTTGCACTGCCAGAGTGCCGTGGCGAACCAGGCGAAGCAGAGCACACGGAACAACATCGGCATGGCCATAGCGAACACCGTGACGAGCAGTGCCATGATGGCATTGAGCAGGCAAGCCGCCTGATGCGGTGTCACGTCTTCTTCAAGCACGGCCGAAAACAAGCCGGCCAGAAGGCTCTTGTCCGTTTTCCCCGATGTGGAAATCCCTTTTCCGTGAGAGGCCGGAGCTACCTGTGGCAGGCTGGCATTCTTTCTTTCTGTGGAGTTGATGACAATCGTTTTCATAAGTTCATCTACCTTATTTTATAATACAATGATTCCGGTTGGCAGGGAGACCGGTTCCCTTGTCTTGTTTTGACGCTGCAAAGTTACGACAGACTCAGTGACAGCCTGCGTCACTTCATGCCGCTGTGTTTTTCTGCTTTTCTGCATTTCGCGTTAAATCATGCAAAATTCCGGTAATGTCCGTGCTTCTCCTTGCCGGACGAGTCGGAAAAAACATTTGTACAGCGGGCTGGTCAAAAACCTTGATTTAAGAGAGATTCGTGTGAAATCTTCAAAAAAAGTAAGGTGGAAAATTGGTAGTGCAACGGAGAAATCTTATCTTTGCATCTCTGATATTCCGTCCCGGCGGCTGTGTGCGGACGGGCAGTGTTATGATGATTCTCATTCCAAATATTTATTATCAACAAACAAAACAAGTATTATGGCATTTTTGACAAACGAAAAACTCGTGATTGTTGGAGCCGCCGGCATGATTGGCTCCAATATGGTGCAGACGGCACTCATGCTGAAGTTGACTCCCAACATCTGCCTCTACGACGTGTTCTCGGCCGAAGGCGTGGCTGAGGAAATGCGCCAGAGCGGCTTCGATGATGCCAACATCGTGAGCACCACCGATCCGGCCGTGGCCTTCAAGGACGCAAAGTATATCATCTCTTCGGGCGGTGCACCGCGTAAGGAAGGCATGACGCGCGAAGACCTGTTGGCCGGCAATTCGAAGGCTGCTCAGGAACTGGGCGAGAATATCAAGACATACTGCCCTGACGCCAAGTTCTGCGTCATCATCTTCAACCCTGCCGACATCACGGGTCTGGTGACGCTCGTCTATTCGGGACTGAAGCCGAATCAGGTGGCCACGCTCGCCGCCCTCGACTCCACACGTCTGAAGGGTGCGCTGGCCAAGCATTTCGGTGTGAGCCAGACAGCCGTGAAGGATGCCTACACCTACGGTGGCCACGGCGAGAAGATGGCCGTGTTCGCTTCGCCTACGACGATTGACGGCGTGAAGCTGCTCGATGTGATTGCCGGCAAGGCAACCGTGAACGGCAAGGGACTCACCCCGGCGGAATGGGCTGACATGCAGAAGGCCGTGACCCAGGGCGGATCGAAAATCATCGAGCTCCGTCGCCGCAGTTCTTTCCAGAGTCCTTCCTACCTCGCCGTGAAGATGATTGAGGCTGCGATGGGCGGCGAGGAGTTCAACTATCCTGCCGGAACGTATGCCGACACGGCCCGCTATGACCATGTGATGATGGCCATGCCGACCCGCATCACCAGCGACGGTGTTTACACCAAGCCGGTGATGGGCACTGCCGACGAGATTGCCGCGCTCGATGCCAGCTACAAGCACCTGCAGAGCCTGCGCGACCAGGTGATTGCAATGGGTTCGCTGCCGGCACTGGCCGACTGGAGCAAGGTCAATCCGAACCTCTGATACCGCGTCCGCTGTTCCGTGACTCCGGCTCCGGAGAGAGCCGGACATCCCATTCCATTTTTTTACAAGAGAGGTTTTCCCCAGCCGTCCCAGACCGCTCGGGAAAACCTCTCTTGCCGTTTTGAGGGCCGGCCTCACGCGGGGATTTGGAAAAAAATGAATAAAAATTTTGATATTCCCATCATTTGCAGTACATTTGCAGGCAGCATAAAAACTTAATAATTCTTACACGATCATGAAACCTACACTTTTTCTTCTTGCCGCTGGAATGGGCAGCCGCTACGGCGGTCTGAAGCAGCTGGACGGGCTGGGACCGAACGGCGAGACCATTATGGATTACTCCATCTACGATGCCATTCAGGCCGGTTTCGGCAAAATCGTATGGGTCATCCGCAGGGATTTCGAGGAGCAGTTCCGCGCCCAGATTCTTTCGAAGTATCAGGACAAGGTGCCGTGTGAGCTCTGTTTCCAGAGCCTCGACGCGCTGCCTGCCGGATTCAAGTGCCCGGAGGGTCGCCAGAAGCCATGGGGCACGAACCATGCCGTGCTGATGGGCAAGGATGTCATCAAGGAGCCGTTTGCCGTCATCAATTGCGACGACTTCTACGGCCGTGACGCCTTCATGACCATCGGCAAGTTCCTCAGCAATCTGCCGGAAGGCTCGAAGAACACCTATGCGATGGTGGGATTCCGCTGCTGCAACACGCTGAGCGAGAACGGCTCGGTGGCCCGCGGCGTGTGCGTGTACGATGCCCATCATCATCTGACGGACGTGGTGGAGCGCACCGAAATCATGCGCGTCAACGGCGTCATCAGCTACAAGGATGAGAACGGCCAGTGGGTGGGACTGGAAGAAAACGTGCCTGTCAGCATGAACATGTGGGGCTTCACGCCGGACTATTTCCACTACAGCGAGGAGTATTTCAAGGAATTCCTGTCCGATCCGAAGAACATGGAGAACCTGAAAGCCGAATTCTTCATTCCGCTCATGGTGAACAAACTCATCAACGAGGGAACCGCCACCGTGGAAGTGCTCGACACCACTTCGAAGTGGTTCGGCGTGACCTACGCTGCCGACCGGCAGGATACGGTGGACCGCATCGCCCGGTTGGTGAAGGACGGAGTCTATCCGGAGAAACTCTGGTGAGACCTCATCCGCAAGAGCAACGCAGACAAAACACTGAAGGAACAGGCATTCCAAATTCGGTCGTCCGGCCGGGGCGTGCCACGTACACTTCAGTATTTGGTCCTCGGATATAGGGGACACTTTTTTCGGGATGCATTCTGACGTTTCAGAATGCATCCTTTTCTGATAGTTTCAAGGGCTCCTTCTGATGGTTTCAGAGGCTTCGCCGCAGGGCGACGGGGGGCTATTCCGTTCTCACCCGTTCGGTCTTCGGCATTTCGAGGTTGCGCTTGTCCACCTGCGTCACGACCTTGGCAGCCAGGCTCATGAAGGCCATGCCGGACGGGGAAGCGGGCTGGAGCACAGCCGGTGTCCCCTGGTCGCCGCTCTCGCAGACATCCTGCACGAGCGGAATCTGTGCCAGCAACGGCACGTGCAGTTCCTCGGCCAGCTGCCTGGCTCCGTCCCGTCCGAAGATGTAATACCGCTCGTCCGGATGGGCGGAAGGTGTGAACCAGGCCATGTTCTCCACCAATCCGAGGATGGGCACGTTCACCTTGTCGTTCTGGTACATGTTGATGCCCTTCCGTGCGTCGGCCAGTGCCACCTGCTGGGGAGTGGAAACGATGATGGCTCCGGTGATGCCGAGGGTCTGGAGCAGGGTGAGGTGGATGTCACTGGTGCCCGGCGGCGTGTCGAGCACGAAATAGTCGAGGTCGCCCCACTCGGCCTCGCCGATGAGCTGTTTCAGCGCATTGCTGGCCATGCCTCCGCGCCAGAGGGTGGCCTGGTCGGGGGCGACGAAGAATCCGATGCTCAGCAGCTTGACTCCGTATTTCTCGATGGGGATGATGAGGTCGCGTCCGTTCACGCTCTCGGCATACGGACGTGCGTCCTCCACCTGGAACATCTTGGGCATGGACGGGCCGAAGATGTCGGTGTCGAGCAGTCCCACGCGATAGCCCATCTTGGCCAGCGCGATGGCGAGGTTGGCCGTCACGGTGCTCTTGCCCACGCCTCCCTTGCCGCTGGCCACGGCGATGATGTTCTTCACGCCCGGCAGCAGTTTGTCCGGCTCGGGCGGCAGTTCCGTGCGTGATTTCTCATGGATGGTCACCTCCACTTCCTTGCCCACATAGGCATGGATGGCGGCTTCGGCGGCCTTGAGCATGGATTTCCTGAAGGGGTCGGTGGGCTTCGGGAAGATGAGTGAGAAGGACACCTTCAGTCCGTCGATGCGGAGGTCGTCCTCCAGCATCTCGTTTTCAATCAGATTCTTGCCGTTGCCCGGGTAGCGCACCGTTGCCAGTGCTTCCTTGATGAGGTTGGGATAGATGGTCATGGGGATAGAGTGGAAAAGATTCATTTGCCCGTCTTGCGCGTGCTCCTCACTTCGTGGTTGTAGGAGCGGTAGCCGTCCACGGGAATTTCCTCGTCGGGCTCGGCGAGCAATCCCTCCTGCGGCAGGCGGAAACAGATGTATTTGATGCTGAAGCCGCGCTCCAGCCACATGCGTTCGTAGTAGGTCCGGATGTCGGTGAGCCCGTGGGCGGCGGCATCGGCCGGCGGCTGGGCATAGAGGTTGCCGGTGGCCGCCTCCTGCGGCAGGTGATTGCGTTCCACCATCAGCCGTGTGTAGGTGAACAGGAAAGGCGAGTCCGTCTTCAGATGGATGCGTCCGCCGTCGGCGAGGAAGTGGCGGTAGCGCGTCATGAAGTAGGTGGAGGTGAGCCGCTTGGTGGCTTTCTTCATCTGCGGGTCGGGGAAGGTGAGCCAGATCTCGCTCACCTCGGCGGGCGCGAAATACTCCTGGATGAACTCGATGTTGGTGCGCAGGAAGCCTGCGTTGGGGAGGCCGTCTCTGCGGGCTTCCTCGGCTCCATGCCACATCCGTGCGCCCTTGATGTCAACGCCGATGAAGTTCACGTGGGGGAACCGGCGTGCCAGCCCGACGGTGTATTCGCCGCGGCCGCATCCGAGTTCGAGCACAATGGGGTTCGCATTGCGGAAGAAATCTGTGTTCCAGTGTCCCCGCAGTGCGAACCCCTCTGCTGCTTTCAGTTGCCAATAGGGACATTGCACCACGAGGGGGTTCTGTTCCATGTCGGCGAACTTTGCCAGTTTTCCTTTGCCCAAGGGATGTTGAGAGTTTGCGTAAGTACGAAGTTATTCAATCACGACGGTCGTCCAGCCGTGCTTGTCCTCTTCGATGCCGTACTGGATGTTGCGCAGGTGGTTGTAGAGCCGTGTGCTCACAGGTCCGGGCTCATCGCTGAAGCTGTAGCGCTTGCCCGTGTCGAGGTCGTCGATGTAGCTGATAGGAGAGATGACGGCTGCCGTGCCGCAGGCTCCGGCCTCTTCGAAGGTCCCGAGCTCCTCTTCCGGGATTTGTCGGCGTTCCACCTTCATGCCGTAGTCTTCGGCCAGCTGCATCAGGCTCTTGTTGGTGATGGACGGCAGGATGGAGGTGGACTTCGGCGTGACGTAGGTGTTGTTCTTGATGCCGAAGAAATTGGCCGCACCGCATTCGTCCATGTATTTCTTTTCCTTGGCGTCCAGATAGAACTCGCAGGCATAGCCCTTCTTGTGGGCAATGTCGTTGGCCTTCAGGCTGGCCGCATAGTTGCCGCCTACCTTGTAGATGCCCGTGCCGAGCGGAGCCGAGCGGTCGTACTCGCGGATGATGACGTATGGATTGGTGCTGAAACCGCCCTTGAAGTAAGGCCCCACGGGCGTGACGAAGATGAGGAACAGATATTCCGATGCCGGATGGACACCCACCTGCGCGCTCGTGCCGATGAGGAGCGGGCGCACGTAGAGCGTGGCTCCGCTCTCGTAGGGCGGGATGAAGCGCTCGTTGAGGCGAACGACCTTCTTCACCATTTCCGTGAACATCTCCACGCTGATTTCCGGCATGAGGATGCCGTTGCAGGTGCTCTGCAGGCGCTTCGCGTTCTCGTCCACGCGGAACACGCGTACTTTGCCGTCAGGACAGCGGTATGCCTTCAGTCCTTCGAAGGCTTCCTGCCCATAATGGAGACATGTGGCGGCCATGTGGAGCGGAATCGTTTCTTCGCTGCAAACTTCAATCTCACCCCATTTGCCGTCACGATAGTAACAGCGAACATTGTAGTCGGTCTTGTGATAACCAAAACCAAGGCTCGACCAGTCCATTAACTCTGACATAGTGTGTTGTTGTTTTGATAAGTTGGTGTCGTTCTGACTGCAAAGTTACGAATAATTTCTCACAAACGGCATGAATGTGTCATAAATCTTCTGTCTTTCGCACCGGTGCAGCGGCTGGCGGAAAGCAGCCCACATGGCGGATGTCGGCACGGAGAAACTTGTCAACTTCTGCGGAGAAAATTTCCAAAATCCCGCTTGAAAAAATCAATGTCAGACTGATTTTTTGGAAAACGATGGCCTTAGTTTCGCCGAACGATGGCCTTTGTCCTGCGGAACGATGGCCTTCGGTCGTCAGAGATTCTGGCGATTCCGCATCTTTTGTCGCCCCTTTTTCACTTTTTTATGCGGCAAGTCCGCAAGTTTTCTGCGGCGGACAGGATTTTGGCGGTGGTCCGGTGACCGTTGACAAAAGAAAAGAGAGGCACGCAAGCTTGGGTGCTGCGTGCCTCTCCGATTGTCGTTGCGGGCATGGCGCTTACTTGAGTACCTTCGTGGTCTTCACGCTTCCGTCGCTCATGATGTTCTTCACGATGGTGATGCCCTTCTGCGGAGCGGACACCTTGGCACCGCCCACGGTGAAGTATTCCTGGCGGAGCAGCTGGTTGGCGTTGGCGGTGGCATCGCTCGTGTTGCGGATGCCGGTCGGGATGTCGGCCGACTGATAGAAGAGCTTGAAGTTGTCGAGCTTGAACCATCCTGCGCTGTCGTAAGGGTGTGGCGTGCCGTCAGGGTCAACGTTGTTGGTGCGGAAACCGATCTTGAGGTCGCCGCCTTCGTTCACACCGAAGGTCAGGCTCATGGCGTGAGGGCAGGAGGTGTAGCCGTAGGATGCGTCGTTGAGCCATCCGGCATAGTTCATGTGCTTGAGGTCGGCGTCAGGGTTTGCCTCATCGAGGGCGCGTGCTGCTGCCATGTCGTCGGTGTCGTTGGCCCGTGCGGCATACGTCTCTTCGGCACCGTACATCTGGATGTAATCGTTGGCGAAGATGCGCTGCGTGGTGACGCTCGGACCGCCCCAGTTGTACTGCACGACCATGTCGCAGGAGAGCACGTAGGTGCCGGCCGGGATGCCCGTGAAGCTCTGCGAGAGTTCCACTTCAGGCATGTTGCCGGCCCAGATGCCCCAGAGGTGGGTGCCGTCGGTGTATTGAGTGGTCCATTCCTTGCCGTTCTGGTCGGTCTCGGTGATGTTGTCGCCGCTGTTGATGGCGCACCAGCCCATGCTGGCTCCTGCGGCGCTGTAGTCGGCCGAGCTGGCGCACACGGTGCCGTTGAAGGCAAGCGTCCAGCCTGCAGGCGGGTTGGCCACGCCGTCGGAGTTGGAGTTGCCTTGTGCGGAGAGGTCTTCGAAGCTGCTGTTCTGGATGATGCTCATGTATTCACCCACGGCGATGCCGCTCTTTTGCAGTTCGATGAGTCCGTCTTTCAGACCCTGGATCAGGGCGTTGATTTCATCTACTCCAATCTCGGCGTCGTCGTATGCGTCACCGGCTTCCTCCACCAGCGCAATGTATGCGTCGTAGCCGCTGTAATATCTGTATTCCTCGGCGTTGTTGTAGCCTTCTTCCACAGCTGCTACGAGAGCGGCGTATGCCTCCACGGATGCCTGCACGTCGGCCAGACGGCCGGAGAGCGTGCGGATGATGGTGTTGATGGTGGCGGAGTCGGCGTCGGCACTCACGGTGTTGTATTGCGAGAGGATGTCCTGGATTTCTTCTGCCAGCGAGCTCTGCATGGTCTGGCCCTGCAAGTCGGCGTAGGCGTTGATGAAGTGGTTGGCCACGGCTGCGGCATCGGCACCTACGTAGCCTTCCTTCTGGATGGTGAAGTTGTCCACCTTGAACCATCCGTCGCCGCCGGCCGCGTTGGTTGCGCTGCGGAGGGCGGCCTGATAGTTGCCGTCGGTGCGGACTCCGAACGTCAGCGTTCCGTCATAGACGTAGGCACGCACGGAGATAGGCTGCAGCTGGCGGTCGGTGGTCGGCTCCACGAGGTTGGCGAAATCATAGACCTCGTTCTGGTCAAGCAGGGAGGCGTCGTATTCCTCGGCCGAAGCGAAGTATTCGCTGTTCAGGTTGCCGAAGATGCGCTGGGTGGTGCGGCGGCTGCCGCTGCCGTTGGCTCCGACCATGAGTCCTGCGCTCACCACGTAGGTGCCGTTGTCGAGGCCGGAGATTTCCTGCGAGATTTCGTAGGTCGGAATGCCGCTGGTCCAGATGCCGAAGCCGACGTTGCCGTCCTTGCCGTCGCCGTCACAGTCGCTGTTCACGCCGTGCCAGGCTGTGATGCCGTTGCTCCTCACCTCGTCGGCGGTGGTCACCTGCACGCCGTTGATGTACACGTTCCATCCCACCGGAGGAGCGGCCACGCCGGAGGTCTCGCTGCCGTCCTGGGCGGAGAGATCCTCGAAGCTCATATTGGTGCCGAGGCCGGTCACGTCGCCACTGCCCTCCTTGAAGGCGTTCACGGCGTTGTTGAGGGCTGTGATGACACCCTCGATCTCGCTCACGCCCGTCACGGTCTGGAACGAGGTCTCTGCGCTCGTGATGGCGGCCGTCAGCGTGGCGTCAGGGTTCTCGAGTGCCTTGGCATCCTCGATGGCCTGGTAGAGATTGATTTTCTGGGTAATCATGGCCTGGATGGTTGCCGGATCTTCTTCCCAGTTGAAGTCGGCGGAGCTGTAGAGGGCGAGCGCGGCTGCGTCGGTGGCCTGGAAGCCGGCTTCGTAGCCTTCGACTTCGAGGTAGTTGTCTTCGAGGTTCTTGATGGCGTTGTAGGCTGAGTAGAGTGCCATGTATTCCGGCACGTCGGCGGTCTGGATGAACGCCCAGTTCTCGGATGTCTTGTCGGCCATGATGGCGCGTCCGTTCTCGTCCACTTCGTAGCCGTAGTCGTTGTCGGCCGCGATGGCACCGCCTGCGTAGTCTGGATACCAGCTGCCACCGTTCACTTCCTCACTGATGACAAAGTATTGGCCGCCCGCATTCAGATGCATGTTGAGCCCTTGGGTGGCCACCGTGTTGCCCTCGCCGGCTGTCAGGCGGTAGTAGTTGTCGAAATCGCCGCTGTTGAGGGTCCACTTGGTCAGGGTCGGATTCTTGATGTTCACGTTGCCCGTGCCGTCGGGCACGGCCATGTAGTTGAGGCTGTCGGTTCCGTCGGCTGCTGTGCCGGCCACGATGTAGAACGACCACGTGTCGTCGTCGTTCTTCTGCGCCGTGAAGGCATAATTGGCATAGTTGGAGTCGGACTCTCCTAAGAAGTACAAGGCTCCGTCCCAGGACGTGCGGCTCATGTAGCCGGTGGGAGTGTAGGCGTTGACGAGAATGTACTGCCCTCCGTTTGTGGGTGCTCCTGCCGGAGTCTTCGGGCGGTCAACAGCCTGCGCGGTTGTGCAGAGGCTCAAGGCCAGTGCGAACGCTGCAATCGTGTACAGTTTCTTCATGTGCTGATGAGTTTTTAGTTAGTAATATTAACGTGAGTTCGATGAATTATAAATGCTTAAAAATTTGGTGATTAGCGAA